>JBMONO010000026.1:0-63576 GCA_049323655.1 Thermodesulfobacteriota bacterium | reverse complement strand
GCCGCTTGAGGATAAAAACTTTCTCCGCCGAGGTGTAATTGTAACGCTTTTTTCGCATGGACTTCCCTCCGTTCGTGATGGTTTATCACAAACGGACCAAAAGTCCAATTCACGCTGAGCCAAGACACATTGATGGTCTCGTAAAAAGTGAAAATTAACCACAGAGACCGCAGAGCGCACGGAGATAACTGATTATATTTAAAGATGTTTTCTCTGCGTTCTCAGTGCGCTCCGTGGTGAAAAAAGACTTTTTACGGGTTTGTCATCATTATTTCGGGCACCTGCTGATATCTCCTTGACACTCCGGCACGCTCTGCTAAGCTGCACAGTACTGGATTCTTTTCATTGATGCATAATGATCTCGCGAAAAATCAATTTCGGGGATGTTTAAGCAAAAATCGTCAAAAATGAGGCGTACTCAGATGCGCCGCAGTGACAAGATAATGTAACAGCAACGAAGCAGTTGTCGACTTTTGCGACGCCATCAAAGCATGAACGGTGCCGATTATGGACAGCCTCACCGGTTATTTTCTCATCGCCACGCCACAGATGCCTGATCCCAGGTTTGCCCGCAAGGTGATCTACCTGTGCAGCCATACTGCGGAAGATGGCGCCATGGGTCTGGTCCTGAACGATCCCATCGAGGATGTCTCGCTGGCGGCGCTTTACGAGAGCATGGACATGCCAACTCCGGATATTCTGCTGCCATCACTTTATTTTGGTGGTCCGGTGGAGATCGAGGCGGTATTTATCCTGCACTCCAGTGATTATCGGGCGAGACAGTGCTTTCCAATCACCAGTCAGGTGCATCTGTCCCGCGACGCTTTGATCCTTCGCGACATCGCCGCCGGACGCGGTCCGCACCACTACCGTTTCTGCCTCGGTTACTCCGGCTGGGCACCCGGTCAACTTGAAAATGAGCTTTCCGTTGATGGCTGGCTCACCCTTCCTGCCGACTTTGAGGATATTTTCGCAACGGATCCGGAACAGATGTGGGAGAAGATCACCGCCAAACACGGCATTGATATCAGTATTTTTGGTGAAATTATCGGCAGGGCTTGATTGTCTGCTGCTGATTTTTTTTTAAGAGCGGGAATTCGGGAAAATGGAAGAAAACATCTTTGCTTGCAAACAGTGCGGGTATTGCTGTCAGGGCGAGACGACCGTCTCCCTGGACAAGGCTGACCTGCAAAGAATGACAGAGTATCTCGGTATGCCGGAACACGAGGTGGTGGAAAAATTTCTGTGTGTCACCGACGGAATCGTGCAGATGAAGATTGTCGATGGCCACTGTATTTTTTTTAAGAACGGCTGTACGATTCATCCGGGTAAGCCTTGGCGCTGCAGTCAGTGGCCGCTGCATCCGAGCATTCTAGCCGATTCCGCCAATTTCCTGGCGATCAGCGCTTCCTGCCCGGGGATCAACGCCTCGTTGGGATACGAAGAGTTCTGCCGGATTTTTTCTGCAGAGCTGGATAAAACGGGAAATCGGTGATGCGGCTTGAGGTGATCTCCCCGGGTAAGACAAAAGAAGGATACCTGAGGGCCGGGATCGAGGATTTTGCCGGACGGATCAGCCATTATGCCAGGCTGGAAATCAAGACGGTCAGGGAAATAAAGGGGGGGCATGAACCGGCGCAGATCCGTGAGAGTGAGGGTCGTCTCCTGTTGGAAAAATGCGGGAAATCGGCTTTTGTCGTGGCCCTTGATCCAGCCGGTCGTTTTCTGTCGTCAGAGGAATTCGCCGCCCTTTTTACTAACTGGGAAAGTCAGGGTCGGCAGGTTGTCGCGTTTCTTGTCGGTGGGCCGCTTGGTCTTGCCGAAACGGTTGTCCGCAGGGCGGACCTGGTACTGAGCCTTTCGGCCATGACCTTCACCCACGAGATGGCCCGGCTGCTGTTGTTGGAACAGATTTACCGCGCATACTCCATCAAGAGCGGCAGCGGTTATCACAAGTAAAAAGAGTGAGCTAAATTGCCTCGACCGCGTTGACTTCCGCTACCTCTGATTTGAGAAATTTTTCAATTCCCTCCTTCAGGGTGCGTTGCGACATGGGACACCCCTTGCAGGCCCCGGTGAGCTGTACCTTGACCACGCCATTTTCCAGTACATCGACCAACAGCACGTCACCCCCATCCTTCTGCAGGGTCGGCCTGATCCGATCCAGTGCATCCTGAACTTTTTCCCGCATGGAAAAGTCTCCTTTTATGAAAGTTGATCGTCTCGTAACAACCCGCAAACCATGGCGGGCGGGAAAGTGAAAACAATGAGTCGCAAAACACGGACCGTCGGAATCGTGGCTTTTGACGATTCCGACAAAGTTGATGGCGTCGCAAGCGCCCGGAAAACCGATTATCCGCCTGCCAAGAGATGCTGGAGAATGGCGAACGGCTGCCTGTTTTCTCTCACGATGACGCTCGTATGGTGAACTTAACACAGCACGGAGGCGAAGACAAGACCCCGCTTCATGGCGAGTATCCGTATTTTGTCGCTGGTATTTTGAAAACGAAATGTTCTATAATGGTTTCACTGCTCCCATCGCCCGCCGTCATGACAGATCTGAGCGACCGGCAGCAGCAAGGCAAGGGAAAGGTGATGTGCGTCGGCAGCCGGGAGTATCCCGACGCCGGGGCTTTCCTGTAATCAGCATGGAGAACGCAATGACCCAGCAAGCCAAAAGTTCTATCCTGCTTGAGGTCGGCACCAACGAACTTGAGGTCATTACCTTTTATCTCGAATGGCTCGACCCCGATACCGGTAAACTCCACAAAAACACCTATGGAATCAATGCTGCCAAGGTTCGGGAACTGGTCGCCTATCCGGAGGAAATCACCAGAGTGGCAAACAGCGTCCCCTGTGTCAGGGGGGTTTTTTTGTTACGCAACCATACCATCCCCCTCATTGATCTCTGTGACTGGTTCGGCTACCAGACCGAAGAACAGAAACCGGGTGAGCGAAAATGGGTGGTGATTGTTGCCGATTTAAACGGCAAGGCATTTGGTTTTATTACCCATGGTGTTGACAAGGTATACCGCATTTCGTGGTCGCAGATCACGCCCCCGCCCCATCTGATCGCATCCAGCCAGAGCATCACCGGTATCTGTCAGGTTGACAATCTCATTATTCAGATGGTTGATTTCGAGCGTCTGGTCGGCACCATCGATCCGAGCATGGTGGTCAAGTCTCACCTCCGCGAGGAGGATGTTCAGGAAATCGAGGACAAATACGACAAATCGGTCCTGGTCGTCGATGATTCCCGGGTAGTGCTCATGCAGTTGACGAAAACCCTGCAGAGTTCGGGGTTCAAGGTCATTCCAAAACCGGACGGCCAGGCGGCCTTCGAGTTTCTTGAGGAACTGCGCGGAAAAGGCGAGGTGGATAAAAAGATACTGGCCATCATTTCCGACATTGAAATGCCGCGGATGGATGGGCACCACCTCTGCATGCGGGTCAAGAAGGATCCGGCGTACCGTAAAATTCCACTTATTCTCTTTTCCTCAATGATCAACGATGCATTGCGCCGGAAAGGGGAGGCGGTGGGTGCCGATGATCAGGTAACCAAGCCGGAACTTGACAACCTGATTGCCCGCATGCAGGAGTGCATTGAGCGGTTGAGCCGCGGCACTGTCTGAAAAATGGTGGAGAAGGGGAGCCGATCCTCCCGCCATACGGAACAGTCTCGACAGGACATTCTTTGTTGACCATGCACCAGAGATTAGCTATATAGAAGGGGCAAAAAACAACGGCCGGCGCGCAGGATAGATCGCTTTGTAATTCTTCGGAAAATGCTGCGCAGTGTCTTTTGCCAAAGGCGCAAAAATTTTCCTGGAAAAGTTGATGTTCCTGCAAAAACTGGCAAACCATGGCAGGCGGGTCGGAATCGTCGCTTTTTATGATTTTGTTAAAGGTTGATGGTCCCGCACACATCAAGAGAGTTATCCTTGGCCGTAAGCATACCGTTTTTCCGGAAAAGTCGGAACGACATTAGCGAAGTGTCTATTTCAGTCAATTATTTCTAAGGAGTGAAAACATGGGAAAGAGTCACGATAAGGCGTTTATTCTCTGGTTTGATGATATCGGGATCGAAGACGTGCCGATGGTCGGCGGCAAAAATGCCTCCCTTGGTGAGATGTATCAGAAACTCACCTCCAAGGGGGTCGCCGTACCCCACGGTTTTGCCATTACCGCCTACGCCTACCGATATCTGCTTGAGAAAGCCGGGGTTGAAGCGGCCATCAGGGAGGTGCTCGCCGATCTTGACACCCATGATATGAAAAATCTCTCGGAGCGGGGCGAAAAGGTGCGCCACATCATCCGGCACGCCGAATTCCCCGATGATCTGCGCAAGGAGATCATCGAGGCCTATAAAAAAATGGAAGCCGAATACGGCCCCAATGTCGATGTTGCAGTCCGCTCTTCCGCCACCGCCGAAGACCTGCCCGATGCCTCCTTTGCCGGCCAGCAGGAAACCTACCTCAACGTCCATGGTTATGACAACCTCATTGAGAACTGCCGGAAATGCTTTGCCAGCCTTTTCACCAACCGCGCCATTTCCTATCGCCATGACAAGGGATTCGGCCAGTTCGATGTTTATCTCTCCATCACCGTCCAGAAGATGGTGCGCAGTGACTCCGCATCTTCCGGTGTCATGTTCTCCATCGATACGGAGAGCGGCTTCAAGGATGCCGTATTTCTCACCGGCGCGTGGGGTCTGGGGGAGAACGTCGTGCAGGGCGCGGTCAATCCCGACGAATACTACATTTTCAAACCTACTCTCCACCAGGGGAAGAGGCCAATCGTCAGTAAGCGGGTCGGCAGCAAGGAAATGAAAATGATTTACAATGCCGAACCGGGCGCAAAGTCGCCGGTGAAAAACGTCGACACCACTCCGGCGGAGCGCGGCATGTATGTCTTGAATGACGATGAGATCCTCCAGCTCGCTCGTTGGGCCTGTATTATCGAGGATCATTACAACAAGGCAATGGATATCGAGTGGGCCAAGGACGGTGACGGCGTCACGGTCGGCACCGGCAAACTCTACATCGTCCAGGCCCGTCCGGAAACCGTCCATTCCCAGGCATGCAAGAAAACCATGGAGACCTATGTCCTCAAGGAAAAAGGCGAGGTCATTGTCGAGGGCCAGGCAGTGGGGACAAAGATTGGTCAGGGAGTCGCCCATGTCATCAAGGATACCGCCCACATCGGTGAATTCAAGAAGGGCGAGGTTCTGGTCACCGACATGACTGATCCGGACTGGGAGCCGATCATGAAGATCGCCAGCGCCATTGTCACTAACCGTGGCGGCCGGACCTGTCATGCCGCCATCATCTCACGTGAACTAGGTATTCCCTGTGTTATCGGCACGGAAAACGGGTCCGAGGTCATCAAGACCGGTACTGACGTCACCATCAGCTGCGCCGAGGGTGAGACCGGTTATATCTACAAGGGCCTGCTCAAGTATGAGGTTGAAAAACTCGATCTCGATTCGGTGCCCGCCACCCGCACCAAGATCATGATGAACGTCGGTATCCCTGAAAAGGCCTTTTCCGAGGGACAGATCCCCAATGAAGGTGTCGGCCTGGCCCGCGAAGAGTTCATTATTAACTCCCATATCGGTATCCACCCTCTCGCCCTCTACAATTTCGAGGATTTGAAAAAGCGGGCAGCCGGCGACGCAAAGATCGCCGCAGTGGTCACGGAAATCGAGAAAAGAACCTCTGCCTATCCGAACGACAAGAAACAGTTTTTCATCGACAAGCTGGCCGAGGGAGTCGGCCGTATCGGCGCCGGTTTTTATCCCAAGGACGTTATTGTTCGCCTCTCTGATTTCAAGAGTAACGAGTATGCCAACCTGGTGGGCGGCAAACTCTATGAGCCTGAGGAGAGCAACCCGATGATCGGCTGGCGCGGTGCTTCCCGTTATTATGACGAGAAATACCGGCCGGCCTTTGAACTGGAATGCCAGGCCCTGCTGAAGGCGCGCAATGACATGGGATTGACCAACATCAAGCTGATGGTGCCCTTCTGTCGGACCCCGGAAGAGGGGAAAAAGGTCATCCAGGTCATGAAAGAATGCGGCCTGGTGCAGGGAGAGAATGGCCTTGAGATCTACGTCATGTGCGAGATCCCCAGCAACGTCATTGCCGCCGATGCCTTTGCCGACGTGTTCGACGGTTTCTCCATCGGCTCCAACGACCTGACCCAGCTTACCCTTGGTCTGGATCGTGATTCGGATCTCATTGCCCACATCTTCGACGAGCGCAATGACGCGGTAAAGACTATGGTGCGCATGGTCATCGATACCGCGAAAAGGCGAGGAAAGAAAATCGGCATCTGTGGCCAGGCACCCAGTGATTTTCCCGAGTTTGCCACCTTCCTGGTCGAGTGCGGCATTGATTCAATGAGCCTGATCCCCGACACGGCGATCAAGACGCGACTCGCTGTCCATGAAAAGGAGAAAGAGCTGGGCATCGCTCCTTGATTCATCCCGTTAGGGAAGATAAAACCAAAAAAGGCCGGGGATTGATGATTCCCCGTCCTTTTTTGGTTTTCACTGATTTTTGACAAACCCGTAAAAAGTATTTTTTTTACCACAGAGCGCACTGAGAACACAGAGAAAACATCTTTAATTGCAATTAGTTATCTCTGTGTTCTCTGCGGTTGATTTTGAGTTTTACGAGACCATCATTTGAGTCGGAATCGTAAATGCCATTCCGAAGGGTGGTGCTCGGTACTACTCCTCCAGCTTTTTCAGTCTGCTGCTGGCCGGTTCGACCTGGTCGCTGTTCGGATATTCGGACAGGATCTTGTTATAAACGATTCTGGCGGTCTCGATATCCTGCAGTTTTTCAAAGGCCATTCCCTGTTTGAAGAGGGCAGCCGGCGCCTTGGCGTGGTTCGGATAGTCGGCGATGACGTTCTGGTACTCCAGAATGGCCATGGCAAACTCATCCTGATTGAAAAGGCAGTCACCGATCCAGAATCTGGCGCTTATCGCCAGCTCATCCTTCGGATGTTTTTGGGCAAACTCGGTAAAGACCTTTTGTGCCTCTTTGTATTTTTTTGCCTTGAACAGTTCCAGTCCCTCATCATACATGGTATTCCCCGAAGTCTTGGTCTGGGGTTTGCCGGACGACTGATTGGGTTGAATGGCGGTTGCGGTGCGGGTGTCTGCTGCTGGTGTCACAGCCGCTTGCTCTGTGCTTCCGGGGACTTTTTTGCTCTTTTCCGCCGAAATTTCGCGGGGTTGTCCAGCGCTTTGGACGAGTTCAGCCTCTTTACGCGCCAGTTCCGCCGCCAGGGCGGCCTCTCTGGCCTTTTCCTCCTGCATGGCGGCCTGGTTGGTTTGGACGGAAGAGAGGCGGGCATCAATTTCGCTCGCTCCAGGTTCAACCGCACTCATCCGCTGCGCGCCGACCTGCGCTTCGGTTTTTTTCTGAAGCTGGGTGAGCTCTTCCTGTAACTTCTGGTTTTCCTCCTGCAGGCTGCGATAGCGGTGACGTGATTCATCAAGCTGTCCTTTGATCTGCATCATTTCGGAATTCAGGCGATCGATGGTGCTGCCCATGCCGGCCTGCTGTTTCCGCATCACCTCCACCGACGAGCCGGCATTACTGCGCAGATAATGCATCTCTCTTTCCATTTCAACCATTCTATTGTCCAGGTTGCGGAGCTGAAGCTGAAGACCGCGAAAATCCTGATCAGTTACACAGCCGGACAGCAGGGGGAGGAGACCCAACGCAGCAAAAAACGAGGTGCGGGTGCAAAGAATCTTCATTGATGACCTCTTAAAGTTGATGATCTCGTAAAAAAATGCGAATTAACCACAGAGTGCCAATGGATAACTTATTGTAATTAAAGATTTTTTCTTTGCAATCTCAGTGCGCTCTGTGGTGAAAAAAGGCTTTTTACGGGTTTGTCAAAGTTATGTCCGTCGGAAAAGACTGTTGTGCATTATCGACAGGCCAGCATCTTCATCAATCCAATCGGGTGGACCATTGGGGGGTGATCTGGTTGCCATCCAGGGAAAAGAGCTGCCGCATTTCCTGACCGTTATGAAAAATGGCATAGAGTTTTTTGCCGCTGCCGGCAGTCCGACTGAAGACGATCTGCCGCGAGTCGGGAGACCAGCTCGGGGCTTCATGGTCACCGCCTGATGCGGTTAACTGAATGGGAGCGCCGCCCTCCGGAGAAATCTTGAAAAGCTGATAGGAACCATCAGTCCGGGCGGTGTAAGCGATCCATTTGCCGTCCGGAGACCAGGCCGGAGTGGTGTTTTCGTTGCCCTGGTAGGTAAGGCGGCGCGTCGAGCCGGAATGGAAATCCATAATATAGACCTGGGGCTGCCCGGTGCGGTCAGAGACAAAGGCAATCTGACTGCCGTCCGGTGAAAAACTGGGAGAGACATTGATCCCGGCATTGGTGGTCAGTCGTCGAACAATGGAGCCGTCCATGTTCATCTGATAAAGATCGGGGTTGCCGTCCTTGCTCAGGGTGACCAGCATGGTCCGGCCATCAGGGGTCCAGGCCGGTGCCATGTTGAGTCCAACCCGTCGGGAAATGGCCTTGGTGGTCTTGTCCTGGGAGAGATCGGTGATGTAGAGATTGGCGTTGCCGCGATGATAGGAGGTATAGGCCAGGCGTGAGCCGTCAGGAGACAGTCTGGGGGCCAGGGATAGAAATTTGTGGCGTGTTACCTGGCGGACCGACTCGCCGAAGATGTCGGCGAGATAGATTTCCTTGTTGCCGGTTCTGTCTGAAACAAAGGCAATTTTTGTCGTACTCACCCCAGGAATGCCGGTCAGCTGCTCGATAACCTGATCGCAGTATTTGAGTATCGTTTTTCTGCTTTGATTTCTGTGCATACTGAATTTACGACCGAGTATCATTTTGTTTTGTGCCACGTCCTGCAGGCGGATTTCCATGTTCACCGTATCGCCGAGGACGACGTACTGGCCAAGTATGACATAGTCGGCGCCGAGTCCGGCCCAGTCCGCATCCTGCCTGCCGCCGTAGGATTCCGGCGGGATCGTCCTGAGAAAGCCGTGGAAATCAAGGGCCCGGCCGGCAAGCACGGCCAGGTCGCGACCCGCCTTCTGCATCTCGCCGGGTCGGTTTAGATCCTGAAAGTAAGGAATAGCGACAGGCACTTTCCTGGCTTCGGCGCCGGTAATATCGAGATTGACTCGTCTCCCTGCCAGAGCAGGCACGGCCAGGGAAAGAAACAGGACTCCAAGCAGAAAAACAAGGCAGTAAGCAGCGAAATTTTGTCTTTTCATGGTCGCAGTTAACAGGTTATAGTTTGTATTTATTCCAGGCCGCTGGGCCGAAAAACAAGGCCGATTTCCAAACTGTCTTCCTTTATTCCCGGAGGGAAGGGAGGCAGCGGCAATGAGAGTTTCAGGGTTTTTTCAACAAACTGATCAAAATAGGGATTTTCCGATTTTTCTTCAAAATAATGATCGCTCACCGTACCATCCCGTTGCACATGGACAACGACCACTGACTTGAGGTCATTCTTCCAATCCTGCAGGGCCGGAAGAATCCAGTTTTCATGAATCTTGTTGGATACGGCAATGTAATACAGTTTCAATGCCGCATCAAGCTCGGAACTGCCGGCCCCGGCCGCCCCGGCGGAGTCTGTTGTTCCCCTGCCGCCCTGCTGGGCATGGATGGCCTCGCGCAGTCTGGCAACCGCCTCATCGGCGGCAATGGCGGCTTGGGCCTCCTGCTCGCGCTGTCGTTGCAGCTCTTTCTGGCGGTTCAAGTTTTCCTTAATGCGCGCCAGGGCCTGGTCAACCTTTTTCGGGTCAAGTTTCGGCTCCGCTTTCGGTTCCGATTTTTTGACCTCGGTCTCGGTCTTTTTCGGCTTGAGATCCTTTTTTAATTCCCTGGGCTTGAGACTGATGACCTCGGCCGGTTCAGTCGCTTCCGCCACCGCCGGCTCTGGAGTCGGCTCGGGAACAACCGGTTCGACGATCGGTTCCTTGATCACCGGTTTCTCCACCGGTTTTTCTATCGGTTTTTCCACCGGTTTCTGGACGGGCGGCGTCTTCACCTTGGGGGCCTCGATCTTTTTGGCCGGCGGCGGAGGGGGAGCAGGCTGTGTTCCTCTGACAGGCTGCGGTTCCGCCGTGTCAAAAAGATTGACCGTATAGATCTCCTCGTGTTGCCTGAAGTCAAAAAACGAGAGGGGAAAGGCAAGGATCAGGGTGACCAGCAGATGGATGCCGACCGCAAAACAGATGGTTTTCCTGCGTTGTTCGGCAACAAAACGCTCGATAGTGGTCAAGCGGTTTCGTTCATCTGAAAAGTCCATGGCAATCGGCATGGTTTACGGTCTCTTTTCCTCCGGCTTGGTCACCATGCCGAGCTTGTTGAAACCGGCATCCTTGACGCTGGCCATGGCCTGAGCAACGATGCCGTAGGGAACGTTTTTATCCGCCTTGAGGAGGATGGTCTTTTCCTTGTCGACCTGGGCCAGTTTGTGGAGTTCCTGCTGAAGAATACTGATGTTGCCCTGGATTTTGCCCAGCGCTATCGTCCCTTTCTCATCAATGGAGATAATAACCGGATGCTCATCCTGACGCAGGGGTTTTGCCGTTGTTTCAGGCAGATTAACATCAACCCCCTCGGTCATCATCGGCGCCGTGACCATGAAGATAATGAGCAGAACGAGCATGACGTCAACCAGCGGAGTGACGTTGATGTCAGCCATTACCGCTCGTTTTCCTTTTTTCCCAACCGGTCCCATACCCATGGCAGTTGTCCTCTTTTAGCAGCGCGAGATGAGATCCCGTTCAACAAGGTTCAGAAAATCACTGGCAAAGCTCGCCATGCTGCCTTCCAGTTCCTCGACCTGATTCGAATAATAATTATAAAAGATAACCGCCGGAATGGCGACTGCCAGTCCAGCGGCTGTCGCTACCAGAGCCTCGGAAATACCGGGGGCGACAACGGCCAGAGAGGCGGACCCGCGGGCGCCGATCTCCTTAAAGGATTCCATGATGCCCCAGACCGTGCCGAATAGACCGATAAAAGGGGTGGAACTGCCGGTAGTGGCAAGAAAAGAGAGGGATTCGCCGAGCAGAGAGGATTCCCGGTCGACGGATTTGGTTAAAACACGTTTGAGATTTTCCATGCCGGCAAGACACATGTCCAGGGTCTGCGGTTCAGCTCCGCCATTGGTTTTCCGTCTGCCGATCTTCTGTAGTTCGGCGTAGCCGGAGCGAAAGATTGCCGCCTCGGGGCACAGGGAGGCCTCAAGGGCGGACTTGTAGGCCTCTGCCAGGGTCTTGCTGCTCCAGAATTTATCCAGGAAAACCTGCGATTCCGTCCTGACCTTCTTGTAAAGCATTTGCTTTTGGAAAACGATATACCAGGACATCAGCGAAAAAAAGAGCAGAAGCAGCATGACGAATTTAACAACCAGCCCTGCATTCCAAAACATGGAAAAAATATTCAGTTCTTGCACGGTAATTCCCTAAACATGATTGAGGTTTGGATCAAGATGGAGTGAACCGGATGAAAAGTGGGGATAGTGGATGACGTGAGACCAGGAGCCCCGAAAAAAAAAGTTTCATTTCGTCTCGTGAAAATCAGATATTATATATACCCTTTTTCTACTATTTCAAGAGAATTTTGTTGCGATGGAGAAAAGAGATAAATGGTAATAACGACGGAATTTTGCTGAAAAAGTTCCTTTTCAGCCCGTATTTTTTTTGACAGATACCGGGAAAGGAGGTAATAATTTCTGATTTTTTTCGGAATTACCTCAACTACTTTTCATTCTCACAGGACCACAGGGAACATGAACGTCATCAATGTAGGACTTATCGGATTTGGCACCGTTGGCAGTGGTACCGCACAGGTACTGCATGAACAGTCCGAACGTATACGAAAAAAAACCGGCGCAGCCATTGTCTTGAAGAAGGTGGCCGACATCTCGGTGGAAAGGCTGCCTTCTCATCTCGGCGACGTTGTCTTGACCCGCAATGCGGCGGAGATCATCACTGACCCGGAGATTAACATTGTCATCGAGCTCATCGGCGGCACGACCATTGCGAAAACCATGATCCTTGATGCGATCCGGCACGGCAAGCATGTGGTCACCGCCAACAAGGCGCTGCTCTCCGAGCATGGGATGGAGCTGTTCACCGCAGCCCATGAAAAAAACGTGGAAATCGGTTTCGAGGCAAGCGTTGGCGGCGGTATTCCTTTGATCAAGACGCTGAAGGAAGGACTGGTGGCCAACAAAATCCTGTCCATCATGGGTATTATGAACGGCACCGGCAACTATATCCTCTCCCAGATGACGGATCACGGTACCCCCTTTGCCGAGGTGCTGCGCGAGGCCCAGGCAAAAGGTTACGCCGAGGCGGACCCGACCTACGATATCGAGGGAATCGACACAGCCCACAAACTGGTCATCCTCATGACCATGGCTTACGGCATGACCGTTCATTTGGAAGATGTCATCTGCGAAGGCATCAGCCGCATCGAGCCCATTGACATCCAGTTCGCCAAGGAATTCGGCTACCGCATCAAACTGCTGGCCATCAGTCGCAACCACGGCGAACATGTCGAGGCCCGGGTCCACCCGACCCTGGTGCCGGAAAAACACATGCTGGCCAATATCAATGGCGCTTACAACGGATTTTATTTCACCGGCGACATGGTGGAAAACGTGTTGCTCTATGGCAAGGGCGCCGGCAAGATGCCGACCGGCAGCGCCGTCGTTGCTGATGTGGTGGACATCGCCCGCAACATTCTCCGTGGGGCGATCAATCGGGTACCGAGCCTGTCCTATCGACACGAACATATCGCTCCCCGCCGCATTACCCCGCTTGAGGAGTTGAGCTTTCCCTATTACTTTCGGTTTTCCACCCTGGACAAGCCGGGAGTGCTGTCGAAAATCTCCGGCATTCTCGGCCAGCACGACATCAGTATCGAGTCAGTAATCCAGAAGGGCAGGGAACAGAAGGGTACCGTGCCCATCGTCATGCGCACCTACGAGGCGCGAGAAGACGCCGTGCGCAAGGCTCTGCTCGAAATCGACGCCCTGGAAACGACCACGGCGCCGACCATGAAAATCAGAATTTTAGTCGATGAAGAATAACATGAAATATCTCATTCTGGTCGGTGACGGCATGGGGGATCTCCCCCTTGAGACGCTTGGCGACAAAACCCCCTTGGAGGCGGCCAGCACGCCCGCCATGGATTTTGTTGCCAATCATGGCTTAATTGGCCAAATTCAGACCGTTCCCCAGGGGTTCCCACCCGGCAGCGATGTCGCCAATCTGTCGTTGCTCGGCTACCGGCCGGAGGATGTCTATACCGGACGTTCTCCCCTGGAGGCCGCAAGCCTCGGGGTGGAGATCGCGGAAAACGAGATTGCCTTTCGCTGCAACCTGGTGACCCTGCGTCATGACGGCGACCGGGTCGTTATGGTTGATTACAGTGGCGGCCATATCAGCAGCGATGAGGCCGGGGAGCTTGTTGTTGCCATCAATGATGCCGTTGTCAACGAAAAATTCAGTCTCTATCCAGGGGTCAGCTACCGTCATCTTTTTGTCTACCGGGGCAACCCGGCCGGACTCGTCACTGTTCCTCCCCATGACTACACGGGTCAGGATGTCACCGCCTTCTGGAAGAAGTACGAGTTGCAGCCCCTGTTGATGGAGTTCATGAAAAAAGCGGAACAGGTGCTGCAGAAACATCCGGTTAACCGGGAGAGGATCAGGGCGGGTAAACCGCCGGCCAATGGTGTCTGGCTCTGGGGGCAGGGCAAAGCCCCGAAAATGTCCACCCTCGGGCAGAATTACGGGATCAGCGGTTCCCTTATTTCCGCGGTGGATCTCCTGAAGGGCATCGGTGTTTATGCCGGTCTCGATATTATCTCGGTCCCAGGCGCCACCGGCTATCTGGACACCAACTATCAGGGCAAGGTCGATGCGGCGCTTGCCGCGATCCGGGACAAGGATTTCGTCCTTGTCCATGTTGAGGCGCCTGATGAGGCCGGACACCAGGGACTGCTCAAGGAAAAGATCAGAGCGATCGAGGATTTTGACGGCAAAATCGTTCGCCCCATCCTCGACGAGATGCTCCGCAGAGGAAACTTCCGACTGGTGGTATGCATGGATCATCTTACCCCCCTGAGCCTGAAGACGCACACCGCTGATCCGGTTCCCTTTGCCCTGTTTGATGCACGCAATCCGGGGGAGAAAAATGCCGGCGGTTTCAGCGAGAGAAACGGGGCTGCTTCCCCGCTCTTTTTCGCCAACGGCGAAAAATTTTTCCGATTCGTTCTGGAAAAATGATGCTCTCGCAAAAAACCGTAAACCATGACGGGCGGGAGAGTGAATGCAACGTGGTACAAACAATTCCTCTGATAGTAGCGTCACCAGAACAGCCATGTCGTCGCTCAAAATCAAATTGACCGATCCGGTTTATCATTCCTGCTGTCGAGTCCTCTATGGCGACACTGATGCCGGCGGAGTGGTTTACAATGCCACCTATCTCCGGTTCTTCGAGCAGGGCCGTTCCGACTTCATGCGTGAATACGTCTGTTCCTACCGTGAGATCGAGGAACGCGGCTTTATCCTGCCGGTGGTTGAAAGTTACCTGCGCTACAAGGCGCCGGCCCGCTATGACGACCTTCTTACCATCAAGACCTCCATGCAGCGGATTTCTTCCTTTTCCTGGCGTTTCCATCATCATGTCCTGACCGCCGCCGACAACAGGCTGCTGGTTAAGGGGTTCACGGTGCATGCCTCGGTGGATAAAGCCGGGAAACTGGCCAGGCTTCCGTCGGATCTTATCGCCCTCATTGATCAGGTCTCATCTCCGGCAGCAGGCTGAATATCTTCCATATTCTCCCTGCCTCACCTCTTGTTTTGTCTTTTTTTTGCGACATCAACATTGACACCTCTGTTTCCATCCAGTACAACAGTAACATTTGTCCCCTGTTGAAGTTGTGTCGGAATCGTAAAAAACGACGATTCCGACGGGCCGTTTTTTGTAACTCGTTGTTTTCGCTTTCCCGCTTGCCATGTTTTGCGGGTTTTTGCAAGACCATCAAGTTCTGGTGATTTCCAAAAACGGCATAACAACCCGTTGACAAATGAACCGCCAGCGGCGCAGGGAGGTGCCGCCGCATGCACCGGCCTCGCAAAAGAGCCAGGAAAGTTTTTTTTTTACAAACTGATAGGGAAAAGGGATGGAGAAAAACAGCGACGCCATATCCATGGCGGATGTCTATCGTTTTCTTGCCCAATCCATGCACTATCCGACCACTGTCTGGTTTACCGATGATTACCGGTCGGCGCTGTTTTCCATCCTTACTCAGCTTCGCTGTGATGCCGACATCACGGCACTGGAAGACGCCAAAAAAAAATCCGCTGATTTTATCGAAGATCTGCAGATTGAATATACCCGTCTTTTTGTCAACGGCGTCCCCTGTGCCATCGCCCCGCCGTACGCCTCAGTCCATTATCCGGGAGGCGACGGCACCCTCTACGGCAGAATTGCCGAAGAAACCAGGATGTTTTACCGGGGAAAGGGTTTTGTCCTGACCCGGACCAATGAACTTCCCGACCATATTGTTTCGGAGCTGGAATTCCTCGCCCTGCTTGCCCGGGCGAAAGATGACCAGGGTGAGCAGCAGTTTCTGGAAAGGTTTTTTACCCCATGGTTTGTCGTATTCCGGAACAGGGTTCTTGCTGAAGTGTGCCATCCCTATTATCGGGTGGTGTTGCAACTCATCGATTTTTTCACACGGGAGGAGTTGTAGTATGGCCAAGACAATGACTCGACGCACATTCCTGCAGACGGCTTCGCTGACGGTTGCCTCGCTGCCGTTGTCCAGAGTGGTGAAGGCGGAAACAGGATTTACGCCAAAAAAATTCAGTGCGCCCGGCAGCGCTGTAACCACTGAGACGGTGACAGGCGGGATCTGCGAGATGTGTTTCTGGCGCTGCAATCTGGTAGGCAGGGTGAGGGATGGAAAACTTGTCAAACTGGAGGGGAATCCGAAAAGTATCGATAACGGTACCGCCATCTGCGCGCGGGGCAATGCCGGTATCAAACTGCTTTACGATCCGGACCGTCTGAAATATCCGATGAAAAACGTCGGCCAGCGCGGAAAGCCCCAATGGAAGCAGATCAGCTGGGAGGAGGCTCTCGACGAGTGCGCCGCCAGACTGAAGACGGTGGTGAACAAGTACGGCGGCCATGGTATTGCCATGTTTCCCCATGGAGCGTCGGCGAAATATCCCATGGAATTTCTGGAAAACGTCATCGGTACCCAGAATGTCAGCGAAGCGTCTTTCTTTCAGTGCCGCGGCGTCCGCGATATGGGCTATATGGCCACCTTCGGTACCCCGCCCGGAGAAAATGTCGATATGCCGAACGCCAAGGTGATTTTCCTGGTCGGTGATCATCTTGGGGAAAACGTCCATGTTTCACACCTGAAAAAATACCTCAAAGGTCTTGAAAAGGGAGCCAGACTGGTCGTTCTCGACCCCCGTTACTCGGCTGCTGCAGCCAAGTCTCATATCTGGGTGCGGATCAAACCGGGTACGGACACCGCATTTCTGCTGGCGGTGATGAATTATCTGCTGCAGGAAGGGAAATACGACAAGAAATTCGTCGGTAATCACTGTGTCGGTTTTCTGAAGTTCAAGGATGGGATTGCCCATGCATCACTGGACTGGGCCGCCGCCATCTGTGATGTTCCAGCCGCCCAGATCAAGGAGGTAGCCGAGCTGCTCGCCGCCAATGCCCCGCATGTCTCCATCCATCCCGGTCGACATGTCAGCTGGAACGGCAACGACTTCCAGCGCATCCGCGCCCAGGCCTGTCTCACCGCTTTGCTCGGTGCAATCGGAGTTCCCGGCGGTTTTGTCAAACCCAAAGGGCCTAAAGTGAAGGGGATCGGCTGGCCCCGGGGAGAGCATGGCGGCGAATTCAATCTCCGCGCCATCAGGGATGTTCATCAGTATTCCCCACCGGGCACCCCGACCGAACTGATCAGAGAAGCCTGTCTCACCGGAAAGCCCTATCCGATCAAGGCCTGGGTCATTTGGGGTCAGAACCCTCTGCAGACCATTCCCAACCAGCGGAAAACCATTGAGGCGCTGCAACAGATGGATTTTGTCATGTGTGTCGATATCATGCCCACCGACATCACCATGTATGCGGACATCCTGCTGCCCGAGGCCTGTTATCTGGAACGGTACGACTATATCAAAACCGGCACTCAGTGGAATTTCGCCGATCCCCATCAACAGTTTATCGCCCCGCGCCTGCCGCTCGTTGATGCCATGTTTGAACGAAAGGATCAGGTGTGGATCACCAACCAGCTGGCGGCGCGGATGGGCTATGCCGACAGGATTCCGGTGGCCAGCCTTGAGGAAAAGGTCGATAAAGAGCTTGCCTCGGTCAATCTTTCCCTTGCCCAGATTCGTGAAGAGAGGGGCATCCATCTGCAACCCGGCAAGGATCCCTATGGGGTGTCCGAGGATTTCGAGGTACTTCTCTACAACGAAGAACTGAAGGAAAACGGCTTTGCGGGCGTCCCCACCTATCTTCCGGTTGAGGAACCGCCCGCGGGTTATGCCCGTCTTGTTTATGGGCGATCACCGGTGCATACCTTTAATCGCAGCCAGAACAATGTCTGGCTCAACCACGAAATGCCGATCAACCCGGTGTGGATCAATGACGAGGTTGCCCGAAAAATGGGTCTGCAGGACGGCGACGAAATCCAGCTCGTCAACAGTGAAGGAATTGTCTCTGCCGGCAAGAGCATTGTTAAGGCGACACCAGGTATCCGTTCGGACACTATCTATGTCGTCCATGGCTATGGCTCAAAAAATCCCATGATGACGGCGGGATGCAACAAGGGAATTGATGACCAGGAGTTGATCAGCAAACTTGCCGTTGATCCGGAAACAGGCTGTCACGGCATGCGCAACAATTTTGTAAAAATTATCAAGGATGGAAAACCTTTTGCTCTTCCGACCTGATGATTGGGCGGGATACCGCAATGGAGAATTTTTTTTTGAGGAGGGAGACCCCTTATGCAATATGGAATGATCATTGACTTGAACAGATGTGTCGGCTGTCACGCCTGTGCGGTTGCCTGCAAGGCGGAGTGGGAGGTGCCCTCCGACAAGGGTCGCAACTGGGTCCATCGGCTGGGACCGGCCAATACACCGGAAGGTCTTGCCTCCACCTACTACCCAGGCCTTTGTAACCATTGTAATAACCCTCCCTGCGTGGCCGTCTGTCCCGCTGATGCGGTTGAAAAAACATTCCAGGACGGTAAAACAGGCCAGAGCAAAACCATCCAGGTGGCGGCAACCTATAAACATCCCTTCAACGGGACGGTGCAGATTGATCAGGACCGCTGTCTGGGCTGCGGCGTCTGTGCCGATGCCTGTCCGTATCGCGCCCGTTATGTCAACAAGGCTATCGCCAACGAAGAAATAGGCGGTGAGGGGATTGCCGATAAATGCACCTATTGTCTGCCCAGGGTGGAGCAGGGTCTGCAACCGGCCTGTGTCCAGACCTGTCTGGCCAACGCCAGGATCTTCGGCGATCTGGGCGATCCGGATTCCGAGGTTGCCCGGTACGTCAAGGAGGGCGCCGTCGGCTTGACATCGGAAGCAGTCAATATCGGACCGAACACCCGTTATTTCGGTTCAAAAAAGGACATGCATCTGTTGACCACCACCTCCACTCCGACAACCATGCCGGCCGCCTCATTACGCCGCAGCCTGCTTGCGCGGATGCGACCAGAAGCAAAAAAAGCTGCTAATCTCGGCTTTGTCGGCGCCATTGCCCTGCACGGCATGAGTGGAAAGGAAACTGACTAAAGCGAAGGCTGATTTCCCGGAGCCACCAAAAAAGCCCGCATGATCTGCGGTTTTTTTTTGGTTCAGGTGCTTTTTGGGTTCAGGTGAGAGAAGCAGCCGTTACCGGCTCGTTTTTTTGTCTTTTTTCGAAAAGTACATCTTCCGGTCAGCCTCGGCAATAAGTTCGTCTACCCGAGGCGTTTTCTCCCTGTCATAGGTGGCGACGCCGATGCTGACGCTGATGTCGAAAGCAAAGCCGTTTGACCTGTTCGCCTCGTCGAGAAGGGCCTGAAAACGGTTGATCAGTTTCTGTTCACCGCCGTCATCGGAGCTGTCTGAGACCAGCACCGCAAACTCATCCCCCCCCAGCCTACCGATAATGTCCGAGCTTCTGAAGGATGAAAGAATGGCGCTGACCTTGACCAGCAGGGCATCGCCGACATCATGTCCATAGCTATCGTTGACGACTTTCAGATTGTCAACATCGGCAAAAAGCAGCAGCAGACGGCCCTGATTCCTGTCGGCGATGCGGAGCTGTTTGTTGGCCATCATGAAAAAACCTCGACGATTGAGCAGACCGGTCAGCTCATCGGTTATCGACAGGACATGGAGTTTCTCCTCCAGTTTTTTCTGCTCGGAGATGTCGAGGAAACTTTTGATGAAAAATTTTCGCTCGTTGATCAGACAATCACTCGTGGTTTTGAGAATATGGATCTGCTCTCCCCGGCCGTTGGTGATGGTTCTGGTTCGCGCCGGACAAAAGGTATCCCGTTTATCAAGCGCCGATGATCCATCATGATCCTGCGAAAAAGGAACGAATTCCTCGTAAAAACGACCTTCCATCTCGTTTTTGCGCAGACCGAAGAGTTCAAGTGCCTTGGGATTCGCATCAACGATCCGGTTTGTTTCGGCATCGATGACAAGGATACCGGCCTGCACGGCATGGAAAATCGACGAGAGATAATCCTTGGCCTCCTTGAGGCGGTTTTCTGCAATTTTTGTTTTACTGATATCCTTGATCATGGCGATGATGGTTCGGCTTTCACGATCCTGAACAGGCAGAAAATGGATGGAAACC
Organism: Thermodesulfobacteriota bacterium; assembly: GCA_049323655.1. GTDB lineage: Bacteria > Desulfobacterota > Desulfobulbia > Desulfobulbales > SURF-16 > DB1. Next base: position 43,644 of record JBMONO010000026.1, on the reverse strand, counting down.
TGCCGGTTGTTTAAGAAAACCGGCTTTTCCTCGTCAATCCGGACCGGTATTTCCGTTTGTCCGCAGCGCAGAATATCAATGACCCGCTCTCGATCTTTTCCTGAGAAAAGAGTGGTGAAGTCATGGGCAAGCAACGTCTCCATAGCCACCCCAGCCAGCAAAGCCGCCGCCGGATTGGCAAAGATAATTCTGTTATCGGAGGCGAGCTCCATGATGCCTTCGCTCATGTTGTTGAGCACCACCCGCAGATGACGATTGGCTGCCAGCAGTTCCCGTGAAATTTCCCGGGGAAACACCTCGTCCGCTCCGTAGACCGGATGAGCATCTTTCGGGCGCTTTTTCCCGGAAAAGGTGCGGGCGGCATGGACAACATGATGGACCAGGTTCGGTCCTTTGGCAATGCAGGCCTGTACCCCCTGGATCTCACATTCTCCCCCGGCCTCCACCGCAACGCCTGAGATGACAATAATGGTCGTGTCTGCGAGATCGTTTCGTTTCGCAACCATCCGACAGAACTGTTCGCCGTTGATGTTAGGCATGACCAGATCAAGAAAGATGATGTCCGGGGTGAACCCGGAGAGCAGATCAAAGGCGGAAAGTCCATCCTCTGCTGCCATGACCGTAAAATCTTCTTTTTCCAGGGCTGAAGAGAGGAGCTTTCTGATGACGGGATTGTTGTCGACAACGAGAATTTTTTTCATTTACGGCAAAACAGAAAAGGACGGAATTTGTTTGGGAAATAAAAAAATAATAGCAAGATGGAGAAAGCGGGTAAAGGAGAAAAAAATTATTCCCGACACTCCTGCTGCCGTATTGCTTCATACAGGACAATGCCAGCCGCCATGGCCAGATTGAGGCTCCTGATGTGAGGGTTTGACATCGGGAGAAAATAACAGCGGTCATGATAGAGGCGAAGAATGTCCGCTGGCAGCCCTTTTGTTTCCTTGCCGAAGATGAGAAAATCACCGGGCTTGAAGGACGCTCCGGTATAAGGATGTGCTGCCTTCTTGCTGAAAAAAAAGAGTTTTGTTTCCCTCTGAGCGGCAAGAAACTGGTCAAGACTGTCCCAGTATGTGATGGTGACGTATTGCCAGTAGTCAAGACCGGCGCGCTTCAGATAGCGATTGTCAGTGCTGAACCCGAGTGGACGGACCAGATGAAGGACTGTATCAGTCGCGCCGCAGAGACGGGCGATACTGCCGGTGTTGGGAGGAATTTCCGGCTCTACCAGAACAATGTTGAAGGGAAGAGGGGACAAGATCGCTACAGCAGTCTGATCTTTTCGTCGGACTGCACCACCATGCGTCGTACATAGAGGGTCTGGGGGGCGGAAGCGGAAGCGATCATACTGGACAGTTCCGTGATGTTTTCCCGGAAACGCTCCAGGTCAGCCCCTGCCAGGACGCTGCGGGCGTCCATTTTCAGGGAGAGGGGATCCTTGAAGTGGCCCCGATGCTCAACCCGATAATCAAGATGGGGTCCGGTGGAAAGACCGGAAGAACCGACATAGCCGATAATATCCTTCTGGCTGACCATTCCGCCTTTTTTCAGATCTTTGCCAAAACGGGAGAGATGACCGTAATAGGTCTTGTACCCACCCTGATGGGAAAGGACGATCTGTCGGCCGAAACCGCCTTCAAACCCCATGGATACCACCTTGCCGTCCGCCGCTGCCATGATCGGGGTACCGACCGGTGCGGCGAGATCGACCCCGAGATGAGGGCGAACAACCCCGAGAATGGGATGGCGGCGATTGTTGGTGAAGCTGGAGGTCAGTCGCCCGACCGGAACCGGCGACTTGATGAAAAAGGCGCCGAGCTCATTGCCTGCGGCGTCATAGTAGGCGCCACGCTCCTGATCGTCCGTTGCGTAGTAATAGCCCTCGAATGAATGGGAATCAACCTGCTGATAGCGGGCAAAGAGAATTTTGCCGTAGCCGATGAAAGAGTCATCCTTATAATATTCCTCAAAAACGAGGCGGAAGGTGTCACCTTTGCGGGTTTCCGTATTGAAATCGATCCGGGAGGCAAAGATGTCGGCAAAGGCATAAAGCAGGGAAGGTTGCAGATTGGAGCGGGAAAAAGCATCAAAGAGGGAAGAGGAAATCTCACCGTCAACCATGCAGGTCTTGACGTTGAGGTCAACCGCCTCTTTCTGTGCCTTGAAGGTGTCGTCGTTTTCCCTGATAACGGAATAACTGTCGAGAGGACCGGATTCGTATTCGCAACGGAGCAGTTTTCCCTCCTCGTCCAGGTAGACACGATAGGTATCATTGGGACGCAGACGACGAAAATCGAGGCAGTCTGCCAGATAGTCGACGATCTGACGTCGCACCTCAGCCGGGAGGTTGTCTCTTGCCAGCGACGCGCTCAGGGATTCGCCACGCAACAGCCGGCCTTCGACCAGGGTGTGGAAGTAATCGCCGGCCGGTTCGTTGGGTTGCGGTTCGGTCTCTTCAGCAGGCGATAATGATGCGGTGGCGTCGGACGGAGACAGGTTGGTCGTCTGAAAACGGGCAAGACCGGCGATGATACACGCGGTGACAAAAACAGCAATGGCGAAATTCATCAGCAGCGTTTTGTGTTCCTTCGTCATGAAAAGTCCTCTTTTGTCGGAATCGGGAAAAGCGACGATTCCGACGGTCTGTGCATTGTAACTCGTTGTTTCTTTGTCTCCGGCTGCCACGGTTTACGGGTTTTTGCGAGACCATCCTCTTTCGCAGGCATGAAAAAATCATGCTCTGCCGGTGACGGTATCGCAAAAGACGCTTATCCCGGCGGCCGAAATGGGGCGGGAGATTTTTTTGGCGAAATCTCTGCGTCCTTCGGCAACGGTCATCAATTTTCTAGCAAGATCCGTCTGTTATTACAACACCTAATTTTGATGATTTCGTAAAAAGTGAAAATTAACCACAGAGGCCGCAGAGCACACAGAGATAACTGATTGTAATTAAAGATTTTTTCTCAGTGCCCTCCGTGCGCTCTGTGGTGAAAAAAGACTTTTTACGGGTTTGTCAATTGTGCAAAAAAGAAAATATGCTTATATTTTCATACGTTATGTAGTGCAGCCGCTGCCTGCTCGTGTTGTTTTCCGCATGGACTTTTTTTGTTCCGGTTCTCTTTATCCTTGATAATCCGCCGTGTTTCCTGGTAATTAATGATCCTTTCGGAATCTCACGGACGGCATGCATACGCAAGTCCTGTGCCTTTTGCATAAAATTTTTATGCCGGCATGGGACGCTGCCTCGTTCCGAAAGGAGTTATCACGGGTAAAGTCATGCAATCGGGTGTATCATCAAGATACCGCCCATCACGAATTTTGACAGGAGTGTTTCGTTCAATGGCGTTAATTGTTCAAAAATTTGGCGGTACCTCTGTTGCCAATCCGGAAAAAATCAAGGCCGTAGCGGACCGGGTCATGGAAAGCCACCGGAAAGGCAACCAAATGGTTGTCGTCCTGTCGGCCATGGCAGGCGAGACCAACCGTCTGGTCGCTCTCGGCAAACAGATGCAGACCATTCCCGACCCGCGGGAGATGGATGTTTTGCTGGCCACCGGCGAGCAGATCACAGTGGCTCTGTTTGCCATGGCGGTCAAGGCGGCCGGGCTTGATTCGGTTTCCCTGCTCGGCGACCAGGTAAAGATCAGCACCGATGCCATGCACACCAAGGCGCGCATCAAGGAGATCAACGCCGACCTGATCAAAAATCATCTCAATCATGGCAGGATTGTCGTTGTCGCCGGTTTTCAGGGGGTGACGGAAGAGGGAGACATCACCACCCTGGGCCGGGGCGGTTCCGACACCACGGCCGTCGCCTTGGCTGCGGCCCTTAAGGCGGATGAGTGTGAAATCTATACCGATGTCGAGGGGGTTTACACCACCGACCCCAACGTCTGTCCGTCCGCCCGCAAGATTGACAGAATAACCTACGATGAAATGCTGGAACTCGCGAGCCTCGGCGCCAAGGTGCTGGATATCCGTTCCGTGGGTCTGGCGAAACGATACAAAGTGCCGGTCCATGTCCGGTCGACCTTTACGCAGACACCGGGGACATGGGTCGTTGAGGAGGATAAAATGATGGAGTCCATGCTGGTTTCAGGTGTTACATACAACAAGAACGAGGCGCGCATCACCTTCACCAGGGTGCCGGACAAGCCGGGCATCGCCTCACGTATCTTCAATCCGATTTCCGATGCCGGCATCGTGGTGGACATGATTATTCAAAATACCCGGGAAGGCGAGATGACGGACATGACCTTCACCGTACCCCGCACCGATTATGACCGGGCGATGCTGATCGTGGAAAAGATCGCCAAAGAGATAGGAGCGGAAAGCGTCACCGGTGACCAGAAAATCGCCAAGGTGTCCATCGTCGGTGTCGGCATGCGCAATCATTCCGGTATCGCCACCACCATGTTTCACATCCTGGCGCGGGAAAATATCAATATTCTGATGATCTCCACCTCGGAGATCAAGATCTCCTGCATTATCGACGAAAAGTACACCGAGCTCGCCGTCCGCGCCCTCCACGACGCCTTTGAGCTGGATAAGGAAAATGCCCCGTTGGAAGAACACCAGTAAAACGGAGAGATCATGAGCAGACGACTGACAATATACGATACCACCCTGCGTGACGGATGCCAGGCGGAAAACTTCAACCTGTCCGTGGAGGACAAGGTGCGGGTCACCCTGAAACTCGACGAGCTGGGTATCGATTTTGTCGAAGGCGGCTGGCCCGGCGCTAATCCTGCGGCGACCCGGTTTTTCGAAGAGATGCGCAATTATGAACTCAAGCATGTGCAGCTCGCCGCCTTTGGCAGCACCCGGCTCTTTCATAATCCCGTTGATGCCGATGCCAACCTGCAGGCCCTGATTGCGGCCCGTACCCCGGTAATCACCATCTTCGGCAAAAGCTGGGATATCCATGTCCGCGAGGCGCTGCGCATTGAGCTGGAGGACAACCTGCTCATCATCGAGGATTCACTGGCCCATCTCCGGCCCCATGTCAGACATCTCTTCTACGACGCCGAACATTTTTTCGACGGCTTCAAGCATAACCGGGACTATGCCCTGGCAAGCCTCGATCGGGCGGTGCGGGGCGGGGCGGAAATCCTGGTGCTGTGCGACACCAACGGCGGCACCTTGCCTACCGAGCTGCCCGAGATCTTCCAGGAGGTGCGCAATTTCCTGGCCCGTCACGGGCACGAGGTGGAACTCGGCATCCACGCCCACAACGATTCGGAAACGGCGGTGGCCAATTCCCTGGTCGCCATTGCCATGGGCGCCTCCCAGATACAGGGCACCATCAACGGCTACGGTGAACGGTGCGGCAACTGCAATCTGACCTCTGTCATCCCGGCCCTGGCGCTGAAACAGGGATATCAGTTCTCAGCCGCCGATAACCTGAAAAAACTCAGCGAGACCTCCCGTTTTGTCAACGAGCTGGCCAATCTGCCGCACAACCGCTACCAGCCCTATGTCGGCGCCTCGGCCTTTGCCCACAAGGGCGGCATCCATGTCAGCGCGGTGAAGCGAAACCCGCTGACTTACGAACACATCGACCCGGAGAGGATCGGCAATATCCGCCGCATTCTCATTTCCGATCAGTCGGGTCGCAGCAATGTCCTCCACAAGGCGAAAAAATTCGGCATCGACCTCGACAGCCATGATCCGGTGGTCACCTCGATCCTTAAAGAGTTAAAGACCCTGGAAGATCAGGGCTTTCAGTATGAAGGTGCGGAAGCCTCCTTTGAGCTGTTGATGCGCCGCGCCCTAGGTGTCCAGCGTCGATACTTTACCCTGCTCGGCTTCCGGGTCATCAACCAGAAAACCGATATGGATCAGCCGCCCCAGGCTGAGGCGACCATTCGTCTTGAGGTGGGCGGTGAGATGGTCCATACCGCGGCCCTGGGCGACGGTCCGGTCAATGCCTTGGACAATGCCCTCCGCAAGGCCCTGTCCCGGTTTTATCCGACCCTTGCCGAGATGTGGCTCAGTGACTACCGGGTCCGCGTCCTGGCCAGCGAACATGGCACCGGGGCCCGGGTCAGAGTGCTGATCGAATCACGCGACAAGGATTCTGAATGGGGCACCGTCGGTGTCTCCCATGATATCCTTGAGGCGAGTTGGCAGGCGCTGGTGGACAGTATCAGCTATAAACTGATGAAGGATGAAAAACGGAAACAGCCGGCATGAGGGGTCGAAAGCCGGCCAGGACGGGGATGACCGCATCGTCGTCCTCCTCGGCGCAGGTCTGCTGATCGTCCTGTCCAGCCTGGTTTCATTCTTTTTTCGCGATCAGACCCCGCCGGCGGCAGATCTGCCGCCGGCTCATCTGCTCCGAGCCGCCGAACAGCAGGAGTTCGCACCCCTTTTCTTTCTTCCCATTGATCTCAATCAGGCGGACGAGGAACTGCTGCAGATTATCCCCGGCATCGGGCCCGCCATTTCCCAACGGATCATCGCCCTCAGAGAGGAGCGCAATGGTTTTTCCCGGATAAGCGAGCTGCTTGACGTGCCCGGCATCGGGCCGGCAAAACTGGCCGGGATCACCGGCTATTGCCGGCTTGGCGACAGGAAAAATGAAAACCAACCACAGAGATCACTGAGCCCACAAAGATAACTGATTGTCATTTTGTCATTCAGAATATTTGCTCCGTGTTCTCCGTGCCCTGAGGGAAAAAAAGATTTGTAACTATCCAGTTTGGGACGAAAAACGCTCGAATCGCCCAGGTATCTAACTATTATACATGAGCTATGCGGTCTGGCCGACGACAAAGCAGATGCGGTGCTGCTGGATAGTTACAAAGATTTTTCAATACCATCTTACCTACTTGACGGATCGGACAAAGTCCGCCATATCGCGGCGAATCCCCTCGTATCGTTGACGGCTCAACCCGGCGCCCAAAGCAACCTTGCGAGCCATCTCAGCAGTGAGAAAATCACCCGGTCCGTGGGCATCGGCGTTGACCACCAGCCGCGCCCCGCACTCCTCGGCGATTTTCGCCACATGGCCATTGGTGAGGGAATGCCCCTTGCGGCCGGACAGCTCGATCATCACCCCCTTTTCCGCCGCCAGTCGGGCATCCTCACGGCTGAGGAAGCCGGGATGAGCCAGCACGTCGACGCCGGCCTCGATGGCTGCCCGGTTGGTGCCCGGCCGGACCGGTTCGACAATGGTCTCACCATGGCCGACCACCACCTGGGCCCCGAGTTCACGTGCATAGGCAGTCAATTGCGCCATCAGCTCCGGCGGGACATGGGTCAGCTCGATACCGGCCAGCAGCCGGGTGGTGGCGTAGCGGTTCATGTCCTGGGCCGCTTTGAGAATGCGGGGAACAAGAAAATCGATATTGGACGAATCGGCATGATCGGTGATGGCGATGGCCTCGTAGCCGAGCACCTCGACCCGACGCAGATGTTCGGCCGGCACCAGTTCGCCGTCGCTGAAGAAACAGTGGGTATGCAGATCGATCATGGGTGTTCTCCTTATCGTGATGGGATCTTGTTCCTGACGGAATAAAAGATCATAGCATTTCGCCCCGCAGGGAGTTGAGGCAGGCCTCGCGGATGATGACATCAACAAACTGTCCAGGAAACAGCGGGGCAGGGGAGATGAAGTTGACCGTGTGATTGCTGCTGCTGCGACCGGCCCACTGATTACCGTCCTCTGATCGGCTTTCCCCTTCCACCATCAGGCGCACTTTTTTGCCGATGTACTCCCGGTTGCGGGCAAGAGAGATTTCCTTTTGCAGCTCCTGCAGTTCAGCCAGTCGCTCGATCTTTTCCTCTTCACTCACCGTCTCTGCAAAATCACAGGAGCGGGCCGGCGGTCGGCTTGAATATTTGAAAGAAAAGGCGCCATGATACCGCACCAGGCGCAGCAGGTCCATGGTCGACTCAAAATCCTGACGACTTTCTCCCGGAAAACCAACTATGATATCGGTGGTGAGGGAGATTTCCGGGCAGTATGCGCGAAGTTTCTCCACCTTCTCCAGATAGTTTTCAATGGTGTATCGACGATTCATCCGTTTAAGCACTTGGTTGGAACCCGCCTGCACCGGCAGATGAAAATGATGACACAGCTTATCCAGCTCGGTGAAGCAGCGCATCAAATCCTCGGAGAGATCCTTGGGGTTCGAGGTGGTAAAACGGATTCTCTCGATCCCGGAGATCCCGGCGACCTGGCGCAGCAGGCTGGCAAAGGAGGTGCGTTCACCGGCCGGCTGATCGTTGCCGTAGGAGTTGACGTTCTGGCCGAGCAGGGTGATCTCGCGGACACCACCGGCTGCCAGGTGGCGAATTTCAGTCAGGATATCATCGGTCCGTCGGCTGATCTCCCGACCACGGGTGTATGGGACGATGCAGTAGGTGCAGAAATTGTTGCAACCCTGCATAATGGTGACAAAACGTTTGTGGGGCTGGCCATGATGGAGGGAAGGGAGGAAAGGGGGGATCCGGAAGGACGTGTCCTGTTCAATGGCGACGATGCCGCCGCTGCAGGATTCCGCCTGGCGGAACAGATCGGGCAGGCGATAAATATGCTGCGGTCCGACGACAAGATCGACATGGGGCATACGGGAAAGCATCTTCGCCCCCTCCTGCTGGGCAACACAGCCGGTGGCGGCAATGATCAGACCCGGCTTTTCCCGTTTTCTCCTGCGCAGGGCGCCGAGCAGACTGTAGGCCTTCTGTTCAGCCTTGCCGCGGATGCTGCAGGTGTTGACGATAATGGCATCAGCTTCCTGCAGCGAGGCGGCAGAGTCGTACCCGGGCCTTAAGAGCTGTCGCATGATTTCCGAATCCCGGTCATTCATCTGACAGCCGAATGTTTCGATGTAAAGCAGTTTTTTATTCATTCTGCGTCTTTGAGAGTGTGGCGAAAGCACCCTTTGCCCTGTCCAGCGCCGCCACTGCCAGATAATAATCGTAAAGGGCATCGTGATAATTGGTCATGGCCCGGGTCAACAGGGTCTGGGCGTCAAGGACAGCAGTGGAAGTGGCAAGCTGAACCTGATACTGCGCCTTGTTGATCCGATAATTTTCCCGGGCGTGTTCAATCGCCTTTTCCGTCACAGCGATTCTCTTTTCAGCCTGTTGCAGCCGAAGAAAGGCATCTCTGACGTCAAGGGTCACCTCGTTGCGGATTGTTGCTGCCAGCTCTTTTGTTTTCGTAAGGTTTTCTTTTGCGGCGATGACCTCGTCACGATCCTGTCGCCAGGTCCACAACTTCCAGCTGGCCATGGCCTTGATGGTTTTCACCTCATGGGGGCCGTGGGAGTAAGGAGCGCCGCCCACCTCGTCCCCCATACGCTCATAAGAGGCGGACAGGGAAACTGATGGCAGATAGGGCGCCTTTTTCAGGATGATGTCGTTCTCTGCCATGACAATTTCCCGCTCCGCGCGGCTCATCTCAGGTCGCCGGGCCAAGGCCTCGCGGACGGCATTCTGCCAGGACGGTTCAGGAAAAGAGACCTTAGCAGGATCACTCACCTGCAGAGGGGTGTCAACCGGTCGTTGCATCAGCATATTGAGCCGGGCTTGGGCCAGGGTCAGTCGGGTTTCGGCGTCAACCAGATCCTGTTCACCCTGGGCAAGCTCAACCTCACTCTGCAACATGTCATTTTTCGGAATGAGACCTGCCTCGTAAAAGGCCCTCGCGTCCCGGACATGGGACTGAAGGCGGAGGACAGCCTGGACCGCGTCTTCGGTCTGTTTGGTGGTTCGCAGCAGTTCATAATACCGGAGATGTACCTCGTAGACAAGGGAGTTGATCTTTTCTTCCAGATCTGAGGCTGCGGTTTCCACCGCCAGATCGGCCTGCCGCACTGCGGTCACCAGGGCCCTGCCGCGATAAAGGGGTTGTTCAGCCACCAGACCGTAGGAAAACTGCTCCCCCGGAAGAATCATGGCATCCGGCTGGTGCAGATAAGCATACTGACCGGAAAGGGTCGGATAAAGATCCTTGCGAACCCCGTTACCCACTGCCCGGCGGCGGGCCAGTTCAGCGCGACTGGCTGCAATTTGAGGGTTGTCGGCAAGCACCGCGGCGATGCAGTCGTCAAGGGTCAGTACCGGGATCCTGTCAACAGCTTCGGCGCAAAGAAGGGCAGGGCAGGAAACGACAACGAAGAGCAGTAGAAAAAAAGATGGTTTCGTGATCATCCCAGTCTTTCTCCTTGTGAACCTGAACAAAGCGACGGGGCGATGTCACGGAGCAAGGCGAAAAGAAAACAGGTAAACCATTCCGGATAACGGACGACGACGAGCCCGGTGCAGGCATCAATGGTGGACAGAATCGCCATGCCGTCATAGCCCTCAAGCAGAAATTTGAGATAGTGAATGCGGCGCGGCGAGATGCGGAGATAAAGCTTCCTGATCTCGCCGGCATACGACCATGGAACGGTCATACCGAAAGTTCCGTATCACTGGCGCCGAGCAGGGCCTTGTACCGTTCCAGGCGCGGCTCAACGACTTCCGTGAGAAACTCCTCGGTCTGTTCCGGTGCCCGGCCGACAAATTCAGCGCCGCTGCCCACCATGGACTCTAGCTCCTTCACGGTAAAGGGGATGGCCGGATCATCACCGAGACGCTGAAGAAGATCGTTGTCCTTGCCTTCCTCCTTCACTACCCTGCCTGCCGCCACCGAGTGAATTTTAATGATTTCATGCATCTCCTGACGGCTTTTTCCTTTCTCGACTGAGGCCATCAGAATTTTCTCCGTGGCCATGAAGGGCAGTTCCATTCGAAGATGACGAGCAATCTGTTGCGGAAAAACAACCATTTTTGACGTAATATTAAGGTATAGCTTTAAAATAGCGTCGGTCAAAAGAAAGGCCTGTGGAATATCCATTCTTCGGATGGCCGAGTCATCGAGGGTTCGCTCAAACCACTGGTTGGCATAGGTTGCGGCAAAATCCGCGGGCAGGCCCATCAGCTTACGGGCAAGACCGGTCATCCGTTCACTACGCATGGGGTTGCGCTTGTAAGCCATGGCTGAACTGCCGACCTGGCCGCTGGCAAAGGGTTCTTCCTGAACCTTGAGGTTGGAGAGCAGCCGCAAATCCACCGCGAATTTGTGGGCCGATGCACCAATACCGGCCAGGGTTTCGGCGATCTTCATGTCAAGTTTCCGCGTATAAGTCTGGCCTGTAACATCAAAAACATCGTTAAATCCAAGCTTTCTGGCGACAAGTTTATCAAGTTTGCGAACTTTGTCGTGGTCGCCATTGAAGAGTTCGAGAAAGGTTGCCTGGGTGCCGACCGTTCCCTTGGCGCCCCGGGCCTTGAACTGCTTCTCCAGATGTTCTATGTAGTCAAGATCCATCAGCAGATCCTGAATATAAAGAGTATGACGCTTGCCGACCGTGGTGGGCTGGGCAGGCTGATAATGGGTGTACCCGAGGGTGGCCATGGCCTTGTGAGTCCGGCAGAAGGAGGCCAGGTTGGCAACGACATTGAGCAGGGCTTTCTTGATCAGGCCGAGAGCTCGGCGCTGGAGAATGAGATCGGTGTTGCAGCCGACAAACTGCGAGGTGGCGCCGAGATGAATGATCGGCTCAGCAGTTGGGCACTGACAACCATAGGCGTAGACATGGGCCATGACATCGTGACGGATTTCCTTTTCTTTCTGGGCGGCAACATCAAAGTTGATGTCGGTCTCAAAGCGTTTCAACTCGTCGATCATCGGCCGGGTCACGAGGGGCAGCCCCAGCTCGTGCTGGGCCTCGGCCAAGGCGATCCAGCAGCGCCGCCAGGTGGCAAATTTTGTCTGCTCCGAAAATATCTGCTGCATCTCCCGACTGGTATAACGACTGACCAGCGGTTCCTGATAGATCTCTCTGTTCATGAAGTGACTCCCGTTGATGATACTGTCAAAAAAAAAACGATCGAGCTGCGGTAGCTTGCGACAAAATATCTAGCACATTTAGCACCAGCCGTTCAAAAAGAAAACCCTCTAATCACAATGTCGCATAATGTATATTATGTTAAATTTTGTTTAATTCAAAAAAAACAATGTGTTACCAGGAATGCCTTCACCGCGAAAATCACCGCACCGCCCTGTGCTCCTGATCCCTTTGCGGCCTTTGACTTTGACTCGTTTCCGCATATTCAATCATCATCTGAATATTCGTGTTGCCGCGAAAGGTGTTTGTTTTCAATTTGAAAGCACAGCGGATCAACTCACCCCCCTTGATCGACACCTCTTCTTCGGCGTTCTCCAGGGCGCGAAACCAGATCCCGTGAAATGTACGGCCATTGTTCGCCTCCAGAGTCATGGAGAGATGAATCGCCTCGGCTCCCACCGGTCTGATCCTTTTCACGGTGAACATTCCCTCAAAAACCGGTTCGTCGAACTCTCGGCCAAAGGGTTCAAGGGCTTGTAGCTCAGCAATGGTTTCAAAGGTCATATCCCGGGTCGGCAACGGCCCATCAGTGGCGATGATCGGACGGAGAACGCGTCCTGCCGTTTCATCGCAGACGACCTCTTCAAAGGCGACACTGAACTCCGCGAGCTTTTCGCGGCGGATCTTCAGACCGGCAGCACCACTGTGGCCGCCAAAAGAGAGAAAAAGATCCGGCCGTTTTTCATGGATTTTTTGCAGGACTTTGCGAACATGCACTTCCGGAACGGAACGAACCGATCCTGACAAAATATCGTTTTCTTTGGTCGGGCTCAACACCACTGCTGGTCGGCCGCAGTCGTCGACAAGCCGGGAGGCGACGATCCCCTGCACTCCGGGATGAAAAGCTGCGTCAGCGACGACGATGGTCCGTCGCCCTGCCCGAATCTGACACATTGCTTCTTTTCGTGCGCTTTTCACCATTTCTCTTTCCGCGCTCTTGCGTTGCTCGTTGTTCTTTTCGAGCTTATGCAGCTGCGCCGTCGCCTGTTCCGTGCTTTCGGCCAGAAAAAAATGAAGAGCGGCATACGGATCGGCCATTCTGCCCCGAGCATTGATGCGAGGCGCCACCTGAAAGGCGAGATCTTCGGCGGTAAAAGGAGAATCATCCGTTTTGCCAAGCAGAGAGGCCAATGAAAACCATGAGGGTTTGGTTTTACGGTTGATGATCCGTAAGCCGCTGACGACAACGGCGCGGTTGGTGCCGCTGAAAAAGGAAACCGCATCCGCCACCGTGCTCAGGGCAACATAGTCAAGTAGACTTGCCAATTGGTTCGCTGTTTCAAGGAGATATTTTTTTTCTCTGAGAATGTTTCGAACGAGGCACATCACCAGCCAGCTGACCATACAGCCGGATATGAGCTTGTCCGGATAGCGGCAATCCTCGCGACTCGGGTTCACCGTCGCCGCCGCTGAGACCGGAATGCCTTCGGCGGGAATGGCATGGTGATCGGTGACAATGACACTTATCCCCGCCTCTTTCAATCTTTTGATCTGTTTTTCGTCAGAGGAGCCGCAATCAGCGGTGATGATAAGATTGGGCTGATGATGTTGCGTGAGGATACGATCAACCAGGGTCTGACTGATGCCGTAACCGTCATTCATCCGGTGGCCGATAAAACTTGACAGCAGGTCGGATTTTACCCCGAAATGGCGTAGTGATTCGTGGACGACGACGTGGGAGCAGATACCGTCCACGTCGTAATCGGTCAGGATGCCGATTCTTTTTTTTTCAAGAATCGCCTCGACGATGACGGCGGCCGCAGTTGCACCGTCCTCCAGACTGTTCGGGTGGTGGAGATTGTTTAGGGTCGGAAAGAGAACGGATTTCAGTTCGCCATTGTCGCAGGTCGCCCGGCCGGCAATGATTCGACTCTGAAGTTCTGTAAAACCGTACTTGCGCGCTTCAGAAAAAGCTAACGCATTTTCAACACGTTGCACGATTTCCTTATGAAACATTATTATATTACTCTTTTCTGTTAAGATATCGCTGACGTCGTCTCAGCAAGCCAAGGCCTGACGGATAAAATTTATGATTTTGTTCGTTTCGTCCGGCCGGAACCAATTAATAGCGCTGTCGCGGCCAAACCAGGTAAGCTGACGCTTGGCGTAGCGTCGGGTGTCCCTGGCCAGCAACTCCAGGGTTTTTTCCCAGGACCAGAGGCGATCGATAAAATTGATCATGTGCCGGTACCCAATGGATTGCATAGGGTTGAGCTCGCGGGGAAAACCCATGGCCAGCAGCTTTTCCACCTCTTCAAGCAGGCCCTGGCTCACCATCAGCCCCACCCGATGGTTGATGCGGGTGTACAGTTCCTGTCGCTCCATGGTCAACCCGATCCGCACGGTGCGGTTTTGGCCCGACTGCCGAGCCTTTTCCTGTTGCTGACGATTGAGATGGGTGCTCCATGGCGCCCCGGTGACCAGCCAGACCTCCATGGCCCGAACCAGTCGCTGGGGATCATGGGGATGGATTCTGGCCGCGCTTTCCGGATCGATTGATTGCAGTCTCCGGTGAAGCTTCTCTGCTCCCTCCTTCTGTAACTCGTCTTGCACCAGCTGCCGGATTTCCTCCGGCACCTCGGGCATGGCAAAGATGCCTTCCAGCAACCCCTTCATATAGAGGCCGGTCCCCCCGACCAGCATGGGCAGACGGCCGCGGCACCGCACCCCGGCGATCGCCTCTTCCGCATCCCGTGTATAACGGGCAACGTGATACGGTTCGTCCGGATCAACATAATCGATCAGATGATGCACCACCCGTTGCCGCTCGGCCCGACTCGGTTTAGCGGTGCCGATATCCATGTGACGGTAGATCTGCATGGAGTCCATGGAGATGATCTCACCCCCGAACATTTCGGCAAGGGTCAAGGAGAGTTCCGTTTTGCCGATGGCGGTCGGGCCGACAAGGATGATGAGCGGCGCTCTCGGAGTGCTGGTGGTCACGGGCTGCCTTTTTGTGGATACAAGGAGTGATGCGCTCGTGGAGAGTACTGGTTCGTGAAGTACGCAACAGTTTCGATATCCAAGGCGCGCTGGCGTCGTGAAAGCGGTGGTATCCAGAGGGGACGCCGAGCATTTCGCGATCCCACCGCAGCATCATAAGGAGATCCAGACTTTTCGCGATGCCAGCAAGTAGTAGATGACAACAACCTCTCTTTACACTATTATTTCTTTTTTTTCAGCCATTGAATGCAGGACGGTCCCGCAAAAAACCGCTAGCCATGGCGGGCGGGAGAATGAAAACAACGAGTTACAATTCAGCGACCGTCGCAATCGTGGTTTTTACAATTCCGACAATGCCTGCGGATGCGGCTCCGGTCGCTTTCCGGGAGGTTTCAGCAGGGTTGCCCGGTATACGGGCAGGAGTTGCAATGGGACAGAAAATTCTTATCATCGGCGGGGTGGCCCTGGGACCAAAGGCGGCCAGCCGGGCCAGACGGCTGGACCCGGAAGCGGAAATAACCCTCATCGATCAGGACTCGGTCATCTCTTACGGCGGTTGCGGCATTCCCTATTATGTCTGCGGGGATGTCGCCGAAGCGGAAGGACTGCGTTCCACCTCGTTTCACAGCCTGCGCGATGCCGCCTATTTCGCCCGGGAAAAGGGCTTTGCCGTCAAAACGCTGTCCCGGGCGCTTCGCATCGACCGTCGGGAAAAGCAGGTACTGGTGCGTGATCTGGCCAGCGGCGCCGAAGAATTGCTCTCCTATGACAAACTGGTACTGGCCACCGGCAGTACTCCCTATGTCCCCCCCCTGCCCGGCAGCGAGGCGGACGGCGTTTTTACCATCAGTGATCTGCACAAGGCGGTGGAGATCAAGGCTCGTCTGTCCCGCGGCGAGGTGAGTCGGGCCGTTGTCCTCGGCGGCGGCGCCATCGGTCTGGAAATGGCTGAGGCCATGACTGACCTGTGGGGCGTGGAAACCGTGGTGGTGGAAATGATGGAGCAGGTTCTGCCCCGCATCGTTGACGCCACCGTTGCCTCCATGGCCCGTCACCATCTGGAGGAAAAGGGCGTCATTGTCCATACCTCGGAAAAGGCGGAGGCCTTTCTCGTTGCAAACGGCAAGGTGCATGCGGTCAAAACAGACAAACGGACCATTGACGCCGATCTGGTCATCATGGCCGTCGGGGTGCGTCCCAACAGTCAACTGGCCCGGGAGGCCGGCCTTGCCATCGGACCGTTCGGCGGTATCGTCGTCAACCGCAGGATGCAGACCTCCGATCCTGCCATCTACGCCGGCGGCGACTGTGTCGAAATGATTGATCTGGTCAGCGGCGGCCACACCTATGCGCCGATGGGCTCCGTGGCCAACCGCCAGGGCCGGGTCATCGGCTCCAATCTCGCCGGTCGGCAGGAGACCTTCGACGGCGTTGTCGGCAGCTTCATCATTAAGCTCTTTGACAACTGTGTGGCCAAGACCGGTCTCAGTCTCGATATGGCCCGGGCCCAGGGATTCGACGCCATCGCCGCCTTTGTCGTCCAGGCGGACCGGGCCCATTTCTACCCTGACAGCGGCATGCTTTTCATGCAGATGGTGGTGGAGAAAAAAACGCAGCGGGTGCTCGGCGTCCAGGGTATCGGCCCCCACAGCGACTCCCTGCTCGCCAGGATCGGGGCGGTGGCGGCGATCCTCAAGTACAGACCGACGGTGCAGGATGTCGCCAACCTGGAACTGCCCTACTCTCCGCCCTACGCGGCGGCCATGGATATTATCAATACCCTCGCCAATGCCGCCCAGAATATCCTCGAGGGCCGCAACCGACCGATCGACGCCCCGGTCTTCATGGAAAAACTGAACCAGCGCGAGGCGGGCGATTATCTCTTTCTCGACGTGCGGGCCGCGACCCAGGCCGCGCCGCTGGCCGCAACATATGGGCCGCACTGGCTGAATATTCCCAATGACGAACTGCTGGCCCGCATCGATCAGGTGCCGGCCGACCGGGAAATCATCTTGGTCTGCAACGCCGGCAGCCGTTCCTATGACGCCATGTGTCTGCTCCAGCAGATCCGCCCCCGCACCCGCAATCTGCAGGGGGGGATAGGCGCCTTGCGACGGATGGGAATTGTCCTGTAGGGCGCGCCACAACGTAAGATTTTATAAACACGCAAAATCAACCACGGAGACCACGGAGGACGCGGAGATAGCAAAAAAAAATTCTCTGTGCCCTCTGTGCTCTCAGTGGCATTTTTTTTAAGGGAGCTGTCTTTTTTCATTTTCTTTTACACACCGGGGAACCGGAGGAGATCACGTCATGCCGGAGAGGATTTACAATTTCAGCCCTGGGCCCGCCACCTTGCCCGTTGAGGTGCTGCAACAGGCGGCCATCGATATCGTCAACTACAACAACCGGGGGATCGGCCTCATCGAGCTGAGCCACCGCGGCAAGGATTTCATGGCGGTGGCCGAAGAGGCGGAGGCCCTGGTTCGTGAACTGCTCAACATCCAGGCGAATTACAAGGTGCTCTTCCTGCAGGGCGGCGCCTCCACCCAGTTTGCCATGGTGCCGATGAATCTGCTCGGACCGGGCAAGAAGGGCTCTTATCTCAACACCGGCGTCTGGGCGAAAAAGGCGATCAAGGAGGCCAATATCGTGGCCTCGGCCCATGTCGCCTATTCAAGTGAGCCAAGTAAATTCGATCATGTGCCGGTCGATTCCGACTACACGGTTGATCCTGATGCCGAGTATCTCTACTTTGTTTCCAACAACACCATTTACGGCACCCAGTTCCACACCATGCCGAAATCGGACAAGATGCTGGTTTGCGATATGAGTTCCGACATCATGTCCCGGCCCTTTGCCATGGAACCTTTCGGGCTGGTTTTTGCCGGGGCGCAGAAGAACATCGGGCCGGCCGGCGCCACCCTGGTCATCGTCCGCGACGACCTGCTCGACCGGGTTCCGGAAACCGTGCCGACCATGTTCCGTTACAAGACCCACGCCGACAACGGGTCGATGTTCAACACCCCGCCCTGCTTCGCTATTTACATCATCGGCCTGGTCTGCAAATGGCTCAAAAAAATGGGCGGGATGCCGGCGATCGAGAAGATCAACCACGAAAAGGCGGCCATCCTCTATGACGCCATCGATGCCTCCGACTTTTACCGGGGTCATGCCCGCAAGGATTCCCGCTCGCTGATGAATGTCACCTTTAATCTGCCCACCCCTGAACTGGAAAAGAAATTCATCGAGGAGGCAGCCAAACGGGGGCTCGACGGCCTCAAAGGGCACCGCTCCATCGGCGGCATCCGCGCCTCGATCTACAATGCCTTTCCCAAACAGGGTGTCATTGATCTGGTGGCATTCATGAAGGAATTTGAAAAAAGCGCCTGATGTGCACTACGAAGGCAATGTGATACGGCCTCCCAGCGAGGCCGATTCCATCATCCTGCAGGTGACGGTGGGCTGTTCCCATAACCGCTGCACCTTCTGCGGGGCTTACAAGGATGTTCGTTTCCGCATCAAGGAACGGAAGGTAATCGATGCGGACATCGATTTTGCCGCGACATACTGCCGCCGCCAGAACAAGGTCTTTCTCGCCGACGGCGACGTCCTCATCCTGCCGCAGAAGCGTCTCGTCCCCCTGCTGGAAAAGATCCGACTCAGGCTGCCCTGGGTCAACCGGATCAGCCTTTATGCCAATGCCCGGTCGATCATGGCAAAATCGCCGGCCGAGCTGGCCGAGCTGAAACAGCTCGGCCTTGATCGGGTCTACATGGGAGTGGAAAGCGGTTCGGACACGGTGCTGGCGGCGATCCGCAAGGGCACGGACAGCGCCGGCATGATCAGGGCCGGTTGCCGGGTGCGGGATGCCGGCCTGTTCCTCTCCGTCACCGTCCTGCTCGGTATCGGCGGCGAAGCCGGTTCCATGGAACACGCCATTGCCACCGGTCGGGTCGTCTCCGACTCCGGCGCCAACCAGATCGCCGCCCTCACCATCATACTCCTTCCGAACACTCCGCTTTATCTTGCCGAGAAAGCGAAACTATTCAAGATTCCTGACCGAAACGGACTGCTGCGGGAGCTGCGCACCATGATAACGCACATCAGCGCGCCGCGGGTTCAGTTCCAGGCCAACCACGCCTCCAACTATCTGCCCATCAGCTGTCGTCTCAGCCGGGACAAGGAGAAAATCCTCACCATGATCGATGCTGCCCTGGTGGACGGGACGGCGTTGCGCCCGGAACATCTCCGCGCCCTCTGAGACAGCCCTCCCCTTTCCCGTGTTCGGCAACATGGGGCAGGCAGATTTCAAAACAGGCCCCCTTGCCCGGCGTATTGATGAGCCGCAGATCGCCGTTGAATTTCCGCATGAGCTGGCGGGAGATACTGAGTCCCAGCCCGGTGCCCTGCCCTGCCGGCTTGGTCGTGAAAAAGGGGTCAAAGATGTTTTCCTCAGCCAGGGGATCAATGCCGCCGCCATTGTCTTCAATGGTGATACACCCCATCTCGCCCCTGCTGAAGACGCGGATGGTGATGACCGGCTCAAAATGCTCATCCGTTCTCGCCTTTTCCGCCAGGGCATAGCGCGAGTTGGAGAGGAGATTGAGCAACACCTGTTCAAATTCCGCCTGAATGGCCTGCACCGGCGGCACCTCGCCCTCCGTCTCCACCCGGACGGTGATCCCGTGATTATGAAACTGCATGCGACACAGTGACAGGGCGTCGGCCAGCACATCGGCAAAGGTAAAGGAGCAGAGATCCTGGCAGGGATGGCCGAGGGTGCGGACATGGTCGATGAGGCGGGTGATGCGATTGACGTTGTCGAGCAGGACCTGAACGTCGCCCAGCATCTTTTCCTTGGTCAGCATGTGGCGCCGTTCCAGCAGCTGCCAGCCCTGTACGGTGATGGAGATGACATTGAGCGGCTGGTTGATTTCGTGGGCCATGGAGGTTGCCATCTCGCCCAGGGCCGCCATCCTGCCGCTGTGCACCTCGGCGGCCCGGCGATATTCGCTTTCCTTTTTGGCCTGAAGGAGCTTCAGGGTTTTCTGCAGCTCGCAGCTGCGTTCCTCCACCATCTTTTCCAGCTGTTCCCGATGTCTTTTCAGCTCCAGATGGGTACGCACCCTGGCCTTGACAATGGCGGCGCTGACCGGTTTGCAGAGAAAATCCACCGCGCCCATGGCAAGCCCCTTTTCATGATCCTCTTCTTCGGTTCTGGCGGTGATGAAAATGATCGGGATCTTTCTGAACCGTTCCTCCGCCTTCAGCAGCCGACACATTTCGTAGCCGCTCATGCCCGGCATCATGATATCGAGCAGAATCAGATCCGGCGGGTCGGCCTGAATCAGCTCAAGGGCTCGGGGAGCGCTGGTAACGGTGACGACCTCATATTCCTCTTCCAGCTTGTTGACCAGCACCTTGACACTGGCAGGCAGATCATCAACAACGAGTATCTTTTCCTTGGGCGATTCCGGGGGCACGGGCATTCCTTTCGGCAACTGGTTGAGAAAGCGGATATTTCAAAATTCAATAGCATGCTGAATAACAGCTATGTTATGAATTTCAAAAGATTTATACAATAGAAAAACGTAAAAAAAATACGTCCCTGCCGGGGCTTCTCATACATCTTATTGATTCCATGGTATAAATACAGTATGATACCCATGGTATTGACGAAAACAAGAGAGCGCATTGTGAAGATGTGTGACTCTCGCCGCGCCCGGAAGGGAAATTGTTTACCCATATCCACAACAAACGCCCGCTGCATAGTCGAAATGGGCGAACAGACAGAGATCAGCATGGAGAACGGAACCTACAGAATCATGGTGGTTGATGATGAACCGGATATTGCCGAAGGCATTGCCGTCACCCTCTCCGCCCTGACCGGTCTGCATTTCTCTCCTTTCAGCAACGCCATGCAGGCCCTGTCGGCCTTCAAGAACCAGCCGTATGATCTTGTTCTCACCGACCTGACCATGCCCGGCATCGGCGGTTTCGATCTGGTCAGTCAGATCAAAAAAATTCGGCCGGGAACCGATTTCATTATTATCACCGCCCACAAGTCACTGGAGGTCGTTCATCATTCTCATCTGCTGGGCGCCATGAAGATTTTCTATAAACCCTTCAATATCGAAGAACTGGAAAGGGCGGTACAGAACTGTCATCAGAAATTTCTTTTCTGGAAAGATCGCTTCCAGGAGGTCACCTCCGTCAACCGTTAACATTTCATTTTCTCTGACCGCGTGTCCTCCTTTGCCCCAGCTACCCGCATCGACCTGAAAAATCTGACCCAAAAAGAAGTGGCCGCTCATGTCCGTGAACGCAATCTGCCACTCTACCGGGCAAAACAGATCTTTTCCTGGATCTACCGTCCCGGTGTTACCGATTTTGCCGGCATGACCGATCTGTCAAAAGAGTTGCGCCAGTCCCTGGCCGCTGAGTTTTCTATCAGTCGACTGACGCCGGAGATCATCGAGGTGTCCCGCGATGGCACCAGAAAATACGGTTTCCGGCTGGCGGACGGCCACATCATCGAGAGTGTGCTGATCCCGGAAGAGGATCGCTCTACCCTCTGCGTCTCCTCCCAGGTCGGCTGCGCCATGGGCTGCGCCTTCTGTCTCACCGGCACCATGGGTTTTCGCAGAAATCTCAGTTGTGCGGAAATGGTCAATCAGGTCTGCGCGGTGAACGACGATCTGCGCAGCAGGGGACTGGGGGAGATCAATAATCTGGTTTTCATGGGCATGGGGGAACCGCTGGCCAATTTCGACAATCTGGTCAGGGCGCTCTCGGTGTTGCTGGATGAAGCCGGCCTCGATTTTTCCGATCGGCGTATTACCGTTTCCACCTGCGGTCTGGTCCCGAAAATGATGGAGCTGGCCGCGATCTTCAAGGTCAATCTCGCCGTTTCTCTCCACGCCGCGGATAACGAGACGCGCAGCCGCCTGATGCCGATCAATGCCCGCTATCCCCTCGACACCCTCCTTGCCGCCTGCCGCAGACTGCCGATACCCAAACGCAAGCGGATCATGTTCGAATACATCCTCCTCAAGGGCGTCAACGACGCCGACAGCGACGCAATCCGACTGGCAGCCATTCTGCGCGGTATTCCTGCCAAAATCAACTTGCTGCCTTGCAACGAAACTCCGCAGCTGCCCTTTGTCCGGCCCGACGAACGCAGGGTGGAGGCGTTTCAGAATATTCTCAAGGAACGGGGCTATACCGTGTTGCTGCGCGCCAGCCGCGGCGCCGATATTTCGGCGGCCTGCGGCCAGCTCGCCAGCGCCTCAACAGACAGATCGCCTACCGATAGACAACCCGGTGATCCCTGCCCCGGCCACCACCACGGGCATGGTGCTTGCCGCCGCGATGATGATCTCGGTATTTGTGGCTGTAATGCCGATGATGATCCGGCACCACAACCACCGTTGCCGGCGGCGGACAGTAGGGACGATACCGGTCAATGACCACCACCCTGTCCGGCGGTGGCGGCGGCACGACATAGACCGGCGCCGGGTCGTGGTAGACGTGATGGACATGGCGATGGTCATCCATCCCGCTGCCGATGATATACCCGAATACCCCGCCGACCGCCGCGCCGAGCAGGGTAGCTTCCGTGTCCCGGCCAACGGCATGGCCGACCGCCGCACCGCTGATCACTCCCACCGCTGTTCCCGCTCCTGCCCTGTCGGCCCTGGCGTCAACCGACGACAACATTGCCATGACGAGCAGTGCGCCAACAATACCTTTTTTCATGACATCCTCCTTTCGTGGTTTTTCCTGCCTCTGTTTTTTTTCAGTGGCGGTTCCCTGCATGACCATACTCTAGCGCAGCGAGCGGAAAAAAATAGAGGACATCGCCAGATGCGGCCTGTCATCCGACCCGACATCGGGTAGACATTCACGCTATTTCAGTGGGTTAGTCGTGGTGCCGGTCGCCCCGGATCCCCCTTCGATACGATAGGTGGCCATCCTGATATGGCTGTTCCGGCAACGGGGGCAACGGCCCGGTCGACTCAAGCGGTGACGGCCGCTAAAGAGGTAACCGCAGGTGAGACAGGCATAGGGCGACACCACCATCTTTGCCCCTGCTGCGGCAAGTGACCGGGCAATATGTTGCAGATGATCATACACCTCCCTTTCCCGGATGGAAGCCTCCCGGGAGATTTCCCCGGCATTCATCTCCCGCTCGGTCAGCAGGGCAATGATCCGTTGCCGAACGGTGGACATGGCATTACATCCGGATTTTGGCTTCGGTCCGGCCTGGATTCTTTTCCAGATGACGGTAACGGTTCAGGGCGGTTTCGGTAAAACGGCTGATAACATGGGGCAGGTCCGAGGAGGCCCAGATAACGGAAAAGCTGTCGTGATCCTGGACGGTGGCGCTGATGGAATAGGGAGGGGCCTGATTGGGCAGCAGGGCGATATCGTCGAAACCAACCTCGATCTGGCCGGCAAACACCTGTCGGAACAGCTCCTGCATGGTGTAGACAAAGAATTTTTTCACATCGGCGGTGGACTCGGCGGCGCCGATCTTTCTCCTGAATTCAGGTAACAGCTCGTTTTCGATTTTGCTGAAAGAAAGTTGTGTTGTCATGCCGATTCTCCTTTTTCTTGTCATTAAATGAGGATAACAACCAGTCCTCTCGCTTCATCCCCTCTGTCCTCGTCACCCCTTGATCACCGCCAGCGGCCGCAGCTCAACCAGCACCTCGACCAGATCGAGCTGGTTGTCGATCACCTCGTCGATATTCTTGTAGGCGCCTGCTGCCTCGTCCAGATCACCGACATGGCGGATGGCGTGAATAATACCCTGGTCGTCAAGTTTTTTCTGTTCCGCGGCAAGATCGAGCTGGCGCTGGGCCTGCTTGCGCCCCATTTTCCGGCCCGCGCCATGGGCGCAGGACTGAAAGCTCTCCGTATTGCCGAGCCCCCGGACGATATAGCTGGGGCTGCCCTGGGAGCCGGGAATGATGCCGGTTTCCCCGGCCCGGGCGCTGGTGGCGCCCTTGCGATGGACCATGACGTTTTTATGAAAATGGGTTTCCAGGGCCGCGTAGTTGTGGGCGATGTTGATGATCGGCTCAAACATGACGAGTGGCTCGACCGCCTGCAGAGCGGCCTTGACCCTCTCCATCATCAGGGTACGGTTGGCATAGGCAAAATCAACGCAGTACTGCATCTCGTCAAGATAAGTTCTGCCCTCCGGACTGTCCATAGGCAGAAAGGCAAGCTGCCACTTTTCCGGGATATGCGCCCCCCACCGACGGTTCAGCTCAACGGCCAGCCTGTTGTAATAATTGGCAACCTGAAAGCCGAGGTTGCGGCTGCCGGAATGGATCATCAGCCACAGTCGACCGTCGCTGCCACGCTGGATCTCGATGAAATGGTTGCCGCCCCCCAGGGTGCCGAGCTGGGTCAGGGCATTGCGGTATTCGCGGGAAACCACCGGCAGGGCATGGAGACCTCCCCCAGGCGCCCGCGGCATCAGGTTTTCGTCCTGGGTCTTCTTATGATGGGCAAAGCCTAAAGGCACCAGATTTCTGACCCCGGCCAGCACGCCTTTTAATTTTTCACGGGAAAGGGCGTTGGCAGCCAACGAGGTTCGGACCGCACACATGCCGCAACCGATATCGACACCGACGGCATTGGGAATGACCACATCCTCGGCGGCCATGACGCCGCCGATGGGCATGCCGTATCCCTGGTGGGCATCGGGCATCACTGCCACATGCTTGAAAATAAAGGGAAGATTGGCAAGGTTTTTCGCCTGCTCCAGGGCGCCGGATTCGATATCGTCAAGCCAGAGCTTGATCGGCTTCTTTTCGCTGGTGATGATCTGCTTCATGACCGAGCCTCCCTCCACGGCACTAAGCTGGATAGATCCGGCAGAGAAACCTGCATGGTAAAATCATAGCACACCGGCAACCGCGGCACGGATATTTTTTACTGGCGGCGTAAAAACAGAAAATCAACCACAGATTTTGCTCAGCCGAAAAAGAGGTTGTAGACGAGCTGCCAGACGAGCACCGCGCCGTTCTGCTGACCGGCAAAGAAGAAATGGGATTTGGCTCCCCTTGCAAGACAGGTGATGCCGCCGTCCCGGCCGTCCAGCACGGCAACCATCCTGTCGTCGACCAGATCATGAATGCGGATCAAATCATCCATGGCGGCGGAGAGCAGATGCCGTCCGTTGCCAACCAACAGCAGCCTGGTCGATCCGGCATCAAGGCCCGGCCCCGGCAGCGTTGCCAGGCAGGTTGCGTTCCGTCGGTCCCAGATCCGGATGGTATCGGCGGCGGTGGCGAAAAAATCACCGCTTGCCGCCATGGTAAGTGCGGTGACCGAACGGTCGTGGGCGCGAAAACGGGAGAGCGATTTTTTCCCTCTGGCGGCGAGAATCTCCACCTCGCCGTCCTCCCTGCTGACAACCAGATCGAGCAGATTCGGGACAAAGGCCAGGCCCGTCACCTGCTGCCGACAGTCCAGGGAGACAATTTTTTCGTTACCGCTCGCCACGCTGCGGGTAACAAGCCGGCCGTCCGTCCCGCAGCTCGCAAAAAAGCGGCCGTCTCCGGAAAAACCGATGGCAGCCCTCCCCTCGCCATGGACTTTTTTTGCGAAAACTTTTTCGCCGTTTGCCTTCCAGAACAGAACGGTCCCTGATGCGGTTATGGCGGCGATGAGCGAGCCGTCCGGCGCAACGGCCAGATCGCTGAACAACTCGCCGCTGCCGGTCAGATCCCGGCTTTCCCATCTCCGTCCGTAGTGAAAGAGGCGAAGCGGACCGCTGCCGCAGCAGAGGACAATTTTTTTTGTGCCAGGCAGGTGGCGGAGCAGGCGCACCGGTCCGTCACCTGCCCGCAGCACGGCAGCGCGCTGGACGCCGACAAGCTCCCGCGTCTCTCCTCTGGCCAGCAGGCGGGCATAGAGTGCCGACAAAAAAGAATTTTTCTCAAATCGTTCCCGTTGCCAGGCGGAGTGCAGGGTTTGAACGCACGACTCATAGCGCAACAGGCGAAACTGCTGGGACAGCACCTTCCGGTTGGCAGCTGCTGTCCGACCCTGCCGATAAATAGCAAGGGAGCGGATTGGCGGACAGAGGAGATAAGGCGGGTCGTTTGCCTCGCCCGCCGCCTTCGCAGCGGCGATCCCTTGCACGGCGGCCAGCTGTTCGGTGGGGCAACCGTCCGCAACGGCGGCCTCGATCATCCCTGTCGTCCGGGCCGGGGAAAAACCTTCGCATTGCATCCTGGCCAGCAGCAGATTGGCCACCGCCTCCGGCAATCGGTCGCGCAGGCGCAGGGCCTGATGAAGGAGGGCGATCCCCTGGCGGGGTCGACCCGCGACAAGGGCGAGAACCGCCATATTGTTGCAGTGGCAGGCCCGAAAATCACAGGAAAGCGCATAATAGGGGCAGTCGGCGGAAAAAATCCGCCGATAAAGGCCGTTGAGCAGACGACGGAGGCGGGCCGCGGTCTCGTCATTCGTCACCGGTCCGGCGTAGCGGGCGACAAAGGCGGTCAGCAGACCGCCGTTCCCGCCGCTGTCGCTCGCTGCGCCGGACCTCAGCATGATTGCGAGCAGGGCGCCGATGGCGGCGACGGCGTCCTGCTCCTTCTTCCCCTTTTTCTCATGGCTTACCGATAGGGTCAGCGGCCGGACCGGGTCACGGATCTTGATCAGGGAAGCAGGAGTGACGATGATGCTTTCCGGCGACAGCGGCGGACAGGGAAGATGAGCGGCGAGGAGATGCTCGACGCCGTGGCAGAGCTGGATGGCAAGCGAGAGGATGGTCCGCAGCGAGAGATTGCCGTCTTCCAGCAGCCGGGCGAGGCTCTCCCCTTCGATGTCTTCGAGGAAGAGAGCCGCGCCTCGGGGGGATACCGGGCCATAGCAGCTCTGCAGATGAGGATGGATACCAAGGGCGGTCCAGGAGCGCGTCAACCGGGACAACAGCGTCGAGTCGTCCTGCCGGCCGGCGAGCAGGGGGGAGAAATCCCGGGCAATGATCCGTTGTCGCCAGCCGGGCCGGGTGAGCAGGTATTCCCGGCAATCGTCCCCTGCCCTGCTGCGGGTGATGGTAAACGAACGCAGTTCAGGCAACAGGGCGTGCTTCATGGCGTTCGTGGGGTGCGGCATGGTCTGTTCCGACGCTTACTCAACCTCTTTTATCTTGGCGAGCAGCATGACGATCTCCTCCCGTTCCGGCCCCACCGCCAAGGCCAGAGCCTTTTTCAGATGAAAGGTGCTGACCGGAAAATTACCGGCATAATAAAAATTTTTGCCGAGATAGAGATGAGAAAGCATCAGGTTGCCCCGTTTCGATTCGATCTGGCCGAGCTGAAAATAGACATCCGGATAGTCGGGAACGTGGTCCATGATCTGTTTGAAGAGCGCCTCGGCTCGTTCGCTGTTGCCGGACTGCTGCAAAACCAGGGCAAGATGATAGTTGCTGTACCAGCAGTCGGGATTTTTCGCCCTCGCCTCTTCCAGATACATGCGGGCGGTCTCCAGTTGGCCGCCGTTGACATAGATTCTGCCGAGATCAGCCAGCAGGATCGGTTTGTCCGGAAAGGCGCGGATGACCTGGCGCAGTTTTTCCACCCCCTGCTCGTAATTACCGATGGAGACGTCGGCCAGGGCGAGCCCGTAAGTCGCCATGATCTTTGTCGTCTCATCCGGTGCCTCGCGCATCTCCTTGCGATATCGGGCAAAGAGTTTCTGTGGCTCCTGGGTCAGGGAGGCGACCCGTTTCTGCATGCGGAGAAAATCGAACTGATCATAGTCGCGGTATCCTCCCGCCCCTTTCACGTGCATGAGATCCTCGACATAGTCCATCCGCAGCTTCGGTTTGGGATGGGTGAGCAGATACTGGGGGATGTTGCCCATACGGATCTTCGATTCGCGGTACATCTTGTTGAGCATGGACAGCATGTCCTTCGGATCCCGCTGCTGCTTCTCCATCAGGGTGAAGCCGACCCGGTCCGCCTCCTCCTCGTCCTGGCGGCTGAACTCAAGATTCAATGCCGCGCCGGTGGCCATGCCGCCGGTGACCAGGGCCTGGGACAGGGCGCCGCCGCCGAGGGCGATACCGGCCAGCATCATTGCCAGGGTGCCGGCGCTGACCTTGAGGGAATTCTCGATGCGCTGGGCGATGTGGCGGCACATGACATGACCGCACTCATGGGCGAGGACGCTGACGAATTCCCCCTCGGTGTCCATGGCGCCGATGATGCCGGAATGGAAGAAGATCAGGCCGGATGGAGTGGCAAAGGCGTTGAATTCCTTGTTGTTGATCACATAAAAACGGTAATCGAAATACTGGTTGCCGGCCCCGGCCAGCACCGCATCTCCAAGATCGTTGACATACTGGAGAACGTCGAGTTCATCGACCAGCTTGAATTCGCGACGGATGACGGCCAGCATCTTCTCTCCGTACTCCCGTTCATCCTTGATGGAAAATGCATGGGCCGCCGGGCTGCCGGACAGGGGGGAGAAATCGATACAGAGCAGGAAAAAGATTATCCAGAGAGAAACGAGCCGTTGTACTGCTGCGGGAAAATACATGGTGATCCGTGGTGGTTTGCGCACCTGCCGTCCGCTTCTGTCATCATCCCGACCGGGAGGGGGGAGAAGGCGGATGGCAAAAATGAAAATTGACAACACTGAAAAAGTAAAGGTATTTTACACGCTGTGCCGCATCCGGTCAACCTCAAGCCTCTTTCTCCGTTAATTGACAACATGCTCTGCGAACTGCACATCACCAACCTGGCGTTGATAGACAGGCTGTCGCTGTCCTTCAACAGCGGCCTCTCCGTGCTGACCGGCGAGACCGGGGCCGGCAAATCGATCATTCTCCAGGCCATTCATCTGCTCTCCGGCGGCAAGGGGTCTGCCGCGTGGGTGCGCAACGGCACGGACAGCGCCACCATCGAGGCGCTCTTCGAGGTGGGCGATGACCGGAACGGACTGGCCGAACGCCTCAGAGAACAGGGTTTTGCAGTGGAGGACACCGTCATTCTCAAGCGGGTGCTCTCTGACCAGGGCCGCAGCCGTTTTTACGTCAACGGCAGTCCGGCCACCGCCAAAACCACCGGCGAACTGGCGGAGGAGCTGTTCAGCGTTGCCAGTCAGCACGACCATCAACAGCTGCTGGTGCCCCGTTATCAGCTCGACTTTATCGACACGGTGGGCGAACTGCGCACCGAACGGGCCGGTTTTGCCCAGCTCTTTGACCGGTATCAGCAGGTGAAAAACGAACTGGAGACCATGCGGGCCAGGGAACAGGACAAGGAGCAACGTCGCGATTTTCTCTCCTTTCAGCTTAATGAGATCGGCGAGGCCCGGCTGAGCGCCGGTGAGGATGACAAGCTGGTTAAGGAAAAGGAACGCCTGAAAAGCGTCGATGAACTGACCCGGCTCGGCCGGAAAAGTTACGCGCTGCTCCACGACGCCATTGACCCCCTTTCCCAGCTCCGCAAAAATCTGGCCGCCATGGCCGTCCTTGATCCCGCCCTCGGACCGCTGGCCGAGGAGATCGCCGGCTACACCTTTCAGCTTGAGGAAAAGGCCCCTGACCTGCACTCCTATCTGGAGACAATCCCCGATGATCCACACCGACTGGAGGCAATCAGCGCCCGGCTTGATATCCTCTCCCGGCTCAAACGAAAATACGGGCCGGAACTGGCCGACGTGATCGCCTTCGGCGACAAGGCGGCAGCCGAACTGGAGGAAATCGAGGATCTGGACCATCGTCTGGAAAAATGTGCCGCCGAGGTTAAGCTGTTGGAGGGGCATCTCCACGAAGCGGCGAATCAGCTCTCCCGCCGGCGGCGGGAGGTGGCGGCCCGGCTGGCGGAGACGATCCGCAATGAACTGAGCGGGCTCAGTCTCGAACAGGCCGTCTTTGCGATCGATTTTCCCGAAGGCGAAGACAAAACCGCCGGACTCAACAGAACCGGGGCGGACCGGCCGGTCTTCATGTTTTCCGCCAACCGGGGGGAACCGGCCAAACCGATCGCCCAGATCGCCTCAGGCGGCGAACTCTCCCGCCTGCTGCTTGCCCTCAAGTGCCTGCTGGCCCGCAAGGACCAGGTGGAAACCGTCATCTTCGACGAGGTGGACAGCGGCATCAGCGGCAAGGCGGCCGAATCGGTGGCCCGCAAAATCAGAGAACTGGCAGGTCATCATCAGGTGCTGTGCATCACCCACCTGCCGCAGATAGCCTCCTGCGCCGACGACCATTACCGGGTCAGCAAATCGGTAGCGGACGACCGGACCCGGACAACCATTGTCAGGCTGGACCCGGACGAACGGGTCACCGAGCTTGCCGCCATGCTCGACGGCAATTCGGTGACGCCGCAAACCATGGCCTACGCCCGGGAGCTGATAAACCGCAACCGCCGTTGATGGCGAGCGGACGATGCGCCTCCTTGACGAGATCATCAAAATCAACCACTGAGACCGCAGAGCGCACAGAGGCAACTAATTGTAGTTAAAGATATTTTCTCTGCGTTCTCTGTGCGCTCTGTGGTGAAAGAAGACTTTTTACGGGTTTAGCAATACTGATATGAAAAAAAACGCAACCGCACTGGCCCTCTTTTCCGGGGGACTGGACAGTATCCTCGCCTGCCGGGTGGTGGCGGCGCAAGGGGTGCGGGTGATCGCCGTCAAATTCGTTACCCCCTTCTTCGATTATGACCTGCTGGCCGCTGAAGAGGCATATCGCCGCCGGATTCGGGAAGCCTATGGTATCGAGGTCATGGTCCGCGACATCACCGATCCCTATCTCGCCATGCTGAGAGATCCGCCCCATGGCTACGGCAAGCACTTCAACCCCTGCATCGACTGCAAGATCCTCATGATCCGCACGGCAAAAGAGATGCTGGCCGACTTCGGCGCCTCCTGCATCATCACCGGCGAGGTCATCGGCCAGCGGCCCATGTCGCAGCGCAAAGACACCCTCCGCATCATCGAACGGGACAGCGGCGCCGAATCCCTGCTGCTGCGCCCCCTCTGCGTCCGCTCGCAGAAGCCGGCGACCATCGAGCTGGCCGGCATCATCGACCGCGACAGGCTGCCTGATTTCAGCGGCCGCGGCCGCTCCGGTCAGCTCGCCCTGGCTAAAAATTTCGGCATTACCAGCTATCCCAATCCGGCCGGTGGCTGCACCCTGACCGATCCCAATCTGGCGGTTCGGGTGCGGCGGCTTTACGCCGAGAGCGCGGAGATCGACCGTCATGATCTCCTTTTTCTCCTGGTCGGTCGTCAGTTCCGGCTGCCCGGCGGCGGCTGGCTCGTCGTCGGCCGCCGGCAGGAGGAAAACGATACGGTGCTCGGCCTGCGCCGGCCGGGCGACATCCTCCTGCGCCTGCACGACCGGCCCGGCCCCACCGGGCTGTTGCGCCACAGCCGGCACGACGACGACATCCGGCTCGCTGCCGCCCTGCTGGTCCGCTATGCCAGAAAGATCGCCGGTCGGCTGGAGGGAGAGGTGCGGCTCGATGACGGTCTCTCGTCACGCACCATCACTGCCGCTCCCCTCGCCGACGAGCTCTTTGCCGGACTGACCGTCCTCTGATTGCCGGAGCAAGAGAACTCTTGACACCGGCGGTGACAGTTGCTAAAAGGAGGCAACTCCGGGCCACCTTAGCTCAGTTGGTAGAGCATCGGATTCGTAACCCGAAGGCCGCCGGTTCGATCCCGGCAGGTGGCTCCAGAGTGAGACGAACGCGCCGCCTGTCAATGGCCGCCATCCCTTTCGGAGATGGCGCAAAATACGCCTTGACATTACGGTGAAGTACTGTATATTGATTGCATGTGACGCGGGGTGGAGCAGCTCGGTAGCTCGTCGGGCTCATAACCCGAAGGTCAGAGGTTCAAATCCTCTCCCCGCTACCAGGAACCTTCAAGGGCTTAGAGGATTTCTTCTAAGCCCTTTTTTTGTTTTCACCATCCTGCTTTCTGCGGATTCGTCCGCATCCGTTTGCTTGTCGGCGCGCGATGATCGATCCGCGCCCCGGACCTCTTTACTGGCGATCAAACAGAGACAACCGACAGCCGGTCATACCGGTGAAAAGAACCTGGCGCGAGGGCAACAGAGATGACACAGACACAGGGAAGGAAAAAGAGAAGGTCGCCGGGCAAGCCAGCCGCCTCTGCCAGACAAACCCATGTCATCATCGGTCCGGTCTTCGGTCTCGAGGTGATCAGACTGGGCAAAGGCGTTTCGCCGGTAACTGCTGAGCAGACCGCTGGTGAAGTTGCGGAGATGGTCGCCCCGGAAGCGCCGCCCGCTCCACCGGCTCCGATAAAGGAAGCTGCCGCCCCGCCCGCTCCACCGTGGGACCCGGCCTCCTTTGACGTGCCGCCGGTGGCGGATCGGGTCCGTTTTCACGATTTTGACCTGCCCGACCCCTTGATGCACGGCATCTGCGACCTTTCCTTCCGCTACTGCACGCCGATCCAGGCCGCCATCCTCCAGCATACCTTAAGCGGCGGCGACGCCACCGGCCGGGCCCAGACCGGCACCGGCAAAACCGCGGCCTTTCTCATCACCGCCATCACCCGTCTCTTGAAGAACCCGCCGGATCACTCCCTGAAGCGCGCCACCCCCCGCGCCCTCGTCATCGCCCCGACCCGGGAGCTGGTGTTGCAGATCGCCGATGATTGCGAGGCCCTCTGCCGCCACACCGGGCTCACGGTGGCGCCGATCTACGGCGGCATGGATTACCAGAAGCAGCTTGCCAGCATCGCCAACCGCACGGTGGATATCGTCGTCGCCACCCCGGGCCGGCTCCTCGACTTTCAGCGCAAACAGGAAATCCATCTCAACAAGGTGGAGATCTTCGTCATCGACGAGGCGGACCGCATGCTCGACATGGGATTCATCCCCGACGTGCGCCATATCGTCTACAGTCTGCCGCCCAAAGGCAAGCGCCAGACCCTGCTGTTCAGCGCCACCCTCACCCCGGAGGTCCACCACCTCTCGGCCCAGTGGACCAAAGACCCGGTCATCGTCGAGATCGAGCCGGAACAGGTCACTGTCGACACCGTCGAGGAGATCGTCTACATGGTCTCGGCCGCCGACCGCTATGCCCTGCTCTACAACATCATCACCCGCCAGCATGTCGATCGGGCCATCATCTTCGGCAATCGCCGGGACGAGACCCGCAAACTCACCGATATCCTGTCGCTCTGCAAGATCAAATGCGACCTGCTCTCCGGTGACGTGGCTCAGAAGAAACGGATGCAGACCCTGGAGGATTTCAAGTCAGGCAGGATTCAGATTCTGGTTGCCACCGATGTCGCCGGCCGCGGCATCCATGTCGAGGGGGTAAGTCACGTCTTCAACTTCACCCTGCCCTACGATCCGGAGGATTACGTCCATCGCATCGGTCGCACCGGCCGGGCCGGCAAAACCGGCATCTCGATCAGTTTCGCCAGCGAGGAGGACGCCTTCTACATTCCGGACATCGAGGCCTATATCGGCCACAAGCTGGAGTGCCGGCTGCCGGAGGAGGAGTGGCTGAAATTGCCGGAAAGCATCGATCCGGAAAAGCTAAAGGCGTCGTCCAGGCGACCGGCCGGGGCCCGAGGCGGACGACCACCACGGAGCGGCGGCCGGGGGGGCAAGGGCGGACCGCGGCGCAAACAGGGGTGACCGGAAAACGTGGCAGGGAGAACGTCGGGCCGAGGGCGCCGGCGGAAAAAATCGGCAGGGCTTATTCGGTCAGGGGCAGAATGAGCTGGACCAGCTTGTCGTAGTCCACCGGTTTGGCGATGCAGCCGTCCATGCCGGCCTCGTCGCACTGTTTGACGAAATCGCGGAAGGTGCAGCCGGACACAGCGAAAATCGGGGTGTGACGGCGCCCCTCCTCCCGTTCCCGGCGGCGGATGATGCGGGTCGCCTCAAAACCGTCGATCTCCGGCATCTTGATGTCCATCAGAATGCCGGCGTACTCCTGCTCCTCCCACCGTTCAACGGCCTCGCGGCCGTTGACCGCCTCGTCCACCGGCAGATCATGGACCTTGAAAAATTCCTTCAGATAAAAACGGATGAGGTTCTCGTCGTCAACAACGAGAAACCGTTTGCTGGTCTCGGTCACGCAATGTGCTCCCTGCGAAAAAAGAAAAACTTTTGGCACCCTCGTCCCGCTAGAGGACTCTCCCGAGAGTGATTACGAACTGTAACAGTGCAATGATACTTATTTCCGGGATTTCTTCAAGAAAATTCGTGATCTCAAAAGGGAAATCAGCAGACGACCGGAAAAGCTGTTCCACAGTAACCCCGGAAGAGCCATCCGGACGGGGGGGGGGTCAGTTCGCATTGGCCAGCGGCATGATGATATCAAGCAGCTCATTGATCATGACCGGCTTGGCGATGAAGCCATCCATGCCGGCCAGCCGGCACTTCTGATGCGGATCGGCGAAAGTACAGCCGGAGATGGCGTAGATGGGGGTGTAGCCGCGCTGTTCGCTCTTTTCCCGGGCGCGGATGATGGCAGCCGCCTCCAGACCGTCCATGACCGGCATTTCAATGTCCATGAGAATGGCGGTATATTTTTCCTGCTCCCATTTTTCAATGGCCTCCCGGCCATTGCGCGCCTCCTCGCAGTCCAGGTCGAAATGACGGAAGAGATCCTTCAAAAAGCAGCGGATCATGGATTGATCGTCAACAACCAAAAAACGTTTCTTCATAATTCTCCGCCTGCCGGCGACTTCCCTCTTTCGCCCCGGCTCCCTGTCCTTTCCCGCAGATCATGTCCGAAAATGTACCGCAATTCGACCGATGTTATTCTTTGAAAAAAACGTGCCAGAAAGTGGCAAAAAAGACCTTTTTCGATTTTGTCAAAATTGACGATTTCGTAAAAAAGTAAAATTTCACCACAGAGCACACAGAGATCACAGAGATCACGGAGATAACTCATTGTAATTCAAAATATTTTCTCTGTGCCCTCTGTGCTCTCCGTGGTAAAAAAAGACCTTAACCCGCAAATCATGGCGTTGCACCTGCCAACCTTATCAAACCCCGGCAGGATATCCTGACCACCTCCCGGCAACAACCCGGCCACCCTCAGCAAGCCACCCTGTTCCGGTGAGA
The DNA here is from genome assembly GCA_049323655.1 of Thermodesulfobacteriota bacterium. Lineage (GTDB taxonomy): Bacteria > Desulfobacterota > Desulfobulbia > Desulfobulbales > SURF-16 > DB1. The sequence continues at coordinate 8,685 of JBMONO010000026.1, read as the reverse complement.
ACGATGTTCCCGTGCAGGAAAAGCTGACGCCGCAGATTTTCCTGCACGGGTTAATTGTTGGTATTATTCGTTCCCACCCGAATACCGCTGTTGCGGACATACTGGCTGAGCGACTGCCGGGTCAGACCGATGAGCCGGGCCGCCAGGCTGACGTTGCCGTTGCTGCGCTCCAGCGCCTCCCGGGCCAGGAGAAAGCGGACATCCTTCATGGAGGGCAGCTCGGCCCCGAAGGAAACCCGTTCGCCGGTACCGGGCCGTCCTTTTGCCGCCGGCCGGTCCGTGATTCCCATCATGGCGGCAAAGGCATCGAGTCCCAGCACATTGCCGCGCAGACGGCTTACCGCATCAAAGATCATGGAGCGCAACTCGCGGACATTGCCGGGAAAGGAATAGTTGGCGAGCAGGTCGTAGAGTTCGTCCGGCACCACCACCCGCCCCCGCTCGAACTCCCGGGCCGCCAGGGCGACGAAATGGGGAACGAGCAGAGGCAGATCGTCCCGCCGCTCCCGCAGGGGCGGCAGATGAACATGGTGGGCGTTGAGCCGGTAATAGAGATCCTTGCGGAACAGGCCGGCCTCCAGCAGTTCGGTGAAATCGCGGTTGGTGGCAACGATAATGCGGGCGTCGCACACCTTCGGGATGTCATCGCCGAGCGGATAATACTCCCGCTCCTGGAGAAGCCGCAGCAGCTTCATCTGGGAGCGCAGGGTGAGATCACCGATCTCATCGAGAAAGAGGGTGCCGCCGGTGGCCTTTTTGATCGCCCCGTCCCGGGCCATGGCCGCGCCGGTGAAGGCGCCCCGGGCGTGGCCGAACAGGGTGTCGGCGAAAATCTCGTCATCGAGGCCGGCGACGTTGACCGCCACGAACCGTCCCTTGCGATTGCTGGCCCGATGAATGGCCTGGGCGGCCAGCTCCTTGCCCACCCCGGTTTCGCCGCTGATCAGCACCGGCTGACTGCTCGGCGCGACCCGCTCCATATAGGCAAAGAGCTGCAGCATGGTGCGGTTGCCGGCCAGAATCCCGGTGAAAAAATCAGGATGAACCGGCCGCGCCTTCAGCTCTTTACTGCGCAACGCCTCGTTTTCCCGGCGCAGTTCCATGACCTGGAGGGCGGCGCCCACCGAGGCGAGCAGCCGCGCCCCCTGCAACGGCTTGGTGATGTAGTCGAAGGCCCCCTTTTTCATGCAGTGCACCACCATGGCCACCGCGTCGTTGGCGGTGGCCATGATCACCGGCAGCTGGGGAAAGAGGGCGACAATCTGTTCCAGCAGTTCATCGCCCCGTAATTTCGGCATGGTGATGTCGAGCAGCACCAGGGAGGCGCCGTGCTCCCGCAGCAGATCAATGACCCGGTTGCCGTCTCCTTCGGCGATGATGTTGTTGTAACCGTTTATTGTCAGGGTGCGGACAATGGCGCGGGCGACATTCTCGTCATCATCGACGACAATGATGGGCAGATCCGGCTGCAACGCATTTTCCATGGCACTCTCACTCCTCTCCCATAAGGGAACATCTCAGCTTTTACAAAACCATCTCCCGGCGCCGGTGCAAGCCTCAGATGCGGTCTTCCTCGGCCACCGGGATGATCAGCCGGAAGGCGGCCCCCTGGCCTTCGCTGCTGTCGATCTCCAGCCGGTACCCCAGTTCCCTGGCCAGCGAATGGGTGACGGACAGACCGAGTCCGGTCCCTTCCCCCGGCTCCTTGGTGGTGAAGAACGGCTCCAGGCAACGGTTTTGCGTCTCCGCGTCCATGCCGATGCCGTTGTCCCTCACCTCAAAGACAATGACCTGGCGCGCCAGCCCCGGCTTTCCGGCAAGGCCCATGGTCGCGAATGCCTCCTCGCTCAGCTCGGCGAATCCGAGCGAGACAATGATCCGCTTTTCCGCCGCCGGCCCGAGTTTGTCCACCGCATAGCGGGCGTTGGAGAGGAAATTGACGGCGATCTGCTCGAATTTCTGGCAGTCGGTCTTCACCAGCGGCAGATCGGCGCTGATCCGCTCCTCGAAGAGGATGCCGTGCATGCGGAACTGCTCTCGGAAAAAGGTCAGGGCCTCACACAGCGGCCAGTTGAGCGCCACCTTGCGCCATTCGCCGGAGGAGGCGCGGGAAAAGGAGCGCATGCTGTTGATGATCGTGGTGATCTTCTTGACATGCTGGCGAATCTCCTCCGCCGCCTCCGCCGCCGGACAGCTCGGATCGTGCCGGTCGAAATAGTCCTTGCAGGTCTCGGCGCCGAGGCTGATGACGGTGAGGGGCTGGTGAATCTCGTGGCCGATGCCGGAGGCCATCTCGCCGAGGGCGTTGAGGCGGCCGGCGTGGGCGAGCTGGGCCTGCTGGACCGCCAGGCTCTCCTCCGCCCTTTCCCGGGCAATGGCGTTGCCGATGAGGATCGCCGCGGTCTTCAGGGCGTCCAGCTCCGGCTCCGGCCACTCCCTTTCCCGCAGACAGTCGGCAAAGGAGATAACCCCCCAGTAGGCGTTGTTCACCATGATCGGCGCCAGGGCGATGGAGCGGATATGATAGCGTCGCAAAAGCTCTCGGACCTCGGTCTCGGCAAAATCCCCGACATTGCCGCGCACCATCTCGCCGCTGGCCAGGATTTCCCGAAGAGAGGAGAAAGCATCCGACTGATGGACAATCGGCGCAAGTCTGTTCTCTCCTTCCGGCGGCAGGCCGTCGCTGCTGATCCAGCGAAACTCCGGAGTGAGGACTACGGTGCCGTCAGCCTCGGCGGCATAGCGGAGGATATGGACCCGGCTCACCCCGAGGACCAGGGCCATCCTGCCGATCAACCCCTCGATGTTGGCCCGCCAGTCGGCATCAAGGAGCAGGGAGGAGGCCATCCCGGTCACCGCGGCCAGGATCATGTCCCGCCGGAGAAGAATGGTTTCCATCCGCTTGCGTTTGCCGATGTCCTCTTCGAGCAGCCGGTTCTTCTCGGCCAGTTCGGTCAGCAGTCGCCGGTTCTCCCGCAGTAGCCGATGGGTCTCCACCGCCTTGCCGAGCAGATGGAGAAGATCCTGCTCAACCCACGGCTTGACCGCGTAATGATAGATCTGACCGCGGTTGATCGCCTCGATGATATCCGGCACATCGGTGTAGGCGGTGAGGATGACGCGCACCACCTCCGGGTCGCGCTCGCGGATGCGGCTCAACAGCTCAACCCCGGTCATCCCCGGCATGCGCTGGTCCGCCACCACCACGGCGACATCCGGATTGTCGGCGAATTTCACCAGCGCCTCCTCGCCGGACAGGGCGGTGAGGACATGATAGTGATGACGGAAGGCCACCGAGAAGATGAAGAGATTGTCCTTCTCGTCGTCCACATAGAGAATTTTCGGCTTTTCCACGTTGCTTCCTTTACCGTCTCATTTTTGATGGTCTCGTAAAATTGAAAATCAACCACAGAGACCGCAGAGCGCACAGAGATAACTAATTATAATTAAAGATGTTTTCTCTGCGTTCTCTGTGCGCTCTGTGGTGAAAAAAGACTTTTTACGGGTTTGTCATTTTTGGTTTTTTCTTCCCAGCCTTTTCCCATCTATTCCTGAAAATCGGGAGTCCTGCAATCCTCTTTTCGTTTTTCTCCACCGCGTCGGCGCGGTACCCCCGTGCCCACCCCACCCGCGGATCGGGAAATTGCTCGGCCACCCGTAGGGTGGGCAACAGCCCCACCGTTGCCCACGCGGAACCCGCGCCCACCCTACCCAGGCAACAACACGGTGAACACCGCGCCCTCGCCCGGCCGGCTCTTCACCCGGATGTCGCCGCCGTGCTGGCGGATGATGGAATAGCAGATGCCAAGCCCCAACCCCGTCCCCTTGCCCACCTCCTTGGTGGTGTAAAACGGCTCGAAGATGCGCGGCAAAACCTCCGGCGCGATGCCGGGACCGGTGTCCCGGAAAGTGATGGCGATATACTCTCCGTCCCGGGCGGTGGCAATGGTCAGCGTTCCCCTGCCCGCCATCGCCTGGATGGCGTTGGTGCAGATATTGACAACAACCTGGCTGATCCGGCCGGGCAGACAGCGGACCCGCTCCGTTGCCCGGTAGTCGCGAATGATCTCCACCTCGCCGTGCTCGCCGCCGTTGGCGAGCGGCAGGGAAGAGTCGATGACCGCGTGGATGTCCACCTCCACCGGACTCTCGTCCTCCCGGCGGGAGAAGAGCTTGAGGTCGCCGATGATGCGGGTCAGCCGCCGCGCCCCCTCCTCGATGTTGCCGGCCAGCCCCTCCACCAGGGGATGAATTTCGGCCGCCGCCTCGCTGTCCGCCGCGCCGGCCTCTTGCAGCTCGGCGAGGCAGCGCTTGAGCGGCGGCAGGGCGGCGGAGATGAAGTTGACGCTGTTGTTCATCTCGTGGGCGATACCGGCCACCAGCCGGCCGACCGCCGCCATCTTCTCCTGCTGGAGGAGCTGATCCTGGGCCGCGCGCAGCCGGGCAATGGTCTGTTCCAGTTCCCGGTTGGCGGCATCGAGTTCGGCGGTGCGTTGCGTTACCTTGTCCTCCAGCCCGTCCTTCAGGGAGCTGATCTCGGCAAAGGATTGTTCCAGGTCGCGGATCATGGCGTCCCAGGTGTCGCTGAGCAGGGTCAGGTCATCCGCCCCGTTCCCCTCGCCCCCCTTTTCCCGGACCCGGCGCAGCAGCCGGTTCAGCGGCTCGCTCATCCGGCCGATCACCAGCAGCATGGTGCCCAGCCCGACCACGAGAAAGACGACCATCGCCAGGCCGATGGCCCCGTAAATCCGGGTCAGCGACCGGTGAAACTCCTCCTTGCCCATTGCCACCCCGACATAGCCGATGGTCTCGGCATTGGCCATGCCGGCAGTCGAGGCGAGCAGATCATCCTCGCTGCCGCCCGCCGCCAGCCGCACCGGCGACCAGAACAGGATAAAATCAGCGGCCTGCTCCTCCAGAAAACCATTCTCCGCCACCCGGCGGAACAGGGGCCGCAGATCACCGCCGCCGCCGGCGACGGTGAGCAGCAGGTTGGCGCCCGTATCCCGGCTCTGCTGGTAGAGGAGGCCGCCGCCGGCGGTGAAGACATGGACCGCCATGACATCGTCATTGACAAAAAGCGCCTCCACCGGCCCAACGCACTCCTCCTCGTTCTCGGCAAACACGGCATAGCGCAGATTCTCGGCGAGCATCGCCGCGACGACCCGGCCGCCGCTCGTTATCTGCTCATCAAAGATCCGGCGCTGGATGCCGACCAGATACCAGGCGAAGAGCAGGGAGAGCAGCAGCGTCGCAGCGGTCATGGTGGCAATCACGCGGGTGACAAAGCGCTGGCGGATATGTTTCAGGGAAATGAGCGGCGTCATGGCGTCTTCCCGGGTGCGTTTCTGTTCATCTTCTGCAAAATCGTCTCATTGACAAGGGTCTTCATGCCGGCGGGAACGCTCACCCGCTCCGCCGGCGGCCGGCCGCGCAGCAATCGGACCGCCAGCGCGGCCGCCTCCCGGCCCATGGCCTCGATATCAAAGGTGACGACCAGGGCGGCGCCGGGCTTGAGATGTTTTTCGGCAAAGGAGAGGATGGGCAGGCGGTTCTCAAAGGAAAAGCGCTGAAAGAGCGGAAAGGTGCGGGAGGTGATCACCGTCGGATCGGGCAGCAGCCAGAGCAGATCGATACGGCTGCGCAGCTCGTCGAGCAGGCCGGCCACCGCCTTTTCGTCGGCCGTCGCCAGGGCGACGAATTCGAGATCAGGCCGGCCGGCGCGGGCCTCGGCGAGCAGAGCGGCGCTGCGGGCCGGATCATAAATCACCCCGACCCGCCGGATACCCGGCAGGAGACGGCTCATCTCGTCGAGCTGCGCTTTCGGCGGGATGGCGAGCTTGATGGCCGCCATGTCGTCGCGGCCGGTCAGCAGTTTCTCCGGGGCCGCCACCAGCAGTGCGACCACCGGCGCGTCGGCGACCAGCCGGGCCGCGGCCAGGGCCCTGGGACCCAGGGCGAGGATCAGCTCCGGCCGGACGGCGCTGATCTGATCAGCCCCCTGTTCCGGTGACTCGTCAGCGCCGAGGTCGATCTCGTGGAAGACGTGCGGGGCGATTGATTTGGCCCCGAGCGGCGGCAGCAGCCGCTCCAGCTCGCGGGCGAAGGCCCGGCCCGCCTGCTGGGTCGGCAGCCCGGCGTCGCCCCGCACCAGGGCGATCTCGTGCCCGATTGCCGGAGAGACGGCAACAAGGAGCAGGAGGATGGCATGCAGCAGGATCTTGTTCATGGCCCGGACACGAAAGACGGAAAAAAGCAACAGCGTTTTTGGTCCAACACTATACATTTTCCGTGCCATATTTCTGAGAAAAAAAATAAACCGCCATGACAAAAATGAATACAAATTCATTGCCGAGATAAACAGAGTTGCCTATTATAAACAGAAACCGTCAACACCACCCGTTAGGATGGGCGCGGCTTTATCGCGGCCTCCGGTATGCCGGTTTTTTCCGCGTGGGCAAACATCCGTTTGCCCACCCACTGTGGTGAAAAATGACTTTTTACGGGTTTATCGGTTTTTGCTCAACAATTTAAGGAGACTTCCCCCATGACCAAACGCCTTCTCGCCGCGGCCCTTTCCGCCGGGCTTTTGCTGAACCCACCCGCGTCGCTGCTCGCCGAGCCGGCCGATGACAACGCCGGACTCGCCTCCCTCTTCTTCGACGGCGCGGCAACGGTGCAGGCCGCCACCCGCGCCCCCAAGCCGCTGAGCGAGGTGGCGGAGAACGTCACCATCATCACCGCGGAAGAGATCGAGCGGATGAACGCCCACAACGTCGACGAGGTGCTGAACCGGGCCTCCGGCCTCTTTGTCGCTTTCAGCGGCCAGGAGTTCAACGGCATTGCCAACTCATACATCCACGGCTCCGAGATGGAGCATGTGTTGATCCTCGTTGACGGGGTCCGCTGGAACGACGCGGCGATCGGCTATCCCAAGACCTACAACGTGCCGGTGGAGATCATCAGCCGCATCGAGATCATCAAGGGTCCGGCCGCCTCCACCTGGGGCTCGTCCCTGGGCGGGGTGATCAACATCATCACCAAAGACGCCGGCAACAGCGAGCAACCGGGCGGCACCCTCACCGCCTCGCATGGCGAGAAAAACTCCCGCGAGCTCAGCGCCACCGCCGCCGGCCAGCACGGGGTGCTCGGCTACTTTCTCGCCGCCTCCAGCCAGAACTCGGACGGACTGCTCGACGACCGCTTCTGGGAACGGGACAGCCTCTACGGCAAGCTGCGTGTCGGCCTGCCGAAAAACGCCACCCTCACCCTCACCTCCGGCTACAACGAGCCGGACTTTCTCCCCTTTGTCGCCCCGGAGTGGGGCGTGATGGTGGAGGCGCACGACCGCAACTTCTGGGCCACCGCCAGCCTCGACGCCCCGCTCTCCGAGGCGGTGAGCATCAGCGTCAGCGCCTTTCGCAAGAAGGAAACATTCATCCGCCCCTACTACACCCTGCCGGACGAGGCCTTCTGGTTCGAGAACCGTGACGACATGTGGACCAACGGCCTCTCCGCCCTGCTCCATGCCGGCCTCGGCCGTCACAAGCTGGTGCTGGGCGTGGAATATGACCGCAGCGAGTATGACAATGGCTCTGTCGTTGACAATGACGAAACATCGGCCCTTTTTGCCAACGACACCATCACTCTCGGCGCCTTTACCCTCATCCCCGGCCTCCGTTACGACCGTTTCGCCCTCACCGAGGACGATGCGCTGAGCCCGAGCCTCGGCGCCACCTGGCGCTGGAGCGATGTGACCCTGCTGCGCGCCGCAATCGCCACCGGCTTCCGCCGGCCCTATATCTCGGACGGCGTCTCCAATCCGGATCTGACCCCGGAGGAGATCACCTCCTACCAGCTCGGCCTGGAAAGCAGCGCCTGCCCGCTTTTGCGCCTCAAGGCCACCCTGTTTACCAGCCGCACCAAGGATCTCTGGTACTATGACGCCGACTGGATCACCCGCAACGGCGGCGACATGGACAGCTACGGCTACGAGCTGGAGATCGCCAGCGAACCCTGGCGTCATCTCTCCGGCCGGGCCAGTTTCACCTCGGCCTACAACGACTATGACCGGGACGTGGCCAGAACCAGCGGCGAGCAGTACACCACCAAGCTGACCCTGCTTTACGACAACCCGGCGCTGGTCACTGCCGAGCTTTTCGGCATCCACACCTGGTGGAGCGAGAACCACGTTTTTCTGGACGGCGACTATGACACCATGGTCTGGGACCTCAGCCTCAACCGCCGCTTCCGCCTGAGCGAGAAAACAGCGGTCACCCTCTTTGCCACCGCCCACAACCTCTTTGACGGCCGCTATTACAGCAACCCCTTCTATGAGAACCCGCACCGCTGGGTGGAGGCGGGGCTCCGTTTTCATTTCTGAAAAACCAGCCACGCTCGCAGGGTAGGCAACGGCCCCATTGTTGCCCACGAGGAATATCGCGTCCGTGGCCGCCATCACCCCACCGCGTGGGCACGATACACCCGTGCCCACCCTACCTGTGCCCCCGCAAATTATCCACACCACCCGGAACCTGAAAACCCCTTGACTTTCCCTCACTCGCCGTACGATAATCTGCCATGTAACCCGACCATGTGACATGGTCACTCTTCACCACAACCAGGAGGGAAAACCCGTGCAAACCCAAAAAAACAAAATCATCATCCTCACCCCGGCCCGGAACC
>JBMONO010000025.1:0-68052 GCA_049323655.1 Thermodesulfobacteriota bacterium | reverse complement strand
GTCAATGGCCGCCCGCCGGCGGTGGTGGAAAAGATACCGACGGGCGCGTTGTCGAACAGCTCGCGATATTTGACCTCCCTTTCCTGCAACAGGCGCTGCATCTCTTTCTGCTCGGTGACGTCGTGAATGATGGAATGAAGCAGTTCCCGGCCCTTGACAACGATCTTGCTGCTGAAAACAGCCACATCGCGCACCGAGCCGTCCGCCTGGCGATGGCGGAATTCGAAATGGATCCGTTTCCGGTTGAGGACATTTTCCATCTCCCGCGCGATCTCCTCCGGCGAGAGGGTATTGATATCCTGGATGCGCATCGCCTTCAGCTCGGCCTTCGACCAGCCGTAATAGTCCTCCGCCGCCTTGTTGGCGTCGACAATGGCGCCGGTCCCGGGATCGATGATCAGTTTGACCGCCATGTGCTCGTCAAAGAGAGTGCGAAACAGGGTCTCGCTTGCCCGCAGCTCCGCCAGGACGCGCAGGGCGGAGAGCTGGTCGGCAAGAATGGTGCCGGAAAGAATCGTGGCCAGGGGATAAAGGAGCATGATGGCCGGGCCGATTTTCTTGACCACCGTCACTCCCGCCCCGCCGGGCAGGGTGAACAGCAGGACGAGCATGGCGAGATGGACCGTAATACCGAAGAGATAGAGATAACCGGTGGAGGGCAACGTGATATCGGGTTTCAATCTCCGATGGGCCAGCAGACCGATGAGGGCAGAGGAGAGAATGACGAGCACGCCGGTGAGCATCCCGCCGCCGCCCAGGGCAATGCGGCAGATAATCGCCATGACGGCGGTGATGGCAACGGCAGGCAAACCGAAAAACAGGGCGCAGAGGCTGATCATCACCGACCGGCCGTCAAAGATGATGCCGGAGCCGAAATCCAGGGGTTTGAGCATGCCGATGACCGCCGCCGCGCCGAAAAGCGTCCCCTGCAGCAGTATGCCGGTGCGACTCCGCCTGGACCACCGCTTCTCGATAAAGGCGGAGACGACGCTGATCGCAACCAGAAGCGTCAGATTCAGGATCAAATCAAGATATATCATGAAACGTCATGCTGGCTGGAATATGATGAAATCGTAAATTTTTTTTGGCCACGGCGCGCACAAAGAGCACAGAGCAAACTTTTCAAATTACAACGAGTTACCTCGTAGCGCTCGGTGAGCTCTGTAGTTGATTTTCTTTTTTTGCGAGACCATCAATATGGTGAGGAGATGAAAAGGATTGCCCACAAAAAGGGGCTCTGCTTTCGCATTCGGTTCGCCTGGTCGACGCATTCATCGCTGAGCGTCTTTGCCGATAAGTTTGCAAGAAACGAAATGGCGACAAAAAAATTAGACAACATCACCCCGCCATTGTCAATCCATGATTTTGCCGTCGATCGGCGAGAAAAGGCCTGGACATCTTTTTTTTGCCGGGGACATCATTTTTTTGTTTGATTGACGCCGAGCGGAAATGGCATAATGAATTGTCAATTCATCCCGACCAGAGCCACAGCATCGATCTCGTTCATCACCATGAGGGAATACCATGGCCGGCCAGCCAGCTACCATCGAAAGAAGGCGGGAAAAACGATACACCCTGCGGGACGGCACCTATGCATTCCTTCGCCCGCCGGCCAACAAAATCGGCCAGATCATCGACATCAGCATGTCCGGCCTCTCCTTCTGCTACTTCTCCACCAACGGCGCCTCACGGGATGCCCACGGACTCGACCTGCTGGTCGACGAAGGGCTTTGTCTGGAGGACATCCCTTACACCACGGTAAACGACTTTATCCTGCCAAATGAACAGCCCTTCAGCCAAATCACCATGCGGCGGCGCTGCATCAAATTCGGCTCCCTTTCTCCCCGGCACCGGCAACATCTGCAAAATATCATAGCCCGCTACTGCCACCCCTCATGACAAAGGGAGCGACGCTCTCCTATCTCTGCGACCGAAAACGCCTGGCCTGACGGCAGCACAAGGAGCCGAGCAGGATCGACACCCCCGGACCAGGCGGTAGCGCCCGACCATTCGTCCCACAACATGCCGAAAATCCGCCTTTTCATGCCGCTCTCCTCTTGTTTTCCCCTTGCCTTTTTTGCTATCCTCCTCTACAATGTTACATATTATAATTTATCATTTTTCGCTCCGCCATGAAGTATTCTGCTCCCTGTGAGGTGACCCATGATCGGAGGCTTCCCCGCCAACCGGCGCAGTACGCATCGTTTTCCCTTTCGCCTGCCTTTTACCCTGCGCTTCGGGGCAAATATCAAACCATACAGCGCCACCAGCATCGACCTGAACCATCTGGGAGCACAGCTTTCCACCAAAGCAGCTCTCTATCCAGGTCTCCAGCTTCAGCTCCATCCCGAAGGACTGTCCGGCGGCGGTCCGAATCAACCCGCCTCCGGCGAGGTGCGGTGGGTGCATGCCGGACCACACATGAACCGTTGCGGTATCATCTTTCACCAGGCAGTGGACTGGCTCGTCGCCCTGAACACGGCATCCCTCGCCCTGCCCGGCCACAATCACTACGATGAACACCTGGTGTCCGAATTTGTTTTAGACAGCATCAACGACGGCGTCTTCAGCGTTGATCGGCAATGGCGCATCACCTCATTCAACAGGGCGGCGGAAAAGCTGACCGGCTGGAAACGCCATGAGGTCATCGGCATGCCCTGTCGGGAGATATTCCGCTCAAACGCCTGCGACAGCTGTGTCCTGGCGGAAAGCATCCGCACCGGCGAACCGGTCTGCAACCGCTCGCTCTTCATCACCACCGCCGAGGGCAGGCGGATTCCGGTCAACATCAACACCACCCCGCTCAAGGACCCGACCGGCAAGGTGGTCGGCGGGGTCCAGGTCTTCCGCAACGTCTCCACCGTCCAGGGCCGGGCCCTGATCCTCGATTCCATTGCCGACGGGGTCTTCACCGTCAACCGGCGCTGGGAGATCACCTCCTTCAATCGCGCCGCCGAACAGATCACCGGCATTCCCGCCTCCGAGGCCATCGGCAAATCGTGCAGCGACATCTTCAAGGCCAGCATCTGCGGGGAGACCTGCGCCATCGCCCACAGTATGTGCACCGGCAAGCCGGAATCAAACCGATCCATCACCATCCAAGGCCCGGAGGGACGTCGTATCCCAGTAAGCATCTGCGCCGCCCCCCTGATCGACAGCGAGGGCAACATCGTCGGCGGGGTGGAGAGTTTTCGTGATCTCAGCGTCATCACCTCCCTGCGCCAGAAACTCTCCCGCTATCAGGTCGGCGACATCATCAGCAAAAGTCCGTCCATGCGACGAATCTTCGACATCCTGCCCGATGTCGCCCGCAGCGACAGCAACGTCCTCATTCTCGGCGAGTCCGGCACCGGCAAGGAACTGATGGCCAAGGCCCTGCACCAGAAGAGCGACCGACGCAACCGTCCCTTTATCGCGGTCAACTGCGGCGCCCTCCCCGACACCCTGCTCGAATCCGAGCTGTTCGGCTACAAGGCCGGCGCCTTCACCGACGCCAAGAAGGATCGCATCGGTCGCTTTGCCGCTGCGGAAAAGGGCACCCTCTTTCTCGATGAAATCGGTGACATCAACCCGGCGGTCCAGGTCAAGCTGCTGCGCGTCATCCAGTCACGACAGTATGAACCGCTCGGCTCAACGACGCCGGTCGATGCCGATGTCCGCATCATCGCCGCCACCAACCGCGATCTTTTCACCCTCATGCAGGAGGGCGTCTTCCGCGACGATCTCTACTACCGGCTCAACGTGGTGAAACTGCAGATCCCCCCTTTGCGGGAACGGCGGGAAGACCTGCCGGTCCTCATCGAATACATCATTGAAAAATTCAACCGGGAACGGGGAAAGGACATCGGCGGCATGTCGGATGCCGCCATGGCGCTGCTCATGCGCTACGATTTTCCCGGCAATGTCCGGGAATTGCAGAACATCATCGAATACGCCTTTATTCTCTGTCAGGGAGGGATGATCCGGCCGGAACACCTGCCCGAGCCCTTCCGGCCGGGAGAGGACGAGGTGGCGGCTGGAACCGTGCCCGACCAGCCGATGACCATGGAGGAGGCGGAAAAGTATATTATCATGCAGGCATTGCAGCGCAACAGATGGCGGAGAATGGCAACCTGCCGGGAGTTGCAGATCTCAAAGGACACCCTGCGCAGGAAGATAGAACGGTTCGGCATTGAAACCCCGAACGATGCCCTGCTGGCGGAAGAAGAAACCGAGCATTTTGCAGAACTGCACAACTGACCCGGCGTCGGTCCTGTTGCCCGCGAAAATGGATTGATGCAATCGTAAAAAGTCTTTTTTTCACCACAGAACGCACTGAGGGCGAAGAGAAAAAATATTTAATTACAATTAGTTATCTCTGTGTGTTCTGCGGTCTCTGTGGTTGAGTTTCAGTTTTTACGATTCCATCAAGGATTAGAAAGCCAAAAGTCGCTGCGCCACATCGAGCATGCGATTGGCATAGCCCCATTCATTATCAAACCACGCCAGCACCCGCACCAGCCGACCTCCGCTCACCTGGGTCTGACTGCCATCGACCACCGCCGACCTGCTGTCGCCATTGAAATCGCTGGACACCTGCGGTTCCTCGGTATACCCCAGAATCCCGGCCAACGACCCGGATGCTGCCTCTTGAAAGAGGTCGTTCACCCCATTGCGATCAATATCCCGCCCGACGGTGACGGTCAGGTCGATGACAGAGACATTGGCGGTCGGCACCCGCAGCGAGGCCGACTGAAAACGACCGGCCAGATGGGGGAGAATCCGTCCCACTCCCCGGGCCAGTTCGGTCACCACCGGCACCATGGACTGGATCCCGCTCCGACACCGCCGCAGATCATGACTATGATGATAGCTGTCGAGCACCGGCTGATCATTCATCATGGAATGGATGGTCGTCATCACCCCCCGTTCGATGGCAAGGGCGTCATCCAGCACTTTGATGACCGGCACGATGCAGTTGGTCGTGCAGGAGGCGTTGGAGATGATGGTGTGTTCCCTGCGCAACAGCTGATCATTGACGCCGCAGACCACAGTGGCGTCGAGGTCGTCGCCGCCCGGACAGGAAAGAATCACCCGACCGGCCCCCCGGTCGAGATGGGGCTGCAGAGCGGTGCGACTCACATGGCATCCTGAACATTCCAGCACGATGTCGATACCGTGATCAGCCCATGGCAGCTCGGTTATGTGACGATAAGCGGTAACGGCGATGACATCGCCGTTGATCCGCAGTGCTCCGGGACTGCCCGTCACTTGCTCCGGGCAGGGTCCGTGGGTGGAGTCGTACCTGGTCAAATAGGCAATCTGGTCGATGGAGGCAAGTTCATTAATCGCCGCGATCCTGATCTTCTCCCGGCATTGAGCCGAGCCGTAACAGGCCCGGACGACTGCCCGGCCGATTCTGCCGTAGCCGTTGATTGCAATACGGTGCGCCATAAAGAACCATTCGTGGAGGGATGGAGCATGCAACTGGCCATGCTCCACCCCGGTTATCAGTGTCTGCGTGGGAACCCTTTTTGCGAGTCCGTCAGTATTGATGGTCTCGTAAAAAGTGAAAATTAACCACAGAGACCGCAGAGCACACAGAGGCAACTAATTGTAATAAAAGATGTTTACTCTGTATTCTCTGTGGAGAAAAAAGACTTTTTACGGGTTTGTCAGTATTGCAGCATTCCGGTAAAATTTCAACTGATGATATAACTCTCTGCCTCTTTTCCAAAATGCGATAGGGGAGCATTTTGTTGCCCCGGCAAGCTGCATACGGATTGCATGCCGCCCGACAACGTCTCTCCCGATCAATTGTTGTCGGAATCGTAAAAAGCCACAATTCCGACCGGCCGTGTTTTGTAACTGGTTGTTTTCACTTTTTCACCTACCATGGTTTGCGGTTTTTTACGAGACCATCATCAATTCCTGCCTGATTTTCCGACAATTTCAGGGTAAGATAGTCCGGAACGACTGGCGATCCGTTCCAGACCCAACGACAACAGCCCTTGCCAACCTCCGAATCAGGTTTGCCATGCAACACAAAAACGACGTTCATGCGGTCGCACCCGAGACAGTGCTGGAGTTTCTCCAGAACACCTTGCCCTTCAACGAGCTGGCAAAAGAGGATCTGCTCCGCCTGGCCCGCCAGTGCATCATCGACTTCTTCCCGAAAAACACCCTGATCTTCAAGCAGGATGTCACTGAGGTGACTCATTTTTACCTGATCCAGAAAGGCGGAGTGAAGATCTACCTCAAGGACGAGGAGGGCGAGATCACCCTTAAGGACTTCCGCGGCGAGGGGGAATACTTCGGGGCGCTGCCGCTGATCCAGAACACCACCGCCAACCTCAACGTGGAAACGGTGGAGGACACCTTCTGCTTTCTCTTCAGCAAAGAGGCGTTCATGGAACTGCTCCATTCAGCGCCGAAGGTGACCGCCTACTTTCTGCGGAGCATGAGCGAGAAACTGGTGCGCACCGCTTATAAGGAACTGCGGCAGCACCGGGTCTCCACCCGCACCGAGGGTTCGCTCTACCTGTTCAGCGCCCAGGTCGGGGCCATCGTCAAAGGCGAACCACACACCATCCGCTTCGATGACACGGTGCAGAACGCCGCCATCCGCATGGCCCAGCTTCACATCGGCTCCCTACTGGTGACCGACGCAGCGGGCAGCGTCATCGGCATTGTCACGGATAAGGATCTGCGAACCCGGGTGGTAGCTCAGGGACTCGACTATGGGACCAGCATCAAATGGATCATGGCCTCGCCGGTGAAGACCATCCCCTCCCATGCCGTCTGCTTTGACGCCCTCCTCAAGATGATGAGCAACCGCATCCATCACCTTGCCATCGAAAAACAAGGCAGGATCATCGGGGTGGTGACCACCCACGACATCATGGTCCTGCAGGGCACCTCGCCGCTCTACCTGTTCCGGGAAATCCTCGCCCAGCGCCGCATCGAGGATCTCTATCAGCTCTCGGTCAAGGTTCCCCTGGTGGTCCGCTCTTTGGTGGAGGAAGGGGCCAAGGCGAACAATATCACTCGAATGATCACCATTTTAAACGATCAGATCCTCGACCGTCTCATCACCCTGATGATCGAAAAAATGGGAGCGCCGCCCTCCCGCTTCTGCTGGCTGCTGATGGGTAGCGAGGGTCGACGCGAGCAGACCTTCCGCACCGACCAGGACAACGCCCTCATCTATGAACTGCCGGAAGACGCGGGCAGACAACAGGCAACCCAAGAATACTTTCGGGCATTTGCCGAGGAGGCCATCCATCATCTGGTGGAATGCGGTTATCCGCGCTGTCCGGGCAACATTATGGCCTCAAACCCCGAACTGCGCCAGACACTGAACGGTTGGACCGCCCGCTTCGACCGGTGGATGCGCACCCCTGATCCGCAGGAGGTGCTCAACACCACCATCTTTTTCGACTTCCGGCCAGGCTACGGTGACTCGACCCTGGCCGGAGCGCTCCGCAAACACCTTTGCAGCATGGCGCCACGTCAGGAAATTTTCCTCACCCACCTTGCCAGATTCTGTCTCAGCAGCCGGCCGCCCCTCTCATTTTTCAAGAACTTCATCGTCGAAAAAGATGGCGAGCACAAAAACAGCCTCAATCTCAAGGAGACCGGGCTGGTACCCTTTGTCGACTTCGCCCGACTGCTTGCTCTCAAGTACGGCATTGCCGAGAGCAACACCCTTGGTCGCCTGCAACTGCTCAATGAACAGGGCCACATCTCGGACGATCTCTTTTCCGAGACGGTCGAGGCCTATGAATTTCTCATGCAACTGCGGCTGATCAATCAACTTGCCATGCTGGAGGATGGCATCCAACCGAACAACTATATCAACCCGGCGGATCTGACTGACATCGAGAAGAAAACCCTGAAAGAGTCCTTTGAGGTGATCAGAAAAATCCAGGCAAGCGTCACCCAGCAGTTTCATCTGCGGGAGTTTTGAGATTTTTATATGATCCCCTTCTGGCCCTTCACCAGGGAAAAGACAGCGCAACCCCACCACATTTTTGCCAAAAATCACCAATGGTTTCGCCACATCGACCAGGACCAGCCTCTGGAATGCTACAATTTCGTCGTCTTTGATACGGAACTGACCGGACTGAGCCGCAAAGACGAGATCGTTTCCATCGGAGGCGTTCATGTCCGGGATCTGAAGATTATTGCCGGCGAAACCTTTCACTCCTATGTCCGCCCTCACAAAAAAAAGGGGGCAACGGAAAGCACCCTGGTCCATCGCATCACCCCGGAACAGCTGGCCTCCGCTCCCCCGCTTCAGGTCATCCTGCCGCAATTTATCGAATTCTGCGGTCCGGCCCTGCTGGTAGGCCACTACGTCAGCCTCGATGTCGGTTTTCTCAACCATGCCTCAAAAAAACTCTTTGGCGCCACCATCAGCAACCCCTGCCTCGACACCATGCGCATGGCCCAGATCTACACCGAATCCCGCTGGGAACACTATCACGACCAGTTCAACCTGCAGGTATCCTTCAATCTGGCTGATCTCAGCAGTGATTACAAACTTCCCACTTTCGATCATCATGATGCTTTACAGGACGCCCTGCAAACCGCCTATCTTTTTCTTTATCTCACAAAAAAACTCAAGAAAAGCGGGTTGATCACCCTGAAGGATCTCTTCAAGGCCGGACAAAGCTGGAAGAGAATTTTTTAAGGGCTTATCCACAAATAAGCTTTTCAGGGGGCGCGCCGGATTTTGAGACGGATTTGACCGGGACGATTGAGCAAAACCGCAGGCGTAGCAGCGCTACGGCGAGGATTTTGCAATTGAGTAACGGGCAAAGGCGGCCAAAAGCCGGATGCGAGCACCAAAGATTTATTTGCGAATAAGCTCTAAGTCGCCGACAGGAAACTCCTCCCTCAATCCGGGAGACTCCGCAGAAACTGGTTATCTGTCCGACAGGTTGTGACCCGCCCTCACCGCGTCATCCCGAAAACCGGATTATCATCCCCATATCTATCAGCGGTTCAAACGGCCATTTCCCTGTAACCACGTCATTCTCTCTTTTCTCCGCCCCTCAGCGCCGACTCCACCGCTACCGAAAAATCCAGGCATGGGTTTTGCTGACTACTCCGCCGACGATCACCCATCCACCCGCAACGGGCACCATGCACGAAACCAGCACAAACAGTATTCTCATTATCGATGACGATCGGGCACTGACCCGCACTCTGCACCTCCTGCTGAAGCACGAGGGCTACCGGGTAATCACCGCCCTGTCCGCCTCGGAAGGCAGAAGCATGGCCTCAGCCAGTCGGCCGTTCCTCACCCTGCTTGACGTCCATTTGCCGGATGGCAATGGCCTCGAACTGTTGGAGGAGATGCAGCGGATCAATCCGGATGGCCACTTTATCCTGATGACAGGAGACAGCGACATCAAAACAAAAATCGCCGCAACGAGCTGCCGCGAGGCATCGTTACTGGAAAAGCCCTTTGCCATCGATGAGGTCCTGAATCGGGTGGCAGCGAAGCTCTCCCCGCCCTGACTCGCGACACTCCACCCCGGCTCAAAACAGAGAGCCGCAATCTTGATGGTCCCGCAAAAACCCGCAAACCACGGCGGGCGGGAACGAGAAAACAACGAGCTACAATACACCGCCCGTCGGAATCGTGGCTTTTTACGATTCCGACAATCTTGACGGTCCCGTAAAAAACCGCAAACCAGGGCAGGGGGGAAAGTGAAAACAATGAGTTACAAAACATGGGCCGTCGGAATCGTCCCTTTTTACGATTCCGACAATCTTGACAAACCCGTAAAAAGTCTTTTTTCACCACAGAGCGCACAGAGAACACAGAGAAAAAATTTTTAATTATAATTAGTTATCTCTGTGCGCTCTGCGGTCTCTGTGGTTAATTTTCAGTTTTTACGATTCCATCAATCTTTTTTTAAACGAAAATCCCTTCCCTCTTCATCCTTTCTTCATAAAGACCGGTTATTTTGATCGGAATCGCAAAAAGCCACGATTCCGACATATTTCCGGCATCAGCAAAAAAGCAAATCAACACTGCGCCCCATGATCAGCATGCACGACCACCCTGCCTCCCGAATATCGCTTCTCTTCGTCACCCTTGTTCCTCTGTCAGCGATCCTGCTGGGCACGGCCTTCGAGTACAGCGGGTTTGACCTCTGGTGGGTGAGCCGGTTTTATGATTTACATACGCACAGCTGGCCCTTCAAGCGTCACTGGTTTTTTAAGGACGTTCTCCACCGCGGCGGCCAATGGTTTGTCATGGCAACGGCAGCAGGCTCGCTCATCGTTCTGGTCATGACCTTTCTCTCCCCGAAGCTGCGCCCCTTCAGAAAAACGTTTCTCTTTTTCATCATCGCCACCGCAGCCGGCCCTCTCCTGGTCAGCCTCGGCAAACAGCTGACCCATATCTATACCCCGTGGGATCTGCAAATCTTTTACGGTGAACAACCGTACATCCGCATCTTCGATCCGGTCCCGGTCGGCGCACCGGTGGGCGAGGCCTTTCCGGCGGGTCACTCCTCCGGAGGGTTTGCCTTTATGAGCCTCTATTTTCTCATGGCCCATCACCATCTGGCCTCCAGGCAATACGGCCTGCTCTTCGGTATCATTCTGGGGACGCTCTTCGGCCTTACCCAGCAGATACGGGGCGCTCATTTCCCCAGCCACGATCTTTTTTCCCTGGCCATCTGCTGGACCGCGACCCTGGCGACATCCATCGCCTTTTATCCGCAATACTGGAGGAGACACCCATGATGCCGATCACCCTCTTCTCTTTCCGGAAAAGCCGTTTTGCCCTGCTGCTGCCGGTTGCCACGACAGCGCTTGCCGCATTTTTCCTGCTACGCCTGACCCTGCTGCTGCGGGAGTGGCCCCTGGCTGAACCGACCGCCGCTCGCCTCGCCTACGTCTTCGCCGTGGGGCTCGTTTATGACGCTGCCTTTCTGTCCTACGCAGCGATACCCGCAATCCTTCTCCTTGCCGTGCTGCCGACACGATGGTACCAGTGCCGTTTCTTTCGAATTTCCTGGCAGACCGGTGTCCTTGCCGCCCTCTTCCTGCTCCTCTTCACCTTGATCGCCGAATGGCTCTTTTGGGACGAATTCGGGGTGCGCTTCAATTTCATTGCAGTCGATTATCTCGTCTATCGCCGGGAAGTCGCAAACAACATCATCGAGTCCTATCCACTGCCCACCCTGCTCGGCGCCATCCTCGGTCTGTCCGTCCTGCTTTTTTTCAGCCTCCGCAACCACCTGCACCGCGCCTGGGAAAACAACGATCAAACAAGCAGCCGCCTGGCCCGGGCAACGATTCTTCTCCTGCTGGCCGTTTTCGCCTTTGCCGGTCTCGGTCAAGCCCAGCGGACTCTCTCCGACAACAACTATGTCAACGAACTGGCCTCCAACGGTCCCTACCAGCTTTTTGCCGCCTTTCGCAACAACACCCTCGATTACCGGACCTTTTATACCCTGGGCGAGGACCTCCTGCTCTCCGATGAACTCAAAACCGCCGTTTGGGAACCAAACAGCACCATTCCCCGTGACGGCTTGTACGATATCCGCCGTACCATTAAAGACGAGCATCCGGCCCGCACGGACAACGTCATCCTGATTACGGTGGAAAGCCTCAGCGCCGGCTACCTGAGCCGCTTCGGCAACACGAAACATCTCACCCCGTTTCTCGATCATCTGTTCGGCCAGGGAATGCTGTTCACCAATTTTTACGCCACCGGCACCCGCACCGACCGGGGCCTTGAGGCGATCACCCTCTCCCTGCCGCCCACGCCGGGCCGCTCCATGGTGAAACGGCCTGACAACAGCGGGATGTACAGCCTCGGCAAGGTCTTTGCCGATCACGGCTATGATACGGTCTTTCTCTATGGCGGCCGCGGCTATTTCGACAACATGAACGCCTTTTTTTCCGGCAACGGCTATCGGATCGTTGACCAGAGTGTCCTGCAGGATGACGAGATAACCTTTGCCAACGCCTGGGGGGTGGCGGATGAGGATCTCTACCGCCGGGCCATCCATGAAGCGGACATCGACCATGCCGCCGGCAAACCGTTTTTCTTCCACATCATGACCACCAGCAATCACCGGCCCTACACCTATCCAACAGGAAAAATCGACATTCCTTCCGGCACGGGCCGGGCCGGCGCAGTGAAATACACTGATTACGCCCTGGGCCGACTGCTGGCAGAGGCGCAGGGACGACCCTGGTTTGCCGACACCATCTTCGTCCTGGTGGCCGATCACTGCGCCGGCAGCGCCGGCAAGGTGGGACTGCCGGTGGACAAATATCACATTCCCTTTTTCATTTACGCGCCCGGTCGGGTTATGCCGGAAGAAATCAGCACCATGGCCAGCCAGATCGATGTTGCTCCGACCCTGCTCGGCCTGCTGCACTTTTCCTACGAAAGTTTCTTTTTCGGCCGCAACATCCTGGAACCCGGCTTTCAGCCCCGGGCGCTGATCGGCAATTACCAGAAACTGGGGCTGGTACAGGGCAACGAACTGCTCATCCTCTCGCCACAGCAAAAAATCGAACGGGTTGATCTGACTGATGAACCACCGACCATCGCCGAGACGACACCATCCTATCCGCCGGCCATGAAGGTGATGTCTTTTTACCAGGGGGCGGATTATGTGCTTCGCAACAGATTGAACAGATGGCAAAGGGAAAAAGGAGAAGGTTGATCGCCCGCAGAGCGAGCAGAATGAAACAGCGAGGCAAAGCGTCCGAGACTTCTTTCATGGCGCAGGCGGCACGTCCCGTCCCGGCAGGATGACCGTTACCTCAGTCCAGCCGGCTGTGCTGCCGATGCGGATCGTCCCGCCATGGAGTTCAACGATCCGGCGGGCAATGGTGAGCCCGAGTCCGGCGCCGCCATGGTCAGTGGCCCGGGATTTTTCCACCCGGTAAAACTGCTCGAAAACTCTTTCGACCTCAGCCGACGGGATGGGCAGGCCGCGATTGGCCATCCGCAGAACAAAGTTCCCGTCTTCCCTGCGCGCCGTGATGCGGATGCGGCCATCAGCCGGATCGTTGTACCGGATGGCGTTATCAACGAGATTGATCAGAAGGCGCTGCAATTTTTCCGCATCAGCGGCCAGCCGCAACTCACCGGCACAGTCTGTTTCAACCTCTATCCGGGCGCTGACCAGCATCTCCCGATACTCATCCAGCACCTGTCGGATCAGATCGCCGAGATCCACGGCAGAAACGTTTACCGCTTCCTGCTGCTCCAGGCGGGAAAGATCGAGCAGATTCCTGATCAGTCTGCTCATCCGCCGCATGGTCAGCAACTGCCGCTCCAGGTCGTCGCGCATTCCATCGGGCAGATCGGAACGCTGCAGCAGCTCCTCCTGGACCAGCAAAAGCAGATTGATCGGACTTTTCAACTCATGGGAGGCGTTGCCGACAAATTCCTTCTGCCGGACAAATGAGTACTGCAGACGATCAAACATCTCGTTCAGGGAGATGGCTAGAGTAGCCAGCTCATCACGGCTCTTACCCACCGGTATTCGCCGGTCGAGGGATTTTTCCCGAATCTCGCACGCCAGCTGGTTCATGGACGCCAACGGGGCAAGAATCCTGCCGGCCAACCGGTGGCTGAAAAAGATGACAGCCAGGGTGCAGAGTCCCAGACTGAAACCAAGCTCCCAGAGAACCTCATACACCTCCTCCTCAATCTCTTCGATGGGTTTGGCGATGCGGATGATAACAGGTCGGCCAGCGATCTCCCGTTCATAGACCCGGACCCGGAAGTAGACCTCATCTTCCTCATCCTGACCGATCCGGACCAGATTGCGCGAAACGATCCGCTCCACAGTGTACCGCTTTTCAGCCAGGAGGGGGATATCCACATAGCGGGTCAGGGCGGAGCGGTAGAGGACGGCATTTTCACGATCCGTGACACTGATCCAGTATCTGTCCGGCGAAAACGGCAATCGGGTTACATCAAGCGTCCAGGGAACGGCGAGGTCATCCTGCCCCTGCTCGAACAGGGCTTCGGCCATATGGCGCAGTTCCCGATCGATCAGCCGCACCGACTCATCAAGCAATTCAAGAAAGACAAAGGAGGAAAAGGCGATGCCGGCGCAGAGGGCGGTCAAGGAGATCCACAGGGTGATTTTCTGCCGTATCTTCATCGGCTTCAGGGATCAACGATGAAACCGACCCCGCGGATGGTGCGGATGATCGATCCTTCGGCGGTTCTGATCTTGTGGCGGAGGTTTTTTACATGCACATCGATGAAGTTCGACATGGTAAAAGGGTCGAAATCATCGCCCCAGACATGTTCGGCCAGGTTGAAACGTGAGACGGCCCGCCCCTTGTTGTAGAGCAGAAATTCAAGAATGGCGAACTCCTTGGCGGTGAGGGCAACCTCTTCTTCCGCTCTGGTGACCCGTCGCCCGACGGTATCGAGGACAATCTGGCCGGCGCGGAGCAGGGGGTCACGTTCACCGCGCCGCCTGAGCAGGGCCCGGACTCGGGCCAGCAGCTCGGCCATGGAAAAGGGCTTGGCCAGATAGTCGTCGGCGCCGAGATTGAGTCCCTGCACCCGATCCTCGACATCACCGCGCGCGGTCAGCATGAGAACCGGCAGATTAAGCCCCTCTGCCCGGATCGCGGCAAGTACCGCCATACCGTCACATTTAGGCAGCATGACATCGAGCAGCATCAGGTCATAGGCGTCGTTCCAGATTTTCTGCAATGCCGCCTCACCGTCGGCCGCCTCCTCCACCCGGTAATGCTGGCTCTCCAACATCCTGCCCAGTTGCCTGCGCAGCTCTTCGTCATCATCGACAATCAGGATATTCATGACTGACAATCCTGCCGGCGCGACAGCTAGCCGTCATTTTGCGCCGGAATCGCAAAACGCCACGATGCCGACGGGCCGTGTTTTGTAACTCGTTGTTTTCACTTTCCAACCCGCTATGGTTGACAAACTCGTAAAAAGTCTTTTTTCACCACAGAGTGCACGGAGAGCACAGAGAAAAATTTTCAAATTACAACCAGTTACCTCTTGGCGCTCTGTGATCTCTGTGGTTGATTTTTTGTTTTTTTTGCGGCACCATCATTTTTTCGCGGTTTGCTGAAAGGTGCCGAGGGCCTTCATGGCGTTAACCACCACATCCTTGTGATCCTTCCAGAAAATATCTGGATCGGCAAGCGGCACATCATCTTTGGTGGTGAATCTGCTCTGGCTGACCCCCTTGCTGCTGAAGGGAAACACCGCCTTGAACTGTCTGTCGATATAACTGATGCGCGTCCAGTCAGCGGCAATGGCAAAAGGCCGCTCCGCTCCGGAGAGGAGATCATACCCTTGGCTGTAGAGATGCGGCGGACTGGTCACGCCAATCAGTTTCATCACCGTGGCAGGAAGATCAAGGTGGGAGGTGAGACGGGTGACGGTGCCGGGTTCCCGACCGGGGACATGCAGGATGAGCGGGACACGGAGCTGTTCTTCGGTAAAATTCGAATTATGTCCCCAGTGTCCTTTTTCAAGGAACTCCTCGCCGTGGTCGCCGGTGATGATAACCAGGGTGGAGTCAAGCAGACCTTCCCTGCCAAGAAAATCCAGCACCCTGGCGATCTGTGAATCGAGGTGATGGCAAGAGTTGACATAGCGGTTGAAGATGAGGCCGATGTCCCTTTCCAGATCCATGGTGGCATAGTTGAACCCCTCCAGATAGTCTTTCCTGATCGCGTCTTCCTCGGGAAAATAATAGCGGGCATGGGGCGACTCGAAAAACATGAAGGTCATGAAGGGGCGGGCCGGATCGCGCCCATTGATAAAGGAGAGCATCTCGCCGACGTTCTTTCTGTCGCGTTGCCACCCCTGCCCTTCGTTTTCCTCATGGAGCGATTCAGCAGGCACACCGGAAAAGATCGTCTTGTCGAATTCCGGGTAGGTAAAAACGGCGCTGGTGTACATGCTGAGCTGATAGCCCTGGGCCTGCAGGGTATCCATCAGCACCGGGCTGCGGCGTTCATCGAGAAAACGGAACCAGTAGGGGCCATAAAGGCCGTAGAACATGGTAAACATGCCCATCCGGGTGCCGATGCCACCGCTGTAATGGTTCGTAAACGACAGGGATTTTCCGGCAAAGGCCGAAGTGGCGGGCATGATCTCGGGATTGAGCATGTCGGCCCGCCACGATTCGCCGACCAGCCAGACGATATTGAGCGGCTTTTCCGGTTTCGCTCCTTTCAGAGCGGCCAGAGGATAAGCAAGGCGACCGCCCTCCAGCTCACCGCCGACATCAGGCGCCTTTTTCACCTCGACTCCCAACCTCTTTGCCAGGCTTTTAAACGTCAGAGGCTGGTAAAGGGGAAAGACCCAGGCGGCATTGAGAACCGGCAGACGGTTCTGCAGATTGCTGACCCCATACATGAGACTCTGGATGAGGGCCATGCTGACGATGACGACCAGCATGCTCCGTCTGCTGAAACAAAAAAAGAGTGACCGGGCCAGTCGGCCGCTGCGCCACAGACGATGGATGACGGCGATTAGAGTGATCTGCAGAAAGACAAAACCGCTCATCATCAGGGCATAGGTCAGCGTGGAGGTATCCTCTCCGCCCATGGATTCGATGCCGCCGGGAGTGGCAATGAGGTTCCAGACAAAGCCGTTGATGTGAAAATTGAAAAACCGGAATACGAGCTGATCGACAAAGAGAAAGATGGTGGTGGCCGAGGTGGTGACGACAGCGGTGACATACACCGTGTTGTGCGACCAGCGGGCGGCAATCTCTTTGCGGCTGTCCCATTTTTTCAGCAGCCAGTTGACTGCGCCGGTGATCAACGCCGAAGGGAGCAGATAAAAGGCGCCATAGGAAAGATATGCAAAAAGAGCAAACAGCACCGTCCACGAATCAACGAGATCGATCTGGCGGAGATAGCCTGAGCAGAGAACAAGAACGACGACAAACGTACTGCAAAAATAAATCCGCAAGACCCGCGCGCGGTCTTCCGCGGTTACTTCTGGTTTCATGCGCAATACCTCGCCTCTTCGCGACGTGCCATCCTGCCCCAAAAACATCGTGCGAACCGATGGATGACAAACCCGTAAAAAGTCTTTTTTTCACCACAGAGCGCAATGAGGACACAGAGAAAAAATCTTTAAATACATACAATTAATTATCTCTGTGTGCTCTGCGGTCTCTGTGGTTAATTTTCAGTTTACGAGACCGATATGGATAGTGGAAATTCCCCGAATAGGTTTGCCGAGAAGTCGACAACCCCGCGTCACAGCGGTCGATCGGGCGCCCCGACACCATGAGGCATTAAACGAGAGGATATTTTAGCACAAAACGAAATAGCAACAAAGAAATAACAAAAAACAAACAAAAAAAATACTTCTCCCCTTCTCTGTTTTCCAGCTTGCTGCACTCACGGCTGTCGCCCTATGCGTCTGATCTCCACCCGCCGGTTCATCCGACGGTGGTCACGGCTGTCATTTGCCACCACCGGTTGCGTCGAACCATGGCCGATTACCGTAAGCCGCTCCGGCGCGATCTGACAGCGTTTAACCAGATAATCCCGCACCTTTTCCGCACGAACCCGCGACAGCAGCATATTGTGGTCAATATCCCCATTGTCGTCGGTATGCCCGGCAATCTCGAAGCGATCAGCAGCAAACATTGCAGCCGCATCGGGAGAGCAGAACGCCTGCTGCAATTCGGCCGCGGCCTCAGCGCTCAGCTCGTTGCCGCGGGAGGGGAAACGGATGGAAACAATGACCGCGGAGGAGGCAATCATTGCCGGGACCGCTGGTGGGATACCACCAGAAGCTGATGGCGCGCCGGCGGGCATCTTTTCCGGAGCCGGATGGGCAGGCAGTTGAGGAACTGGGGAAGAGACCGTCACCGGGTCGGCTGCCTCGTCGATCCGGTCGCCAACTTTTTCTATCAGGCGACAGGCCCGGGCATATGACCGTTTCCCCCAGATATTGTGCGGGTCAAGGGAAAGCCCTTGGTCCAGCAGGGCGAGGGCCTCGTCATTCTTTCCCAGACACAGATAGACCTCGCCCATGGCGAGATATCCCTCGGCACAATCAGGTTTGATCTCCACCGCCTTCCGGTAGGCGAGCAAGGCCTCGTCATAGCGGCGCAACCGTTCCATCGTCTGCCCGTAAGCATAGTGAAGTCGGTGGTCCTCCGGACAGCGCCCGATGACCTTCTCCAGAAAATCCCGTCGTTCGAGCAGCCCCGTCAATCGGGCCAGTTCCGCCACGATCCCGTCACACTCTCCTGCCAGACAGGGGGCGCCAACTGGCACCAGGAAACTGAAAAACAGGAGCAGACCGACGACCAGCCGGGCCGACCCGATCTTCTCTTTTGCCATCATCGCTTTTTCCCTGCCATCACCCGGCGAAGATGATCGATGGCCCGGGCGAGAACGGCGATTTCATCATCACTGTCGGGACGGAAGCTTTCCTGCATATTTTTTCCCTGACTGATCTCCTCGACCCGCCTGCCGAGATACTCGACCGGCTGGATGACATGACGATCGAGGAAAAAGACGACAACGAGCAGCACGAGGAAAAAACAGGCCATACCGACGAGAAAGACAACGCCGGCCATCCGTTGCGCCTGGGTCAGCTCCTCCTCCATTGACACATAGATGACGGAGGCGGAGACCGTCTCATTGAGCTGCCAGCCATATCCCCTTTCCGTGCCGTATATCTCGATCTGGTCCCTGGGGGCGTCAGCCGGGTCGCCGTGGCATTGCAGGCAGTTCTGCTCGTCGATTCTGATCGGCCGGGCCAGATAATAAAAGCGTTTCCCCTCCTTTTCGACAAGCCCTTGCAACTGCAGCAAAGCGGAATCCCGCCGGAAGGCCTCGATCATTTTCACCTCGTCCGGGTCCGCCTTGTTGGGCGGATAACGCGGATCAAGGGTAGCCTGTTTGTAGTGATACCCTCTATTATCACGGGCAAAGATATCCCATATGCCCCGGGCGACGAAGAAACCTGACATCAGCTCCGGATAAAAACGATTCTCCTCAACCAGGGCATCTACCAGCGGACGCTGCTTGGCCATGAAATAGGAACGATGGGCAGCAAGAGAGTTGAGCAGCAACCGCCCCTTGTTTTTCGCCTCAACCAGGGCCATGCGCTCGGTGAGCAGATAACTGGCCAGGCCGATGACCAGGGTGACCAGCAGGCTGCAAATTCCCAGCATCAGGATAACACGCGCACGAATACCCATACACTCTTCTCCATAAAACTGAAAAATCTTCAGGGCAAGAAAATGGTGCGGCCACCGATGATCCAACAACAGGGCAGACAGGACCGGATCGCTCCTTTTTCATTGCAGCAGATCGGAAAGAGACAACGGAGGAAACAGGAAAAAAAAGATAGAGACGGCGCCGATCAGAATAACCAGCAGGAAATAGACAAAAAAGATCCACCACATCCCCCCTCTTTTCTTTCCCAGCCCGGACAGATCGAGCTCAATGTTCCCCTGCCCGCCATTCTTCCCTTCCGGGACACCGGTGGTGGAGGGCGGGGGTGTATTGCCGACTTCAGCCGCGAGACCGTCATTGGCGTTATGTTCCGTTTTCATGGTCCGCGGCGGCGGTGGTGCGCCTTCACTTTCATCCACATACGGCAGGATACGCAGCTCTGTGGCGCATTCACGGATGATGTCGGCGCTGATCTGTTCATGGCCGCCGACATAGCCGGTGAGCAGGGCCCGGTCACAGATGATGTTGACCAGCCGGGGGGCGCCTTGGGAAAAGAGAAAGACCTCGCGGGTTGCCTGGGGGGTGAAGATCTCCGGCCGGCCGCCCGCAACCTTGAGTCGATGGCCGATATACGACGCGGTTTCCTGCTCGGTGAGCGGTTCCAGGCAATAATTGACGGTGATACGCTGGAGGATCGCCCGGTTCTTCCTGTCCAGCAGGATGTTGTTGAATTCCGGCTGCCCGACGAAGAAGATATTGAGGAGCTTGGCGTGCTCCTTTTCAATATTGGAAAGGTGACGGATCTCCTCCAGCAGCTCGACGCCGAGCCGCTGGGCCTCGTCGATCAGCAGCAACACCTGGCGGCCTGCGCCATGGGCCCGTTCAAGGAATTCGGTGAAGAGCAGGAGAAACTCGCCTTTGGACTGGAACGGTTTTTTGATGACAAAGGCGCTGGCGATGATCCGGTAAAAATCCATCACTTCCAGCCGGGGATCGGGGATCTTCGCCAGCAGCACCTTGGTGCTGAGGCTCTTAATCAGGGCGTTGATCAGGGTTGTCTTGCCGGTGCCGACATCACCGGTGAGCAGCAGAAAACCCTTGTCATCGAGCACCCCATATTTCAAAGTGGCAAAGGCCTCCTTGTGCTTTTCCCCCAGCCAGAGAAAACGCGGATCGGTGGTTATCTGAAACGGTTTTTCAGTAAGATTATAAAAAGGGCGGTACATATGACGGTATCACGCTCTGTTATCCCTGGTGAACAGTATTGCGCCAGCCGCGCCGAAGACGTCGCCCTGATGCCGTGATCGCCGCCACTTGCGAAAATCACGGCATGATCAGATCAAACTTCTTCACCTTCAGACACTTTAAGGCACTTCAGACACTTTAAGGCACTTCAGGCACTTCAGGCACTTTAGGCACTTGAAGTACTTTAAGTACTTTAAGTACTTTAGGCACTTTAAGTACTTTAGGCACTTGAAGCACTTTCACACATTCTTTATTCCCCAGATATCCCGGGCATACTCGCGGATCGTCCGGTCACTGGAAAACTTGCCCATGCGCGCCACATTGAAGATGGACTTCTCGATCCACTGCTTACGATCGCGGTAGACCGCGCTTATTCTCTCCTGGCAGGAGATATAGGACTCGAGATCCTGGAGCAGCAGGTAGGGATCATTTTCATCCATCAGATCAGTGACGACGGGGCGGAAGATGTCCCGATCGCCATAACTGAACATACCGTCACTGATACTGTCAACAATTCGCTGCACCTCCGGATTTTTTTCGCAGATGCGCCACGGCGGCCGGCTTTTGTGTTCCTTTTCATAGGCGGCCTGTTCCGCGGTCATCCCGAAGATGAAGATATTCTCCCGACCCACCTCCTCCAGAATCTCGATATTGGCACCATCCAGGGTGCCGACAGTCAGGGCGCCGTTCAAGGCGAACTTCATGTTGCCGGTTCCCGACGCCTCGGTGCCGGCGGTGGATATCTGCTCGGAGAGGTCGGCGGCCGGGATGATCTTTTCCGCCAGGGAAACATTGTAATTGGGGATGAAGACCACCTTGAGGCGACCCGCCACCCGGGCATCACGATTCACCACCTCGGCGACGGAGGTGATCAGCTTAATGATCAGTTTGGCCTTGCGGTAGGAAGGCGCCGCCTTGCCGGCAAAGATGACGGTACGGGCGGTGGAGAAACTCGCCGGAGCCTCGATGATACGAAGATACATGGCGATGACATGCAGGGCGTTCAACAGCTGGCGCTTGTACTCATGGATGCGCTTGACCTGGACATCAAAGAGGGAGTCGGGGTTGACACTGACCCCGCACACCTCGTTAATGAGACGCGCCAGTCGTTTTTTGTTGTCCCGCTTGACGGCCCGCCATTTCTTCTGGAAATCGGCATCCCCGGCAAAATTCTCCAGTTGCCGCAACCGATCAAGGTCGGTCACCCAATCGGTGCCGATCTTGTCCGAGATGATCCGAGCCAGACCGGGATTGCACTTGAGCAGCCAGCGGCGCGGGGTGATGCCGTTGGTCTTGTTGTTGAATTTCCCCGGATAAAACTGATGAAAATCGTTAAATATCCTTGTTTTAAGCAGCTGGGTGTGCAGCTCCGCCACCCCGTTGACCGAATGGCTGCCGATGACGGCCAGGTTAGCCATGCGCACCCGCTTCACCTCTCCTTCGGCGATGATCGACATGTCACGCAGTTTGGCGATGTCACCTGGGTAGCGCTGTTCGACCTGTTCAAGAAAACGACGATTGATCTCAAAAATAATCTGCAGATGGCGCGGCAGCACCCGGCCGAGCAGATCCACCGGCCAGGTTTCCAGAGCCTCGGGCATCAGGGTGTGATTGGTGTAGGCAAAGGTTTTACAACTGATATCCCACGCCTTTTCCCAGCTCAGCCCTTCAAGATCAACGAGGATGCGCATCAGCTCCGGAATGGCGATGGCCGGATGGGTATCGTTGAGCTGGACCGCAATCTCGTCGCTGAAATGATCAAAAGAGATGTGCTTTTTCTTGTAACGCCGCAGGATATCCTGAAAAGTGGCGGAGACAAAGAAATACTGCTGCTTGAGGCGCAGCTCCTGGCCCTCGCGGATATCATCGGAGGGATAGAGCACCTTGGAGATGGTCTCCGACCGCACCTTGCTCTGCACCGCACCGATGTAATCGCCGGCATTGAAAAAACCGAGATCGAGTTCGCGGGAGGCGCGGGCGGTCCAAAGCCGCATGTTGATAACATGATCGTTCCTGAAACCGGGGACGAGAATGTCGCAGGCCATGGCCGTCACATCCTCGGTGTCAACCCATTCACACCGATAAAAACCGCTCTTGTCGAGGTAGCTGTTGACCTTGCCGTAAAACTGGACCGGAAAGACATAAGAGGAACGTTCAAACTCCCAGGGAGTGCCGTAACGCAGCCAGCTGTCGGGCGTTTCCACCTGATAGCCGTTAATCAGCTTCTGATAAAAGAGTCCGTACTCATAGCGGATGCCGTAGCCGTAAGCCGGAATCTTCAGGGTGGCAATGGAATCCATAAAACAGGCGGCCAGGCGGCCAAGGCCACCATTGCCCAGGGCCGCATCCTCCTCTGTCTCCCGGATATCCTCGAGATCGTAGCCGAGCTGCTCCAGCGCCTTGCTGACCTCCCCAAGCAACCCCATGTTGACCAGGGCATTGCCCAGCGAACGGCCGATCAGAAACTCCAGAGACAGGTAATAGACACGTTTGGATTTTTTAGCGTAAAAATTCTTCTGGGTGGCAATCCACTTCTCCACCAGCACGTCGCGCAGGGCGTAAGAAAGGGCCTTGTAGACGTCGCGCGGGCCGGCCCGCATCGGATCACGGCCCTGGAAACTCATCAGATGATGCTGGATGCGCTGTTTGAATTGTTCGGCGGTTTTCAAACCGAAGATCTTCGAATAGACGCCATTGTCCGTGCCGTTTTTTTCCTCTGTCGTCATAAGTTCTTGCCCGTTTTTCTCCTGCCGGTACAGGGTCGGAAGCGACCTGTCGCTCCGTCCGCCGCGCTTCCGTACCGACATCTTCTTCAAGCGTACACCGGGGGACCAAAAAATTCAAAGGGAAGAGAGAAAATGGCGCAGCCAGGCCAAGGCCTGATCGCGGTTTTCTATCACCCCGTCCACACTGGCCCTCTCCGCCTCGCCGAGAATTTCCTTGAAACGCGGTCCCGGGGTGAGCCCGGCGTCGATCAGATCCCGGCCGGTCAGCAGCGGCGGCCCGGCAAGGGCCGGCATCACCCTGGTGCGGCAGACCTCGAGCACCTGCTCGAAAAGGGCGGCAAGCTCCGCCTCCATAGCGGCCGGTCGGCCCGGTCCCCGGCCGGCCAGGCTGTCGGCCATGGCAAGCAGAAAAAGTCCGGGGAGATCACTTCCCACCGCCTTGAAAAGTTTCAGGCAGGCCCGTGGCGACAGGGGATCGTGCCGACGGACATTGCAGAGATGAAACGGCCACATGTGCAGACCGATCAGACGCGTCACCCCTTCGTGCCTGCGTCTGCTCCAGCGTAACCGGGCGGCGATGGCGTCAAGCAGTTCACCGCCGAGCCGGTCATGGTTATAGAAGGTGATGCGCTCGCCCTGCCGCCGGAAGGCCGCCGGTTTGCCGAGGTCGTGACAAAGGGCGGCCCAGCAGAGCTGCACTTTTTTCTGTTCCGGCGCCAGATAACGGGCCAGGTCGTCACCCTGGCCGGGATAAAAAGGTGCGGGCCGGGCGACAATCTCCTCCATCCGGCGCAGGGCCTCCAGGTTGTGGCCGAGGACGTCGAGATGATGGCTGGCGGGTTGAGGAACCCCGTCGCCGGCCAGCAGTTCCGGCAGAATAACGGCCAGAACGCCGGTCTTTTTCATCAGGACAAGGGCAGCAAAGGCCCGCCCGCTGGTGAGCAGGGCGTCGAGTTCAGAGGAAACCCGCTCCCCCGCCACTCCGGCCAGCAGACCGGCATGGGCGGCGATCCACTCCAGGGTCTGTCCGGCAATGGGCCAGCCGGTTTCCGCGGAAAAACGGAAGGCGCGGAGCAGACGCAAGGGGTCGTCGGTAAAGGAGCGAAAAGAAGGGGCGCGGATCACGCCATCGGCCAGATCGGCCAGACCACCGGCCGGATCGATAACCCCGAGAGCGTCGGCTGGTCGCGGCAGATCAACGGCAAAGGACACGGCCAGGGAATTAACGGTGAAATCGCGCAGCAGCAGATCCGCCCGGATGTCGCAGGCGCCCTGGCGAAATCCGGCGACATCGACGATCACCCCCTGCCGCACCACCCGGGCCGTTTCTTCTCCCTCATCGAGCATGACAAAGGTTCCACCCCATTGCCGCGCCAGTTCACGGGCAAAGTCGAGGGCTTGGCCGGCCACGGCGAGATCGAGATCGCGTGGCGTCATGCCGCGCAGCCAGTCGCGCACCGTGCCACCCACCACATACACCTCGACTTGCCTGCGTATGGCAAGGTCGGCGATGACTCGCATGAGTACAGGGGGAAAATCAGGTTGCCGGTCATCCCGGCGATCGGTCAGGTCAGCAGCCATAAAAGGACAACGCCGTATCGACGCCGGGACCGGTCACAACCGGGCGCAAAGGGCGCCAAGGTTTGTCGACAGACGGCAGCAGACATTGTGGATATGAATACTTTCCAGACTGAGGGACTCGATGATCACTCCGGTCGCGGCCGGCAGTCCGGAGGAAAAACGCCGGGCCACCGCCCGGGCCGTCTCCCGGACCGCATCTTCGGCAAACTGGGGAAAGCGATGGGATTTCAAGACGATCTCCGCCTCGTCGGGCCGTTTGAGCAGATCCTGGGTCAGATGGAGGGCCTCCTCCAGACAGGAGAGCAGCTCGTCATCCGCCGGCAGCGGCGGCGGACCGGAGAGGAAAAGCCAGGTCTGGGAGCGCTGGGAATGGGTCGGCATAGGACAATCGCCCCGTTCGCTGAAAACTTCATGGTTATAGACCTGGGTACAAGGGCAGGCGGTGATGTGGCAGACCGCGATGCCGTTGGCAACCTGGGTCCGCAATCCGTCTTTCTCCCGTTTGACCTGGGCCTCCACCCGGCAGAGCAGGGGATCGACCGAGACATGGCCGCTGATCGACGCATGGCGCAGCAAGGGGCGCTTCCCCTCGATCACCACCCGGGCGTTGCCGCCCTGCTGGCGCTCGGCGACCTTTGCCGCCAGGGTCACGGCATAGTCACTCAGCCGGGAAAACCGTTGTTCATAGAGATCGGTCACCGCCTGCTCAATGCGCGACATGTGGATGCCCCGATGCTCGG
Organism: Thermodesulfobacteriota bacterium; assembly: GCA_049323655.1. Taxonomy (GTDB): domain Bacteria; phylum Desulfobacterota; class Desulfobulbia; order Desulfobulbales; family SURF-16; genus DB1. Next base: position 42,575 of record JBMONO010000025.1, on the reverse strand, counting down.
CCGGCAGATCGATGGTGACTGTGGCCTCAAAAGGCAGCCGTCCCTCGGGCAGGGTCACCCACAGCGTCTTGCCGGAGATGCCCACTTCGTCAAGCGGCAGGGCAAAGGAGGGCGGCTGCTCCGGCACGTCAGTGCCGCAATCAAGCACCCTCTGGTGTGTTTCCGAGGAAATCAGCGGGATGCCCCGCTCGCTGCGAATCGCCGTGGTCACATTGGCTCCTTTTGAAAATTCCTGCACCCGGTCCGACGACATTGTTTGCAGGACCTCATCTCCTATTTTATGTTGCCTGGCGGGAAGCAGCGGGCCGCAGCCTCGATCCTGCCGTCCTGCATGCATTCGATAAACTCCTGGGCCAGGGGGAGCATATCGTCGAGATAGCGACCGATCTCCGTTTCCGTGGCCGTGGTCAAGGTCTGACTGAACAGGCACTTGCGCTCGCCGCCACCGGTGGAAGGCAGACCGTATTCCTCCAGCAGGTGGCGGGTGGTCGTCTCCTCGGCGAAATCATCATAAACCGGAAAGCGGGCCGCCACCCCGAAGCGGGCTGAAAACCGGGCGATCTTTTCCATGAAGACCGGGGTCTGCTCCGGATAGTAGTTCTGTTTTTTCGCGTAACCTGCCACCACGGTGGGGATGAGATGTTCGTTGCAGTAGAGAATCGCCTTGATGTGCATGGCAAGCTTGCAGGCGACACAGACCAGATTCTTGCCGTTGTAACGCGGCATCAGCTCCTCGTAACGGTCAAGCCACAGACCTTGGAAGAGCCGGCCCATATCGAGCTCAACCAGAGCGGAACGCGCCATCTCCTCGCTGCCCGGCACCCGCCGTTCGAGAATGGTGCGGGCCGTCTCAAAACGGGTGCGGGTAAAATCAGGAAAACGGCCCATGCCGTTCAGCATATTGAGCAGATGAATGCCCCGCGGCCGCGGCAGGTCCGGATGGTGGCCGGCCACGGCCAGGGCATAGAGGGCAAGCGAGTCGGTGCCGCCGGAAAAGAGAATGGCAAGTTCCTGTTTATGCATGATCGTCCTCGTAACGCACCCGGTAGCGGGTAAACAGTTCACCGCCCTCCTCCTGCCGGCAGGAGACAAGCTCCAGAGAGAGAAAGGGCGAGCCGAGCGCTGCCGGCCCGGCGGCCAGCGAGGGGGCGGACTGCCAGCCGGAGAGGCGCGGGGTGATGGTGAGCAGTATCTCATCCACCACCTTCTCGCGCAGGGCCCAGTAGTTGAGTTGGCTCCCCCCCTCGATGAGAATGGCACGGGCGCCGCGTCGCTCGAATTCCCCGAGAGCCGCGGCAATGGACAGACCATTCTCGCCGGGCGGCAAGGCAATGACCTCGGCCCGCTCGCCCAACCGGGAACGCAGGGTATCCTGCCGGGACTTCCCGCAGAAAATCAGCGGTTTGGGGCCATGGACAAAGAGTTTTTTCCCCAGCAGGGGAAGATCACCGCTCAGGGTGATGACCCCGCGCAGGCGTCGCCCAAAACCGCCGCCACTGCCGCGCATCTCCGGATTCTCCCGGCGCAGGGTGTTTGCTCCCATCAGGCTCGCGTCGGTGGCATCGCGCATGGTTTCAAGAAAACGTCGGTCACTGGCGCTGCCGGGCAGGGCCGGGCCGATGCGGCCGCAGACGGTCATGGCAGCGATGATGATAACTTTTTTCTTCTGCATTGCCCCATTAAAACACAGGAACGGCTGCTTGTTAAAAAAAATCTTTGGTCTGCTCGTATTTTCAGATTCTCCTTGCCCCCTTTCCCGTCGATTGGCGTCACATTTACAACAGAACACCTAAGCAAACCTCGATAATTTTCCTTACAACATCAACCGGGAAAGAAATGGGACTAATTAAGAATTGAGTCGACGGGCGTTGTCGGGTAGAATGAACATCATCCACAATCCGAACGTCACTTGCTGATCGTCCCCCTCTTCACCATCAGGACCGTCACTCCCGAGGAAAAATCAAGACGATGCGCTTTATTGCAGTGCAACTCTCCCATATCGACCTCGACGACGACACCTACTCCCTGCTGCCACCCTGTTGCAACGAGGAACCGACGGCGACACTGATCGAGTCCATCCGTCGCTTCGGCGTCCTGCATCCGCCGATTATCAAGGAGCGGGAAGGTGGCGCCTTTGTCGTGGTGTCGGGTCGCAAACGACTGCTGACCCTCAAAAAGCTGGGCGCCGGCAACAGTTGCCACTGCTTCATGGCGCCGGCGGACACGCCGGAGGCGGACATCCTTGCCCTTTGCCTGGAAGAGGCCCTGCTGCACGGACCGTTAAGCCCCGTCCAGCGGGCGACGTTTTTCGCCAAGGCGCTGCAATGGAACGATGCCGAAGAACTGGCGGTCCGGGTGCTGCCGCGCATGGGGCTTTCCCCGTCACCCTATCTGATCCGGCGCGACCTCCCCCTCCTCGACCTGGAAGAGCCGCTTCTTGTTGCTCTCCATCACGGGACATTGGAGGAGAAGGTCGCCCTGGAGCTGACCGGACTGTCCTTTGGCGACCGTCTTGCCCTCTTTGCGGTGATCAGCGATCTCCATCTCAGTGTCGGCAATCAGAAGAAATTCCTCGCCGCCTGCCGGGAACTGGCGGCCCGTAACAACATCACCATCCGCGCCCTGCTCTCCGCTGCCGCGGTGGATGCCATTATCCACCACGAAGAGGCCAACCCTCCGCAGAAAACCGCCAATCTGATGAAATGGCTGGAGAGGGAGCGTTTTCCCCGCCTCGCCGCCGCGGAAAAGGAATTTCACCACTTTGTCGCCGGATTCACTCTGCCCCCTGGGGTCAGACTCGAACACAGCCCATCCTTTGAAAAAGACGAAGTCATCCTCACCCTGTCCTGCGCCAACCGCGCCCACTTCCAGAGCATCTGGCAACGCATCACCGACCTCGTGCCCGCAGGGGCCGTTCAGGAATCACGCCCATGACAATAATGCCGTTCCGACCCATTGTTCTGCTTTGTGCCTTCTTTTTCCTCTTTCTGACCGGCGGCAGCGCCATGGCCGGATCGGTGGTGCTCTTTGATCAGGCGCACAGCCAGCAATTTCTGGCTGAGGGCAATCGGCCGCTCGACCTCTCCGGCCTGGCCACAATCTTCCGCAAGCAGGGCGGCGAAATCCACACGACCAGTACGCCGCTTTCCGATCAAAGCCTGCGCGATGTCGCCGTTCTGATCATCTCCGGCCCCTTTGCTCCCCTCTCGCCGGGGGAAGCAGCGGCTGTCATGCGTTTTGTCGCCCGCGGCGGCAGCCTCGCCGTCATGGCCCATATCACCCAGCCGCTGATGGGCCTGCTGCCGCGACTCGATATCGCCGTCTCCTCCCTGGCGGTGTCGGAACAGGAGAACATCATCGCCGGCCAGCCTGAAAATTTCCTGGCAAAAGATCTCACCCCCCATCCCCTGACCCGGGATCTGCAACATATCAGCATCTATGGCGGCTGGGCCCTGCTCGCCAAGAATCCGACCATCACCGTTGTCGCGCGCACCAGCCCCCGGGCCTGGGTCGATCTCAACAATGACGGCAGACAAAGCGAGGTGGACGCCATCCAACCCTTTGCCATGATACTGGCCGGCTCCTTCAACAAAGGCCGCTTTGTCGTCTTCGGCGATGACGCCCTGTTCCAGAACCAGTTTCTTGCCGGTGACAACCGGAAACTGGCCCACAACCTGGCAAAATGGCTCCTCGGCTCCGGCCTTTCCATCTAAGACCGGGTGATTTGCCCGACTCCAGACTACGACAATGTAGCATTTTCACCAACCTGATGGGGCAAATGGCCCGACATGCACGGGACTCCCTACCCTCCCGACCTTCTCTTTCCTCTCTTTCCAGCGGCTCCGCCACGAAACAAGCCAGACTGTACAATGTGGCATCACTTTTGCTGTTCTCTTCCATCAACGGTCGCGGATCGTTTCCGCCGCCGCCATTCGCCCAGCCCCATGGAGGTCAGCCGATGAACGCCACCGCCCGCCAGACAATTACGGACAACCCCGACAGCCAACCACGGATCAGGGAGCGCACCCTGGCCCGATTCGGCTTTGCCATTCCCTTCCACGTTATTGCCATGGATGACAACGGACTGGTCTTCCGCTATGTCGGCAATGACCAATGGTTCACCAACCCGAGCACCATTGACATCAATCATGACAGCGACAGCGTCAGAAATCTGCCGGTCAGCTCCATTGCCGATTTCTCCGTCCCCTCCGATCTGGTCCGGACCCGGCATCATTGCCTGCAATTTACCGATCTTTCCCCCCAGCAGAAAGAACAGCTCCGCCGCTTCATCGTCCTCTAGGCGATGTTTCCCGCCCGATCCGCGGCAAAACATTGTCGTTTTTTTGCCGCGGACATGCTAGGATAGAAGAAATCATTTTTCTTTATCCGGCACTGATGCGATGACAACGCCTGCACCGCCATTCGACTCGTCGCAGAAACAGCGACTGACCACCATCAATCTTGACGAAATCATCTGGGCCATGTCCGACATGCTCGACCTGGTGGGGATCGACGATTTCTATCACGGCAAACGGGTTGCGTACATGACCCTGGAGTGCATGCGCCTGCACACCGGTGACGAGGCCCGCCTGCTCACTGCCCTTGACGCGGCTCTGCTCCATGACTGCGGTGTCTCCTCCACCGAGATCCACAAAAAAATAATCGCCGAACTCGACTGGGATCAGGCCCATCTCCACTGTGAACGGGGTCACGCCCTGCTGGCCAGACATCCGTTGCTTTCCCATCTCGCGCCGATCGTCCTCTATCATCACAGTCGCTGGTCGGAACTTGTCGAGAGAGAGATCCCCGAGGAAACCAGATTGCTGGCCAACTGCCTTTACCTGACGGACCGGGTCGATGCCCTGGCCACCGGCCACTCGCCCGATGCCCTGCTCTTAAACAGCCGCAGAATCAGGGAGACCATTGCCGGCTACCGGGGCCGCCTTTTTTCCCCCCAACTCGTCGACACCTTTCTCGCCATCTCGGAAAACGAAATTTTCTGGCTCACCCTCTTTTCCCCGCACATCACTTACTATCTGGAAGAGTTGCCCATTCCCGGCCGGGAACACGAGATCGATTTTCCCATGCTGCGACAAACCGCCGCCCTGTTCGCCGATATCGTTGACGCCAAGAGCCCGTTTACCGCCGAACACTCACTGGGGGTCGCCCGCCTTGCCGTCCATCTTGCCGATTTGTGCGGTCTTGACCAGTCCAGTCGGGAAAAACTGGAAATCGCCGGTTTCCTGCACGATCTCGGCAAACTGAAGGTGCCCGATGAGATTCTCGACAAAAAGGGACCGCTCACTGTCCGGGAACGGGCCGTCATCATCCAGCACAGCTTCGACACCTACCAGATTTTGCGCCGAATCAAGGGATTCGAGACCATTGCCCGGCTGGCCGCCTTCCACCACGAGACCCTCTCCGGCGAGGGCTACCCCTTTCACATGCAGGCTGCCGAACTCGCCATCGAGTCGCGCATCATTGCCGTGGCCGACATCTTCCAGGCCCTGGCCCAGAATCGGCCTTACCGGGCTTCCCTGCCCCCGGAGGAGATCATGGCCCTTCTCCACACCCTTGCCCGGGAGCAGAAGCTCGATGCCGAACTCGTCGCCCTGGCCGGCGCTCATCTCGAGTCCTGCTGGCAAGTGGCTACCGGCTCACAACCAGACACAACCCCTGCGCGCTCCCGATGAAAGCCGGCCGCTCCCTTTTTATTATCGTCCTTGTCACCGCCCTGATCATTGCCGCTTTCCTCCTTGTCAAGCGACCCCGGCCGCTCTCCGTCACAACGGTTCCGGCGGAACGTGGAAGGATCGAGGCAACGGTGGTCAATACCCGGGCCGGCACGGTCAAGGTCTGCCGCCGGGCCGGCCTCTCCCCCTCAGTGGGCGGCCAGATCGCCACCTGGCCGGTGAGTGAGGGCATGACGGTCAAAAAGGGCGATCTGCTCCTCGCCCTCTGGAACGATGACCTGCGCGCCCAGCTCGATCTGGCGGAAAGCGATGCCGAAGCAGCCAAGGCAAATGCCGAGGGAGCCTGTCTGCAGGCCGATATCGCCGGCCGCCAGCTCGACCGGCACCTGAAACTGAAAAGGGTCGGCGCCACCACCGAAGAACTCCTCGACAGGCTGGACACCGAGGCGAAGGTGGGACAATCCCACTGTAAAGCGGCCACCACCGCCCTGCAGGTGAGCCGCGACCGGATCAGCCTGGCCCGGGCCAATCTTGCCCGCACCTTCCTCTTCGCCCCTTTTGACGGGGTCATCGCCCAGCTCAACGGCGAACTCGGCGAATATGTCACCCCCTCGCCGGTTGGGGTGCAGACCCTGCCCGCCGTCGATTTGATCGACACGAGCTGCTACTATGTTGCTGCACCAATTGACGAGGTGGACGCCGCGGCCATCCGTCCGGGCATGGCAGTCCGGATCAGCCTCGACGCCTTCCGCGACCGCACCTTTACCGGCCGGGTCAAGCGCATCAGTGACTATGTCCTTGATCTTGAAAAACAGGCGCGCACGGTGGAGGTCGAGGTGGAATTCATGCGGCCCGAAGAGACGGTCGGGCTGCTGCCCGGCTACAGCGCTGACGTGGAAATCATCATCGCGACCCGGGAAAACGTGCTGCGCGTCCCCTCCGAGGCCATCATCAACGGCGGCCGAGTTTTTGTCCTGAAGCCGGACAACCGGTTGAGCGAACGACGGATCACGGTCGGGTTGGCCAACTGGGACCTGAGCGAAGTCACCGCCGGGGTTGCCGAGGGGGAGCTGATCGTTGTCGGCGGCGACCGGCATACGATGCAGGACGGCGCCTCGGCCCGGGCGGAGTAGGACGACAATGACTGAACCTGTCATTGACCTTGACAGCATCACCCGCACTTTCACGGTCGGGGAGGAAAGGGTCTACGGTCTGCACGATGTCGCCCTGCAGATCAGCAAGGGGGAATACCTCTCCATCATGGGGCCATCCGGGTCCGGCAAATCGACACTGCTCAACACCATCGGCCTGCTCGACCGCCCGGACAGCGGCACCTATCTCTTTGAAAACCGAGTCGTCAGCTTTCTCGCCGACGAGGAACGGGCCGCCATCCGGCGCCAGCGTATCGGCTTCGTCTTTCAGCTTTTTCACCTCGTCCCCCGGCTGACCGCCAGGGAAAACGTCGAACTGCCCCTTGTCATCGCCGCTGTGTCGCCGGAAATCAGGCAACAACGAGTCGAGGCCGTGCTCACCGACCTCGGCCTCAGCCAACGGGCCAGTCACCGGCCCGACCAGCTTTCCGGCGGCCAGCGGCAACGGGTGGCCATTGCCCGGGCCATCGTCATGCAGCCCGCAGTCCTGCTCGCCGACGAACCGACCGGCAATCTCGACAAGGCGGCGGGCAACGAAGTGGTTGCCATCCTGGAGAGACTGAACGCGCAGGGTCTTACCCTCATCATGGTCACCCACGATCCGGAGCTGAGCGGCCGGGCGCGCCGCCGCATCAGGATGGAAGACGGCCGGATCATCACGGACAGCAGCCATGCGGAACGTTGACCTTTTCCGCTTCTGCGTCACCGCCCTTGCCGTCGTCCGGTTACGCACCGCCCTTATCCTGCTTGCCATGTCCATCGGGGTGGCCTCGGTCATCATCCTCACCTCGCTGGGGGAGGGGGCGCGCACCTATGTGCTCTCGACCTTTTCGAGCCTCGGCACCAACCTGCTCATCGTTCTGCCCGGTCGTGCGGAAACCACCGGCGCCATGCCACCCCTGCTCGGCGAAACCCCGCGCGATCTGACCATCGACGACGCCCGCGCCCTGCTGACCAGCAGGCAGGTAGCGGACATGGCGCCGATTGTCGTCGGTAATGCCCCGGTGTCACGGGATGGACGGGAACGGGAGGTGGCGGTGCTCGGCACCTCGGCCTCTTTTCTGCCCATCCGCCGGCTTGCCATGGCCACGGGCCGATTTCTGCCGATAAGCGAGCTCAGTCGCGGCCAGGCGGTCTGCGTCGTCGGCAAAAGCCTTGCCGCCGAGCTTTTCGGAAACGAGTCCCCGGTCGGCGAGCTGATCCGGATCGGCGACAGCCGCTTCCGCATCATCGGTGTGCTGGCCTCTGCCGGTATCTCCATCGGCGTTGATCTGGACGATCTGGCCGTCATCCCGGTGGCCGCCGCCCAGTCACTGTTCAATACCGAATCCCTGTTCCGTATCATTGTCGAGGCCAGGGACCGACAGGACCTGGTGGCGGCGAAAAACGATATCCTTGCCATCATCAGGCAACGCCATGACGGCGAGGATGACGTCACCATCATCACCCAGGATGCGGTGCTGGCCACCTTTGACCGCATCTTCACTGCCCTCAATCTTACCGTCGGCGGCATTGCCGCCATCAGTCTGCTGGTGGCGGGCATTCTCATCATGAACGTCATGCTGGTCACGGTGACGCAACGCCGCCAGGAAATCGGTCTGCTCAAGGCCCTGGGCGCCCCGGCCCGCCAGATCCGGCTCATCTTTCTCACCGAGGCGGCCCTGCTCTCCCTCAGCGCCGCCCTGCTCGGTGCATTGGCCGGACTGGCCGCCAATGCCGGCCTCCAGTATTTTTTCCCGGACTTCATCATCAGCCCGCCGATCTGGGCCATCCCCGGCGCCGTACTCACCGCCCTTGTCACCGGCCTCTTCTTTGCCGTCCTGCCCGCCGCCAGAGCCGCAGCCCTGGAACCGGCGACCGCCCTTTCCCGCCATTAAGCCATGCGCGCCACCGACTCACTGAAATATTCGTGGCAGTCCATCACCGCTAACAGGCTGCGCAGCCTGCTCACCACCCTGGGCATTGCCATCGGCATCGGTTCGGTGATCCTGCTCACCTCCATCGGCGAGGGGGTGCAGCGCTTCGTGGTGGCCGAGTTCACCCAGTTCGGCACCAATCTCATCGCCATTGTTCCAGGCCGGACAACCACCATGGGCATGTCCGGGGCGGTTATCAGCAATGTCCGCCCCTTGAGCCTCGATGACGAGCAGGCCCTTTCCCGCCTGCCGGGGGTAACGGCCACGGTGCCGGTGGTGCAGGGCAACGGTGAAATCGAGTCTGGTCGGCGGCAACGCCGTACCACCATCCTTGGTGTCGGTCCCCGGGCGCCGGAGGTCTGGCAGTTCGCCGTGGCCACGGGCACCTTCCTGCCGCCCGATGATCCCCGGGCGGCCCGGGCCTTTGCCGTGCTTGGCAGCAAGGTGAGAGACGAGCTGTTCGGAACAGCGAACCCCCTGGGCGCCATTGTCCGCATCGGCGGCTTCCGCTATCGGGTGACCGGGGTGATGGAGGCAAAGGGCCAGATCCTCGGCTTTGACCTCGACGACGCCGTCTATATCCCGGCGACCCGCGCCCTGGAACTGTTCAATCGCACCAGCCTGATGGAGATCGATATCCTTTACCGCGCCGAGGTCGAGGCCACAACCATCGCCGAACGGCTGAAAAAGATGCTCATCGAACGGCACGGCAGCGAGGATTTCACCATCACCACCCAGGATCAGATGCTCGATGTGCTGGGGGATGTGCTGGACAAACTGACTTTTGCCGTGGCGGCTCTGGGGGGAATCTCGCTGCTGGTGGGAGGGGTGGGGATCATGACCATCATGACCATCGCGGTGCAGGAACGCACCGGAGAAATCGGGCTGCTGCGGGCGCTGGGAGCTCCCCGCGGGCAGGTATTGCGGATCTTTCTGCTGGAAGCGGTGCTTCTCTCCTCTGTCGGCGGTACCGCCGGCCTTGCCGGCGGCGTCGGCGGGGCGCGCCTGCTGCACTCCATTCTGCCCGCCCTGCCGACCCAAACCAATCTCCTCGCGGTCGTGCTGTCGTTTGTCCTGTCAGTCGGCATCGGCCTGCTCGCCGGTATCATCCCGGCCGTCCAGGCTGCGGGCCTGGACCCGCAGGAGGCGCTCAGGGCCGACTAAGCGGCATGGACTCCCGCAACTCAGCCACCCGGCCAGGCGTTAGCCACCCGGCCAGGCGTTAGCCACCGATTGCCCCCAGCCAGCCCTTGACGACATCGACGATGCCGTACTGCACCACCGCGCTGACCAGACAGGCGACGCCCCAGGCGCCGATAAAGGCGCACAGATTGAAAATCGTGCCCGTGCCGACGTGGCATGCCGCCTCAGCGATGTCTTCATCATACTCTTCACGGTTGACAACTGCGGTGTTGATCCGATATCTAGGAGTATTCTTCATTGTCGCCCCTCCTTTCCCTGATGGCCCGAGGTGTGGTTTCTCTCTTTTGATCAGTGGATGTTGCAGGAGCTGTACCACAGTGCGAACCACAGTGGAATATTCCATGTAACGCATTGAAACAAAAAGGAATACTACACAAGCTCGCATTGCCGCCACAACCAGATGTGTTGCAGGAAGTGCGGCACGCCACACTACAGTGTTGCAGAGAATGCCACACTCCGATGTTGCTGGATACAGCCATTCCGGTCGGGCGGCAACAGCGGAAGAGCCTACCCGGAAAAGGGCGTCATTCACCAGCACAGACAACGAGGTTTTTTATGGCAGAGATAAAAAAAGGCAGCAAGGTCAAGGTGTATTACACCGGCAAACTCAAAGACGGCACGGTGTTTGAGACCAATCTCGGCGGCGAGCCCCTCCAGTTTGTCGTCGGCAAGGGCAAAGTCATCAAGGGGTTTGAAAAGGCGGTGATGGGCATGAAGCTCGGCGAGCGCAAGACCGTCACCCTCAAACCGGCTGAGGCATATGGCTCCAGGGACCCGAACCTGGTCTGGACCGTGCCGGCCGGCGAGCTGCCGGCAGGGACGCCTGCCGAAGTCGGCAGTGAGGTCTCCTTCACCACCGCCAACGGTGAGGAGATCACCGGCAGCATCAGCGCCATCGCAGGGGACCAGCTCACCATTGACGGCAACCATCCCCTGGCCGGCCGCAACCTCACCTTTGAACTCAGGATCGACGCGATCGGGTGATTCCTCATCAGTTACCACGAAGGGAATGTGCTGCCATTCCCTTCCCCCCCTCCATCCCTCAAGAATTAAAAAAACACTGTCACCCCCATGCCTGCCCCTCAGACAGGTTTTCATCCTTTTTCTTTCCGCATCCCAAGGGAAATGATAGGATACTACACAGAAGCAGCCGAAAACCGCCGACCCCCCTTTTGTGCATCAGGGACATCAATCATGCGTAAAACGAAAATCATCTGCACCATCGGCCCCAAAACGGCGTCGTTCGACATGCTGAAAAAGCTGAGCGACAAGGGGATGAACATTGCCCGGCTCAACATGTCGCATGGTGCGCTGGAATGGCACAGCGCCGTTATCCGTTCCATCAAACGAATCAACAAGAAATTCGGCCGCTCCATCGCCATCATGATTGATACCAAGGGCCCGGAGGTGCGCACCGGCGACGTCAAACGCGACATCATCCTGGAAGAGGGCGACAGCCTGACCCTCACAATCCGCCGACAAGCCGAACTTGAGGCAAACTGCATCGAGGTCAGCTACGACGGCTTTGTCAACGAGGTGTCGGAAGGAGATATCATCCTCGTTGACGGCGGTATGCTGAGCCTCAGAGTCACCGCCATCAACCGCACCGACATCCGTTGCCAATCACTGGACAGCGGGGTGCTGACCTCACGCCGCCATCTCAACATCCGCGGTAAGAGCGCCGATCTGCCCGCCATCACCGAAAAGGACTGGCAGGACATCCGTTTCGCCATTGACCACGGGGTGGATTTCATCGCCCTCTCCTTTATCCGCAAGGCATCAACCATCAACGAGCTGCGCCAGTATCTGCGGGAGCGGCAGGCCCCCATCGACCTGCTGGCGAAAATCGAAAGCGCCGAGGCCGTGCCCCAGCTCGACGCCATTATCAAAGCGGCGGACGGCATCATGATCGCCCGCGGTGACCTGGGCGCGGAACTGCCCTACGAAGAGGTGCCGCTGCTGCAGGATGAAATCGTCAAAAAATGCCGGACCGCCGGCAAACCGGTGGTGGTCGCCACCCACATGCTCGAATCGATGATCATCAATCCCGCTCCCACCCGGGCCGAGGTCACCGATATCACCCACGCGGTCCTGCAAGGGGCCGACGCCATCATGCTCTCCGGCGAGACGGCAACCGGCAAGCATCCCTTCAAAGCGTTGGAGATCATGGCTGCGGTGGCGCGCCGCATCGAACAGCAGATGGACCGCGATCCGGCGGTGCGGGTGGCGATATCGGACAAACCCAAGGAAGAGATCGCCCGCAGTGCCGCCATTCTCGGCAACAATTTGCACGCCGCCGGCACCCTGGTCATCACCCGACGGGGACTGATGGCGGTGCTGCTCTCCCGCTGCCGTCCCATTGCCCCGATCTTTGCCTTTACCAACACCACCCATGTTCGCCGCCGGCTCGGCCTCTACTGGGGTGTGCATGCCTTTCGCCTGAACTTTTCCAAAGACCCGGAAACCTCCATCCAGCGTTCTCTTGACCAGCTCATGCAGCGGGGCCTGCTCCGCCAGAACGATCGGGTCATCGTTCTCTCCGACATTCTGGCCGGCGGCACCTTTGTCGAAACCGTTCAGGTGCGGATCATCGGCGGATGCAGGGAAATTCTTGCCTAAAAAAAGCGGATGGGATATCAAACGAGAAACCAACATGTAACGACCGGGCCGAAACGACCCGCACCTCAATAATAATGAAAGACACCACTGACATTCCCCGCTTTTTTTTTGACAAAAACGACTACATTCTGCTCAACATCGTCAACGACGTTCTTAACCGCGACGAAAAGCACAAGCACGTCAAAAACCTGCTGACCCCCTATCTCCACCCCCACGGCATCAAGGAGATGACCGCCTCCCAGGGGCTGCGCATCGCCTATGCGGTCATCCACCTGCTCGGTTCGCTGGAGGCGGGCAAGGCAACCGACCGCCAGAACGCCCTCCGCTCCCTGCGCGATGAGGTCTTGTGCGGATCCCAGAGTATCCTGCGCCGTAATACCGCCCGGGTTCTGATCGAAATCATGAAGGAGCTTGTCCGCTCCCAGGGGGACAAACAGCGCCAGCTCACCCTGGCCCGCGATTTTCGCACCGCCACCTTCGGCAAGCCGCGCTTCATCCGCTATCTGCTGGATCGCTACCATCTCATCGAGATGCCGGAGGAGTGGAACCAGATCGCCTTTGACGACCATGTCCACGACGCCAACACCAAGGGTCGCAAATCGCCGACCCATCTGGTCATGGATGCCTGGATCAAAGGTATCCGCCGGCTGACCGTTATTTATTACAACTTCATCAATATCGAGGTGGCGCAGGAGCTGCTGGAATCAGCAGAGATCATGGGGATTACCGTGCGCATCGGCATCGAATTCTCCGCCCGTTTCCGCGGCCGCTACATCAAACTGATCTGGGCGCCGCGCGGATTTGCCGACAAACAGGATTTTCTCGGTTTCTTCGCCACCGCCCAGGCCCAGGCCTTCATGGACGAAGGCCGCAGGGTTTCCGCCTATCAGCAGCGCTATGTGCTCGAAACGTTTGCCGAATTCAACACCCGCCATCTGCCGGTCATTAATCAGGCTTATGGCGTCAACCTCGCCCCCTTTGAGCGGGAAGATTTCTTCGCCTTTGTCGGCTCCGGTCAACCCTCCCTGCTCCATCTTGCCAAGTTCATATACAATCGAATGCTGCCCGCTCTGAAGGAGCAGGTTGCCGCGTTACGCGCCATTTACCCCAGGGCCGATCAGGAGGAGCGGCTGCGCATCGCCCATGCGGTGGAGATCATGAACACCCTAGACCCGGACGCCATCATCGAAAGCTTTCTGCGGCCCGACAAAAATCCCGCCATCCACAATCCCTTCGAGCCGCATGAAGGCGCCGAGATCCCGCCCCTGCTCTTTCTTTCCCCGGTGAGACTGCTCGACCGGCTCAACAGTCTGCATACCGGCTCCCGCGTCACCCTCAATCTCAGCACCCTCAGTCCGGCTGATGTCCTGGAGTTGCTCTATGACTGCCGGGGCAGGATCACTCACCTGGAGATTTTCAATCTGAAGGATTACTGTACCGGCAAGTCACCCCACTACACCGAGATCAACAGCCTGCAACTGGCGATCAACCAGGGCAATATCATCCAGCTCAAACGGGTCATTCAGCAGATCATCCGTGATCTGGACGGAAAAGATGCGCTGGCCCCCGATCATGAGGAACGGCGCAAAAAGCTGACCGCCATCCTCCACAACATGCCGAATCTGCAATCTTTTTACCGCAACTCGGTGCTGAAATCGCGGATCGGCAGCGACTCCACCGGCAGTTCCCGCCACCGTTACGGCATGGGTCTGGTCATGAAGGAGACCCTGCCCGGCAGGGCCCAGCGCAAACTCGAACGGGCCCAGCCACGGCGCTGGCAGATTCCGGTGCGCATCACCGCCCATCTGCAGGTCACCTATGTCCCGAAAACCGACACCTACACCGCCTGGCACCATGATCTCATCCCCTGGGAAGATCGCCAGATTTCCGCCTTTCCCTCCTGCCGGCTGCTGCCCCCGCCGGCGGCCACCGGCTTTCGCCATGACCTGCACCGGGACTGGATCGTCCAGTCCTATTCCACCCATATGGAGCCGCACGGCAACGTCGCCACCTTGGGATGGATGCAGAGCAAAGACAACGAACTCTCCCTGGAAGGCCGGCGTCAACCCGCTGGCAGCGGGGCCATTCCCCTGCGCTGCCTCAACAGCCACCTGAAAAACGGGCTCAAAATCCTCCTCGGTTTCATCCCCGCCTTTGCCAGCTTTTTCCTGACCCAGGACTGGTGGTTTCTTGCCTGCTTCGGGGCGCTGATCTGGTTCGGTATCACCGGACTGCGCAATATCATCCAGTCCGTGCTCGGCGCCGGCGGCATCACCCGTTCGCCGCTGCTCAAGTGGAACGACTACGTCAGTTGGGATCGGCTGGCCGATTCGCTCTTTTTTACCGGTTTTTCGGTGCCGCTCCTTGATCTGCTGGTCAAAACCGTTATCCTCGACCGCCTCTTCGGCATTACCACCGCCACCAACCCGGTCCTCCTCTATACCATTATGGCCCTGACCAACGGAATCTATATATCAAGCCACAACATCTTCCGCGGTCTGCCCCGGGAAGCGGTGTGCGGCAACTTCTTCCGCAGCACCATCTCCATCCCCCTGGCCCTGCTGCTCAACTGGGGCATCGGCAGTCTCATGGCCGGAGCCGGAGTGGCGACGCCCCAGATCCTGCTGCAAAAATGGGCGGCGGTCATCTCCAAGCTCGCCTCGGACTGCGTCGCCGGAGTCATCGAGGGGCTGGCCGACCGCCACAACAACATCCGTTTCCGCGCCCTCGACTACTCGGCCAAGATCTCCCAGGTGTTCGAGACCCACGCCACCCTGGAGACCATTTTCCCGGAAGAGGATGTCATGGGCATGCTCGAAGCGCCGAAGGAGTTCATGCGCAGGATCAACGAGACAAAGCCCGATCTCGCCAAGATCCTCATCATCAACGCCCTGGATCTCCTCTACATCTGGATGTACCAGCCGCGTTCCGCCAGCACCCTGCACGCCATCATGAAGGCGATGTCGCCGGAGGAACGGCGCATTTTCGTTGCAGCGCAGGGCATTCTCGCCGAGGAACGACAGATCAGCCAGCTCTTTGTCGACGGGGTGATCGGCCGGAAATTCTCCCGGGCACTGTCCTTTTATCTCGACCACGCCGACGAGTATCTGCGCTCATTGCGCCTGCTGCTCTCCCGCTGCGAGGCGGAATGACTCGTTGACAGTCGCATTCAGATTGTGGCCAAGGAGAAACCGACCATGACAACGCCGCACGCCAGGGAAGACGACCGGGAACTGCTGCTAGCCATCATGCCGCCGCGCATCCACCGGGAAATGGCGGCAAGCGGACGGGCCGACGACCTGATCGAGATCGTCCTCGATCTCGGCCGGCCGGCGGAGATGCGCTTTCCCGACCGCATGGAGATCCCCTCCCCCGCCCCGGTCACCATGGAGGACATCAACTATGTCATCAGCCGGGTGGGCAGTTTCGGTGACGACAACCGGGCCGGCATCCAGCGCACCCTGCACCGCATCTCCGCCATCCGCAACCGGACCGGCACCATCATCGGCATCACCTGCCGGGTGGGCCGTTCGGTACCAGGCACCGTTGATTTTCTCCGCGACATCATCGACAGCGGCAAGTCGATTCTGCTGCTTGGCCGGCCCGGGGTCGGCAAAACCACCCTGCTTCGGGAGGCGGCCCGCGTGCTGGCCGATGAGCTGGGAAAGAGGGTGATCATCGTCGATACATCAAACGAAATCGGCGGTGACGGCGACATCCCCCACCCCGGCGTCGGCCGGGCCCGACGCATGCAGGTGCCGTCGGTGGCCCGCCAGCATGCGGTCATGATCGAGGCGGTGGAAAACCACATGCCCGAGGTCATCGTTATCGACGAAATCGGCACCGAGGCCGAGGCCGAGGCGGCCCGCACCATCGCCGAACGCGGCGTCCAGCTCATTGCCACGGCGCACGGCAACAGCCTCGACAACCTCCTCCAGAACCCCACCCTGGCCGATCTGGTCGGCGGCATCCAGGCCGTCACCCTCTCCGACGAAGAGGCGCGGCGGCGGCGCACAAGAAAGACCGTGCTGGAGCGCAAGGCACCTCCTACCTTCGACGTGCTGGTGGAGATCCAGCAGCGGGACAAACTCGCCGTCCATCACGAACTGGCGGCAGAGGTTGACCGCCGGCTCGCCGGTCAACCCGGCCAGCCGGAGCTGCGCATCCGCGACAACCGGGGCGAGGTGGCGATCGTCCCGGCAGAGGCCCCCTCCACCAACGTGCCGGACAACCTGGAAATCCGAAGGAAAAGAACAACCCGCATCTTCACCTATGGGGTGAGCCGCGAACGACTCGAACGGCTCATCGCGAAACTGGGCCTTGACGTCGGCGTCGTCGACGACCCCGGCCAGGCCGATCTGCTGCTCACCATCAAATCACAGGAAAAACGGCAACCCCGCCGCCTGCGCGAACTCCGCTCCCGGGGCATCCCTTTATACAGCCTGAAAAGCAATACCATCATGCAGCTTGAAGGCTTTCTCCGCTCCCTTTTTGACCGGGTAAACGGGACGAGCCGGGATGCCGCCCTGCTGGAGGCGGAAGAGGCGATCACCCTGGTGATGAGTTCCGGTCATGCCGTCGAATTGACCCCGCAACCGGCAAACATCCGCGCCCAACAGCATCAGCTGGCCCAGCGCAATGGGCTGATGACCGAAAGTAAAGGGAAGGGGGCAGCGCGGCGGGTGGTGGTCTATCCGTAACGATCAGCACATACTATCTATCGATCATAAGCATACTATCCCCCCTCTCCTTCCGCAGCACGAATCGCCATGAATGCCTTATAAAAACAGGCCATCCATATTTTTCCAATCGAAAGAACCGATACTTTTTTCACCAAATAATCCCTGCAACCATGGCAGGTTAGCCATTTTTCAGGTTATGGCGGTTTGCAAAAATCTTTATTTACTGGTACCTTTTTCCACTATACATCCAAAAAGAACAGCAGCATAACATAGAAAAAAACGATAAATTTCCGCTGACGAGAGGTGATCATGCCCCTGTCCTGCCGAATTTCCATCCTTTTGCTCTCCATTGTCCTCATTCCGTCCTTTGCCCTCTGCGAAGTCGTGGTTTTCAAAAACGGCGATTCCCTTTCCGGAAAGATTGTGGCGGAAACGGAAGAGGCCATCACCCTGGAACATGAGGTGCTCGGCGTAGTAACCCTGCAAAAAAACAAGCTGCAATCCCCCGGAATTACCCAAACAGCCTCCCCAAAAGCCCCAGAAAACACGCCGCCAGGGATTTTCGGCACACGTTTCCTGGCAGGCTGGCAACGGCGCCTCGGCCTGGGATTCAAAGGAGAAGAAGGCAATGACGTCAGCCTCAATCTCAACGGGGCATTTGACGCCGCATATGCAGACCAGGAAAACCGTTTCACCCTCAGCGCCGCCTATTTTTATGAATCGCAGGACAATGAACGCAATACCAGTAAAGGCAATGCAGGCTTTGTCCGGGACTGGCTTTTGCCGGAAACCCCCTGGTTCTATTACGGTTACAGCAGATACGATTATGACGAGTTCCGCTCATGGGAACACCGCCTCTCCCTCATCGGCGGAACCGGCTATGGCTTTTTTGATGAGGAAACATTCAAACTGCATGGCAGGGCCGGTCTTGGCGGCAACCGCACCTGGGGAGAGGAAAATAACCTCAATCCCGAGGCGCAGCTTGGCTTAGAATGCCAGTGGCTGCCAAACGGCAGCCATTCCGTCTCGGCGAAATTCTTCCTTTTCCCTGATCTCAACGTAATCGGCGAATATCGGACCCAGTCCGCGATCAAGTGGGAGATCAATCTTGCCGTTGCCCAGGGGCTGGGGCTTGAATTCGGCATCGAGCATGAATATGAATCCATGCTGTCTGACGGATTGGACAAGGAGAGGCATTATGATCTTCTCTATTTCGGCCGCATCGGCATCGATTTGTAACAACGCCATCACAACCGTGCCTCATCAGTCGAATTGCCGGCGTTCCCCCTCGCTGGTATCGGCAACATCTGAAGGAGATACGACTTCATGGATATTATCATAGAGTTTTTCAGACAGTTTAACTGGCAGACCATCCTTTTCACCGCCCTGCGCATCCTGTTGATGTTCGCCATCGCCTGGCTCTGCATGGCAATCCTGCAATCCATGTTAAAACGGCTGGAACGCCGTCTGCTCCGCCAAGGGGAGGCTTCCGGTGAACCGCCGACCGAATCGGCCAAACGGGTGGAAACCATTATCCGGCTGGTGCGCCAGGCAGCACTGGTGGGACTCTGGGTAACGGTGCTGCTTATCATGCTCAAACAGATCGGCGTGGAGATCGCGCCGATCCTGGCCAGTGCCGGTATCGTCGGGCTGGCGGTTGGGTTCGGCGCCCAGAATCTGGTGCGGGACGTGATCAGCGGCTTCTTCTTTATTCTGGAAAATCAGGTGCGGGTGGGGGATGTGGCCATTGTCAACGGCACCGGCGGACTGGTGGAGCGCATCAATTTCCGGACCATTGTCCTGCGCGACCTTGCCGGCATTGTCCACGTCTTTCCCAATGGCACGATCAACACCTTAAGCAATCTCACCAATGAGTGGTCCGCCTATGTTTTTGATATTGGGGTGGCGTACAAGGAAAACACCGATCAGGTGGTGGAGGTGCTCAAAGAGGTCGGTGCGGAGATGAAAAACGATCCGGAACTGGGGAGGTTAATGCTTGAAGAACCGGAAATTTTCGGAGTGGACAAGCTTGACAACTCGGCAGTGGTTATCAAGGGACGGATCAAAACCAAACCGATCCGGCAGTGGGAGATTGGTCGGGAATTTCTGCGGCGGGTCAAACTTACCTTTGATGCCAGAAATATCGAAATTCCCTTCCCTCATCAGACCCTGTATTTCGGCGAAGCCAGCAAACCCATTGCCGTTACGCTGCTGGAGAAGCTCAAAACACAACGACTGGCAGACAGTGATCCCGGAGCGGGTGCCTGATTTTTTTCAGCGAGAACCGCACCTCTCTCTTTTCATCGTTTTCACCGCATCTTCATCCTGTTTTCCCCATATCATTATGGACGCTGCGCCGGTCTCGACGCGACTCGCGCCGGTCAGGAGAACAAACTTGCCATTGCGCAACCGATAAGGTATGATATGCCGCTGTTTTTTGTGGATTACCTTCCACTGAGACCCAACTGTGCATCCATCCCGATCATATTTTCAGCGCATCGGTGTCGAAGGGGCGCTGCTCACCCTGACCCCGGCCCCCTTTCTTCTTACCTGGCCATCGACACATACCTTTTATCCGCCTCTCCTCTGGCGGATAATGACTGCCGGCACAGCTGCGGTCGCCTGCCTGCTGGCCGCCTATCTGATGTTCCGACGTCCATCCTTGGGGAAATTGTTGGGCGACGTCGCCCTGGCGGCAAGCGTGGTCACCGCCCTGCCGCTACTGGCCGGCAACCCATTCACCGCCCTGCTCGGCGGGGTCGCGGCCATCGGCGCCGGATTCGCCCTCCATGATTTTCCGATTCTGATGGACGAACGCCGACCCAGCAGCCACGCCGACCGCTGCCAGCAACGGGCCTGCTGGTCATCGGCCACTCTCATCTCCCTCTCGGCAATCCTCCTGCTGGTCACCCCGCCACCGGCCCCGATAACCAGTGCCGCCATCGCCGTGTCAGCCGGAATCAGCCAGATCCTCTTTCTCCAATGGTGTTGCAAACGAAAAAGCGATGGCCGTTTCCCCCTCTGCGCCGCCGGAACGGCAATGGCGCTGCTGGCCATCCTTGTTGTCCTTGGTGCTTCCCTACCTGCTGCCGTGCTCCTGCTCGGCATGGTCAATCTGCTCCTGCTGTCCGCGGCAAACCGGCGGCCGCTGCGGAGCGGCCAATGGTGGGAACCACTGCTCGGTCATCCGGCCCGCCTCCTCTTCACTACCTTTCTCACCCTCTGTCTGACCGGCGCCATCCTCCTGCAACTACCGGGAGCCACCCGCACCGGCGGCATCAGTCTGATCGACGCCCTCTTTACCTCGGTGAGCGCGGTCTGTGTCACCGGTCTCACCGTCTTCGACACCCCCGGGGTGTTTTCCCGGTTCGGGCAATTCCTCATCCTGCTGCTCATCCAGCTCGGCGGCCTCGGCATCATGAGTATCACCACCGTGGCGCTGCATGTCATGGGACGGCGGCTCAGCCTGCGGCACGAAAGGGTTCTTGCCTCCATCACCGACACGGACCGACCTTCTCTGGTCGCCTCCCTCACCACCATCCTGAAGTTCACCCTGGCGGCTGAAGCGGCAGGCGCCCTCATTCTGTCCGGACTGTTCGCCACCCTCGGCGATCCTCCGGGCGCGGCCCTCTGGCGGGGAATCTTCACCGCCGTTTCCGCCTTCTGCAATGCCGGCTTTGCCCTGCAGAGCGACAACCTGGTGCCCTATCAGCACCAGCCGTTTATCCTGCACACCGTGGCCCTGCTCATCATCGGCGGCGGCCTGGCGCCGGCGACCTGCCTGCTCATGCCGCGCTGGCTCGGTCGCCGCCCGGTCCCCATCGCCGCCGCCATTGCCCTGGCCACCACCACCATCCTCCTCTTTGCCGGCGCCTTCTTCATTCTGATCCTGGAATGGCACGGCGCCCTCAACGGCCTGCCCCTGGCGGACAAGCTCCACAATGCCTGGTTCCAGTCGGTGACCCTGCGCACCGCCGGCTTTAACTCGATTGACATCAACCATGTCGCTGGTCCCACCTATCTGATCATGATCTGCCTGATGTTCATCGGCGGCAGCCCCGGCGGCACGGCGGGCGGCGTCAAGACCACCACCATCGGCATCCTCGCCCTCACCTTTGTGGCCAATGTATGCGGCCGGGACGAAGTCGTTTCCCGAAACCGCCACATCCTGGCCGGCACGATCAATCGCGCCATCACCATCATCATCGCCGGGGTGCTTGTCTGGTTCGCCCTGGTGCTGATGCTCGAAGTCACCCAGCAGGTCACGGCGCGTGAGATCGTCTTCGAGGTCACCTCGGCCCTCGGCACCGTCGGCCTGACCATCGGCGCCACCGGCAAGCTGGATGGTATCGGCAAGCTCATTATCATCATCGGCATGTTTGCCGGTCGCATCGGTCCGATCACCCTCTTCATGCTGCTCAGTGCGGATCGTTCCCTCTCCCATGCCCGCTGCCCGGATGCAAAGATATCATTAACCTGAAGGAGTTGCCCCCATGGCCCAACAGATTCTCATCATCGGCCTCGGCCAGTTCGGCATGTCCCTGGCCCGCACCCTGTCCGACAAAGGGGCCGAAGTTCTTGCCGTTGATCGGCGAAAAAATCTGGCGGACGAGGCAGCCGCCTTTGTCACCGAGACCATTGCCGTCGACGCCACCGACGAGGCGGAGTTGGCCCGCCTGCAACCCGGCCGCCGTGACGCAGTGGTCTGCGCCATCGGCGACGACTCCCGGGAGGCGTCGATCATCTGCACCGCCCTGCTCAAGCAGATGGGTGCGCCATGGATCATCGCCCGGGCCAACACCGCCACCCATCAACGCATCCTGCAACTGGTCGGCGCTCATCTGGTCGTCAATCCTGAACAGGAATTCGGCCAGCGTTTCGCCAATCGTCTCATCAACCGGCATATCATCGCCGACATGCCTCTGAGCGATGATCTGCATCTTACCGAGATCAGCGTCCTGCCGGCCATGGTCGGCAAGACCCTGGTTGACCTCTCCCTGCCGAAACGCTTCGGTATCATGGTGGTTGCCATCCGCCGCGGCACCCCGCGCCGGGTCTTGCAGCCCTCGCCCCATGACCCCCTGCAGGAGAATGACAACCTGATCATCGTCTCCAGCGAATCCGCCCTTGCCGCGTTGACCGGGAGATCATGATATGCGTCTTGGACACGCCATTCGCCAAGGTGCCTGGCTGCTGATCGGACTCAATCTCCTCATGGCCCTTGGCGCCATGGGTATTCTCCTGCGCATGGCGCCGGCAATCGCCGTTATCATCGACCGTAACGAAAAATCGCTCCAGGCGTGCGAAGACATGCTGGCCGCCCTCGCCCTGTCACCCGGCATGGCCGTGGACGAAGCGGGGAAAATCGCCTTTGCCGAGGCCTTGGCCCGCGCGCAAAACAATGTCACTGAGGCCGAAGAACCGCTGGTTCTGGCGGAAATCGCCGAAAACCGGCAGGCCGCCTTACAGGGGGATTTACAGGCACGGGAAAAAACGGTTGCGGCCATTGCCAGGTTGGGCAGGGTGAACCGCAGCGCCATGGTCGCCGCAGACAATCGCGCTCGGCAACTTGGTCAGGCCGGGGTCTGGGGGGTGGTATTCATGGCGCTCGCCATCTTCACGGTGGGCCTGATTTTGGTTCGCCATCTCAACCGGCAGGTCATCAGACCGCTTGAGGAAATCCATGCGGTTATCGCGGCCCAGCGCAATCGAGAATGCATACGACGCTGCTCCGGGGTCGATCTCCCCCCGGAGATCCGCTCGATGTTTACCGGTATCAACGAAATTCTCGACCGTTGCCAGACGCCTCTTTCCGGGCCACACCCTACTATCGGCAACGGTTCACGCGACGAATTTTCCGAAGATTCAAAAAAGTTCGGCTGAACATCGTACCGATCGTTCATTTTTCGCAGAAACACAGCGCGACAGATATCCAATAAGGACCAGATTGTCATCAGCAGGTTTCCGGGCGGTGTGAAGGCGCAACCGCAGAATCAGCATCCGTCTTTCCACCTAGAGCGCCCCGAACAAACCAGCGCTGTCCACATCCTTGTTATTTTTTTATACCCCAGGGAACCTTTTTTTTCTTTCCTTCGTTCTACTATTCAAAGCTCTCTGAAACGACAGAAGCACCCCGATTGCCAACGACGGCATGCTCGTCTCTCTGACAGCTTGCCTTGTCGAGCACAACCTTGACTGCCATCCGGGTATAAGCGGGATGGAGTGGTCTTTCGCTTGCGCACCAAAATCCCGGGGAAGGAAGAACGGGGGTCCTTCCTTCCCCGGGACCGGTCGCATACCGGAAGATGAGTGGGTGATCAGACAAAATCGCCCACCGCGATATCCCGGATGGCTTTTTCCTTCCATGCCCCAGTTCTCTTCCTTGAAGACATCCCGCGTTAAAGATTGACCTTACACATCTACCGCATCCGCTGATCGTGAAAAAAATCGCTGGTGGGGTAATCGCGGATGATCGTCCCCCGATGCATGACCAGGGTGCGATGACAAAGGCGGGAGATAAAGAGGGGGTCATGGGTGATAAGCAGGATGGCCATCGGCAGGCCGGCGAGAACGGCAAGCAGCATCTCCTCGCCGCGCGGGTCAAGCCCGGCGCTCGGTTCATCGAGAATGAGCAACCCCGGTCGCATGGCCAGGGCAGCGGCGATGGCCAGCCGCCTTCGCTCACCGCCGCTTAAGTGAAGCGGTACTCGCTCCTCGTAGCCGGCAAGACCGACAAGGGCAAGGGCATTTTCCACCCGTTCGGCCAGTTCTTTGCCCCGCAGGCCGCTCTGCCGGGGGCCGAAAGCCACCTCCTCCCGGCAGGACGGGCAGAAGAGCTGGTCGGCGGTGTTCTGGAAGACCATGCCGATCCGACGCCAAAGCTGATTGCGCCTGGCGCCGGTGACCTGGGTGCCGTCCAGGAGAAAATAGCCCGTTCCCTGCCGGAGACCGAGCAGGCAAGCGGCCAGGGTCGATTTGCCGGCGCCGTTCTCCCCGGCCAGGGCAATGGTTTCCCCGGCCCTGACAATGAGATTGACATCGTGCAGGCCAACGGTGCCGTCCGGGTAGGAAAAGGAATAGTGCTGGAGCTCGACGAGCGGGGTTTCCATTGGCTCGACCGCCAGATGGCCGCTGCCGCCGGCGTGGTGGTGGGTGGTGAGATGATGGTGATGATGAGCGATCGCCTCTTTCTCATAATCTTCCGGCAGCCGGAACCGGAAGGTGAAATCGAGCCCGTACCGGCGCAAAACGGCCGGGTCGGCGAGCAGTCCCGCGAAGACTTCGTCCCGGCATAAAAAGCCGCCATCCATCACCAGCACCCGCTCGCAGAGTTCGCGGAGAAAGGCAAGATCGTGGTCGATGAGAACAAGGGTGCCCTCATAGCCGTGCAGGAGCTGAAGCAGGATGCGCTGCTGACGACGATCGAGACCGGCGGTCGGCTCGTCGAGGATCAGCACCTCGGGCGCCATGGCCAGCACCGCGGCCAGCGCCGCCCGTTTCTTCTGACCGAAACTGAGGAGATGGGCTGGTTTGTAAAGAAGATGACCGAGTTCCACCGCAGCGATCACCCGTTCCACCCGGTCGCGGACCATCTCCTCCGGCAGGCCCTGATTCAGGGGACCGAAGGCGACATCGTCATAGAGGGTGGTGCAGAAGAGATGATCATCCGGGTCCTGAAAGAGGACGCCGACCTCATGGCGCAGACGTTTCAGCGCCTCGTCCCGAGGCGGCCTGCCCTTGTAGGTCACCGTCTTACCCCGGCATGGCAGCAGTCCGCCCAGGTGGCGGGCCAGAGTGGTCTTGCCGGAGCCGTTGCAGCCGACCAGGGCGATCCGTTCGCCGGCCGCGATCTGCAGGGAGACATCGGCAAGAGCAGGAGTACCGTCCGGATAGGCAAAGGAGAGTCCGCGCAGGCTGAAGATCGGCTGCCGGTCCGGCTGCACGGTATCGGCTGATACAAACCCCATGGCGGCCTCAGGGAAAAAAGCCGGTCCAGTCCGACAGCAAGGCCGGACAGCGGTCAAAGAGGAGCAGAGAAATGGCCATCATGGCCCAGAGCAGAATTTTCAGCCAATCGGTGCCGGTAAACCGGAAACGGACCCTGACAGGAAAACTGCCGTCATAGCCGCGGCAGAGCATGGCATCATAGACGCGCTGGGTGCGGTCAAAGGAACGAACAAAGAGCATGCCGAAGAAATTGCCCATGCTGCGCAGGGTGGCGACATTGGTCTGGGCGACAAAACCGCGGATTCGCATGCTGCGATAAATCCGTTTCGCCTCGTCGAGAAAGACAAAAACATAACGATGGATAAGCAGCAGCATCTGGCAGATTGCATCAGGCAATCCGAGCCGGGCCAGGGCCTGCAGGGTCACCGGCAGCGGCGCGGTGGCCAGCATCGGCTCCATCAGCAGGCCGATGGCGCAGGCGCGGCAGACCACGGTCAGCGCCACGGCAAAACCGCCGCCATGCAGGGGCAGCTCCGGGAACAGCGGTAGATAGATCAGGGTTTCCCCCGGCCGCAGCGGCGCGGTAAAAGGCACGACGACAACAAACATGGCGAGAAAACCGGCCATGGCGGCGAGCCGCCGCAAGGCCCGACGCAGGGGGATGCGGCCAAGCAGGCAGATCAGCAGGGCAAGGAGCAGGGCAATGACGGCAATGGCCAGGCTTTGCAGGGAGGCAATGACAAAGCAGAAAAGAAAGAGGGTGGCGATTTTGCAGCGGGGATCCCAGCGATGAAAAAAGGAGACGCCCTCGGCACAACCGTCCACCGGCGGGATGGTCCAGTCGGCGGCGCCGGCGACCCCAACCCGGTCCGTACGGGGTCGCAGCAGCCAGAGAACGGCAACGGCCGTCGCCACAAGGCCGCCGAGCAGGGCCGCAGTCACGGCTGGGGAAAGATGAATTTCAGGATTGCCGGTCATGGATCAGAAAGGGGGTGGTGCGCAGCAGTTCCGGTTTGACTCGGAAGAGAAAGGAGACGATAAAGGCCGAGACCACGGCCTCGATCCCGATGACCGGCAGATGGGCGAGCAGGGCCAAGCGGGCGACGCCGAGAAAATCCTCACCGGCGGTAAAGAGCAGCACGGCCATGATGACGGCGGATAGCAGGGTGCCGAGACCGCCGGCCACCCCGCCGGCCACGGTGTGGGACCGTTGCGAGCGCCCGCGCAGCAGACGAAAGACAAGGCCGCAGACAAGGGCCGGCAGCCCCATCATCAGGGCATTGGCGCCAAGGGCGGTGAGACCGCCGAACTGAAAGAGAACCGCCTGAAGAAAGAGCCCCAGGGTAATGGCGAGAAAGGCGACCGGGCCGAGGAGGACGCCGACCATGCCGGGCAGCAGCAGGTGGACACTGGTCGGACCCAGCGGCAAATGGACCAGGGAGGCAACGAAAAAGGAGGAGGTAACCACCGCGATCTTCGGCAATTCCTCGGTCCGGACCTGGCGCAGGCTCCAGGCAACGCCGGCAACGGTCAGGGCATAACCGGCGATGGTCACGGTCGGGGGCAGTACCCCGTCGGCGATGTGCATGCCGTCACTTTCCCCCTTTTTCTCTGTTGCTGTTCCGACGGGCAACGAGAAAGGCGGCAAGACCGAAAAGGCCGGCGATATAACCGATACCGGCGACCGCCTCGCCCAGACCCGGCTCCGTTATCCGCGCCTCCAGAGCAGCAAGATCGCGTTGGATGCGGTGCAGCTCCCGGCTGACTTTTGCATCATGCTCGGCAAGCAGGCGCACGGTCTCGGCGCAGCTCAGCTGCGCCTGGTCGCCGGAACCATTATCGGCCTGCTGATCAGAAGCCGGGGCCGCAACAGGATAAAGCAGCAGGCAAAAGAAAAGCAGCAGGCAGAACGGAACGGCAAACGGCGTCGTTTTCATAACAGGTTACATCTCGTCCTTTTTCAAGACAAAGGTATTACGGTGGCCCATTGAGGCGTTGATGACAATGGTCAGATTTTGACGGGCCGGCAGAGGAAAGGAAAATTTCCCGGCCGGATCGGTTTTGCCTTCCAGCAGTCTGCGACCCGTCTCATCGAGCACCTCGATGGTTCCCGCCTCCACCGGCCGTCCGTCCAGAAAATAACTCTCCGTGTGCACGGTCTCCCCTTCCAGATAGGCGAAAATATTGACTTTGTGGGCCAGGGCCGGGGCGGCAACAAACAGGACGACGGCCAGGAGCAAGGCCGGCAACGTAACCCGATGTTTTGTCCCCATAACGTTTTCTCTCATTTCATGTCACGGGTATGAACCCAGAAGACCGCGCCGATCTCCACCGACTTGTCCTTGCCGTCCTTTTGCAGTTTCCACTCCGCCTCGCTCAGGGCGGAAAAACCCCACCAGCCGGCCCGCGGCATGGCATAGGAAAAAACACCGTTGCCGTCGGCCCGCACCACCTGGGTGACATAAGGATCGGCCGGGGCCTGAACCGGCGCGGGATTGCCGGTTGATTCGTTGAGATACTCCACCTCCACCTCGGCATGGGGCACCGGTTTGCCATGGAGCAGCACCTGGCCGGTGAAGAGATTGCCGGTCCACAGACCGTAGGGCCTGGTCAGCGGCACGATCTCGGTCTCCAGACCGACCGGTTCATCCCAGCCCGCCTCCAGCCCGAGGGCATTGACACAGACCTTGGTGTAATGCACGATGAAGAGATCCTCGGCCGGTTCCCAGTAGGGGGCCGGCTCGACGAAAAAGGTATAATCGCCCGGCCGCCTGATCTGATAGGCGGTTTGCCAGAAGGTAAAGCCGCCGCTCTGCCCCGGCCCCCTCCCCTTTGCCGGGGTAAGGGCGGCGAGCAGATCGCTTTTGCCGCCGCCGTGCATGACGCCGAACTGTTTCGGCATTGCCATCTCCATATAGTGGCCTTCCATGGGGTGGAGGAATTTGATATCAAGGGCAAGTTTCTTTTCATCCTGCTGACCGACGATGTCGTCGGCCGGGATGATGGCGCCGAAATGGCCATAAAGCGGAGAAACAAAGCAGACGCCGCAGACGAGCGTCACTGCCATGGCAATAGATGCCTTCTTCATGCATATCACCTTTTCATCTTTTTTTGTCACAAAACCGAATGCTCACCTTAAATCAGCCCCGGACAAAGTCAAGACAAAAGTGACACCAAGAAAGAAAAAGTAACACGATACTCCCCCCCAAAAAACCTCTCGCCAAGAAAGAGGTCCGCCACTCGACGCAAATTGCCTTGCCAGGCCGGGACAATCCTGCTACATCACGATAATAGAGCTGTTGCAGGAAATACCCCAAAACACACCAGCACGAGGAAATCCCCATGAGCGATCTGACCCGGTTCGGCGTGTCGATCAACGACGATCTTCTCCAGCGATTCGATGAACTGATAACGGAAAAGGGCTACCAGAACCGTTCCGAGGCGATCCGCGACCTGATCCGCAACGCCCTGGTAGAGGACGAACTGACCAACGAGGAGACGGAAACGGTGGGCAGCATCTCGCTTGTCTACAACCACCACACCCGCGATCTCGCCGACAAGCTCACCCACCACCAGCACTCGCACCACCAGGACATCATCTCCGCCCTCCATGTCCATCTCGATGCCCACAACTGCCTGGAGATCATCGTCGTCAGGGGCAAGGCCAAAGAGATCAGAAAGATGGCCGACGAGCTGATCGGCACCAAGGGGGTCAAACACGGCAAGCTGATGATGACCACGTCGGCGAAGATCCCCGGTTAAGAAAGACAAACCCGTAAAAAGTCTTTTTTCACCACAGAGCGCACTAAGGATACAGATA
This sequence comes from Thermodesulfobacteriota bacterium, assembly GCA_049323655.1. Classification (GTDB taxonomy): domain Bacteria; phylum Desulfobacterota; class Desulfobulbia; order Desulfobulbales; family SURF-16; genus DB1. The sequence goes on along the minus strand of JBMONO010000025.1, from coordinate 13,544 downwards.
ACCATCTTTAATTACAACTAGTTGTCTCTGTGCTCTCTGCGCTCTCCGTGGTTAATTTTCAGTTTTACGAAATCATCAAGAAAGGAGAACGGACATGGTCCGCCCCATCTATCTCGACTATAACGGCACCACCCCCATCGACCCGGCGGTGCTTGCCGCCATGCGGCCCTTTCTGGAAGAGGAATTCGGCAATCCGGCCAGCTCCCACTGGTACGGCATCGCCCCGAAACGGGCGGTGGAAAAGGCGCGCGGCCAGGTGGCCGGGTTGCTCGGCTGCGCGCCGGAGGAAATCATCTTCACCAGCGGCGGCACCGAGGCCAACAACCACGCCATCCGCGGGGTGATCGAGGCCTCAGCCGCCGGCAGCCACATCATCACCTCGGCCATCGAGCATCCGGCCGTGCTCCAGGTCTGCCGGTATCTCGAGTCCCGCGGGGTAACCACCACCATTTTGCCGGTTGATGGCCACGGCCTCGTCGACCCGGCGGACGTCGAAGCCGCCATCCGACCGGACACCGCGCTGATCACCATCATGCACAGCAACAACGAGGTTGGCGCCCTGCAGCCGATCGCGGAAATCGCCGCCATCGCCCACCGCCGCGCCATTCTCTTCCACAGCGACGCGGCCCAGTCGCCGGGCAAGATTCGCCTTGATGTTGGCGAACTCGGGGTTGACCTGCTCTCCCTCGCCGGCCATAAACTCTATGCCCCCAAGGGAGTGGGCGCCCTCTTTGTCCGGCAGGGCGTCCACCTTGTCCCCTTCTGCCACGGCGCCGGTCAGGAAATGGGCCGGCGGGCCGGCACCGAGAACGTCGCCGGCATCGTCGGCCTCGGCATGGCCTGCGAGATCGCCGGCCGCGATCTCGACCGCAACATGAAACAGATGCGCTCCCTGCGCGACCGCCTTTACCAGGGGCTCGCCGCCCGGCTGGGCGAGACGATCCGCCGCAACGGCCACCCGGAACAGCGGCTGGTCAACACCCTCAGCCTCTCGTTTCAGGGGCTTGCCGCCAACCACCTTCTTGAGGAGATCGGCCTTGAGGTGGCGGCCTCGGCCGGCGCCGCCTGTCACTCCGACACAGTGGAAATCTCCCATGTGCTGGCCGCCATGCAGGTGCCGGACGAGTGGGCCGCCGGCACCCTGCGCTTCACCGTCGGCCGCATGACGACAACAGCGGAGATCGACCGAACCATCGCGGTGGTCAGCGAAGCGGCAACACGGCTGCGCACCGCGGCGGTCTGACACGGCCGGTGGCCCCGCTTATCCGCGACATAGCGATCCCGGCCGGCAACAGGCAGACCGCCTGCGAATTGCTGGCGGTCGCCACCGCTCTCTCCCGCGCCAGAATCAAGGATGCCATGGCCAAGGGCGCGGTCTGGCTCCTCAGCGGCAAAAAACGCCGCCGCCTGCGCCGGGCGAGCATGGTGCCGCGGCCCGGCGACAAACTGACCATCTTTTACGACGAGGCCCTGCTCGCCCTCGTCCCGCCCCGGCCAGGCCTCGTGCATGACGCGGGACATTACAGCGTCTGGCACAAGCCGGCCGGCCTCATGTCCCAGGGCACCGACCACGGCGACCACTGCTCCCTGCTGCGCCAGGCGGAGATCCATTTCCGGTCAACACGGCCGGTCTTTGCCGTTCATCGGCTTGACCGGGAAACCGAAGGGCTGATGCTGGTGGCCCACAGCAAGGAAGCGGCGGCCCGTCTCTCCCTGCTCTTCCAGCAGCACCGGATCGACAAGCGATATCTCGTCGAGGTGCGCGGCGATCTCCGTGAGCGGCCGGGGAACGTCATCGACCTGCCCCTGGACGACAAACCAGCGCACAGCGCCTACGAGATCCTCTCCTTCGACGAGGCGGCCAACACCTCCCGCGCCCTGGTCCGCATCAGCAGCGGCCGGCTCCACCAGATCCGCCGCCACTTTCACCTCATCGGCTTTCCGGTGATGGGTGATCCCCGCTACGGCAGCGGCAACAAAAACCGCGCCGGCCTGCGTCTCGTGGCCCTTGAACTCTCCTTTACCTGCCCCTTCACCAATCGGGAGATATGCTTCTCTCTGCCGCTCGAAAACTGGACCCGCCCGGAATAACCCTTGCTTCATAGCTGATGGCGCAGGGGATACGGCAACGCTCACCCGCAGCCCGATACAGAAAATCGCGCCGGCGTTCATAGGGTGCCGCAACGGCCTCACCGTTGCGCGCGCGGATGCTTTCCCGCCTGCCATGGTTTGCGGATTTTTACGAGACCATCGTCATTGAAAGATGTCAACGGGAAAGATGAGAACAGGCCTTCACCGGAAGACTGATCTAAGATGTAAAGATGGCATAGTAATTTGATATTGTCTGTAAAAAATATTTAACAAAAAATGTTATTTTAGTCTATATTGTTAAGTATGATTAACAATACGGAGAAAATTCTGAAACAACTCGGGGAGAGATTAAAGGAAGCAAGATTGAACCGCAATGAGAGCCAGGAATTATTCGCGCAGCGGATCGGAATCACCAGGCAATCCCTGGCCAGGATGGAACAGGGCTACCCGCAGACACCGATAGGCAACTGGCTTGCCGCAAGCAGCATCCTGGAGAGGCTTGACGGCTGGAAAGATGTCCTTGCCGCTCAAGAGGATCTTTTCACTCAATTTGAGCGGGAACAGAGTAGACGGCAGCGGGCCGGCGGCAGGCGCGGGAAATGATCAAACTCGACATCTGGTTGACATTGCCTGCCGGCGAAATGGTCAAGGTTGGGATGCTGGCGGTGGCGGACCCTGATTTCCGGGGAGCACTGCAAGGGCAATTCCGGTATTTTTCGGAATATCTTGCCGCTCCCGATGCCTTCCCTCTTGATCCGCTGCATCTCCCATTGTCCCCGAAAAATTTTGATGCGGACCGGCCGCATTCCGGAGTGCATGGCGTCTTTGAAGACAGCCTTCCGGATGATTGGGGCCGGAAAATCATGGCGCGGCGCTACCGCTTGGGTCGGACCGAACAAAGGGTTCCGCATCTTTTGCAACTGCTTGGCGACCAGGGCCTTGGCGCCCTGATCTATATCGATAAGGGAAAGCCCCCGCAGATGTCGCCGGGGGTTTCCTGCCGATATCTGGAAGAACTTGCCAGGCTGGCCGAGAAATTTGAAGAAGATCCCCTGTCCGTCGCCGATGATGAACTGTCTATTTTGTTCCAGGCCGGCAGCTCACCTGGCGGAGCCAGGCCCAAGGCCCTTGTCTTTGATGAAAACGTGGCCTATCTGGCGAAATTTGCCAGCACCCGGGATCACCTTGACGTGGTGGGCCTGGAAGCGGCCGTAATGGAGCTGGCCCACCAGGCGGGCATAAAAACCGCCGCGACCAGCCTTCTGCCTCTGGGCTCCAGGAAATGCCTGCTGGTAAAACGGTTTGACCTGAACCCCGCCGGCGGTCGCAATCACTTGATCAGCATGAAATCACTGCTCGGAGCTGATGGATACTATAACGCCGGCTACCGGGATCTTGCAGATATAATTAAAAAAGTATCAGCAGTCCCTTTGCCGGATCTGCACATGCTGTATAGGCAAATGGTGTTCAATGCGATGACCGGCAACACCGATGACCACCTCAACAACTTCTGCATGCTTCATAGTGATAAGGGCTGGGAATTGAGCCCTGCATTCGATCTGGTTCCGAACGTGGGCTTTAATCGGGAACATGTCCTGCGGATCGGCCTTGACACCCGGCCCCCGGATCTGAATACTCTCCTTGCCGAGGCGGGCCATTTCGGAATCAAGCGCCGGCAACAGGCAATGGATGTTGTGGCCGAGATCCATGGGGTAGTGTCTCAATGGGAGTCCTCTTTCGACCACGCCGGGGTGCCTGGGAAGGACGCTCGGGCAATTGGTGCGGATATCGAGCAACGGCTGAAGAAAACAGAGCCCGTGGTGTAGCCATGGCCCATTTTGAAAGAGGTCGCTTAATAGCCGGATGAGCAGGAAATTGATCATGGATGCGTTGCGTATGGCAGTCTGGCGACGACAACCAGCTCCGGGCCTGCTGTTTCATTCTGACAAAGGCGGTCAGTATTGCAGCGGGGATTTTCAGAAGATGCTAAAAACCTATGCAATGGTAAACAGCATGAGCCGGAAAGGGAATTGTTGGGACAACTCTGTGACTGGGAGTTTTTTTGCAGCTTGAAAACCGAGCGGTTATTTTTCACAAACTATAAGACTCGAGATGAGGCCAGAAAGGATCTCGTTGACTACATTGAAATGTTTTACAACAACAGAAGGCGTCATTCGTATTTGGGTTATGTCAGCCCACGGGAATTTGAGGAAATGCGGCTTCTTGATAAAGCTGCTTAACAAACTGTCCATTTTTACTTGACCACCTCATTGTGAGGCATCACTCGAAAAAATCCCCGGCGCTCTCCGGCGCGACCCGGAAAAAGTCGACGAGTGGCACGCCACCAGCACTCCCACCACCAAGACATCATCTCCGCCCTCCATGTCCATCTCGATGCCCACAACTGCCTGGAGATCATCGTCGTCAGGGGCAAGGCCAAAGAGGTCAGAAAGATGGCCGACGAGCTGATCGGCACCAAGGGGGTCAAACACGGCAAGCTGATGGATGACCACGTCAGCGAAAATCCCCGGTTAAGAAAGACAAACCCGTAAAAAGTCTTTTTTCACCACAGAGCGCACTGAGGACATAGATAAAAAAATCTTTAATTGCAATTAGTTACCTCTGTGCGCTCTGCGCTCTCCGTGGTTAATTTTCAGTTTTTACGAAACCATCATTATTTCAACAGGATATTTTTTTCAGCAAACAATTCCCGCTTCCGCTTGACTAATAATGTAACACTAGTTACATTTGTATCAAATGATACAAATTACTTTTCCAACAACCTTTCACCAGCCAAACAAATGACAGAAAAAAACAGTAAAACAATGAACACCAGACACCGGTCAGCGGAAGAGCAAAACAGGCACCGCTGGCTTCTCTTCTTTTACACAACGCCCTCCAAGCCGGTCAGCATCCGCATGACCGTCTGGCGCAGACTGATGAAGGCCGGGGCCCTGCACTTGAAGGGCTCGGTCTACATTCTGCCCTTTTCATTGGAACATTATGAATTCCTGCACTGGCTGGTTGCCGAGGTCAGGGATATGAAGGGCGATGCGGCCCTGGTGTCCGTCAACGGCATTGACACCATGCCGGACGAGGAGATCATCGCGTGTTTCAATCAAATCCGGCGGGCCGACTATCAGTCCCTGGCCAACAGCCTTGATGAGATGGTCACGAAATGGAACGCCATCCGGAAGGGTGGAGAGAAAGGCGGTCATAAAAGCCTGACCGCCCTTCTCGACAAGCTCGGCAAGTCTCTTGCCGAGGTAAGGAAAATCGATTTTTTCGTCACTCCCGAGGGCAAGACCATCCACGACGGCCTGGAGCGATTGCGGGAAGAAATGCGCCAATGGGGGGGAGCGGCCGCGCCAAAAAACCCTCAGCCAGCCGGGGTGCCCCGCAAAAACGCCGAAGACTATCAGGGGCGGACCTGGATCACCCGGTCCAGACCCTTTGTCGATAGAATGGCGTCAGCCTGGCTCATCAGGAAGTTTATCGACCCGCAGGCCGTCTTTGCCTTTGTCGACACCGAGGCAATGACGCCGTCGCCGGCCGGATCGGTGGCGTTCGACATGTTTTCCGGGGAATTCACCCACTGTGGCGAGCTGTGCACCTTTGAAGTCCTTATCACATCCTTCAACCTTCGGGACAAGGCACTGGAGCAGATCGCCAAAATCGTCCACGATCTCGACATCAAGGACAACAAATATCAGGCCCCGGAGACCGGCGGCGTTGCGGAAATCCTCCGCGGCATCCGAAAAACCGCCAAAGATGACCACGAAGCCCTGACCCATGGCATGCAGGTCTTTGAAACCCTCTATGCCGCGAAAACAGCATAAAGCCGGAATCAAATCTTCACAAAAACAAGGAGAAAAAGTATGCCGCCGACCGAGAAACATTTTGAGACAAGCTTGCGGAGAACGGGGAAGGACTATGCGGATCTGCACCGCTGGATTGACGATCCGCTCCACAAGAACGAACGACACGATTTCACCAGGATATGGGATTTCGGACCGGGCATTTCCCAAGAGTACGGCGAGGAGGGGGTACGGGAATACATTGAGCATCTGCGGGAAGACATGGAGAAAAAATTCACAAAAATCCGCCATGAGTACAAAACGGCAATGCAGGCTGCCTGCGCCTACTTCGGCATCAAACAGGAGGAACAGTGACCATGACCGCTTACCGGATAGAACAGAAGGATATCGAGATGCTTCGCTCATCGGGCATGAACGAGACCGACCTCACCCATTCCCTCCGGGTGGCGGAAAAGGCGCTGGGCATCGCTGCCCGGACCGGAGCCGCACTGGACATGGAACTTGTCGGCCGCGGCGCCCTTTTTCACGATCTCGGCAAGATAACCACCCATGAAATCAGCCATGGCCGAATCGGCGCCGAAATGGGACAAATCATGGGGCTACCGGCGGCAATCACCGCGATCATGGAAAAACACATCCGCGGCGGCCTGACCGCGGCGGAGGCGGCGGAACTCGGCCTGCCGGTCAAGGACTATACCCTGCACCGGCTGGAGGAGAGAATCGTCATCTATGCCGATCGTCTGATCGATATCATCCATGACGGCATCGTCGCCATTGGGGAGGAGCCGGAGGCCGAGGAGCGTTTTGCCGAGATCCTGCGCGCATATCCGAAATACGGCAAGAACGAAGCAACCCTGCGGCGTTATCTTGCCTATCACGAGGAAATTCAGGGGCTGATCGCTGGCCGGTTGATCGATGCAGACCAACTCCGCAAGCTGCTGGAACGGGGCGACGTCACCGTGATTGATGTGCGGCGCAGGGCCGATTATGAGGCATCACCCGGAAAAATCCCCGGCGCTCTCCGGCGCGACCCGGAAAAAGTCGACGAGTGGCACGCCGACCTTGCCGACAATATTCGATCCGTCATTTATTGCGTGCGCGGCGGATCGGTGAGTCAGTCAACCGCCAGCCGTCTGCGCGCCAAAGGCATCGCTGTCGCCGTGCTCCATGGCGGCCTGCAGGCTTGGACGGACAAGGGAGGAGCGCTTGACTGAAAACCAGACAGCTCCAAAGCGACGCACCAGGTTGCCCCGGACAACGCAAGGCCGGAGCGGGGCAAGGGATCTTCACCACCAGAGGAGGCATGATATGAACACGACAAAAACATCGACCAGGGAAAAAGTGACAACCACCATGGCCTGCACCGCGTTTGCCGAAGCAGGCGTAACGTGCCCGCTTTGCGCCGAAAGGGAGGCCCACAACCCAGCCGAAGAGTCTCTTCGGCAAAACATCGAGGATGATTTTGCCTGCACGGCCTTTTATGATCAGGACGAAAAATGTCCGATCGACCGGACCATAAAACACTAGAAGGCCATGCATTTCAGCCCATTTCTTCTGCTCTGCGCCACCGGGCTTTTCGCGATATTCAGCACAACCATATCGAAAAGCCCGGTGCTGCCCCTTTTTGCCGGTCACCTGGGGGCCGCCCCCGCCGGCATCGGCCTGATTGCCGCCATTTCCGCGGCAGCCGGCGTTGTCTTCAGCGTTCCGGCGGGCATACTGGCCGACCGGTTCGGCAGAAAACGGCTGCTCATGGTCGCGGCGGCCATCATCGCCTCCGCGCCCTTCTGCTATCCGCTGGTCGGCACTTCCTGGCAACTGGCGGCGGTTCGTCTGTATCACGGATTTGCCACGGCCATTTTTGTGCCGGTCGCCATGGCCCTGGTCGCCGACCTGTCCCGCAAGGACCGAGGCGAGAAGCTCGGTTGGTTTTCCACCGCAACCCTTGTCGGCAGATTCATGGCCCCGGTCATCGGCGGCGGCATCCTCGCTTTTTTTGTCCGGGAGCCAGCCAGCGGTTTCACGGTTGTCTATCTTGTCTGCGGCGGCGCGGGATTAGCAGCCCTCGTTCTTGCCGCAACCCTGCCATCGTCCGACCGGGAAAAACCGGCCGCCCGCTCCTGGAGCGCGACATCCGCCGTTGCGCAACATATCCTTCGGGACCGGGACATCCTGATAACCTGCGCCATGGAGGCCGCCATCCTCTTTGCCTACGGCACCTTCGAGACCTTTCTGCCACTCTATGCCCTCAAACACGGCATGAGCGCAGCTCATGTCGGCATCCTCCTCTCCGGCCAGATCATCGTTCTTGCCCTCACCAAGCCGGTCATGGGAAAATTCTCCGATACCCATGGCAGAAAAGCGCAGATCTGGACGGGCGGAATGCTGGGAGCAGCCTGCATCAGCGGTTTCGCCCTGACAACATCCTTTTTCCCTCTGCTCTGCCTCAGCCTCGCCTTCGGCCTCTGCCTGTCCGTCGTCACCTCGGCGACATCGGCCCGCATCGCGGATCTGAGCAGCCCGGAAGGCCGGGGGACGTCCATGGGTCTGCTCGGCTCCATCATGGACATCGGTCACACCGCCGGCCCCCTCGTCTCCGGGGTTGTCGTCGCCACCCTCGGCTACCGGTACTCCTTTACCGGGGCCGGCCTTGTTCTCCTGCTCGGCGCCCTCGTTTTTGCCTTCAGGGCAAGCGCCGATCATGGAAGAGAAAACCCGTGACCGTTTCGCCCGCTGGGTGGGCGCGACGGGCCGAGTCCATTCTATCCGGTGCGGATAATTTTTCAGGATGGCAAACGGATTTTCGCGCCTGCGCAGAGGAGTGACGGCGATAAAATCCGCTCAAACCAGACCGATCCCCAAGGCCAGGGCGATGACGAACAGCAGCAGACCGGTGACCGTCTGCACCGTCGGCATGGTGATTTTTCGCAAAAAACGCTTGCCGATCAGCACCCCAGCCAGAGCGGCGAGGATGGCAACACCGATCAGCGGCCACTGTTCCGGCCGGATCGGGATGGCGGCGCGACCGGCAACAAAGACGGCGAAATAGCCGGCAATCCGGGCCAGATCAACCATAAAGCCGATCACCGCATTGGTGCCGACAAAGGCCGCCGCCGACACCCCGACCTTGGCGAGAAAGGCGGCGCGCAACGCTCCCTGGTGGCCGGAGAGGCCGCCAAAAAAACCGGAAAGCAGACCCCCGGCCACGAGATAGCGGCGGTCGAAGCTCAGCGCGCGCCATCCGGGCAGCAACTCGAAAAGGGCAAAGAGAAACATGAGTCCGGCCATGACGAGCTTGAGCGGGGTGATTACTGCGCTGTGGCCCCAGATCTCACAGGTGACGAGCGGGGCCAATCCGGACAGGCGCCCCAACAGGGCCGCCCCGACCAGGGCAGCCAGAATGGCGGGAACGCCAAAACGCGCCACCAATCCCGGATCCGCCTGGCGGCCGACGGCAACCACCTTGAAGACGCTGTTGGCCATGTGCACGACCGCGGTGGCCGCCACCGCCATCTCCACCGGAAAAAAAAGGGCAAAGACCGGCATCAGCAGGGTGCCGAGACCGAAACCGGAAAACAGGGTCAGGCCCGAGACCAGTAAAGCGGCAACACTGATAACGAGAAAGCTCATGGCTGTTTCATCATTTTTTATCGGGCAAACATGCCCTTTATTAGCCAGGGCGACTGATCCGCCCGCCTTGTGAGACAGGTCACTTTCCCACGGATCAGCACTCCTGTCGAGCATAAAAAAGCCCTTACCGGGAAAAGCGCCATCCCCTCCCTGAAACAAAAATCCGGCAAGAGGACAAAAAAAGATTGACTTTTGCCCCATCGCATAAATACATATTTATTTATTTGACTTCAACAATTTCCCCGAATGAGGAGCGTAGTGAGCGAAAACAATAAAAAACACCGGGCGGCAGCAATCAGCCCACCCGATGTTGCCTTCCTGGCCAAGGCCCTGGCCGACGAGAACCGTTTACGCATCATCCTCCTGCTGACAGAGGGAAAGAAGTCGGTTTCCACCATTGTCGAGGAAATGGGCATTTCCCAGCCCCTGGTCTCACACCATCTGAAGGAACTCAAACGAGCGTTGCTGGTGAAGGTCGAGCGCAGCGGGCCGTTCATCTACTATGAGTTGGCGGATCGCCGCATCGTTGCGATTCTCAGCGGCCTGCACGACATCGCCACCGGGCTGCTGGCCAATCGGACGACATTTTCCCAGTGACCGTCACAGGACAAGGCAAGCAATGAAGATACTGGACGACATTCTTGACGCCATGGAACCGGCCGAGGCCCTGACCTCCCTGGGTCCGCACCTCCACAGGATACTCACCCATCTGGACGAAGAGACAAGGGTGGACTTCATCACCGGTCTGTTACAGGATGCGGGCCAGGACAAGGTTGCCAGCATGGTGCATCTCTGACTGGCCGAATGCATGGGCGAAGGTGTCGACCCAACGCAGATGTGTCAGACCCTGGTGGACAAGGTGGCCCGCTCCCGGCAATTGCTGGCCGTGGCCGAGCCGGAGATCCTGGTGCTTTTTGAGAACTGGCTGGAGGAACTGGAGGAGGAAGCGGAAACGCACCTCAATCGCCATCCAACCGCCGACAGCGCCGGACTTGCCGAACAACTCGGCATCTCAACCAGCGGCGCTGATTTTCTGCTGGCAAAAATCAGACGGAAAAACACCCCCGCAGACGGCGCATGATGAGGAAACCGGCAACCGCGCTCTCCCCGCTCTGCTCACGGGATCAGGGAAAAAAGCCGGTCACTGCTGCCGTCGGCGTTCTCATCCAGGACAAAAAGACCGGTGGCGGGTCGATAGACGCCGACATCGGTGCGGCCGTCGCCGTCCCAGTCACCGGTCAGGGGCAGATCGCCGCTCTCTCCCAGCGTCAAGGCCTGGTCATGGATGCCGTCGTCGTTATTATCGAGGTAAAAACGAAACAGTGACGGCCGGTAGACGCCGATGCTGTCAACCCCGTCGCCGTCCCAGTCGCCGACCAGTGAATAATCACCGAGCCGGCCGATGGTCACCGCCCGGTCATGGATGCCGTCCTCATCGGCATCGAGATAGTAGCGCCGCTCCGCCGGCCGGAAGACGCCGATATCATCCCGGCCGTCGTTGTCCCAGTCCCCGACCACCGGCAGATCGCCGGTTCTGCCGATGGTGACGGAGATCTCCGCCGTACCGTCCCGATCGTCATCGAGAAAAAAGCGGCGTTCCGCCGGTCGGAAGATGCCGATGCCGTCAACTCCGTCGCCGTTCCAGTCGCCGATCACCGGCAGATCCCCAACCCGGCCGAACGAGATGGCCGCATCGATGGCGCCGTCCCCATCCTCATCGAGCTGAAAAACCTTGCCGCTAAACAGGCCGACCGAATCAATGCCGTCGCCGTTCCAGTCACCGCTGATCGGCACCGCATCCTCGTCCAGGGCGGCGACGGAGAGGGCGCGGAAGGCATTGATCCGGCCGTTGCTCACCACTTTGCCTTGCAGGGCGGCCGAGGTATCGACGGTTTGCAGGATGATCTCCCGAACCCGGGCGACCGACAGAGCCGGATTCTGCGACCAGAGCAGGCCGGCCACCCCGGCCACCACCGGCGCGGCCATCGACGTCCCGGACTTGTAGGCATATTCGCTGCCGTCAAAGGCCCACGGCACCCCGGTGATGAGCACGTCGTCGATGGCGATGCCGTCATCCTGCACCGAGGAATCGGTGACCAGCCGAAAGCGCAGATAAAAGCGGGCCGGGAAGCCCTCCTCGCTGAACCACTCCCGCTGCAGGGTAACGCCGCCGGAATAGCCGGTCAGGGAAAGGAAGGAGGTAAAATTCACCCCGTCGGTGGAGATATCGACAAAGACGATGTCATAGTTGGTCTCCAGCCGATAATCGGTGAGGAATTCAAAATGGAGGCCCCGACAGTTGACGGCGTTGATCGGCTGGGCAGTCTGCAGGGTGGAGAGTTCACCTGCACGATAAAGTCCGACGGAATCGGCGGCAACGGTCGAGCCGAAGGCGCTGTTGTAACGAAAACTCCAATTCTCCCCAAGACCGGCAAACAGCCAGGGATTGCGGCCGCCGTTCTCGAAATTCTCGTAAAAGAGCAGGGTCCGCTCCGGCGGCACGGTGCTGAAGAGGTTGGCGACAGAACCGCTGCCGCCCGGCGCCGCCACATCGACCCCCTTGACGCCGTAATTGGAATAGGAGGCCAGCCGATCGTTCTCATCGGTGGCCGCCACCGAGATGATGTTGTCGAGATCGTAGGCCGCCGGATAGAGCGGGCTGCTGTCGGCATTGACCCCGTCGTTGCCGGCCGCCGCCACCAGCAGGACGCCGCGGTCGCGGGCATAGGCGATCATGTCGTACTGAAACTGGCTATAGGCCAGGCTGCCGAAGCTGGCGTTGATGATGCGCGCCCCATTGTTCACCGCATATTCCATGGCGGCGATGATGTTGGCCGCCTGAATGGAAACGGCGGAAAAGGAATTGACCTGAAAAAGATCAAAGACCTGGAGCGGCATGATCCGCGCCCGCCACATCACCCCTACCCCTCCTACTCCGTTGTTGCCCTGGGCGGCGATGATGCCGGCGACATGGGTGCCGTGGCCGTCGCCGTAAACGTCGCTGGAATAATCGGAGGGATTGGCATCGCTGTTGACGAAATCCCAGCCGTGGACGTCGTCGATATAGCCGTTATTGTCGTCATCGATACCGTTGCCGGCGATCTCTTTCGTGTTGATCCAGAGATTGTTCCGCAGATCGGGATGGTCATAGGCCACCCCGGAATCGATGACGGCAATCACCACGTCCGGCGAGCCGGTTTGCAGATCCCACGCATCTGTCGCCCGGATATCGGCGCCGCTGGTGCCGGTCAGACCGTTGACCCGCTGGCCGATGTTACGCAGGTGCCACGACGAGCTGAAAAAAGGGTCATTGGGCGCCGCCTGCAGGCTGCTCGAATAATTGGGCTCCGCACTCTCGACGCTGCCGGTGGCGCGCAGCATCGCCAGCGCCTCGTCACAGGTGATTCCCTCCGGCAGCAGCCACTGTTCGACGCGGATCGCCCGAATTTCCCGGACCTTGCGGGCGCCGAGGGCGCTGCGCACCCGCTCCTTCTCCGCCTCGTCGATGCCGGGATGGAAGCGGACCAGCACTTCGTTTGCAGCATAGAAAAGCTGCTCTGCCGCCGACTCCTTATCCGCGGCGGCAACAGGCGCAGCGGCAATCAGTGCGAGCAGAAAGAGACCGGCAACGGCAAGAAGATTGCGCCAACGATGCGTCATGAACAATCCTTGTGGCTATTCGCGCGAGGGGGAAAAACCCGGTATTCCGGCAAACGGGGCGGCCGCCGCGGCCGGGCAACTGTCATTTTTTCATTGTAACACAAAAGCGGACAAGGCGGACAGCGGAAATCCGCCCCCATCGCCGGGTGAAAAAAAAATTTCCTGGCATTTTTTTTCGGCTTGACGATAGCGAAACGTTGCAGTAAAAATCAAAAAAAACGGTTTCGGAGTTACGATGTGGCGACCTGCACGAAAAGATGCGGTTGCCAGGTTGGCGGCCGCCGCTTTTTTGCGGCGACAGGGGTCGCCTTCTGGGGGCCGCAGCCGGCAACGGGCAGGCTGAGA
>JBMONO010000024.1:0-69971 GCA_049323655.1 Thermodesulfobacteriota bacterium | reverse complement strand
TCTCGTTTCGACCCTTCCTCCTAGCCACCCAAGTCGTCGATTTTATCTCCCCCACCAGAAAACCCGCAACTTCCAGTGGGTCACTTCTGTTATACAAAATGGGTCAACTTTTTATCGGTGATGGCACTCCCGGTAAAAACATCACCGGTCTCCGAGCAGCACGAGCAACCGCCTCAGGGTTTCACCGGAAAAATTCTCGCCGATTTCGATGCGGTAGCGGTCCGCAACCACCAGGGTGAGAGGGCTTTGGCCGACTTCGGAAACAGCATCGACCATCTCGTATGGCATTCGCCGCGTCACCACCGGGACAAAGCCGCCGGCACTCCTCTGTTCGTCCTTGCCGGTCAGCCGTCGTTTCCAGGTGCTGAACGACCATGCGGCCAACCCCTGGCGCCGGCAATACTCCTTCTGTGTCAATCCCGACCGTTGCCACGCCGACAGGTGTGCTTGCCAAAAACGATCCCGTCCCTTGTTTCCATTCTTCATGATCCACCTCCTCAATTGTGATGGAGGTCATCATGCCAGACGCAGCGGGAGGGAACAAGAAGGGGTTTACTTGGCGCTTACAAAAAAAGGGAGAGTTTTCCGAAAAAAAAATTCGCCCGCTTATGGTCAACGGACCGGGGAACCGGAACAAAAGTCATGATGGCAGTATCACACCGCTTCGGAAGGACTATCGCCAAAAATTATTCTCAGAAATTCTTTTGGCGATGCACGCTTGATGATGATTCAATATTTGCGTTACTTCAGCGTCATGCATATCATCGATACACTGCGTTCGGGCTTCGACCGACAACCGCATTATGTCGTTCAACGGACAGTCGGCCAGAGATTCGCCCAAGGGACAACCACCGGCAATGAGTATTTTCACCCAGAGGTGCAGATCTTTTAACTCATCAAACACGTAATAATCGTCCCCCTCGTGTTCTTTCTTTCCCATTTTTTTCGTCCTTTCAACAGAAAACTTTTACGTACTGCCATCCCGAAAGAGGGAATTGAAAATCCCAAGCAGAAGTGTGAGAGTTTTTCTCATCAAATGGGAAATCACTCAGAATTGCAACCACTTAAGACTAACAGGAGAACAACAGGAAAAACCTGATGTTTTTCCTGTCACGGTTACTGGGAAAGGGTGTTCAGGAACACCTTGAGATTTTTTTTCCGATTTTTGATGCCGAACTTTGCGCGAATGTTGTCCCGGTGAAACTCCACGGCCCGTGGAGTAATTTTTAGAATAGCGGCAATTTCCTTATTTGTTTTTCCGTGCGTTATGAAATTGGCAATCTGTAGCTCGCGCGGGGTAAGTCGGGAACAGGAGGACTGCAAGTTTTTACCAAACGAGGAGGTGATTCCCTGCAGGTTTGACTTAATTGCCTCGATATATTCTTGCTCTCCGCCCTTCGCCTGGACGCATTCGGCCTCCAGCGCTTCCAGGTGGGGGAGGATCAATTCCTTGATATTGAAACTGACCTTCTCCTCGATTTCCTCTTTTGCCTCGGTGACCTGCTGAAGCAAAACTTTCAAGGCAGTATTGGCCTGTTCGAGTTCACGCTTCCCTTTTTCGAGTTCCGCTTCAGTTATCCTGCGCACTGCATTTTCCGCCAACAGAGCCCTATTTGCTTTTTCCAGTTCCCGAGTTCTCTCCGCGACCGTCATTTCCAGATTTTCCTTCAAGGAGGAGAGAGCCTCCTCAACCTCCTTGCGCGCCTCGATGTCCCGCCGTAATGCTTCATTGGCCAGCGTCACCTCGATCCGACCTTGTTCGATACAGATGTCCAGTCGGCGAGCAAGGCTTTTGATCCCCAGATAGAGCAGCATTTCAATAAACAGTAAGCCGACGATGGCGAAACAGATGTTGACGCGCAGATTTCTCACAAATGCACCCACCTCGTGACTGGCATCACGCCACGCGATCACCATGCCGACATCAGGAAGTGCGGGATGCTGTTGCCCGCGATAATCGCGCAGAGGGAAACCCGTGATGCCGTAAGAGACACCACCGACCTCGACAAGTAGTGTCGCCGGAGCCCCCTCGAATTTTGCTATCACCCCATCCCCAAGCAGTATATCAATCATATCGTCGGTTGATGCCTCGACACGAAAGCCATTGACCGGGGGGGTTTGCCGAAACAATTTTTCAAGATAATCGGGAAAAACATTTTCCTTGAGATGATCAACCGTCAACAGAACGGCGATTTCGACATGCTGCTTCTCAGCGACATTGGTAAGCAGGGTATCAAAGGAAGTGCCAGCCTCCAACGCGCCGACATGAACCTGTTCACCTGTCACATCATCAGTTGCCATAACAGGGACAACCCCCCTGATACCGGAATATATCCGCCCAGTCTCAAAACCGCACATCGACTTCACTTGCTGATTGCAGGCCACGACCGTGTGCCGAACGGCATCCATGTTGTCGCCGAATTTCTCCGGAGAATGAACACGGAGAAACGAGGTGGAGCCTGGCCCGAGATGAAAGTGAATCTGCCGGAAGCCAAATTCCGCGGCGAGTTTTTTTTGTCCAGGGGCTACAAGTTGATATAATTTTTCCCGCGCCTCTGCCGCTCTCATCCCGCCCGCTCCTCCCCCCTCTGCCTCTACGGCTGTCCTCCCCTGCAAAACCAGCTGCTGGACGCGTGCGTCGTTGGCAATAAATGTCGCAACCTGCAGCATCCTGTACTCATCAGAAGACAGGGAAAGTTCAAAAGCCGCCCGTACCTGATTGCCGATCTGACTGATAGAATCCTGCAGCGCCTGGCGAGAAGCATAATAGTTGATGCCGATGAAAATAAGATCCGAGCACAGGATAAAAAGACTCAGAACGATGAATATTTTTTTCGATTTTTGCATGGGAACTGAATCAAAAATAACGCTTTGACCAACCTCCAGAATTGCCTGGCGCCTTCAGGGACGGGGCAAGTTGTTTAAAATCGTTCGCGCAGATAGCTACGGAGATTAATCTTCCTGTTGTTCAAACCAAGTTTTTTACGGATCGCATTGCGATGCAACTCGACGGTCCCATGCGAAAGATGCAGAAGAGCGGCGATTTCCTTGTTGGTCCGGCCATGGCGGACAAGATCGGCTATCTGCAATTCACGGGGAGTAAGACCGATCGCCCGCGACGCAAGCTCACAGGTAAATGACGAGGTGATTTCCTCGATATTTTTTCGAATAATATCAATATACTCCGATCTTTTACCATCTAATGAAACCGCCTCGATATCCTCAAGATATGGCAAAATTCTCTCCTTGATGTTGGCAACAATTTTTTGCTCGCTCTCCTGCCGATTGTGTCGGCTGTTCTCCAGAAGAACCCGCAGGGCGATGTTTGTCTCTTCAAGCTTCGCCAGTGTCCGGCATTGTTCACTGCTTTTCCGTTGCAGCTCTTTTGTCCGCTGCGCCACCTGTTGTTCAAGCTGCACATTGGCTTCGGCAAGCCGAATCGCCATTTTTTTTCTGTCAGTGATATCAAGAACGGCACAGACAACCCCTTTGTCCATACCATCGGGGTCGAGGAAAGTCAGGTTAAGAAGGATATCAATCATGGCACCATCCTTCCGGCGCCATCGTGTCTCCAGGGAGGCGGTGATATTTCTTCCCGCGGGCAACATCCGCGCCATGCTGTTTTTTATGAAGTCACAAAAAGAAATCTGCCGATCAGGGAGGGTGGAACCGGTCAACTCAGCAGCACAGAAGCCGGTTATTTCTTCTAATTTCGGATTGACCCACTGCGTGACACCTTTGACGATAAACCCCATCCCCACCGGTGAGGAACGCAGAATACCGGCAAGAAGCTCCTCCCGCGCCCGCAAGGTTTTTTCTACCTGGCGAAACATGGTCATATCCCTGGCCGCAACAAGCAATACATACCTTTCCCCTCCATGACGGAAAAGTGGAGTCTTCATCACGTCAAAAAATCGTTGCTCACCGTCCGGCAAGAGGATCACCTCTTCCTGGCGCAACACATCTCGCCGGCGCCATGCGTTTTCGTCACTCGCGCTGCAGGCGGCAAACACATACCGATACCTTTCGCTGTATCGGGCGAGTTCCTCATTGGTCCTGCCCTGATACTCGACGCCCTGCAAACAAAAAAATTCCAGCATGGCGCTGTTGGCCAGCAGCCAGCGCCCCGCTCCATCCCTGAGACAAATAATATCAGTGGTATTGTTGACTATTGTTTCAAGAAAAATCTGCTGTTCCCGGAGTTTTTCCGCAAGGCGCCGCACGGAATTCTCCGAACGAAACCGTCGTTTCAGTGCGTCACGCAGGAGCGCATTCTCCTTGAGGATCTTCAGCTGGGCCTGGAGAAAATCCCTGAATTTTCCCAGCAGATCCCGACAATGCTCGGTGAAGTTTCTTTCCTTCGCATCAAATATGCAGAGAGCCCCGAGAAAGACGCATTCCGGGTCATTCAGAGGAGCAGCAAGGCAGGCAACCATGCAATCCTCTTTTTCGTTGCTCGGTTTTTCGCGGAGCGACTCATTGATAAAACGGAGTAATGAGGCGCAAGAAACATCGGCGGGAGAAGACATTCCGTGCGTCCCGGAAACTTTCAAACCGCTGAAAGAGGTATTACTGGCAGCGGACACCTCTATTTCATCATGCCGCAGACTGACAAGCAGGGCGACGGGCACATCAAAAACAGAGGCAACAACGTCAAGTATATCCTGAATGAGACCTGTTGTATCGGTCGCATCCACTTCAGATGAAAAACCTGTTTCCGTCATCCCGTCCTCGTTCCAACCCCTTTGTTTGTTACTAGCAAGCGAGTTAATGCGAAAAAAGTTCGGGAAAATTTTTCTTCGCGCATTCTTCACAGATGCTATGACTGAAACGAGCCTCGGAACGATTGCTGATATATTTTTCAAGCTGGTTCCAATACCCTTCGTCGTCACGGATTCGTTTACAGTAGGAACAGATGGGAATAATGCCCTCCAGTCTCCTGATCTGGGCCATCGCCTGCTGCAGTTCCTCTATCAACCTGTTTTTTTCCTCCTCGGCCTGCTTACGTTCGGAAATATCGACCATCACATGCACCCCGCCCTGCAAAATGCCATGAACATCGACCACCGGTGAAACAGAAACCCAAAAAGTCCCGTTCAATGTCCCTTCAAAAATTTCCGCAGAATGGCAACTTCCATTCTGCAACAGTTTATGAAACGGACACTGATCCGATGGTGCTGTGCTGCCATGGATCAGCTCATAACATTTTCTTCCGACAATAGATATTATTTCCAGCCCCAACTTTTTTGACAAGGCCTTATTGGCGCGCGTAATGACGAAATCCTTATTAAGGATAAAGACCGGCTCGGCAAGGGCATCAAATGTTATTTCCCACTCTTTTTTCGCCAGCAAGACTTTTTCTTCGGCCAGTTTCCGTGACGTTATATCCGCGGCAATCTGGATTTTTACCACTCGACCATCAACCCAGTCTGTTACGCACTCCCGCATGTCATACCATCTGCCGTTTATCGTATTTTTCATTTCCCAGGAGATTTTTTTCCGATGCCCACTTTTGTCGATCAATTCAGAATTCGGGCAAAACGTACAGGGACCCCGTTGATTTTTCTGGAAAACCTGCCAACATTTCCTGCCCACACCAGAACCGAAAAGGTCTCTAGCATATTGATTCATGTACAAAACTTCATGCGTGCGAAAATCGGTTGCATAAACGATGGCGTCCAGACTATCGAGGATCATCAAAAGAGCTGCTTGGGATTTTTGCAACCTTTCTTCAATTATTGTCCTCGCTTTAACTTCGCTGGCTGTCAGATCCAATGCAGTTTGCAGATCGGCCGTCCGCTCCGAGACTTTTCTTTCCAACTCCTCATTGCTTTGCGCAAGGACGCGATGCGTTTTTTCCACAAAATTCTCATGCAGATAGGCATAGAAAAAAACAATGAGAAACGATGGCACAAACCGCAATTTCAAATCCAGAGAATAGGTGGTGAGCATGGGCAGTTTTTCATCAAAAAACAGAAAAACGACGACCGGGACAAAAAGCGCCAATGTTGCCACTGCTCCCTTGCTGGATCCAAGCAAAAAGAAGACAAACAAAGGAAAGGTATAGAGCCAGACGTAAGCGGTATTGTTTACTCCGCCCGTGACAAAAAGATAAAAATAAAAAATACCGACCGCCGAAATAGCAAGATAACAAGCAAAATTGTAATTTCCAATTTTCAAAAAATATAACAGATTAATCAGGAGAAAAAGAGAAACACCAAGGTCGGCCAAAGCGAGACTTGTATTATTTTGCAGAAAAGCAAGCATCCCTTGCAGAAAAAGAGTAACAACTCCAATAATACTTATAGTTACGGCAACAGCTATTCTTTGACCGAAATCTGGATTGGTTTTTTCATTCTCTTTCCCAGAAATCCAATTTTTTTCTGATTTTTTCTTCAAACTCCCGGTAAAATACGCCATAAAACCACCCATCACTTGCAACTCCGAACGCAAATTCCTATCCCACAAAAGAGTTATTAGCTATACCGTCTTTGACCCATGAAAGGAAATCACACTTTTTTCAGTAAGTAAGCGCTGTTCAATTTGTATTATAAATCCGCATTAATCACTCAAAGATGCACCGCAAACTATTTATTTTAAAAAAAAATCATGAATGCAGTAAACCCGAAATAAATGCATAGAAAATCTATAGGAAGAAATTTGCTTATCGATAATTCCCTATCAGTTTGTTGAAATTTTGATTTTAAAGGGAACAGAATGGTCACACTAAAATTCCGCCTGTTCTGATAAGGATTAGGTCTTTCGACATGTTGTCCGAAATGTTTTTTTTGGTCCGCAGCCTACTGAAAATATGGTATGGCACCTGAAATATTGAAGTCATCTGCTTGACCAAAAGGGAAGCAGAAGGCATGCCAACTTACATTTTTCAAAGCTATCATGCTGACATAACAAGGAAATAACATAAAGAAAAAGCATCCTGTGTTTATGACCGGCACAGTCAATATGATCGATGAACAGCAGCACGAACTCTCAAAATGAGAGTCAACAAAGAAACAACGCGAACTTTTCGAGCAAAAACAATGGGTTTATAGACAAAATCCGCAACCCAGCTTCGACTCGAACAAATTGATGGATAAAAAACTGAGAAATGGGTGCCGGCGGGTTTTCAGTGTTTGCTTCCAAGATCAGACAGAATCCAGGCTACCGCCCCCTGCAGATCCTCGGCAATGAAATGGGGTTGAATCGCCTGGACAGGTCCGAGATACTCAAGATCGCCGCGGCCATAGCCGGTCAGTACGAGAATCCCTTTGGCCCCGCAGCCGGCGGCGGCCTTGAGGTCGGACCAGCGGTCGCCGACGACATAGGAACGGCCGAGATCAAGATCGAGATCCCGGGCTGCCTGGCAAAAAAGACCAGTTTTCGGCTTGCGACACTCACAGGCCAGACGAAAGCGCTCCTCCTTGGCCTCGGGATGGTGAGGACAGACGTAGACGGCGTCGACATGGGCCTGCTGAGCCGCCAGTTCGGCGGCCATCTTCGCATGCACCGCAACGAGCAGACTCTCGGGAAAATAGCCGCGGGCCAGTCCGGACTGATTGGTGACCACCAGCACCGGCACTCCGGCCCGGTTCAAGCGGCTGATCGCCGCCGCCGCGCCGGGCAGCAGGTGAAAGCGGCTGATGTGGTTGATGTAGCCCATCTGCTCATTGATGGTGCCATCCCTGTCGAGAAATACCGCAGGTTTCATGAAATCTCCAACAGGGCGCGGGTCTGCGCCGCCACCTCGGCAACGCTGATGTCGAGCATGCAGCGAAAATCGGCGGCGCAGGTCTTCTTCAGGCACGGCCGACAGCCGAGTTCCTTCTGGACAACCACTGCCCGGTCGGAAAAAGGTCCGGTGGCAACCGCGTCGGTGGAGCCGAAAATCGCCACCAAAGGGGTTCGGGTGGCGGCCGCCACGTGCATCAGCCCCGAATCGTTTGTGACAAAGGCGTCGCAGAGGCTGATCAGGGCCATGGCCTGCCCCAGACTGGTGCGTCCGGCCAGACCGGTGATAAAGGTCGGGCCGTGCCGGACGACGGTGTCGATGGGCGCCGCATCTGCCCTGGTGCCGAAGACGAAACATTTCGCCCCGCACTCGTGATGGAGCATGGCGGCCAACTGGCCGTACCGTTCCGCCGGCCAGCATTTGGCCGGCCCATAGGCAGCGCCGGGATTGAGGCCGATGACGAACGGCGCGGCCTGTTCCTGCTTCATCCGGGCGGCAAAGGCCAGATCCTCATCTTGCAGTTGCAGGAACAGTTCATCGCTGCCCGGCGTCAGACCGAGGCCGGCCAGCAGGGCCTGATAATAATGGACCTGATGCATTCGGCGCACCTCGGACCGGATATCCACCCCGTGGGTCAGCAGCGGCGAACGGGCGTCACGCCGGTAGCCGGCCCGCACCGGGATGCCTGCCATGGCCACGAGAAAAGCGGCCTCAAAGGCGTTCTGTAAAAGAATGGCCATGTCAAAGCCCTCCTTCCGCAGCTGCCGGCTCAGGCGAAGCAGACCACCGATCCCCCGGTGTTTGCCCTTTTTGTCGTAAAAGAGAAGTCGATCAACATGGGGGCTGGCGGCAAAGACATCGGCCATCCAGGGCTGGGCCAGCATGGTGATCTCGGCGGCCGGGAAATTTTTCCGGATCGTGCGCACCGCCGGCGTCGTCATAATGGCATCGCCGATCCAGTTTGTGGAACGAATCAGAATTTTTGCCGGGGCATATTCCCGTAAGGACATTGTCATCGCGAACCACCAAATCTCCCACTCTCCTCGCCAACCAGACCAACCAGACCAACCAGACCAATAAGACCAATAAGACCAATAAGACCAATAAGACACCAACTACAAACCGCGAACTCTGCTTATTTTTCGCGGCACTGTCAAGTTTTTTATCTCCAGCGGCCGCAACCCCTTGCAAAATGGCGGACGGGGTGGTAAAAGGATTGGATTTTTATAAAACACATCCCTGAGAAACCCCTCTGGTGCCCCGCGTTCGGGGTTGGGGAAAACGGGATGGAAGCGCAACCAAAACACAGGAGAATCACCATGGCGTACATCACAATGAAGGAAATGCTTGTTGCCGGTCTGCACTTCGGCCACCAGACCCGGCGCTGGAACCCGAAAATGAAACCCTATATCTTCGGCGCTCGCAACAAGATCTACATCATCAACCTCGACAAGACCCTGCCGCTCTTCAACACGGCCTATGAGTTTGTCAGCGACACCGTAGCCCGCGGCGGCTCCATCCTCTTTGTCGGGACCAAACGCCAGGCCCAGGACATCATCCGCGAGGAGGCGGAACGGGCCGGCATGTACTACATCAACCACCGCTGGCTCGGCGGCATGCTGACCAACTTCCAGACCATCAAGAAATCCATTGAGCGATTGAAATCGATTCAGTCTATGATCGACGACGGCAGCATCCACCGCTACAAGAAAAAAGAGGCCCTGGGGATGGAAAAAGAGCTCGGCAAACTGGAGCGCAACCTGGGCGGCATCAAGAATATGAAAGGTCTGCCGTCGGCAATTTTCGTTGTTGATCCAAAACGGGAGGATATTGCGGTGGACGAGGCCAATCGTCTCGGCATTCCGGTGATTGCCATTGCCGACACCAACTGTGATCCGGACGGTATTGATTACCTGATTCCCGGTAACGACGACGCCATCCGCTCCATCAAACTCATCACCTCGAAGATCGCCGATGCGGTGCTGGCTGGCAAGGCCCGCCGCGGCGAGGCAGTGGAAACCGACGACTCCCTGGCCGAGGCGATGGCCGCTGCCTCCCAGGCCGACGCCATAGCCGGTGCCGGTGCCGCAGCGGAATAACAGCGACACGACAGATGACCATCTGCCGCGCCTCTCTTCCCGTCAAGGCAAGGAGGCGCGGCCCAATCACCCGCTTTCAAAGCTCACGTTTTTTTGAATTACACGGTTAAGGACAGGAACAATGAATATCACCAGTCAAATGGTAAAGGAACTCCGCGATAAAACCAACGCGGGCATGATGGATTGCAAGAAGGCACTGGCCGAAACCCAGGGCGACATGGAAAAGGCGGTTGATCTGCTGCGCCAGAAGGGACTTGCCGTTGCCGCCAAAAGGGCGGAGCGCGCCACCAGTGAAGGTGTTGTCGCCACCTATATCCATGCCGGCGGCAAACTCGGCGTCATGGTGGAGGTTGGCTGCGAAACCGACTTTGTCGCCAAAACCGACTCCTTTATCGAATTTGCCAGGAACATGGCCATGCACATTGCCGCGGCCAATCCTGTTTCGGTCAAACGAGAGGATGTGCCGGCAGAACTGCTCGAACGGGAACGGGAGATCTACGTCAAGCAGGCCCTGGATTCCGGCAAGCCCGCCAACATCGTCGACAAGATCGTTGCCGGCAAGATCGACAAGTTCTACTCTGAAATCTGCCTGATGGAGCAGCAGTATGTCAAGAATCCCGATCTAACCATCCAGGATCTGCTCAACGAAATCATTGCCTCCCTGGGTGAAAACATCACGGTCAAACGGTTTGCCCGTTTT
Source organism: Thermodesulfobacteriota bacterium (assembly GCA_049323655.1). Lineage (GTDB taxonomy): Bacteria > Desulfobacterota > Desulfobulbia > Desulfobulbales > SURF-16 > DB1. Next base: position 59,443 of record JBMONO010000024.1, on the reverse strand, counting down.
CAGGTCGGCACCTCAGCCTGAGGCATTGTCGGACAGTGGAGACTTACAAATATCGACGCGTCCTGCTGAAATTGAGCGGCGAAGCCCTGATGGGTGATGCCGCCTTCGGCATCAGCAACGATGTTCTTGAGTACGTGGCCGAGGAAATCAAGGGGCTGCGCGCCCTGGGCGTCGAGATCGCCATTGTCATCGGCGCCGGCAACATCTTCCGCGGCGTCGCCGGCGCCTCGGCCGGCATGGACCGGGCGGCGGCGGACAACATGGGGATGCTGGCCACTGTCATGAACGCCCTGGCGATCAGCGACGCCCTGTCCCAGTCCGGCGTGCGCTCCCGGGTGCTCTCCGCCATCCCGATGGAAACGGTCTGCGAGCCCTATTCCCGCCGCCTCGCCCTGCAACATCTGGAGGCCGGCAACGTCGTCATCTTTGCCGCCGGCACCGGCAACCCCTATTTCACCACCGACACTGCCGCCGTGCTGCGCGGCCTGGAAATAGGCGCCGATGTTATCTGCAAGGCGACCCGGGTGGCCGGGGTCTTTGATAAAGACCCACTTCTCCATGTGGATGCGGTCAAATTTGATGTCCTTACCTACGCCGAGGTCCTTGCCAGACGGCTTAAGGTGATGGATTCGGCGGCGATTTCACTGGCCATGGACAACAACAAAACCATTCTCGTACTGGACATGAACATCCCCGGCAACATCCAGAGGGCCATCTGCGGGGAAAAAATCGGCACATTGATCACCGGAGTTGACCATGAATGACGTTCTGCTGGAAATGAATGACAAAATGGAAAAAAGCCTGGAGGCCTATCGTCGTGAGCTGAGCACGGTGCGGACCGGGCGGGCCTCACTGGCTCTGGTGGAAGGCATCAGGGTGGATTCCTACGGCACCAAGATGCCGCTCAACCAGGTTGCCACCATGACCATTCCGGAAAGTCGTCTGATCGTCATTCAGCCCTGGGACCCACAGGTTCTCGGGGCGATCGAGAAGGCGATCCTCGCCGCCAATATCGGTTTGACTCCGGCCAACGACGGCAAGGTGATCCGCATCTCAATCCCCCAGCTTACCGAGGAACGCCGCAAGGATCTGGTCAAGCAGGTAAAGAAGATCAGCGAGGAATACCGCGTCGCCATCCGTAACTGTCGCCGGGACGCTATCGATGCACTGAAAAAACAGAAGAAGGACAAGGCGATCTCCGAGGACGACCTGTTCAAATACCAGGAGGAGGCGCAAAAGGAAACCGACGCCTTTGTCAAAAAAATCGACGAAATCCTGGCCGAAAAAGAAAAAGAGGTTATGGAGGTTTGACCGCCCTTGCTGCGGCAATGACCCCGGTGCGCGACACTCCCGACAGACTGCCGGTTCATATCGCCATCATCATGGACGGCAACGGCCGATGGGCGCAGCGACGTGGACTCATGCGCCTGATGGGGCATAAGGCCGGTGTCACAACCGTCCAGGAGATTGTCCGGGCCGCCAGGGAAATGGGCATCCGCGTCCTCACTCTCTATGCCTTTTCTTCGGAAAACTGGAAAAGACCGGCCAAGGAAGTATCCGGGCTGATGGGCCTGCTCAAATCCTACCTGGAGAGCGAGCTCGCCACCATGCTGGAAAACGGCATCTCCCTGCGCTGCATCGGCAACCAGGAAAATCTGCCGGATGAGGTGCGCCGAACCCTGGACCGCTCCATCGCCAGCACCGCCGCCAATCGCGACCTGATCCTCAACCTCGCCCTCAGCTATGGCGGCAGGGAAGAGATCGTCCGGGCCACCAGGGAACTCGCCGGCCTCTGCCGGGACGGCGCCATCACCCCCGTCGCCATCACCGAAGAGATGCTGGCCAGCCGGCTCGATACCGCCGGTCAGCCCGATCCGGATCTGATCATACGTACCGGCGGTGAGTTCCGCCTGAGCAATTTCCTTCTCTGGCAATCATCCTACGCCGAGCTCTATTTCACCGAAACCCAGTGGCCGGACTTTACCAGAGAACACTTTGCCGAGGCCATCGCCACCTATCAGCAGCGCCAGCGCCGCTTCGGCAGAACGGGTGATCAGCTTACTCCCTGAGCGCCCGGGCCTCGCCATGAACAACCCGCAGCGCTCACCCCGATCGCAGAGGTACTTTTGTGACTCGAATCATTACCGGGCTGCTGGCCGCCATCGGCTGGCTGGCCCTGCTTCACAGCCGGTCATTTTCCCTGTTCTGGCTCATCGTTGCCGGTATCGGCTTCCTCGCCGCCCGTGAATATTTCACCATCATCCTGCGGCCTGCTGAAAAATTTCTGCACCCTTCCCTTCTTGCTCTGGCCATGCTCCCGGTCATCGCCGCCTGGTGGCAAAGCAGCGCGACCGTTTACGCCGTTTATACCCTCTCCCTTGCCGTGATCTGCTGTGCCGTCGTCCAGCGGGCCGCCCGACTGACCGCGCCCTTTGACGTACTACTGAAAGCGGTGTTCGGCGCCACCTATGTCGGTCTCTTTCCTGCCCTGGTCATCCTCATCATGGCCGTTCCGGACGGCGCGGAATGGTTGCTCGTACTGACCACCATCACCGCCGCCTCCGACACCGGTGCCTATTTCACCGGCAAGGCCCTGGGCCGTCACAAACTCTGCCCCTCCATCAGCCCGGGGAAAACCGTGGAAGGCTTTGTCGGCGGCCTGCTGGCCGGCACCATCTGCTCCACCATGATCTTGCTCATGGTTCTCCCGGATGTGCCGTTGCTGCGCTTTATCCCGGTCGCCGTTGCCCTCACCGTCACCGGCGTGGTCGGTGATCTCGTTGAATCACTACTCAAACGCAGCATGGGAGTCAAGGACTCGGGCACCATTCTACCCGGCCACGGCGGCGTCCTTGACCGGGCCGATTCGCTGCTTCTGACCGCCCCCTTGCTCTTTCACCTCCTCTCCGGCAATTTCTTCGGGTAGGCAGCCATGGTCAAACACATCGCCCTGCTGGGTTCCACCGGTTCCATCGGCCGCAACGTCCTCAACGTCGTCCGCCAGTTTCCCGGCCGCTTCCGCATCGCCTCGCTTGCCGCCGGCCGCAACATCACTCTGCTCCGTGATCAGATCGAGGCCTTTAATCCCGGCCTCGTCTCCGTGGCCACCGAGGAGGGGGCCCATGAACTCGCCGCCCTCCTGCCGCCGGGCTGGCAGGGGAAAATCCTCTGGGGCCGGGAGGGCAATGAACGGGTAGCCACCGTGCCAGAGGCGGACACGGTGGTCTCGGCCATTGTCGGCGCCGCCGGCCTGACCCCGACCATGGCCGCCATCCGGGCCGGCAAAAATATTGCGCTGGCCAACAAGGAAACCCTGGTCATGGCCGGCGATCTGATCATGTCAGAGGCACGGCGCCGCAAGGTCACCCTGCTGCCCATCGACAGCGAGCATAACGCCATCTTTCAGGCATTGACCGCCGGCCGCCGCCAGGATGTGCACAAGATCATCCTCACCGCCTCCGGCGGCCCCTTTCGCCAGACCAGCGAACGGGAGTTGTGGGACGTCACCCCGGAACAGGCCCTCAATCATCCCAACTGGGACATGGGCGCCAAGATATCGATCGATTCCGCCACTCTGATGAACAAGGGCCTGGAGGTCATCGAGGCGCGCTGGCTGTTTGACATCAAGGTGGAACACATCGAGGTGCTGATCCATCCGCAGAGCATCGTCCACTCCCTGGTGGAATATATCGACGGCTCGGTCATCGCCCAGATGGGCATTCCCGACATGCGCATCCCCATCACCTACGCCCTGTCCTGGCCGGAACGACTGAAAACCGGGCTGAGCCGTCTCAACCTCACCCGCTGCATGGATCTCAACTTTTTCCCGCCGGATTTTAAAAAATTTCCCGCCCTGCAGCTCGCCTATCACGCCTGCCGACAGGGCGGCACCAAGCCGGCAGCCATGAACGGCGCCAACGAGGTGGCGGTGGCCGCCTTTCTCCAGAAAAGGATCCGCTTTCCGGAAATTTCCCTGGTGGTGGCGGAAACCGTGAACCGATCGGCCCGTCGCGACATCACAGATATAGAAACCGTGCTCGACGCCGATCTCGCCGCCCGCATGCAGGCGGAATCCATTGTTGAGGCCCTGCACATCAGATTCCAGCAAAAAACCGGCGGCCAGGCAGGCTGTCCCGATCTGCCGCCGGGACTGACCATGACACCATGAACTCCATCATCTCCTTTATTATCGTCCTCGGCCTGCTCATCTTCGTTCATGAGCTCGGCCATTTTCTCTTTGCCAAGCTCTTCCGGGTCCGGGTTCTGAAATTCTCGCTGGGCTTCGGCCCCAAGGTCTACGGCAAACGTTACGGCGACACCGAGTACCTGATCAGCGCCTTACCCTTGGGCGGCTATGTGAAAATGACCGGCGAAAACAGGGAAGACCAGGTCGATGCCGCCGAGGAACCTTTTTCCTTTGCCCATAAGCCTGTCTGGAAACGCTTTCTCATCGTCCTCGCCGGGCCGGCCTTTAATCTCTTTTTCGCGGTGATCGTCTTCTTCGCCATCTTTGCCGTGGCCGGGCTGCCGGTGCCGAAGGCCGGCACGGAGATCGGCGCCATTACCAGCAATTCCCCGGCCGCCGCGGCCGGACTTCAGGCCGGGGACATCATTGTTGCCATCAACAATGAGGCAACAAACGACTGGGACGACGTTTCCCGTCTGGTCCGAAACTCCGGCGGCCGGGAGCTGACAGTTACCATCCGCCGCGGCAGCGAGGAGCTGACGGTCAGCAGCACCCCGGAAAAGCAGGAGGTGAAAAACATCTTCGGCGAGACGGTGGACGAACGCTACATGCTCGGCATCTCCCGCAGCAGCGAGGTGGTCTACGAAAAGGCATCCCTGGGCCAGGCCATGGTAGCCGGTTTTGAACAGACCTGGACCTTTATCCACCTCACCGTGATGGGCATCGTCAAGATCATCCAGCGGGTGGTGCCGGCCTCGGAGCTGGGCGGTCCGATCCTCATCGCCCAGATGGCCGGCCAGCAGATGGAGGCGGGTTGGATCAACCTCGCCTATTTCATCGGCCTGCTCAGCGTCAACCTCGGCATCCTGAACCTCTTTCCCATCCCGATCCTCGATGGCGGCCATCTGGTCCTCTACAGCCTGGAGGCGATCCGGCGCAAACCCCTTGACCCGCAGACCCTGGAGAAGCTGCAACAGGTGGGCCTGCTGCTGCTCGGCAGCCTGATGATCTTTGTCTTCTACAACGACATCGTCCGCATCTTCAGCAAGGGCTGACAAGCATGACTGTCCCGGCAAACGATTTAAACGGCCGGTCGCCCCACATTCTGGCCGTGGAGACTTCGGGACTGTGCGGCAGCGTCGCCATTGTCAGCAGTGAGCGCTGCCTGGCCGAAGAGAGCCTTTCCTCGCGGCTCACCCACTCCCGCCGCCTTCTTGGCGCCATTGAACGGATCATGGCGGAATGCGAACTCGGCTGGCCCGATCTCGACGCCATTGCCATTGGCCTGGGTCCGGGCAGCTTCACCGGTCTGCGCATCGGCCTCGCCACCGTCAAGGGTCTGGCCCTGGCAACCGCCCTGCCGCTCATCGGCATCTCCTCCCTCGACGGCCTCGCCAGCCAGTTCCGTTATGCGGCCTTGCCGGTCTTCCCGGTCTTCGATGCCCGCAAGGGCGAAGTCTATACCGCCTGTTTCCTGCCGGCGGCTGATGGCGGCATGAATCGGCGCGGCGACTATCTGGTCGTGCCGCCGCACGAGCTGTGCGGCCGGATCACGGAACCGGTGCTCTTTGCCGGTGACGGGGTGGGAGCCTATGGCGGCCTCTTTCGCGAACTGCTGGGAGAGCGGGCCGTGCTGGCGCCGGAACAGCTCTATTTCCCCCGGGCCGCGGCCATCGGCTTTCTTGCCCTGGCCCGCTGGCGCGCACGGGACTTTCTCGATCCGGCTCGCTGCGCCCCGCTCTATGTGCGGGCCTCGGAGGCGGAGATCAATCTGGGACTGGCGCACCGGGCCGACGGCATCTGAGCGGGGAAAAAATATCCCGCATGCGGATTGAGCGTCATGGAGGAAAGCAAAAAAGCTAAAAGACGTCGCGGTAGGGACACCGGTTGCCCGGTGCCCCCCGCACTGATCCCGGCGTGCAGAACTACTGAACCGGGCTCCTGCCTCGGGTCAGACGCAGAGGCGTTGGTTTGGGTATGGATGTGTGATTCGCGCCGTTGGTATCCAGGTTTTCATCCACTTCATTTAATTTAATTCAACTTCTTAAAAGAGCTATACGATACGCAGTGTTTTTGTCACGCTTCCCGACGGCTATAACCGAAACTACAAGCTCTTTGTCCCTCACCTGATAAACGAGACGATAACCTGCATTCCGCAGTTTAATTTTATAGCAATCGGTCATTCCGCTGAGTCGGGCGCTTTCAATACGCGGTTGCCTTATTCGTTCTTTTAGTTTTTTTACAAAAACAGAACGAACAGAAGAGTCCAGCTTCTCCCATTCTTTTTTTGCCTCTTCTTTAAAAACAAGCTTATAGCTCATTGATATCAACCTCAACTTCTGGTTGATCCTTCCGAGACTCAACGATAGCTGCCAACTCGATATCTTCCAGCTTATCCATCATCGCTTCAAAGGTTTTGGCAGGTATTGCATAAAATACAGGTTCGTTGCGATTCAGTATAGCAACCGGGCCACCATCACCCTGCTGAACAACACCCATGGGATTTTTTTTCAGTTCGGATATCCCGGCACTTACGTCAGCTAAAATATGATGTGTCAAACTCATGCTGCCCTCCATAGGATCTTTAAAAAGCCTTTTTATGATGGCGTCGCAAAAAGTCGCCAACCGCTTCGTTGCTGCATAGTATCTCGTCACTGCGGTGGACCCAAGTACGCCTCATTCCTCGAAATGTGCGAAGGTCTCCTCAAAAACGGCAAATCGTGGCAGGCGGTAAAGTGCAAACAACGAACGACAATGTCCGCCCGTCGGAATCGTGGCTTTTTGCGATTCCGACAAATGTGCACCCCTCGTTTTTTTTGTTTAGCCACCCCAAAATTAACTTTTTGCGAGTCTATCTTTGATGGTCTCGTAAAATCAGAAAATCAACCACGGCGACCACAGAGCACCAAGAGGTAACTGCTTGTAATTTAATTTTTTTTTCTCTGCGCTCTCTGTAGTAAAAAAAAAAGACCTTTTACCTTTTTTACGATTTTATCATCTTTTATAGCTCTTATCTATAATATTTCTTAAAGCCCAAGTCAACATTAAGAGCATTCTTAAATGACCAATTAAAAGAGTTTCGAACCAGGCGCCATAGCGATACCATCTGCAAAAGGTCAACCTTAGCACATATGCACGCAAATACGACGACGTATCCAGCCACTGTTAGGCTGCATGTTTTAATTCGTCACATGCTGCGTCAATACATGCCAGAAGTCGGTACGCATCCAGCCATGGGTAGCCTCGCCTGATGGAGAAGATCAACAAGTCGCGGCTTTTTGGTTCAATATGATCCTGCCACAAAAAAGTGGAATAGGAGTTAAGCCGCTTTTCTGTTGTTCCACCATTCCATTCAATCTTTCCCGGCCATTTTTTCTATGGCCTTCAGGACAAATCGCTCACTAAAACCACTGACAAATGAAAGGAGATAGAGCGGATAGGGTTCATCCAACTTCAAAAAAACAGAGTCAACGGTAATCGCGCTTATTAATCCGGATCTGACAATCACATAAAGGATCATTGCCGAAGCACCACCCATCAGCACCCTGAGGAAGGTGATGCGCGCACTCCCGACCATCTCGGGGATGCGTGACGACGATTTTGCAGAATCAGTCATTTTCGTCATCGCGCTGAACGTACTGCCAAGAAGGCCAAAAAGGACGGCACCGAGCAGTCGCCCTTGATCATTGACACCCCCGCTTTCGCGAGATGGAGGAAGATCGCAGAACCAGAAGTGGAATAGGAGTTAAGCCGCTTTTCTGTTGTTCCACCATTCCATTCAATCTTTCCCGGCCATTTTTTCTATGGCCTTCAGGACAAATCGCTCACTAAAACCACTGACAAATGAAAGGAGATAGAGCGGATAGGGTTCATCCAACTTCAAAAAAACAGAGTCAACGGTAATCGCGCTTATTAATCCGGATCTGACAATCACATAAAGGATCATTGCCGAAGCACCACCCATCAGCACCCTGAGGAAGGTGATGCGCGCACTCCCGACCATCTCGGGGATGCGTGACGACGATTTTGCAGAATCAGTCATTTTCGTCATCGCGCTGAACGTACTGCCAAGAAGGCCAAAAAGGACGGCACCGAGCAGTCGCCCTTGATCATTGACACCCCCGCTTTCGCGAGATGGAGGAAGATCGCAGAACCAGAAAAGGATGAAAAGAAAGATGAGCAGAAACAACAGAATCAGCATCAGGGTCAGCGCTTTCTTTCTGGACAAGCTGTCTTTGTATGCCTGATTATTGTAATGCTCATCCCGAATAAACATGGCGCTATAAAGCTCGTAGTGCGAGACTGTGCGGGGGGCATAATCAGGATGGCCGATCAATTTGTATATCGACTTCTGTCTCCAGGATGAGAGCTTGTCGGCTTCCTCTCTTACAACAGCTGATTCATTTTGTATCTCGTTTTCCTGCAGACCAAACACCCTCATTCGCACTGCGGCGTGAAAGAGTTTCCACCCTTCATCGAGCCTTAATTTGCGGAGAGCCTCTCCCGCGTTCGCCAGCAGTTCTCTCGCCGCCATTGCCCAGCATTGCTCGGAAGAGCCGGTTTTACAGATCAGCTCTTCCAGCTCACTGCAGAATGCATCAAGCGAGCCGGACAGCCGGCGATATCGTGCCGAGAAAAACCTTAGCAGAGAATCGAGTGTTGAAGACGAATTTTGACAGTTCATATTCTGTCCTTGGGATATGGTCCTGGCGACGAGTTGCCTCTCCTCAGGGTGATCGAGCCGTTCGATTGCCGCGAGAGGTGTCATCCAGACAAGCTGATCGACCTCTTCTGAAGGCGTAAAGGCGCAGTCGCCCACAATATCCATGTTCCAGAAAAAGACGACCTTGGGTATATCTTTTACCGTATAGGTGATTGTGCCGACAAAATTCGTGATTTTAGCCTCACATCCTGTTTCCTCCTTTACTTCCCGTAGGGCGGTGGATTCGAGTGATTCATCCGTTGCTGGTTTGCCCTTGGGCAGGCACCAATCGTTGTAGCGAGCACGGTGGATGACGGCAATCACACGAAGCGCAGGGGTGTGCCCCATTTTCCAGACGATACCACCAGCGGCAAGAATAAGGCCTGGTTCATGATTTGCAGCCATATTACGCCCTTCTTCGTTATTCAAAAGGGGTCACGTCGCCCTTTAGCCTGCAACATCATTCCCCGAACCTTTCCCCCGCCAAAAAAACCAATTATCATTCCCACCGCACAGACCGCACCTTTGCTGATCGCTCTTCGCCGTTCGCCCTGTCGCAATCCGCACCTTTCGCCAGCGCCCAGTCCGCCCCGTCTCAGTAGTTGCTCAGATCCTCCAGGGCGTCGATCACCATGCCGGTGCCCACCGCGATGAGCAGGATATCCTCCGCCACCCGGACGAAACGATGATTGGGCGGCGGCGGGCCGAGATGGACGAGGATCTCGGGGGCGACATCGTAATAAATGACCTCGCGGGGCAGGGGGCGCCCCCTCACCCACTTCTTGGCCTGGCCGGGCGGCAGGCAGCGGTTGTTCTTGCGGACCAGCCCCGGCGGGCAGTGGCCGGACCGGTAATGATCCCGGTAATACTGGCGCACCGCACCGCGGTGATTGTCATTGAAATAAAGCCGGTTCTCATAACGCCTCTCCCGGTCATCGCGGGAACGGTCCTTGTAACGGTCACGATCATCATCCCGATGGCGGCCCCGGTCATCGTCCCGGTAGCGGCCATGGTCGTCATCTTTCCGATAACGCTCTTCGTGCCTCTCCCTTGCCTCATACCGGTCGTCTTTCTTGCCGCCGGCCCACTCGGGCCGGTCGGCAAACGCCTGACTCCCACTCACCAGCATACCGGCCAGCAGCAGGCCCGCGACCTGTTGCGTCTTCTTGCCGATCAAACACATCCCGCACCTCCTCCCCCGCTTTTTTCCGAAGCCGTGGCCTGCGGAAAACAAAAATACCGGTTGCCATCCCTTTTCTTCCATTATTAAATAGGAAGGGAGAAAACACAACGGAAATGGATGACAACTCACCATCTGACGCCCTCTTCTCCTGCTGCACACCGAAATGAAACAACCCGCCGCCCGCACAAAAAAACTGATCGCCGCCCTGGAAAACGACCTGGAGATGCTGTCCGTGCTCATCAACGCCATGCCGGACATCGTCTGCTTCAAGGATGGCGAAGGCCGGTGGCTGCACGCCAATGACTATGACCTCAGGCTTTTCGAACTCGAAAATGTTCCCTACAAGGGGAAAAAGGACAGTGAGCTGGCGAAGTTCAGCGAGTTCTACCGGGAGGCCTTTCTCGGCTGCGAGGAGAGCGACGAGCAGGCATGGCGGACAGGCGCCCTTTTCCGGACGGAAGAAACCATCCCGGTCCAGGACGGGCCGGCCCGCACCTTCGACATCATCAAGATTCCGCTCTTTTATGAAGACGGCTCCAGACGCGGCCTGGTCGTTCTCGGCCGCGACATCACCGAGCAGAAACGCTACGAAAGGGAGCTGGAGCGCCTCAACAAAACCTTTGCCGAGGCCCAGCGGGTCGCCAAAATCGGCCACTGGCTCTGGGATCTCAAGACCGGCAGGCTGGAATGGTCGGACGAGGTGTTCCGCATCTTCGGCCGGGAGCCGCAGAGTTTTGCCCCCTCCTACGAACAGGTTCTCACCTTCTTTCCGCCGGACGACCGCACTCGACTGGAAGCGGCGGTGACGGAGACCATCGCCACCGGCAACCACTACGTCCTCGAACACGCCATCATTCTGCCGGACGGAGAGCGGCGGACGGTCCGGGCCGAGGGCGAGCTCTACCGCGACGCGGAGAACAGCCCGGACCATATCCTCGGCGTTCTCCTCGACACCACGGAGCTGAAAAGCGTGGAAAACCAGCTTGAACTGGCCACCCACCTGCTGGAGAACATCATCGAGGGGGTGGCGATCACCGACGCCAATGCCATGATCCTCTCGGTGAACAAGGCCTTCACCGAGATCACCGGCTACAGCGCGGCCGAGGTGCTGGGACGCAACCCCAGCATCCTCAAATCGGAACGGCAGGACAAGGCCTTTTACGAAAGGATGTGGGAGGATCTCCGCCGGCAGGGCCGGTGGAGCGGCGAGATCTGGAACCGTCGCAAAAACGGCGAGGTCTACCCGGAAAAACTGACCATCCTGGCGGTCAAGGACGGTCGGGGCCGGACCTCCCGCTATGTCTCCATCTTCCACGATCTCACCGAGGTCAAAAGCCAGCAGGAAACCATCAAGATCAAGGAATATCATGACCCGCTCACCGGACTGGCCAACCGCAAGCTGTTGACCGAGCACCTGGAAACGGCGATCAAACGGGCGGAGCCGGGCGGAGAGGTGGCGGTGATTACCCTTGATATCGATTCCTTTAAACGGATCAACGATAGCCTCGGCCATGTGGCCGGCGATATCCTGTTGCAGGGCGTCGCCGAACGACTGTCTCCCCTTTTCTGCCAGGAAAACACGGTCGCCCGCCTCGGCGGCGACGAATTCTGCGTGCTGCTGCATGGCGAGGGGATGATGGTCAAATCGGTGGAAATCGTTGACGACATCCTGAAATCGATCTCCACCCCCTTCGCCATCGACAATGAAGAGGTTCGCATCACAGCCAGCATCGGGGTGAGCATCTACCCCTTCGACGGATTGCAGGCCGAAACGCTTTTCAAGAACGCCGAACTGGCGATGTACGAGGCGAAACGAAGCGGCAACACCTGCAAATACTTCCGCAAGGAACTTGACGAAAAGGCCAGACGCTATCTCACCCTGGAAAACGCCCTGCGCATAGCGCTTGAGAAGGGCGACGACATCGTTGTCTTTTATCAACCAAAGATCGATATCCGCACCGGGCTCGTCACCGGCATGGAGGCCCTGGCCCGTTGGCTGCGGGCGGACGGCACCGTCGTCTCGCCGGCCGAGTTCATCCCCCTGGCCGAGGAAACCGGGCTCATCCTGCCCCTGGGCGAACTGGTGCTGGCCAAGGCCCTGCGGACGACCGGAAAATGGCTGAGCAAGGGCACCCGCGTCTCGGTGGCGGTCAATCTCTCCCCCTTGCAGTTCAAGGACGAAAAACTGCTGGAGCGCATTGTCACGCGGCTGGAGGAATACTCCTTCCCGCCCCAGTGTCTGGAACTGGAGATCACCGAAGGGGCGGTGCTCGAACGGGAACAGGAGGCCATCGCCGTGCTCTCCCGGCTGCGGGAGCGTGGCATCCGTATCAGTCTCGATGATTTCGGCACCGGTTACTCCTCCCTCTACTACCTGAAAAAGCTGCCGATCAACGCCATCAAGATCGACAAGAGTTTTATCGATGACATTCCGGCCAACCCCGACAGCGCCGCCATCACCACCGCCATCATCAATATCGCCAAGAGCCTTGATCTCCAGGTGGTGGCCGAGGGGGTCGAACGACGCGACCAGCTCACCTTTCTCAAGAAAAACGGCTGCGATCAGATCCAGGGCTACTTCTACAGCCCACCGGTGCCGGAGGAAAAAATGGGGGCATTTCTCAGCAAGGGCTATATACAGCCGGACTGATCAGCGACTGCCGGAAAATCTCCCCTGTTTGAGCTCTTTCAGCGAATAAAACGTACCGCGCCAGACGATCCCACCGCGCCACAGAGTGACCAGCACCGCCTTCCAGGCCATGGCAAGCCGCAGATAGGGGGTGACCGGGAACCAGAACACATCGCGGCACTGCATGCCGCTGTAGCGCGCCGCAATCACAAAAAAAATCCCCTGCAGCATGACGATGGCGCCGTTCAGCAGCCGGGTCGGACCATGACACAGAAAAAGGGCCCACACCGGCCAGATACCGCCGGCCAGTTGCAGCAGGGTCAGCAGCAAAAGCCTGGTGACGCTGTAGTCGAGGGCGGCAAAGGTATTTTTTATCAGCCCGCTCGACATCTCCCGCAGGGAGGCATACCAGGGCACCGTGACAAACCGGGCGCCGTAGAGGCAATCCTGACAAAGTCCCCGACTCTTCAGCAACCGGCCGAGCATGATGTCATCGAGGGGACAGAGGCGGATCGGCAGGTGGCCGCCGGCCCGGCGGTAGCCGGCGGCCCGGACCAGGTTGAAGGCGCCGATGCCGATGAAGCGCCGGGAGGCGCGATGCCGGACCTGCCAGGGACGGAGAAAGGCGACCAGGACAACGCCGAATTCGAGCACGACCATGCGCAGCAGGCTCGACGGCAGCAGCGCCCGGAAAAAGAGGGTGAGATGGTCGAGGCGGTCGCTGACCATGGCCGCCACCGCCCGTTTCAAGGTACTTGGCTCCAGGGTGACGTCCGCGTCGGTGAAGAGCAGCAGCTCACCGCCGGCCCGTTCCGCCCCGCAGTGCAGGGCATGGCTCTTGCCGAGCCAGCCCTGCGGCAGGTTCTCGACATGAAGGACAGTGAGCCGCGGATAACGGCGGGCCATCCTTTCCAGAATGGTGCCAGTGGCGTCGGTTGACCGGTCGTTGACGACGATGATCTCGAGCGGCTCGTAATCGAGGGCGAGCACCGAGCCAAGGGCCTCTTCGATGTGCTCCTCCTCGTTCAGGGCCGGGATGATGATGGAGACCGAGGGCCACCTTCCGTTCATCTCCGGCGGGATATCATCAAGACGCCGGATGCGGCGAGCGCCAAGGATACCGTCGATCCCGAAAGTAATCAGTGCCGCCAGGGTGGCAAGCGCCAGCCAGAAAAAAAAATTCATACCCACCACCCCAGACAAAGGATTCATGACCATTTTCGCCGCGAGACAGGCAAATCCCGATCGACATTTTTCCTGTTTTTGCGCATAGTAGAAAAAAAACGACATCCCTTGCACCCCGAAAAAACGAGACATCGCCGCCATGGAAAAACTGCTTGACGCCACCCCCTGGAGTCTGATCATTATCGCCTGCCTAACCCTCGGGCTTGCCCCCTTTCATCCGCCCCACATCTGGGAAAAACTCCAGATGCTGTTCCGGAGCGAACTGGTGCGGCCGCTGGACTGGTTCGACTTCATCATGCACGGAATCCCCTGGCTGCTGCTCGTCGCCAAATCCGTGGTCGCCGCCAAGGGGGCATGACAAACCGCAACCAGAGACAAGGAACACACCCATGAATCCAGCCCTGAACTTCATCTTCAACAGACGCAGCATCCGTAAATACGACAGCAGACCAGTGCCCCCGGAAATGCTGCACGACCTGCTGGAGGCCGGCATGGCCGCGCCGTCGGCGGTGGCCAAAGACCCCTGGCACTTCATCGTGCTGACCCGGCGGGAAAACATCGACCAGCTCTGCGACCTGCTCCCCCATGGCAAAATGCTGCGCCAGGCCACCGCGGCCTTTGTCGTCTGCGGCGACATCGACCGGGCCCACGACCGGCAGGAATCGTACCTGCTCCAGGATCTGAGCGCGGCGGTGGAAAACATCCTGCTCGCCGCCAACACCATGGGACTAGGGACATGCTGGCTCGGCGTCCATCCCCGTCCGGACAGGATGGCGGCGATCCGGGAGATGTTCGCCCTGCCTGCCTCCATCATTCCCATGTGCGCCATCGCCATCGGCTGGCCGGCGGAGCATCCCGAGCCGCGCACCCGTTTCCGGCAGGAATGTGTTCACCTGGAAAAATGGTAACAACAGGCCAGAGGCATTGCATCACATTTTGCGGCCGCGTCTCTCCTTCCTTGATTTTTCCCCCGGCATGGGCATAAGATAAAATATCCATAGCCGGGACAGCGGCGATGCGCCCGGCCAATCGAGGAAAACACCATTTTATCCGACGAGGAAGCCGATGGTTGAGGAAAACTTGAATCTGATCACCTGTATCGTACAACGGGGCGAGGCGGACCGGGTCGTCGATGCCGCCCTGCAGGCCGGCGCCGAAGGGGCGACCATCTATTACGGCCGCGGCCGGGGCGTCCGGGAAAAACTGGGGCTGCTCGGCCGCTTTATCAAACCGGAAAAGGAGATCATCCTGATCATCACCAAACAGCACCAGGTAGACGGCGTCTTCCAGGCGGTGGTGAACAAGGCGCAGCTCAATGAAAAGGGCAAAGGGTTCGCCTTTCTCCACAAGATCGACCGGGCCATCGGTTTTCTCTGATCAGCCGGCCGTCTGTCGCTCACCGCTCACTCTTGCCAACGAATACCGGGAAACGGCCAGATCCATGTTGAAATATATCGCAGCCACCATCCTGCTCTGGTTCACTGTCCGCATCAACATGGGGGTTGATTTACAGGCCTCTCATCAGGAGATGATCGCCTATCTGACCGACCACCAACGCCTGCTTTTCGCCGGCACGGCCGCCGGCTGCCTTATCTGCTACGGCGTGGTCTACCTGATGGACCTCATGGGTCTGCATTCTCTTATGTATCTGCTTTCCAAGGTGCTGCTTGAAACCAGCAGACTGGTGATCAGCCTGGTCTTTGTCGGCGCGCTGTTCCTCTACTTCGACCTGGGGGCGAATCTCTGGCTCGAACTCGGCATCATCATGGCCGTTCCCATGGCGCTGCTGGCCACCGCGATCTTCTGTATCCGCCTCTTCGACTTCAACTTCCCCTTGCAGGATACCTTTGCCTCCTCCCTGGCCGTCCCGCTTTTTTCCGGTATCGTCATTTTCGGCTCCAGCGCCTTCGGGCTGTAAACGCAGCCCCGCCCGGGACAATACGCCACAGCCGAGCAGGGTATTCTCTGCTGCTTAAGATTGACAAAACCGTAAAAAGTCTTTTTCCACCACAGAGGGCGCAGGGAAAACATCTTTACTTGCAATCAGTTACCTTTGTGTACTCTGCGGTCTCCGTGGTTGATTCTCAGTTTTTCCGTAACTATCCAAGAAATATGTCGCTATTTATCGGCAAACCATGTATTTTAGTTTTCATACAGTGTGCAGAATATGTTTGTAGTATGAAATTACGAAAAGATTACCGCACAATCCTCGCAAGGAAGTGCGGTTTTTTTGTTTGTGCAAACACGCTGCACCCGACTTTGCCGCACCGGCAGGTCGGACAATTTTCATGTGGTTCCCCAATGGAACCCTGTTCACAAGGAGTAGTACAAGATGGTAGAAGGTACAGTTAAATGGTTTAACGATGCGAAGGGTTTTGGTTTCATCGAGCAGGACGGCGGCAAGGACGTTTTTGTCCATCATTCCGCCATTCAGGCGCAAGGATTCAAATCCCTTACCGAAGGCGCACGGGTGACATTCACGATCGTTGACGGCCCGAAAGGCCCGGCGGCAGAGAATGTGGTCCAGATGTAAGCCTGGTCAGTGACCATTGCGAAAAACCCCGCACGATGCGGGGTTTTTTTTTTGCACGACTGCCCGGAATGCCGACACCGACAAATGTGTCCCGGCACCTGCCCGCATCACCGGAACAAAGCGACAAACAGGACAAACAGAAACAGAAAAATCCTGCCCTTGCATTTCTCATTGAACAAATGAACGCCCCACTGCACTTCATTCAACTCGAGGAGCACCCAATTGGCCAAAAACACCTATTCCTTTGAAAAACGGCAGAAGGAAATCGCAAAGAAAAAAAAGAAGGAAGAAAAACAACAGCGCAAACAGGAGAAAAAACAGGGAGCACCGGAAGGAACGGCTCCTCCCGCCGAGGACACGGAATAATCCCCTGTCTCACTCTCGCCTTCGTCACGCTGCGCAGCTTCTCGCCCCGGCTCCAAACTATTTGACAGAGCGAGACACAGTCCGGCATACACCCTGTCCGATCGCCTGGCTTCTGCACCGTCGTCAACCTATCGCCACCAGTTCAAGGGCAAAGGTGAGCTCCTGGCCGGCCAACGGCGGATTGGCGTCAAGAATGATATGCTCATCGGTGATCTCGGCGACCTGCACCATCACCGGTTCGCCGTTGGGACCGCTCAGTTGCAGTTTCTGGCCGACTTGGGGATCGATATCCGGCGGCACCTGATTTCTGGGAAAAGGCATCATCAGTTCCTCGTTGCGCGGGCCATAGGCCTTGTCTACCGGGATGACCACCGTTTTCGACTCACCCTGCTTCATCCCCATGACCGCCTCCTCGAAGCCGGGAATGACCTGGCCCGCGCCCACGGTAAAAATCAGCGGTTCGCGATTGACCGACGAGTCGAAGACCGTGCCGTCATGTAGGGTGCCGGTGTAATGAATCCTGACGCTGTCGCCTTTTTGTACGGATGACATGATTGCTCCTTATAATTAATTGCAAGAAAACCGGCCGGGGGCACTGCGCCGCACCGCAGACCGGCAGAAGGGGCCACAATACCATAAAAAACGCAAAATAACGCCCCTTTTCGCGGCTTTTTTGTCCGGGGAGGAACTCCGAACTCAGCCCCGGCGGGAAAACAGCCGCACCACCGAGGCAAAAACCGCTTTCACCCCGCCCCACAACTTCGGCAGCACCCAGATCATGGCAATAATCAGACAAAGAAGAACAGCCAGAAAAAAAACAGGATGGGCAAGAGCAGCCCACACCCCGACAATGACCGCAACATCCTCGGCCAGGGAGGCAAACCAGTTGCTGAAGGGTTCGGGTGAGGCGTTGATCAGCACCCGGGTGCCGGCTTTGGTTACATGACTGCCGGCCGCCAGGGTGCCGCCCAGAATCGCTGCCGCCACGACCACCGCACTGTTGACCTCGCCGATAGCGCTGGCTGCCAGCATCGCTCCGGCCGGAATGCGGATGAAGGTATGGACGGCGTCCCAGCCGGTGTCTACTCCCGGTGTTTTATCCGCGATAAACTCTGCGACGAACATTACCGCTGCCGCACCCAGCACGAGGGGATCGGTGAGAACCTGCAGATCCGGCGGCAGCACCATGTTGCCGGTGGCCCCGAGAATCCCCAGGGTGAGGATGGTCGCATACAGATTGATGCCGCTTGCCCAAGCCGCCCCCATGCTGAGGGCAATGGCTTGGACGATCATCTGAACCTCGTTCATGCCGTTCCTCCATTACGCTGATCTCACGTTTCTGACTTGGCATGTTTCGTTGAGACAACATCGTTTTCGCAACACAGTGCTGCTCCGATCTCCGCCATGGGGCGTAAAAAACGGAAGTCAGAAGGATTGTCGGAATCGTAAAAAGCCACGATTCCGACGGGCGGTGTATTGTAGCTCGTTGTTTTCTCGTTCCCGCCCGCCGTGGTTTGCGGGTTTTTGCGGGACCATCAAGGATTGGTTTCATAACGTTTTCTGCCGGCTCCTGACTTCTGGCTTCTAATTCTCTAAAAAAACAGCCGTCATGGCAGATAAGATAAAACGTTCCCGCCAGGATTCAAGGACTTATTCCGAGCCCGTTGCGGCAATTTGCCGCGGTTGTCAGGGCCGCAGTTTCTGGTATATACTAGCTGGAAAGCGTCACCGACACATCATTACCACTGGGAGATATCGCCGTGCACCCACCCCCCACAACGAAAACACCCAGGATCACTGACGCCATTTTCACGGTAAACGAGCGCTGGGAGCTCACCTCGTTCAATCCGGCCGCCGAGAATCTTTTCGGATTGCGGGCCAAAGATCTTCTCGGCAAAAACTGCCACGCCATCTTCGGCGGCGACAAACGATTCACCGAACTCTTCTCCTCCCTCTGCCCTTCCGTTTCCGCCGGCAAGATCGTCACCGACTTCAACCTGGTCATTGAAAATACCATCACCGGCAAGCTGACCGCGGTGCTGGCCACCGCCGTTCCCCTTCCTGATCCGGAGGGAAAACCCGCGGGCGCCATCGTCATTTTCCAGGATGCCGCCGCAAGTTCCATGTGTACCCGGCTTATTTTCGACAGCATTGCCGACGGCGTCTTCACCGTTGACCGCAACTGGAAAATCACCTCATTCAATGCCGCCGCAGAGGCTATTACCGGCTGGAAACGCGAGGACGCCCTCGGTCGTTTCTGCGGGGACGTCTTTCACTCCAGCATCTGCGGCAAAAGCTGCGCCATCGCCCAGAGTCTCTACAGCGGCAAACCGGTTGTCAACCGCTCCATCACCATCGCCACCATCAGCGGCGATCGCATCCCCATCAGCATCACCGCCTCCCCGCTTACCGACCACGACGGCAACATCATCGGCGGGGTTGAAACCTTCCGGGATCTGTCCGCCATCACCATGCTGCAGAAGGAGCTGCACAAAAGCTACAGCTTTGACGAAATCATCAGTAAAAGTCCGGCCATGCAGCGCATCTTCAAAATTCTGCCGGAAATCGCCCGCAGCCCGAGCACCGTTCTCATTCTCGGCGAATCCGGCACCGGCAAGGAGCTGGTGGCCCGGGCCATCTATCATGCCAGCACCCGCAGCGACAAACCCTTTGTGGCCGTCAACTGCGGCGCCCTGCCCGACACCCTGCTTGAATCAGAACTCTTCGGCTACAAGGCCGGCGCCTTCACCGACGCCAAACAGGATCGGGCCGGCCGTTTCGCAGCAGCGGAACAGGGCACCCTTTTTCTCGACGAGATCGGCGATATCCCCCATTCCCTTCAGGTCAAACTGCTGCGAGTACTGCAGAACAAGGTCTACGAACCCCTCGGCTCCAATGTGCCGGTCAAGGCGGATGTCCGCATTATTACCGCCACCAATCGCGACCTGCAGGAAGCGGTGGCCAAGGGCGCCTTCCGGGAAGATCTCTTCTACCGCCTCAACGTTGTGAAGATCCACCTCCCCCCCCTGCGGGAGCGCATGGAGGATATCCCCCTGCTTATCGACCATTTCATCAAACGCTACAGCATCCAGCAGGGCAAGGACATTGTCGGCATCTCAAGCGCGGCCCTCAATATCCTCATGCGCCATGACTATCCCGGCAACATCAGAGAACTGGAGAACATCATCGAATATGCCTTTATCCTCTGTCCCGGCGGCTTCATCCAGCCGGAGCATCTGCCCGAACCCTTTAATGTTCCGATCATCAGGACAGCCGAGGGGAGCGATGCCTCCCGCCAGCTGCAGACGCTTGAGGAGATCGAAAAACAGGCCATTTACATGGCCCTGGAGCGTAATCAGTGGAAACGGATGGCGACATGCCGCGAACTCGGCATCTCCAAGGATACCCTGCGTCGGAAGATAACCCGCTATAATCTCGAAAGCGAATATAACCGGAGTCTTGACGACCTGCCGGAGGAGCCGTCCACTCAGGGAGACTCCCCTCTCACCCCGGACGCCCGGCAGAAAACGTGATCATCGACTCACGTCGTTTTTCCGCGCCGCGTTGCCCCTCCCCGCCATGCCCCCGAAAGCCCCACCCAACCGGAAAGACTTACTGGACAAAAAAGGCCGGGAAGGGTAGAGTTGCCTGTTTGCTGTCATTAATGACCATGCCACATCCTGCCAGCGGGGAGACTGTCAATGCGTATTCGCCCAAAAGTCCTGCTCAGCATCGCCGTTCTTTCCCTTTGCCTGACTCCGCTTTTTTATTTCCTCTTCCTCAACATTGTTCTCGGCACCTTTGACCAGATTGAAAACCGTTTTGTCCAAGGCAACCTCGTCCGCCTTCAAGCGGCTCTGGAGGAACAGACAAAAAATCTCGATACCATCACCCATGACTGGGCCAGTTGGGACGACACCTACCACTATATTCAAAACCGCAACAAGAAATATGAAGAAACCAACATCGTTATTGACACCTTCACCGCGAGCGCCAAAATCGACTTTCTCCTTCTTTTCGACACCGAAGGGAAACTGCTGCATGGCTCCTTTCTCGACAATGACCGCAACGATCTGATCCCGGTACCTTCCCAAGTTCTGTCCCAGCTTGCCGCCAACAAGCAGCTTTTTCACCACCCTGACCCGGGCAGCCATTTTACCGGATTCATCGTTCTGGCCGACATGCCGTTACTGCTTTCCGCCCGCCCGATCCTCCGGAGCAACGGCGACGGCCCCTGCAAGGGCACCCTGATCATGATGCGGATCATCAACGAGCAGCGCCTGGAAACGATCCGCTCCATCGCCGGTCTTTCCTTCACCCTGGAAACTGTCACCTCCTCACGGCTCCACCCCGAGGATATTCCCGCCCTCGACGCACTGCTGAAGGAACCGTCGGCACCCATCCTTATTCCCCTGAGCAGGGACCGCATCGCCGGCTACACCCTGATCGACGATGTCTTTCATCGTCCTCTCTTTCTGCTGCGCTCCGACTCGACCAGGGAAATCCACATGCAGGGTCACCGAACCCTCAATTATCTGCTCTGGTCAACAATCCTGACCAGCATCATCTGTTCCCTCGTTTTTTTTATTATTCTCGACAAGCTCGTTCTGAAAAGGGTGGCAAGGCTCAATAACGATGTCATCCGTATCAGCAAAACAGCCCATCCCGCCTCCCGCGTCCAGGTCAGCGGCGCCGACGAACTGGCCAGTCTCGCCTTTTCCGTCAACGAAATGCTGGACGCCATCGACAAAAGCCAGCTCGAACTGAAAGAAAAAGAAGTCAGGCTTCGCACCATCGCCGAATTCACCCGCTCTGGTCTCTTTATCACCCAGGGTCCGAAGATGATCTATGTCAATTCCGTCATGGAACTGATCACCGGTTATGGCGCCGAGGAACTGTTCAGCATGAACTGGTGGGATATCTTCCATCCGGACTACCGGGTCGCCCTGCGGACAAAAATCATGGAATCCCAGAAAGTCGGCGCGCCGCCGGAACAGTATGAGGTGATGATCGTCAGAAAAGACGGTACCGAGGGTTGGCTCGACCTGCGCATCAAACATGTCACCTTCCAGGGCAATCCGGCCAGCTTTGCTGTTTGTACGGATCTGTGACTTTGCCTGCGTGCCAGTTTCCGGCCACGCGCTTTTTCCGGGAGCGCCATCCTTAACCAGTGGCAGGAAAATTGCTATAAAACCCCACCAACAAGTCGTTTTTCACCCAAACCTCTTTCGTTGTGCGCCCGCGTCGGTGCGGAAGGAGAAGAAACGGCAATGGAGCATCCATCCCAGCGCTTGCACCGTTACGATTCCGGCTGTTGCTTGACACGTTCACGTTTCGCGAAAGTTGATGGTCTCGCAAAAACCTGCAAACCGTGGCAGGTGAAAATGAGAAAACAACGAGTTACAACACGCCGCCCGTCGGAATCGTGGCTTTTTACGATTCCGACAAAGTTGACCGCTCCGGCCACGCCCTGCTGGTTTGCATAAAGAGACCGGCTCCATTCGCAATGAACCGGAATCCCCTCAATTGACCTCTGACAAAAGGCGCGCCAATGCCCGCACGCAAAAAAACAAAACACGTCGTTTCCCCGGCAGCAACCAGCCCGCCCCCCCCCACCATGACGACTGAGGTGGAAAGCCCCCGCCAGCTCCACGAGGCAGTCGACTGGACGCAACGCTGCGACTTTTTCAAGTCCTTTATCGACGAACTGATCGAGCCGGTCATCGTTATCGACACCGACTTCAATGTCAAATACGCCAACAAGGCGGCCCATCTCCTTTCGGGTTCACCACACCCCTGCGCGACTGCCGGCTCCTTCTGCCACAAACTCCTTTTCAACTCCGACAGGCAATGCGAACAGCTCGGTCAGGAGTGCCTGCTGAAGAAAGTCATGGAGCAGGGCCGCCATGTCACCGTTGATCATGCGGTGGAGTATCCGGATGGCGAACGCAAGATTTTCGAGATTCTCGGCTCACCCATCTGGGACAAGGACAAAAAGCTGCTCGGCATCGTTTCCACGATCCGGGACGTCACCCAGCACCGCATCGACCAGAAGATGCTGGAAAGCGGCCATGATTTTCTCGAACTCCGGGTCCAGGAAAGGACCTCCGAGCTCATTGACGTCAACCTCGCCCTGCGCCAGGAAATCAAGGAGCGCCAGGAGACGGAACAACGGCTGCGCTGGGCCAAGGAACAGGCCGAGCTGATCTATCAGGTCTCGCCCTGTGCAATCTTCACCGTTGACACCAATCGCTATGTCACCTCCTGGAACAACAAAACCGAGGAGATCACCGGCTACAGCTATGATGAAATCAAAGGCCGCAAATGCGATATCTTCTGCTCGGAAAAATGCAGACTGTTCGATGATGCCGTCAATAAACCTATCCTCAATCGCGAATGCAGCCTGTGGACCAAAGACGGCCGTCTGCTCATCATCACCAAAAGCGCCGATCTTCTCCATGATCCCCAGGGCAATGTCATCGGCGGCATCGAGTCCTTCGAGGACATTACCGAAAGGAAAAACATGGCTACCATACTGCGGGCGGAGCGGGACAAATTCCACAGCATCATCACCGCCACCCGCCAGGGATTGCATATCCTCAACGCCGATTATGAAATCGAATTCCAGAACGATGTACTGAAAAACATCTTCGGCGACCAGATCGGCGCCAAATGCTACAAGGTCTACAAGCAACGCGACGACCCCTGCAGCAATTGCCGTATGCACAGCGTCATGGCAAACAACCAGATCGAATACGCCGACGACATCATCTTTCACAACCGCCATTACAGTCAGAGCTACGCTTCCTTCAGGGATATCGACGGTCAGATGAAATGCCTGGTCCTCCTGCAGGACATCACCGTGGAAAAGGTCAACCGGGCAAAGGCCATGCGCACCGCCCAGCTTGCCTCCATCGGTGAACTCGCCGCCGGGGTGGCCCATGAGATCAACAATCCGATTAACGGCATCATCAACTATGCCCAGCTGCTGCTCGACGATGCGGCCGCCGATGAACCACGAAGCAACCTGCTCAAACGCCTGATCAACGAGGGGGAACGGGTGGCGGATATCGTCAGCAAGCTCCTTGCCTTTGCCAGACAGCGGGACGAGGAACAGCTCCTGGACCAGGTCGATATCCGGACCGTGCTGGGCGACGCCTTCAGTCTCTTTCAGCACCAGTTCGCCAAGGAGGGCATCGTCACCCGCATCGACATTCCGGCGGAGATTCCCTCGCTGCACATCCATCCCCACCAGTTGCAACAGGTTTTTGTCAATCTTCTCAGCAATGCCCGCCATGCCTTAAACGAACGGTTTCCCGGGCCGCATCCGGAAAAACTCCTCGAAATCTCCGCCGATCTGCCAGGTCAGACTAACCACGTCATGGTCAGAATCACCTTCACCGACCATGGAACCGGCATTGCGTCGGAAAACCTTGACATGGTTTTCAACCCCTTTTTCTCCACCAAAAAACCGGGTGAAGGCACCGGCCTGGGGCTGAGCATCAGCCAGGGCCTCATCCATAGCTTCAAGGGGCAGATCCATATCGAAAGCAGACTCGGAGAATACACCAGTGTAATCATTGAACTTCCGGTGTAAGGGACAGCGCAGGCGCCCCCAACAAACGAGGCGCCATGCGGACCACCCATCACACGGAAACAGCAGCGGACACTACAGGAGCAGAATATGAAACTCCCGGCAGCCATCAATGGCGAAAAAGTTTTCACCAAAGAGGAGGAGCATGATTTATGGCTCAGCCTCAACAAGCAGTATCAGTTTCTCTCATCGATCATTGATGAAGTCGCGGATCCGATTATTGTCATCGGCACCGATTTCCGGGTGAAATTCGCCAACCGGGCCGCCTGCAATTTCGCCCGGGACAACGCCTGCGTTCACGTGACCGAGCCGTTCTGCTACAAACTGATCTTTGATTCCGATCAACCCTGCGCCAAGGCAGGCAGGACCTGCCCGCTCATCATGGTGCTGGAAAGCGACTCCACCGCCACCATTGAAATCGAATACACCATGCCGGGCGGCGCCACCCGTTTTTTCGAGGTCCAGGCCTCGCCATTGAACAGCCGGGACGGAGAGTTCCTCGGCATCGTCGAATCATTCCGGGATGTCACCGACAGAAACAAGTATGCCGATATCCTGGAAAAAGGGCATTACGAGCTGGAACAACGGGTTTACGATCGCACCGAGGAACTTTTGAAAAGCAACAAAATCCTGGCTGAACAGATTACCCGTCGTCAGGAAATTGAAAAAATCCTGCGGGCGGAACGGGACAAATTTCATTCCATGCTCATTGCCATGAAGCAGGGCATGCACATTTTGAACACCGACTTCACCATCGAATTCCAAAACGAGGTGCTGCTCGATCTGCTCGGGGATACCATCGGCCGCCATTGTTATGAGGTCTACAAACGCCGCAATCAGCCCTGCGAGCTCTGTCTGATGACCGAGGCCATCACCACCGGCCAGGTCCAGCGGGCGGAAGAGCTGATGAGCAACAATCGTTATTTCAGTCAGAGCTACGCGCCGTTCCGCGATATCGACGGCAAGATGAAGTGCCTGATTCTGTTCAACGACATCACCGAGGAAAAGGCGTATCAGGCGAAAAAAATACGCACCAGCCAACTGGCCTCCATCGGCGAACTGGCTGCCGGCGTGGCCCATGAAATCAACAATCCGATCAACGGTATCATCAACTATGCCCAGATCATGCTTGATGATATCGGTCAACGCGAATCAATCCGACCAATCCTCAACCGGGTCATCAGCGAGGGGGAACGCATCGCCGACATCGTCAGCAAACTTCTTTCCTTTGCCCGCCAGGGGGACAATGACAGCCAGCCTCTTGCCGAGGCCTTTCTTCCCGAGATCATCGAAAACTCCCTCTCCCTGGTCCGCCATCAGCTCATCAATGACGGCATAATTATTGCTGTTGACATGCAACCGGATGTTCCCACCGTTTGGGTGCATCCCCAGCAACTGGAACAGGTCATCATCAACCTGCTCAGCAATGCCCGCTATGCATTGAATGAAAAATACAAGGGCAAGAATAAAAACAAGGTGCTGGAAATATCGCTTACCAGCATTGCAATAACGGGAAAAAACTATGCGCGCATCACGATCACGGACCACGGCAGCGGCATTCCCGCAGAAATTCTCGAATTTGTCTGCAACCCCTTCTTCTCGACAAAAAAATCAGGGGAAGGCACCGGACTCGGCTTAAGTATCAGCCAGGGTTTGATCAAAAACTTCAACGGCTTTCTCCGCATTCAAAGCGAACCGGGACGGTTCACCACTATTACCGTGGATCTGCCCGCTTACACAGGTGCTCACCATGATGGACAGCAACGACAGAATCACCCTGGATGAAGTGGCAAAAAAAAACAGCGCCATTCTGGTGGTTGACGACGAGGAAAGCCTGCGGCTGACCTTCAAGATGTTTCTGAGCCGGGAAGGGTACGGACCGGTATCCGTGGCCTCCTCCTATGACGAGGCCCTGGAATTACTGCAAAAACAGCATTTTGACCTCATCATTAGTGACATTGTCATGGAGGGCTCCTCCGGCATCGACCTGCTGCGCCAGGTCAAGGAGATGGGCAAAAAATGTCCGGTTGTCATGGTGACAGGGTATCCGAACATCAATTCCGCGGCCGAGGCGGTTCGCCTCGGCGCCTTTGATTATCTGGCCAAGCCGGTGAAAAAAGACAACCTGCTGCGCACCGCGAGAATGGCTTTGCAGCAACACACCCTGCACAAGGAAAACGAACGGCTCTTTCTGGAAAAACAACGCTATCAGCACTATCTGGAAACCGTTTTCCGCAGCATCAAGGATCTTGTCGTCACCGTCGATGCGGAGATGATGATCATCGACATGAACACAGAGGCCAAGAAATGGCTCGAAAAAATCAATCCCAATGCCTCCCCCAGCGGCCGCATCGATGATCTGCCCTGCTTTTCCCAGATTTTTGCCTTTGACGCCAAAACCGTTTTAGAAAACGAAACCGAGGTAGCTGAACATCGGGTGGAAGTCGAACTGGAAGGTCACGGCACCACGGTTTTCCGGGTCAGCGCCGCCCCCCTGCTGACCACGGACGGACAATTTCTCGGCGTCGTCCTGGTGGCGCGCGACGTCAGTCGGCTTGAGGCCCTCGAACAAAGGGAAAGAAGAACCGGTATGCACCGTCTGATCGGTGTCAGCCGTTCCATGCAGACCGTTTACACCCTGATCGAGAATGTCGGCAAGGTCGACACCACCGTGCTCATTACCGGCGAAAGCGGCACCGGCAAGGAGCTGGTGGCAGAGGCCCTGCACGCCGAAAGCCCGCGCCGGGATATGCCACTGATCAAGGTCGACTGTACCGCCATCCCGGAAAACCTCCTGGAAAGCGAACTGTTCGGCCACAAAAAGGGATCGTTTACCGGCGCCGACCGAGACCGCAAAGGCCGTATCCTCTCCGCCGACGGCGGCAGCCTTTTCCTCGATGAAATCGGCGACATTTCCCCCATGATGCAACTGCGCCTCCTGCGCTTTCTGCAGGAACGGACCTTTTATCCGGTGGGCGAAGACCGGCCGATCAAGGTTGATGTCCGGGTCATCGCTGCTACCAATGCCGACCTCAAGGCCCAGGTGATGGCCGGCAAGTTCAGGGAGGATCTCTACTACCGGCTCAAAGTGGTGGATATCGTCCTTCCCCCTCTGCGCGAACGCTATGAAGACATCCCTCTGCTCATTCAGAAATTCATCGAACGGTTCGGCAAGCGCCTGGAAAAACCAATCCACGGCATATCAGACCAGGCCCTGGGGCAACTGACCCGCCACACCTGGCCCGGCAATGTCCGGGAACTCGAACACGTTGTCGAACGGGCCTGTGTGCTCTGTTCGGGCGGCACCATCACCCTGGCAAATCTCCCCCTGGAACTGCAGGATCTCGACCGACTCAATACAGCGGGCAAGGACAACCTGGCGCCGACGGCAACCGAACACCCCCTGTCCGATGGTGATGACAACGAGGAAGAACGCATTCTCAACACCTTGAAAATCACTTACGGCAACAAGGCGCAGGCGGCGCGCATCCTCGGTATCGACCGCAGCACCCTCTACCGCAAGATTCGACAGTTCAACATCGATCTATCCCAGCTTGAAATCACCCCATAATGAGGGAAGACGAGAAACAACGGCGCAAAGCACCCTCGTTTTTCCCTGTCACACCTTCTTACCAGCCCGGCCGCATTCTCCATGACAGGGCGCGAAGCTTGCAGAAGGAGTGCATAGGGGTCAGGTCTGAATTTTGACTGCAAAATCAAGCGGAGGCGACCATGAAATTTACCTTTCGCAACTTCCTCATTCTGGCACTTTTAGCCATCGTCGCCTTGATCGGCGTGAATTTCTGGCAGGCTGAAAAAAAACTGCCATATGTCGACTATTCGACCTTCCTCGCTCAGCTCACGGAAAACGAAATCATCAGGGTGACGATCGAAGGCGGCTCCATCGAGGCAACCGATAAATTCGACCGGCAATTCCAGACGTATTCTCCCGATATCACAACCCTTCTTCCACGACTTGAAGAAAAGGGGATCACCATTTCCACCCGCCCATACTGGGATAAATCATCGCTTGCCTATTCCCCTCTGCTCTTTTTTCTCATCATGGGCGGCTGGATGTACTTCATGGCAAAACAACAAAAAGGCGGCGGCTTTGCCAAGAACAAACCACTCCTGACCCCGGAAAAGCACCAGCAGGTCACCTTCAAGGATGTGGCGGGCATTCCGGAGGCGAAAGAAGAACTCATTGAGACGGTGGAGTTTCTGAAAAATTCCGACAAATTCACCAAGCTGGGCGGCAGAATCCCCAAAGGGGTTCTTCTTCAGGGCCCGCCAGGCACCGGAAAAACCCTGCTGGCCAAGGCGATTGCCGGGGAGGCCGGGGTTCCTTTCTACAGCATGAGCGGATCGGATTTCGTCGAAATGTTCGTCGGCGTCGGCGCCTCACGGGTGCGCAACCTCTTTGAGCAGGCGAAAAAAAGCGCACCCTGCATCATCTTTATCGACGAGATCGACGCGGTGGGCCGCATGCGCGGTGCCGCCGGTTCCCAGGGAGGACAGGACGAACGGGAACAGACCCTGAACGCCCTGCTCGTTGAGATGGACGGCTTCAAATCCGGGGAGACGGTCATTATCGTCGCTGCCACCAATCGCCCGGATGTGCTCGATCCGGCACTGCTGCGACCCGGCCGTTTTGATCGCCAGGTCAACATCCTGCCCCCGGATGTCAAGGGCAGGGAAAAAATACTCACCGTCCATGCCCGTAAGCTGAAAATGAGCGAGGATGTCCTGCTGGCCAATGTCGCCAAAAGCACCCCGGGATTCACCGGGGCGGAACTGGCCAATCTCATGAATGAATCTGCACTGATGGCGGCCCGGAAAAATAAGGCAGCTATTGAAATGAGCGACATCGAAGAGGCAAAAGACAAGATTCTCATGGGCGCGGAGCGCAAAGGCATGGTCATCAGCCAGCAGGAACGAAAAGTCACCGCCTACCACGAGGCAGGCCATGCCATCGTTGCCCACATCCTGCCTGAAGCGGATCCGGTCCACAAGATCACCATCATTCCGCGCGGCCGTGCCCTCGGCGTCACTCAGCAGGTTCCCCTCGACGATCGCCACTCCTACTCCAAAGAATATCTGCGCACCAGAGTCATGACCCTGCTGGGCGGCAGAACGGCCGAGGAAATCGTTTTCAACCAGTTCACCACCGGCGCCAGTAATGATCTGCAGGCCGCCACCGAGATCGCCACCAGGATGGTGTGCGAATGGGGTATGAGTGACCTGCTCGGTCCCCGCGCTTATGTTGTCGCGGATCAGAGCTTTCTGCAGTCCGGTTCCATGAAGCGATCCTACAGCGAAAGCACGGCGCAGGCGATCGATGCTGAAATCAATGCCATCATCGAGGAATGCTACCAGGAAACCATGATCATTCTCGAAGGGAAAATCGCCTATCTTCACAAACTTTCGGAAATTCTCCTCGAATCGGAAACCATTGACGCCGAGGAAGTCAACATCATTCTGAAATGCAAAGAAATCGGCAAGCTGAACGAAGAGATGTTGCGAATGAAACGCCGTGAAACACAATCGCTGTAGCGCTACACATGTGTGGCAACAGAAGTGTGGCATGCAACACTTTATGCCACACTTTTCTGTTGCATGATTCCGCAGCACTGAAGCCTCATTCATCTTGATCATTTTTTTTTCACCTGTCGCCCGTGCCCGCCTTTTACGCCCCTGACAACACCCCACCGATTGGCACTTTTTATGCAGAACGAGTCAAACGAGTTGACACGGCTGCGCGATACGGCTTTTACTCATAAAAAACATAAAATTTCTTTTTTTCGTAAAAGCCTTACTTCTTCATTCATTTTTACAAGAGGAGAGAGGAAATGAGTTTGAGACGAGGGAAATTGATTGGCCTTGCTGCACTGTTAGCATTGGCGGCACCAATTATCGGGACACCGGATGGCGATTGTGAGATATTCGAATTGAGCATTCTTTCCAATCTGTATGAGGGGGTCAGCTTTGACCATGACATGCACATAGAGGCAACAGGAGAAAACTGCACCGCATGCCATCACCATACAGCCGGCACCCCTCCCGAAGATCCGAACTGCATTCCCTGCCACAAAAACAGCGGTGAAGCGCCCTCTGCCGCATGTAGCAGCTGCCACGAAGCCGAACCATTCACCTCGGTCAACATGGAAAAGACCGCCAGCACCCCATATCTGCACCACAAACAGAAACCGGGACTGATGGCCGCTCTGCATCAGAACTGTCTTGGCTGTCACCAGCAGGCAGGCGGACCGGTTGGTTGCCAGGATTGCCATGCCATGACGGAAAAGGGCGAAAAATTCTACAGCACCGGCAAGTATGCGCCGAAACCCGGAAAGACATCAGAACATCATTGAGTTCGCATCGAACAGAAACAATCCATAGGTGAAGATATGAAGAAAATAGACAGAAGAAATTTTATCAAAGGAAGCCTGGCAGGCGGGCTTACCGTTGCGGCAACAGCACGCTCAACCAGCAGTCATGCTGCGGCCGGAGCGTTTGGCGGATACCCTGACAGCATGGGCGTCCTCGTCGATCTGACCAAATGCGTTGGCTGTCGCACCTGTGAAGCAGCGTGCAACAAGGAACAGGGATTACCGGAACCGGACAAGCCGTTTGACGATTATTCGGTCTTTGATGAACATCGCCATGGCGGTCTTCCCCGGCGAACCACGGAAAAAGAGTATACGGTGGTCGCCCGCTACGAAGTGGATGGGCGCGATCAGCCTGTTTATCGAAAATTCCAGTGCAATCACTGCAACGAGCCCGCCTGCCTCACCTCCTGTTTTGTCAACGCCTACAAGAAAACTCCGGAAGGGGCGGTGATTTACGATGCTTCCGTCTGCGTCGGCTGTCGCACCTGCATGATCGCCTGTCCCTTTTATGTGCCGGCCTACAGCTATTCCAGCGCGATTAATCCTGTCGTCAAGAAATGCATCATGTGTTACGACACCCGTCTCAAATTCGGTCGGCCGCCCGCCTGTGTCGAAGCCTGCCCGCAAGGGGTCATGACCTTCGGCAAGAGAAAGGACCTGATTGACCTTGCCCATCAAATCATCGACAGCAAACCAGGCAAATACATTAATCATGTTTACGGCGAGACCGAAGTTGGCGGCACCTCGTGGATGTATCTTTCCGATGTTCCCTTTGAGGAGGTCGGCTTCGACACCCATCTCGGACCGCAGCCCATCATTAACTATGTCAAGGATTTTCTCGCCATTGTGCCGATGGTGCTGACGATCTGGCCCGCTCTCTTCACGGGCTTCCACCTCCTGGCCACCAGGAAACAGACAAACAAAGATGAGTCGAACAAGGCGTAAACAGGAGGGAACATTATGAATAAACTCGCTGCAGAAGGCTATCAGCCCATTGATACACTTATCAAGCCAACCACCAACAATCCTTGGACACTCAAGGAAAAACTCCTGCTTGGACTGACCCCGGCCCAGTACTGGGCGCAACTTATCCGCAATCCCTTCAACTGGATTCTGGCCGTCATCTATGCTGTCGGTATCCCGATCACCGTCGGCCGTTTTATTTTCGGTCTGGGCTGGGTCACCCACAGCTCCTACGATTACCCCTGGGGACTCTTTCTGGGCTGGGGTCTGTTCGTCATGGTCCCCCTCTCCGCATCTGGCTTTATGCTCGGCACCACCGTGGAACTATTCGGCCGCAAGGATTTCAAGCCGATCGAACGCCTCGGACTGCTGAACGGTTTGCTCGGTTATTTCTTTGCCGTTGTCTTCCTCCAGGTAGACCTTGGTCAGCCCTGGCGCCTTGTTTATCCGATGTTTGTTTCCCTTGGTCCGGCTGCGGTTCTTTTCCTGGTTGCCTGGCATGTCGCCACCTACCTTTCCGTCCAGATCGCGGAACTGGTTCCGGCTGCCAGTGAGTTGATGGGCTGGGTCAAACCAAAAAAATTCATCAAAAGCATCGTTCTTGGCCTGACTATTGCCGGCATTATCCTTTCCACCCTGCATCAAGGCGCCCTCGGTGCGCTGTTCACCTACGCTCCCGGGAAGGTTCATCCCCTCTGGTACTCTGCGGCATTCCAATGGTTTCACTTTTTCTGTTCCTCCATTTTCGCCGGCCTTTCCATGCTGATCGTCGTCAGCACCCTGAGCAAATGGTTCCTCAAATGGCGCTGCGACAAAACCTTTCTCGACAGTCTCGACCGCTGCACCCTCGGTATCGCCAAAGGCGCGTCGCTTGCCCTCATAACCTATCTCGTCATCAAGTTCATCGCCCTGGCCCACGACAACAACTGGGGACACCTGCTGACCGGCTGGGGACAGTGGTATCTCTTCGAGATCATCTCCGGTGTCATTCTCCCCCTGGCCCTCTACACCACCGCCATCCGCACCAACAGGGCCGGACTCGCCCGCCTGGCCGCCTTTACTGCGGTCGCCGGCATTGCCCTGAATCGACTGAACACGGCCCTCATCACCTTCAACTGGCACCTCTATCAGGAAATACCGCACTGGCGGGAAGTGGTCATCGCCATCATGGTGTATGCAACCTATATCGTTGTCTACCGGGCGGTTTTGTATCGATTACCGATCCTCTATACCTGGCAGGGTGACAGGAAATAAGCAAAACAACACAAACAACGATTCGCCGGGCGGAGACTGCTCCGCCCGGCATTTCCAAGGCTGACACCATGGCGCTTCCCCTGAAAAAGACAATATATGCCGTTTATCTGGTCGTGATGGCAGCGCTTATCGCCTTGCTCAGCCTCGGCATCCGCCAGTATCAGCTCTATCATCAACACGAATCGATCATCAGCCGCACGGAAAGCCTGATCTTTCAGTTTTCCATCATCCGGGAGCATGTTGCCGACGCTTTGCTCGATTGCACCCAGATCAAGCTCACCGGCATCTCGGAAGAGATGGAAAAACTCAACAGCAACCTCGGGGACATTCTGTCCAATCGCAATATCAGCGACGAATACAAGCTTACCTTTTTAAACAGCATCGACCTGCCCGGCATCATTCTCCTGCTGCGAAAAATTGAGGCCGGCAGCAACGAAGAGGAAAGCATCCGCAACCTCAACAGAGAGATGCGCACCTTAGGCGAACGCCTCATTCTCTTTGACCGCCTTCTGGTCAATAACGCCAAAGAACGGCTCATCGGCTTCCAGAACATCATCATCGGCTCCACCGCCTTTGTCGTTTTCCTGCTGGTGACGGTGCTCATGCTTTTTCATCGCCAACTTATCCTGCCGGTACTGCAACTCGTCCGGCAGGGAGCCCGCGGAGAGGAGACGATGGATTTTGCCGCGCACCTCAGCAACCCATCACGGGAAATAGCCGAACTCGCCGCTCTCTACACCGAGCTCAGTCGAAAATTGCGGGATCTGCGCATGGAAATGGAAAGGCAACGCGATGCCGCCATCCGGCTGATTACGGGAATTGACGGTTTTTTCCTCACCATCTCAAAAAGCGGTCAGATCATCGAAGTCAGCGCCGGTGCAGCGCCTCCATTAGCCCTTGCATCGTCCGGCGTCGTGGGCAGAGGCTGGCGCGAACTCTTTGTTGACCCACCAGCCCTGCTACCTGCAGAGCTGACCACCACCCAGCAACTCGAGAAGCTGGCGGCAACGGAACAGAATATCCTCCTCACCCTTGCCGATGAAAAAGAGGGGCCAAAGGGCACCGTCCGCTGCAGCTTTACCCGGTATGGCGAAAAAGGCAACGAAGCGGAGAGGGTTTATTGCCTCGGCGTCAACCTCACCGACGAGGTAAACAGGATCCGGGAATTAGAGCTGTGTCTGCAGGCGGAAAAAAACAAAAAGGCGGAGATGGTGCGCATCTCCCATCTGGCCGTTCTCGGCGAACTGGCCACCGGAGTGGCCCATGAAGTCGCTAATCTCAGCAACGGCATCATCAATTATGCACAACTGCTGGCAGACGCGGCCTGCGACCCAGACCAGGAACTGGAGCGGGAAAAACTGTTCAGAAGTATCATTATCGAGGGAGAAAAAATCGCGGGGTTGGCCCAGAATCTCCTTGCCTACGGCCAGGATGACGCACAATCCCGGGAACTGGCGGAAATCGGCGATGTCCTTGCTAACTCCCTGGCACTGATGGGTCACTATTTCCGCATCGACGGCACCAGAGTCATCACCAGCCTGGATAGCATTCCGCGCTGCCGCATCAACGGCCGGCAGATGCAGCAGGTCTTTCTCAGCATTCTCCATAACGCCCGCCGTGCCCTCAATGAGCGCTTTCCGCAAAAAGACGACCGGAAAAAAATGGAAATTTCCGCCCAAGAGGTGGAGAAAGAGGGCAAAAAGATGATGCGTCTCGTTTTCACCGATTTCGGAGTGGGAATCAGCGCCGAAAACATCGGCAAGGTGTTCGAGCCATCCTATACCACCAAACCGGCCTCGGAAGGAGTCGGCATGGGGCTGACTGTGAGCCGCGAACTGGTATTGCAGCACAACGGCACCATCACCCTGGAAAGCAAGGAGAATGATCACACGGCGGTTATCATTGAAATTCCCATCAATTGACAACAGCAAGATCTTCGGGAACGGTGCCCAGCTCGATCCGCTTGACCACTCGATTGGTGGAAAGGTCGACGACCAGAATCGAGCCGCTGGCGCTGTCGTTCACATAAAGCCACTGGCGGGCCTGAACGCTGTCCATCTCAAAGGGGTTGCCCCCGACCCGGATATCGCGAGCGACACTGATTTGCCCCGGTCGGAGAATCGAAAGGGAGCCTCCACCAAAATTGGCGACGTAGACCTGATTGTTGTTGGCGACGAAACGACGGGGTTTGCTGCCCACCGTCAGCCGCCCCTTGTTTCTCCCGCTCGGCAACTCGAAAATTGACACCGCATTGCTGGAACTTTCCGCCACATAGAGGGTGTTGTTTTCCACCAGCAGGCCATCAGGACTGCCTCCTGTATCAATGGTCCGCACCGTTGCCAGGGTGGTAGGATCGAGAAAAAACACCTTCTGGCCGTAACTGCTTGATACGACAAGCTGATTAAGGGTTTCGGCGAAAAGCAGATATTTCGGTCTGGAACCAAGCCGCATCTGCGCCGTAATCATGCCGGATTGAAGATTAACGGACAGCAGATTGTTGCCGGTCTCGTCGAGCAAATAGGCGGTTTTTCCATCCGGCGCAACGGTCATGTAAGTCGGCTTGACGGTGAGAGGCAGACGGAGCAGATCGATCTGGAGATTCGAGGTCAGCTCCAGCACCTTGATGGCGGATTGCCGGACGGCAAGAACATAGATCCTGTTTCTTTCCACATCCGCGACAATGGAGCCAGGGGCGCCGGTAACACCGATGGAGCCGCAAACGGCGTTGGTGTCGGTGCGGATAATGTAGATGGTATCAAGATCGGGGCAGGTGACATAGGCGAGATCGTTGACAATGGGGATACGCTGCATCCCGGCGTCCAGCCGCGGCGTGAACAGCGCAGTACTTTCGAGGGAGTTTTCCGTATCCCAGGTGAGGAAAAGCGAGGCGCTGTCATCCCGGGCCAAGGTAAGATCGCCTGGAAAATCGACCGCCAGAACCGGTGTATCGATGGCCAGGAAAATCTGTTTACCATCCCGCGCCACCGCCGCCTTGTCCATAGAAAAACGCAGGGCCTGATAGGTGCCGCCGGGCAGGCCGCCGCGGGCCAGCAAAATCTGGCCGTTTGCCCGGATTTCGTCGCTTGTCAACTCCTCGCGCGCCGGGGTCAATGGGTACCAGGTCCCGCCAGAGAGCACCTCGATGCTGTGAATCTTCATCCACAGCGAGGGGCCTTCACCTTTGACGGCGAGAAACACAGAGAGACGCCCATCCCCTTTCCGCTCCTCAATGCGCAGGAGTGTTCCGGTTCCGCTCGCCCCGCCTCCGGACTGACAGCCGGCGACAACCACGATCAGGAAAAGGGCAGCTAACGACAGCAGCAGGGATCTGATGGGGGACAGGGGTGTCTTCATGGCTCTCATTCCGCAAAAGATCAATCCTTGATAGTCTCATAATAACTGAAAAGTAACCATAGAGACCGCAGAGCACATAGAGGTAACTAATTATAACTCATGATGTTTTCTCTGTATCCTCAATGCGCTCTGTGGGGAAAAAAGACTTTTTACGATTGCATCAATCCTTGGTTGTATGGCAGACGGCGCAGCCGTTATAGCCGCCGGCAGGCCACGATTTATAGTCCCAGCGGAGAATGCCCGCATGGGGTGTCCCGTGGGCGCGATGGCAGGAGAGACACATGACAATGGCGTCTCCGGCGGCGGTGTAAACGGTGCTGTTGATCGTGGCGGTTGTGCTTGTCGTCCCCACCGGCGCAACGACGCTGTAGGGATTATTGGTCCCGCTGCCACCGTTGTAGTCGTCGTACTCATCTGACGTTACCGCGGTGCCCATGTCGAAGTTGGTCGGATGGCGCAGCCAGACTCCGGCGCCGAAGGTGCCGCTGGCAATGTTGCCGTTCCCCTGATGAAAGTCATTATGGCACTGGGCGCACAGCTTGCCGACCGTACCGCTGCCGTCCTCGAGCTCCGAGCTGCGGTCAACCCCGTAATACTTGTTGTGTCGGTTGGCGGTTGGCCGGTATTCGTACAGGCTGTCCTCCAGGCCCTTGACCCCATAGAGAAAACGGTAGCTTTTCGCCAGCGTCGAACCATCTTTCCAGAGAGTCATGTCATTGTAATGGTGGCTGGAGAGCATGGCCTCCACCTGGCCGCTCTTTTCCCGATCGCCATGGCATCCCAGAGAACCGGCGCAGGTCAGCTGGCCGCCGAGATCGGTGCCGCCGGGAGGGAGATTACCCAACCGCGCGTCCCCCCCGGCAATGCCATCGACATTGTGGCCCTTTGCATCCCCCAGCAGTGTGCCAACCCAGTAAAAACTGCCGCCGGCAAGGGTGGTGGTGTCCGCCTCGGTGCCGGTGTTGTTATAGGTTGGCTCATTGAGTTGCAGAACATAAGGGGTTGCGCCGGCCCCCCCGCTGTTGACCCCGAGATGACAGCCGATGCAGTTCGTTTTCAGCAGGCCGGGATTGGGGGATTCGGAAGCCTGCCATGAACCATCCAGACGGTTTTCCACCACTGCTCCCCCATCCTGGCTGTTGTGCATGGTATGGCAGTTACCGCACTGCCCGCTGACCTTGGCGCAAACGGGTTCAGAAATCAGGGCGAGCGACAGAATGCAACAGACACCGGCTACCTCTCTTTTCCGCATACCTCACCCCCTCCTCAGCTCAGCGGCCGAAAATCCCCACCCGGCCATTGCCCTCTTCGGTGACACAAAGACGCCCCCAGGGGTCAAAAACGATTTCCGCCGGATAATAGAGTTCCCCCCGCGCCCATCCCTTGCCGAGAAAACTGTACTTAAAATTTCCCTGGCCGTCGAACACAGCGACCGAGGCCCCGTGTCGATCAAGGACATAGACATTCTCGCCCTGATCAACGGCAATGGAGACAGGAAACCTGACATGGGCGGCAACAGAAAACCCCTTCTCGGCTGCACCCTCCCTGGAAAAACGCTGCACCTTTTTACCGATCGGATCCAAGGCCCACAGACCGTTTTTCACCAGCTTGAAATCAGCGATACCGCCCTGACACTCGGAACACTCAAACCAACGATTGACGCGCAGATCCTTGTCGATCACCGCCACCTCCCCACGGGATCGATCAAGCAGATAAAACATCCTGTTTTCGTAATCGAGACGATCAGGAACCAAGGTTCTGTCGCCATCCTTGAGAACATTGGTTGTCACACTCTTGCCCTTTACGTCGATCCGGGTCAGACTGTTCCGTCCCTTCTCAACCACCCAGAGGATATCGGCCTCGTCCCGCACCATGTCAAAAGGGGTCAACAGTTTCCCCTCGGCGCTGAAGGCATGGAGAAACGCCCCATCCCGCTCAAAAGACAACAGTCTGTTGCCGCCGCTGTCCACAACATAATACCGCTGACGCTCGCCATCGACATAGAGGGCGGTCGGCATTTTCAACGCCTGACCGGAAGCGGCGCCATCCAGGGTTGTCTTCCAGGACCATGCACCCGCAGCCCAGGATATCGACGAATTGACGACACTTGCACAGGCCAGCAGAAAAGTGACCGCTCCCACCATTTTCTTCATATGCTGCATACCATTCACCTCGTGATGACCGCGACACCCCTTCCCATCGGAACGAAGCACATCTCCGTCATCCCTGATAATTAAAACCGTCTTGCGCGCAACCAACCCGGAGATTGTCGCCGTTTCCTCCCGCCCCGGTTGACGACACACGATAAGACATTAGCCCAGGGCGATGGGAGCATCAGTATTTGTCGAAATCGAAAAAACTGAAAATCAAGCACAGAGACCGCAGAGCACACAGAGGCAACCAATTGTAATAAAAGATGTTTTCTCTGCATCCTTTGTGCGCTCTGTGGTGAAAAAAGACTTTTTACGGGTTTGTCAGTATTTGTCGAAATCGTAAAAAATCACGATTCCGACGGGCCGTGTTTAGTAACTCGTTGTTTTCACTTTCCCCCATGCCATGGTTTGCAAGTTTTTACGGGAGCATCAGTATTTCGCATGGCACTGGATACAGAGATCCTTAGCGCCACTGAAAACCAGGTGGTACTTGAAATCAGATCCCATCGGCGTATGACAGCTGACACAGTGGACCATCTGGCCGGAGCGGGGATCACGCACCTTCTCCCCAACCGGATGGGTGAACTTGCCCTGATCCTCATGGCAGCGGGTGCAGACCGTGTTGCCGTCTCCTCTGAGCATGGCGAGCTCATTGGAACCGTGGACATCATGGCACTCGGTGCAGGCCCCGGCATTCTTGTGGCGGTAAAGCTTGGCATCATAGTAGGCCATGGAATCGGCATGACAGTTTCGGCAGACCTGACCTTCTCCGCCAAGCAGCATTTTCCTGTCATCAGCCGCATGGGGCGAATGACAACGGGTACAGGTATTCCGCGCCGAACCGGTCAAATGACTGTGAATCTGGTTCATCTTATCGGCTACCGCAGCGTGACAGCTCAAACAGACCGCCGTGCCGTTCTCCTCCTTGCCGCCGCCGTGGCAATCGTTGCAGCCTTTGGCAAAGGGAGCATGCAGAACATTACGGACCAGACCTTTCCGGTCGCTGCCATGGGGGCTGTGACAGGACAGGCAATTTGTCACCGCGGCAGGATAGTTCGGGTGCCGGGCCGCGATCGTACCGGCAGGGTGGCAGGAGAGACAGACCTTGTCCGGTTCGTCCTTAAGCAGCTGGTTGAACTCCGACTGATGGGGTCGATGACAGGAAAAGCACTTGCCCTCTCCATAGGGGGCATGGGTATATTTGAATTTTTTCGGCAGTTTTTCATGGCACCCATAGCAGGTTTCCGTCAACTGATCGCGCAACAGTCCTTGCCTGCTGCTGGCATGGGGCTCATGACAGGACAGACACTGGCCGGAACGAACCGGCGGATGAACGGTTCCCTGGCTGAAAGTTTCCTTTTCCCGCTGATGACATTCATAGCAGAGATCAGCCCCTTCCCGGTGCAGCAACCCCTTGAAATGGGCGACATGGGGATTGTGACAGCCGTTGCATTGGCCGTTACGCAATGGTTGATGAACAACCGTGTTGGCGAATTTTTCCTTTTTATGACAATTGAAGCATGCGGTTTCCGCGGCCGCATGC
Source organism: Thermodesulfobacteriota bacterium (assembly GCA_049323655.1). GTDB lineage: Bacteria > Desulfobacterota > Desulfobulbia > Desulfobulbales > SURF-16 > DB1. Next base: position 19,409 of record JBMONO010000024.1, on the reverse strand, counting down.
CCGGGCAGAATAAAGACGGCGAGCACGACAAGGTAAAACAGACGACGATGAGATAGCATTATTTTCCGCCCTCCCCGGGATGACATGGACGACACTGGCCCTGGGCAAATGGATTATGACTGACCGGAAAGAGCAATCCTTTGGTCGGGCCGCCATGGGGATCATGGCATCCGAGACAGGAATCGCTGCCCGGACGAATATTCTGATGGACGCCGAGAAAACGGGAATCATTGATGTTATGGCAATCAGCGCAGAGCGCCCCTCCATTTTTCTTCAGAATACCCTTAGTTGCCGAGCCATGGGGATCATGGCAGGTAGTGCAGTTTTCCTTGGCCGGCTGATGGGCAACTCCCTCCGCCCAGTATCTGGAGATCTCCTCGTGGCAGCTGAGACAGAGGTCCGGCTGATTTTTCTTCAAAATTTTGGGCTGGCCTGAACCATGGGCAGCATGACAGGAGCCGCAGCTCTGATTGGCTACCGGGGTATGGACGTGCGTTGCCTCCTTGATGGTGCGCGCCATGTCAGCATGACAGGAAAGACACAGTTCACCGGGATCGCTGGTCAGATTGTAAGCAAAATCACCGGCATGGGGCGCATGACAGGTTCGACAATTTTTCCTGGCAAACGGCTCATGGGCGGTCGCCGCAGCCGCCGCCTTTTCCAGGGTTTGATGGCAGGAAAAGCACAGTTTGCCACCGGCCTCCGTCTCCTTCAGGAGTTTAGCCTTTTCGCCCTGATGCGGATTATGGCAGCCGCTGCAGTCGCCACCGGCAAAGGGGGTATGCAGGCTGAAACTGCCCATATCGCGCGCTGCGGTTTGATGGCAGGTCAGGCAGAGAATCTTTTCGTTTTCAACGAGCAGTTTCTTCTCGTTGCTCTGGTGCGGTCGGTGACAATCAAGACATTTCCCCTGGGATGCGGGTGGATGCCCTCCTCTGCCTTTACCGAATAAGGACCGGTCATGACAGGCAAAACAGAGATCTCCACCTTCAGCAACGAGCAGGGCCTCACTGGCGGCGGCATGGCCGACATGGCAGGAAAGACAGTCGCCTTTCGTGAAGGGGGCATGCGTGCTTTTTGCAGGGGTACCTTTCGCCGTATCCCCCTCAGGTTCCTGCTCATGGCAGGTGAGGCACACCTTCTCCGGGGAGCGGGCGAACATGTTCCGGTGATCGCTGGCATGGGGCGCGTGGCAATCCAAACATTTCCCCTGTCCATAGGGTTGATGGACATGGGCGCCGGCACTCTGTTCCTGGTGACACGTCACGCACTGACCATTGCCGTCCCCACCGCCTTTGATGGCAGGGCCTTCTCCTTCATGACAGCTGTTGCACTCGCCTTTGGCCACCGGTTGATGGACGACAGTGCGTAACAGGGCTGCTCCGTCGGAGCTGTGGGGGTTATGACACTGCACGCAACCGCCTTGCACGGAAAAATTGAAATGGCTCTGACGAAATGCCTTGTCCGGGGCGTGGCAGGAGATACAGAGGGCATCCACCTCCTGAATAAGCAGAAAAGGAGTAGGGGAACCATGACTGGCATGACAGGTGGAACATCCCTCCTGCACCACAGGGGCGTGGATGTTTTTGCGCAATATGGTCTGTCGTTCATGACAGGTAAAACAAAGATCGGCGCCGACGCTTTTCAGCAACCCCTGGTTCGGGCTGTTATGCACCTCGTGGCAGGTAACGCATTTTCCCGCTGCCGCCGGAGCATGGACGCTTGCCATTTTCAGTTCATCCGCCTGCTTGCGATGGCAGACATAGCACTGATCGGGGGGATTCTGACGAAGATAAACGCCGCCGATCATGCCGTGATGCAAATGACACCCTTCGCAATTGTTCTCCTGCACCGGCTTGTGGACGACTCCCTGCTTGTAGGAAGCCGCCAGGTCCGCGTGACATTCCACACAGCTCTTCCTGGGCTTGCGCTCGGGCTGCGCGGTAACACAGGCAGAGGCCAGGCAACCGGCCATGGCCAGAGCAACCCAGAATTTAGTTTTCCTTGCCGACATGCAAATCACCGAGTTCCTTTTTAAGTTTTTCCCAGGTGCTGTTGTTGATGATCACCTGTGATCTTTCCTTCAAGGTGGCAAGATACCGCTGCCGCGCCTGCTCAAACTGCTCCTTCTCGACCAAGGTGGCAACCTTATCCTCCACATGGTCAAGCGGCATGGGGGTGGCGGGTGTTTTTTTCACAAGCTTGATAATCGTATGGTGACCATTGATGAGTAATGGTTGACTCACCCCACCCTGGGTGAGTTTGTCAAGAACCTCCCGAACCTTGCCGTCAAGTTTATCATACTCCATATCCCGTACCGGCGGCTCACCTGAATAGTATTTCCGCGCTACGGCAAAGAAATCCGACCCTTTTTTCATTTCCTCATACATCAACCTGACCAGATTTTCCTCATCCTCCACCAGGGCAATGGAAACCTTGGCGGGCTGAGAGAAAAGAGCGAGATTGTCGTTATAATATTTTTCAATATCAGCCTCGGTCACCTTGACCTGCGGCCTAAACAACCGCTTTTCCAGTTCCCGGACCAGTCGATGCTGCCGGTAAAACTGATAAAGGGGCCGTAACGGTTCCTTTTCCTCATAATGCTCATCCAGCGCCGCCCTGGTGGTCAGGGTCTGGGCCAGCACGCCATTGATCAGATTTTTTTTGAACGCCTCCTCGCCGCCGACCTCATACCCATACTGATTGCGAAACTGCATCTCTTTGCCGGCCAGGGAGAGAAAAACCCGCGCAGGGTATTTCTCATTGTCCATGGTGATAAGGGTCTGATCAAGCAATTTTTCATCCGGGGCATTGAGATTAATCCTGCCCAGCAAGTCCCAATCGACGACCACCCGATACCGTTTTTGCAGTTCCTCAACCAGCTCCCGGGTCAACCGCGCCTCTTCCTCGCTGCGAATTTCACTGGTGATGACCGGTTTCAGTTTCTGAAAATCTTCCTCGTCATACCTCTCTCTGCCCAGCAGCTTGAGAACGACAAACCCCTTGCTCCAGGAAAAAGGAACGGCAATGTCCCCCTCGGCGAGGCCGTCGAGGGCCGCTCGCCATTCCGGCTGCAGTTGACTGTGTCTCACCACTTTTTCCTCAAAAAACAGAGAATCCTTCTTTTCCAGCGTCGCCTTCCCGGCAAATTCGGCAACATCCTCATGTCCCGTGGTCAGCCGGGCAAAGGCATCCTGCGCCAATTTCTCGTCGTTGAAATAGAGAAGCTGCAAACGAAGCCGCGGCAGATACTTTTCCTCGTAACGATCCTTCAGTTTGCTGTCTGTAATGGCGACCCTGTTGGCGACCTTGTCCCCCTGATAAAGCAGCAGGGTGCGGGCTTTCAGAAAGACGTCGATCTTGTGACGGAAGTCGGGCTCATTGAACAGCTCCATGCTTTCCGCCTCCTGCACCTGCAAGTGCCAATCGACAAAGGGATCCGGCGTCTCGGGGAAGGACATTCCCTCCTCTTTCCAGTTGATCCACCAGCTCCTGAAATCATCTGCGCTGAAATCACGGCCATTGATGGTGGCAAGTTTATCGGATTCCCAGAACCAGGCTGCGGCGTTTCCCTGAACCAGCCCCAGCGTCCACAGCAGCAGGACTCCGACGACAACACCTACTTTTCGCATCGTTTTACTCCCTCCTCAGCCCACACGTGAACAATCTCGTCGGCCATGATCCGGCTGAGCTGGGTGATGGTGTTCACCAGTCCGAAATGCATAACTTTCCGAAACTCTTTCCCTTCCCGACGATGATATGTGGTCCATAAAATTTCTCCCGACCGGCCGTCATACGTCTGCATGTCCACCGACAAAACGGGATTGACGAAATTGCCGCCCATTTTTTCTTCCATTTCCACGACCCGGCCGCCGATCAAAAGATCCGCCTTGAGGCGACTTCCGATCACCCGCAGTTGCTCAATATCCGGAATCGTATTCGGATAAATTCGCAACTCCGTATAGAGTTTACGCACATCACCCTCGGCAACGATGTCAATGCCGGTCGCACCACTCATCTGGGTGGCAAAAATCCGCTGAAAAACGACATCGCCCTGGTCAAAACGGCTGGCATTGACAAAGGGCAGAATAGCGGCCCGACAGACACCGTTCCCATCATACTCTTTTTTTTTCTGCAGCAGCAAACGCGAAGACGAGCACGAGGCGCAACAGATTGCCACGGCAAGCAACACGACAATTACAGAGAATGTACGGGAAACTCTCATCTCAACTTTCTGGTCCTAATATATTTGATGATCACGTAAAAACGCTAATCAACCACAGAGGCCGAAGAGATAACTTATTGTAATCAAAGATTTTTTCTCTGCGATCTCAGTGCGCTCTGTGGTAAAAAAAGACCTTTACGGATTTGTCAATCCTTCTGACACCTGCCTGTTAAAATTCCGAGACCCATTCATCCTGTTTATCCGCTTTTTCCGCCTCGGCATCTTCAGGGTTGACAAGCTGCATGATATTCTCGATCTTCTTTTGCGCCTGATTTCCCAGAACATCCTTCATGACGATGAGACATTCGAGTTTCCGTGCCTCGGTTTTATTCGGCCGCGGCACCCGCAAGGTGGCGGGCAGTTGCCCACCCTGATCGCGCAGCACCTGCTCGCCGTCCGCGTACATCACCTCCGCACTCCAGAAACCAACCGGAAAATCATCCTCATTGCCCAGTTCAATGGCAATATCATCGCCGGCCAGCGCGGCGGCAATCGTCGGCCTCGGCGGATTATTGCGCAACATGACCTTTCTGGTAGCGGTCGCCAGGTTATCCGCCCTGTCCCACACCTGGACGATAATCTCATATACCCCGTCATCGGCCCGCCGCCCATCCTGGCGTTTTCCTCTCCAGGCAAAACGGTTCGGCAGATTACCGCTGCCTTCACTGGAGGCCACCGTTTCGCCATCGCGATTTGTGGCCTTGAAGGTCCAGCGGGAGACCGGTTCCGGCGCCTGCCAGAGGGGAATAACGACAACACTCTCTTTAAAGGTCACCGCGTTCTCCATTTCCACCCCCGTCACATTCAGCACCAGCCGCGGAGCGCTGTTGTCGATCTGGTAACTGCCGACGTAATAGACCTGTTTCGCCCCGGAAGGGTAATGCAACACCAGACTGACCGGGAATGTCCCGCTCCAGTCCGGGGCAAACCAGGAAACGGTGTAGGTATTTTCCACCTGTTCATCAAGGGCGAGATAATCATCATCACCGACCATGAGCAGCACCTCGGACGGCGCCTCCTCCCCCGCCGCCAGACACATGGTGACGCTGCACTGCACCTTGTCGCCCGGTTTGACGAAACGTGGCGTCAGGGTGGTTTTCTCAATCAGCGAACACTGTTTGCCCGTTGCCGGGGCAATCGACTCCGGCCAGTTTTTCAACAGATCATCAGCCAGCAACGGCAGCAGATCGTCCATGCTGCTTGGCTCGTTGATGGCAAGAAAATTGGAAACATCCGCCTTGCTTCGTCCGCCGGCCTCGCTCCATATCACGGTGCTGTCAGCGGTTCGCAGACAGGTGAGCACCATGCCGATGGCCGCCATGGGCAGCTCCTGGCGCTGACTGACCGTCCCGCAGATCACCAGTTCAACCCCCATCTCCTCACGCAGTTGAAAAAGATGGCTTGACTCCATGAAACCGAGCCAGCGAATCCGATTTTTCGCCAGAAAAGCAATCATCTCTGCCGTGCTTATGACGGAAAACCCTTTCTTTTCAAAACGCTGGCGAATAAATTCGGTCAATGGCAGATTGACGCCGTTGCGGCCCTGGCTCAAATCCTCGACCGGCAACACCGCAACCTTCATGGCGTGGACAGGGGTTGCTGCCAACACCAGCAAAACCAGTAACGGCACAATGAGACGTTTCATGCTCATGACCCGTGATCAGCTTTTCGGTTCCGCTTCTTTTTGGGGCGTCTCTTCTTTTTTCGGTGCGCCGGCGGGAGGGGTCACGGCCGGCACCACCACATCCTGCCCGGCCTCAGCAGGGATGGTGCGAAGCAAACGATCAACCAGCCTGGCGGTGACCAGGTACCGATCATCCGGCGTCGCTCCGAACAACCTCCCCATCAACGAGCTGCCGTCGGAATGACCGCTGCCCTGCCAGAGGACCTGCCCCGATTTCATTTCAACCAGCCGCATGGTCAGGCTCATTTCCGGAAAGGTGACGGAACCGACCCGGTTGTCGCCGGCAAGATCCACCGAACCAATGACAAACGCCTGGGCATTCAGCCGTTGACCAAGTCGATTGAGCATGGCCTGGCTCACCGGACTGCCCGGATCGATGGCCTCTTCATGCAGGACACTGTCGACAATCCCCTTGTCAACGACATCAAACAGATTCATCGCCAAGATCTTACTGCTGATGACATCGCGGGCCAGCTCAGCGGCATACTTCTGTTCCGTATTGTTCTGCAACGGCAGCACCGCCACCCGTTTGACAAAATCCAGGGTGACATCCTCACGGACAAAAGTGATCGTCTTTTTGCCGCCGCATCCGGCAAATAAAAAAAGCACGATGCATGCCAGAAAAAAAGATGCTGGTTTTCTCATGTTGTCAATCCTTATCATTTTTTTATGTTTTTTTGTCCAATTCATTCACCAGGGGATGACACCATTTCCCCACACACCCCGGCGCTACCACAAACCTGGCCGATCCCAGTCATCAATGAGGGTCTCGTGAAAACGAGAAAACCAACCACAGAGGACACAGGGTGCCAAGAGATAACGAGTTGCAATTTAATAAGTTTTCTCTGCGCTCTCTGTGCGTTCTGTGGTAAAAAAAGCTTTTTACGATTTCATCATCAGTAGCGGACATTGATCTGGCCACCCACGGTATAACGGTTCCGATCACGATCCGCAGCACGGCCGACAACATCCCGCTCTACATAGGTGGCAAAAAGATCGCACGAAAAGATTCGGTTGATGGTCCAACTGAAAAAGGCATTATAATTATCCGAAGTCTCCTGATGGCTGTAGCCGAAGCTCACCTGCGTTTTGTAAGTAGGGGCGATGGTAACCGATGTTGTGTAAAGAAAAGGGGTGTCATCGTCGCTTTCCCAGGTCTGGATTCCGGAAAAATTCATTGAGAGGATATCGGAGGCACGCCATGAAACGGTGAGCTGGCTTGCGGTGCTCCACGAGTCTTTTTCTCCTCTGGAGGTGGTATAGATGCCGGCGAGTTCGGTGGTCAACCCCGGCGTCAACCGGGCGGTAAATCGCAGGGTCTGGCTGAAATCCTGGCTCAAGTCATCAGTTTCTTCATCCCGCCTTGTAAAATAAACCATATCCAGCGTCGAGGTCAAATCAGGAAAGATCAGGGCGGTGAAAAAGGCATTATAATTATAGCCGGTATCAACCAGGGTGTCGTCCTCATAGTTTTCGGTGCGGGTAACACCAAGATCCATATCCAGGGTCGGCAGCAGTTGAGAGGCACAAGTCAACGCATAAGAACGATCCCGTTCCTCAGGTTCATCGAGGGAGAGTTGACTGATCTGCTCGGACACCGTCATCCGGGAAGAGAACATCTGATCCGGCGCCCAGGCCAGATATGTTGTATGAAATGTGCGATCAATATCGTCGCCGGTTGCGGTTTCGCCGTCTTCCAGGGTAAGACTGTAGCCGGTCATCCAGGCATCGGTGATGCGCCAGCCCAACGAGGTGTCAGCCGTGTAATGGCTTGTTTCACTCTCGGTCTTGATCTTCTCGCCCGGCGCGCCGCTGCGGCGGGTAAATGCCTCGACCCGGGTGATGGTGAAATTTTCCGTGGTCGGCACCTCCGTCTCCTCAAGGAGAATATAGCGGGCATGTTGTTCGGGTATTTCCAGCTCGAATCGCTGCAGGTTACGGTTATAGACAGGGGTAGGCGAAGGAGACTGGGGGGTCCAGTTCTCGCCGTCCATACTGTGGAAAACATTCCAGCGGAAAAGAACGGCGTCAAGGGCAATATCCTTATCGGTATAGAGATAGACAACATTAACCTGCTGGGAATCGACCTGCATACCGATGTCATAGCGTTTTTCAACTTCAGCGGGGGGCAGGGAAGGTTGCAACTCGTCCCATTCCGGCATTTCATTTTTTTTGAAATCGGCCAACCCGCGCGTTTCGCTGATCCAGACCGGCACCAGCACGGTGCCATCTTCACCGAGCAGGGCGGTAAAATCCTGTTTGTTGGAGGAATACTGGCCCTGAAAAGAAACGGTAATACGGTTATCCCAAAGGGCATGGTCGGAAGAAAGACGAAGATACTGATTGGTCGCGGTGCTGGTACTGTCAGCGACATAATCATCGGATATGCTGTCGTTGATACTGTAGTAGACCTTGGCGATTTTCAGATCCCAGTCAGCCATGAGGTCGCTGTTGCTGCTCTTACCGTCGATCACCGCCGGGTTTTCGTCGTCCGCGACCCATGATTCGCCGTAGCCAAGCTGCAGGGCAGGGATGAAATCCCATGCCCAGTTGCTGCGCAACCGACTTTGCCAGTTGCGGTTCTCCATGTTGGCGCTGTCGGAGTTACGGAATTTCTGCACCGTGCCGGAGAGATCGAGATAAAACAGATCGTTATTAAGCAGGATATTGCCGGTGGGGGCAACGGATTCGGTGTCGCGATCATTCTCATAACTCGAACTGTAACGCACCGTTTCATCAAAATCGAGGACCGGGGTCAGCGTCTGATGAAAATTGACGGTGGTATTCTGGTTCAAGCGGCTGCTTCCGCTCTCGTCCTCATTTTTGATGTATCCGGCGGTACCGTTAAAGGTGAGAGAACCTGCCGCCACCGGCGCCACAGGGAACAGGCAGGGGAATATCATCACCCCGAATAACAGGACCAGCCATGTGATCCGCGCTTTCATATACCAACCATTTCCCGAACCATGTTTCCTTCGTGCCCCCACGACGCACTTTGACTCCTGGAAAAGGGCCGGAAAATCTGCTCATTCCATTATTGACAAACCCGTAAAAAGTCTTTTTTCACCACAGAGCGCACTGAGAACGCAGAGAAAACATCTTTAATTACAATTAGTTATCTCTGTGCGCTCTGTGGTCTCTGTGGTTAATTTTCACTTTTTACGAGTCCATCATTATTGGCCCGACTTCGCCGAGATCAGCTTTCCGTGTCGGCATTTCGTACGCGACTCCACTAAAACAAAAAAGAAAAGGCAAGACAAGCGGAAAGACGACGTGCATGAACCATCATTCATTTTTGAACAAAAAAAAAATTCCGGCCCGGAAACGATTAGGAGGGAAGGGGTATCGTTTCCTGGCCGGAATTTATTTCATACCGCTAACATAGGTGTGTTAGCTGTTTCTCTTGTCACTTAACTTCCAGGCAAACCCACTCGCGGGTACCCCAAAACTTCCTTACACGTTGTCCTTGGTGGAATGGCAGACAAAGCAGCCACAGTCAGCCTGATTGGCGCCGACGGTCGCCGCATTGCACTCATTGTAGTCCCAGCGCAGCATATCCTGGTGTGGCGAACCATGGACCCGATGGCAGGATACACAGTTGACAATGGCATCACCATCGATATAAATGTTGGCGGAAACCGTCTTGTCGACCACCCCGGCGGTAACGCTTTCGGTGGCAACCGGAGTCAAAGGATTATAGGCGGTGCTGCCTTCATTATAGCCGGCATAATCGGGTTTCGTCTTGACATTGTTCATGTCAAAATCAGTTGGGTGTCGAAGCCAAGCGGCCCCGAAATTATCATCATCGGCACCCTTGCTGCCGGCACCAGAGTGAAAATCACCATGACACTCGGCGCAGAGATAGTTGATCGTTTTTGCCGCGGCACTGCCTGCGAGCGGCAATGTTGCATCACTCGCCCGGTCAACACCGTAATACTGGTTGTGATCAGCGCTGCTGACGGTAAGCTCCCAGTCATCGTCCTCAAGACCGATAATGCCGTAAAGGAAACGATAGCTTTTGCCGACCGTGGAGCCGTCAATGTTGTTGTCATCGGCGTGGTGGGCGCCGGAAACAGCGGTGAAGTCATCGGTGGCGGTATGATCGCCATGGCAGCCGTTGACGCCGGCACAGGTGAGCTGACCTGTCCAGGCAACCGCGCCGGCGCCTTCAATCTGGCCGTTGGCATTAAATCCGGCGTTCCAGCCCGGCGGAGTCAGTCCGATCTTACTGTCCTGGGCAGAGATACCGACCACGTTATGACCGTGCTCTTCGGTCAATGCACCGTTCTCCACCCAGTAAAATGAACCACCAGCGGTTTCCGTCGGGTCCTGGGCAACGCTGTAAATATAGGGGATGTTCTTGCCGTCACCATTGGTGCCGGTATGACAGCCGACACAGCCATTGGCGTTGGTAAGGGCGCCATAGGGGCCACCGGCATCAACGGCTGCGCCATCCTGGCTGTTGTGCATGGTGTGACAGTTGACACAGGGGCCGGTTGCCTTGGAAAATGACGGCGCAGGAGCAAAGCAGACAAAACCGGCGACACCGGCGAACACGGAAACAACTAACAGTTTTTTAAGCATGGGGGGTCCCTCCTTTTTCTCTTCTCTTTTTCTTTGTTTGGTGAAACATCATGAATATCTAGTACGAATTAGGCAAATTGAAAATGCGGCAAATTGTCGCACCCCCATTTCCCTCTTACCAGAGTCTCCACATTGTGGCAGCCGCACAATTCATGCCACTCTTCATTTTTTCTGCCAATAGCTTTTTCCTCAAGTACACATTACCGCTTTATGCGGCGGATGTCATTCTATTCATTATTTTTTATTTTTTACTTTTTCCAAACCTCGCTCATCCTCGTTTTGCGGCAAAGAGGAAGACGAATAAAAAAACTTACATCGTATTAAAAAATTTTACTCACCCGCTTACAAAATATGGAACCTGTCGGGTCAGACCAAACTAACTGGCTTGCAGGAATTTCAAGCCGGAACGATAGCCGCTCTCTTCCTGGCGCGACCACATAACCACCGCCTTCCTGGGCATATTCTCCCGGACATCGCCGGCCAGGGTAACCAGCTGCCCGAGTTGCAGTTCACCCGCAGTACGAATACCCAAGCCGGTCTCACTGATATTGAGCAATCTCGCTTCCATGCTTTCCATGGCAAGGGCACGAACCTCAAGGACCGTCGAAACCCCTTCACCGCCCTGCTCGCAGTTCCGCCTTTTCGCCAATCTGCCGTCGGATAAAATAGTCGCGCTTTCACCTTCCATTCGCATTACCGCCCTGTGCTCCCCTTTCTTATCGTATCGGCTTTCTACAAAATTTATTAAACTGTAACACAGACTCGACATAACGGGTATGCGGTGAATTGTCGCACCCCCAAAAATATGTCTCGCACTATGTAACATGACGTTTATAGCTGTTGACAGAAAAGAGGGGGAACATTTAACAAGTGTAAAAAAAGGAGGCTTGGCCGCACTCCACCTGGTATACGGATCAGGCCGACGACTAAGCAGATGCGGCGTTTTTGACTTTTGTCGGAATCGTATAAAAAGCCATGATTCCGACGAGCGGTGTAGCAGCTCGTTGTTTTCTCGTTCCCGCCCGCCATGGTTTGCGGGTTTTTACGGGACCATCGCTTTTGAATAGTTACAAAAAAATGTTCATGGAGGCAGGCCTCTTAACGCCCAGTCTCCATGAACATCTGCGCCCTTTCAGGAAGTCAAGAAAAGAGAGGAATGATCACTTCCCCCGGCGAATATAAAATTTAAAAAAGCCGCCACCGTCCTCGGCGCCAAGAAACTCATGGCCGGATCTCTCGCACCAGCCCGGCAGATCATTCTTCGAGCCGGGATCCGTTCCAAACACCTCAAGCACTTCTCCTACCTTGATTTTGGTGATAAACTGCTTGGTCTTCAACAACGGCATGGGACAGCTTAACCCCTTGGCATCCAATGTCAAATCCGGCTTCAGGTCCATGTGTTCCTCCATTATTACGTTGTCGTTTCTGGAAAGAGATTGACAAGTTTACACAAAAAACATTTAACACACATCGCAGGAAACGCAGATGTGGTATAATGTCGCAGGTCACATTTTTACCGGACTCGGAAAAACAGAAAATCAACCACAGACACCGCAGAGCACACAGAGGCAACCAATTGTAATTAAAGATGTTTTCTCTGTGCCCTCAGTGCGCTCTGTGGTGAAAAGACTTTTTACGGGTTTACGGGTTTGTCAATTTTTGCCACACAACCAAAGCAACTGCAGCGTCACAACACCCCTGATAACAGGATCGCCAGTGAACCGGAACATCAATACCGACATCGCCTCCCCGGCCGCCAGCGGCACCAACATCGCCTTCCTCTGGCTTCTCCGTCTGCGCTGGGCCACGATTGCCAGCCAGGCAATGCTGGTTTGCATCAGCATCTCCATTTTTCATCTCACCATCTCTCTTCCCTTAGCCGGCTTGATCCTGGGCGCTGAACTGATCTCCAATATTTTTTTATATCAATTGCTGCGCAAACAGCAGGAAACCCCCTGCTGGATTCCCGCCCTGGTCATGTCACTTGACGTCACCCTGATGACCGTTCTTTTCTTCCATGTGGTATCAATTTTCAATCCCCTCAATATCCTTTATATTGTCTCGATTGTACTCGGCGCCTTGCTGCTGGAAAAAAGCTGTTCATACGCCCTTGCCACCTTTACCCTCTGCTGTTACACAATCTTTTTTTTCTTCTCCAAACCGGCCCAGCCTGATCATGCCTTACTGACCAGCCTTTCCCTTACCAACACAGACCCGGAAACGCTGGCAGTCTTCTCCCGGCAGATTGATGCCTATTTACAGACGCACAGCCATTACATGTTTTTTATCTTCCTTCTCATGGTCATCCTCATCGTTTACCCGGTGGCGCAGATCAAAAAAAACATCCAGGAGCAGGAAAAGGTTCTCAAAGAGCTGGCCGAGGAAAAAATGCGCAACGAAAAACTTGCGTCGCTGGCCACCTTTGCCGCGGGGGCAGCCCATGAATTCTCCACCCCGCTTTCCACCATAGCCGTCGCTGCCGGCGAGATGCTGTTTCATTTCAAAAAACATGGCGGCGACAAAAATCTCATCGACGATACCCGACTGATTCGGGATCAGGTCTCCCGTTGCAAGGAAATTCTTTTCCAGATGTCGGCTGACAGCGGCAAACTTCTTGGAGAAGCTGTTGACAAGTTTTCCATCAAAGAGTTAGTGTACGAGGCAATGGCACTCTTTCATCTGGAAAACTTAAAGCAAGTCAATTTCATCAACCAGGTTGACGAGTTACAAGTTGTGATGCCGGTCCGGACACTCACCCGCACCATCCGTGAACTGATGAAAAACGCCATGGACGCCTCGGCCCCGGGCGCACCGATTGACATCGTCTGCCGCAAGGACGACCAGTATCTCTATTTTGAGGTTGTTGACCACGGGTCCGGGATGGATCGGGAATTTCTCAAACGCGCCACCGAGCCCTTTTATACCAGCAAACAACCTGGCAAAGGAATGGGACTTGGACTTTATCTGGCCAAAATCATGGCAAATCGATTTGGCGGTGACCTGAAGCTGATTTCAGAGCCGGGCGAAGGAACAACAGCCATTCTTTCCTTTGCCCTGGTGCGTATCGGCGCAGACGAACGGTAATGGACGACAACCGGATTTTTGGCCATCCGGCATGAAAACCGCTAAGCCGTTGAGCAAAAACTACCTGAACATTTTATTCTCCCATACGGCATAAGGAGCCGTATGGGAGAGACATAATCGTACAGGTTATTTCCGCACGGCTCCTAAACGCCCGCGCCAATCACTACAAATGCCTTTTTTGGCTTCCAGCAGGAAAACAGACACCCATGGAAACCATCCTTATCGTTGATGATGAAGATCTCTTTCGCAGCAGAATGCGCAAGGCGTTTGAACAGAGAGGCTTTACCGTCTATGCGGCGGCAAATTACGACGAGGCGATCGCGATTATCGGAAAGCACCGACCGAAACTGGCGGTTGTTGACATGAAAATGCCCGGCAAATCAGGTCTCGAATTGATCAGGGATGCCCTGCAGATCGACCCGGAACTCAAAGCGGTGGTGTTGACCGGATACGGCAGCATTGCCACCGCGACAGATGCCGTCAAACTTGGGGCGGTTTACTATCTGCCGAAACCGGCCGATGTCGGTGATATCTTAAACGCCTTTACACGCAGTCCGGAAGTGGAAATAGACAATCAGCCGGAGGATTTCACCGCGCCGTCGCTGGCGCGCACCGAGTGGGAGCACATCAACCGGGTGCTGGCCGATTGCGGCGGCAACATCTCGGAAACTGCAAAACGACTGGGAATTCATCGGCGCACCCTCCAGCGGAAACTCTACAAATATCCTCCGGAAAAATGATGGCGGCTATTTCCCGCCCTTTTCCGCCGGGCCAAACAGACCGACCCCGGCCTCATACTGCACATCGAGCACCTGCACCCGCTTATTGAAAAGATCCGCCACTATGAGATGCCCCTGCCGATTGAGGGCTATATCCGTGGGGAAATTAAACCAACGGGGCGATCTGCCGTAGCCGCCGACTTCAAAAAGAAAACGGCCGGCGAAATTATAGATCAGGATCGTGTGACGCATGTAATCGACAATAGAGATACTCTTTCTCTTCTCATCGACCGCCAGGGCGCGGGGCCGGCTCATCTTGCCCTCTGACCCGCCTTTCTGGCCGAAGGAAAAAAGAAACTTCTCCGCGGCATTATAGACATAGACCTTGCTCGTCTCCTCACTGAGGAGATAGATATGGCCCTGGGAGTCACAGACCACGTCAGCCAGCTGCACGGCACTGCGGGGATCCGCCTCTTCAACAGGGGCATCGACGTCCTTTTTCATTGGCCGCAGAAAATCCGGCAGACTCTCCAGCTCCGCCGCCCGCTGATCAAGGTGCTTTGCCTCAGCGCCATCGGCCGGAGCATCGGCAGCGGCGGTTTTGTCTTTGCGGGCCTCGGCGCCGGCAGTATCATCAAGCGATTCCGCCGTAGCCCCATCAGCCTCACCTGCAGCCGCGGCGGACTTCTCCTCATCGGCATCGGCCACCGCATCGGCGGCCACGGTCGGCATGCCCGACTCACCGGTGACCATCGGTTCTTCCTCTATTCTTACCCGGTCTTTGGGGGTGAGCCAGCGAAGAAAGCGACCGTCCCTGTCCAGCACCAGGGCGCCGCGCAGGTTGGCCGGGACAATATAGATGGTGCCGTTTGCCGCCACGGCGATGCGGCCGGGAACCACCTTTTCCAGGCCGGGTATATCGGCGAAAACGATCTCCTTTTCCAGAAAAAAGGCACCGTTTAAAATCGTCAGCCGCGGGGATTTGCCGGCCGACTGGCCCTGACAGATATAGAGCCGGCCATCCTTGTCGACAAAAAGATCATTGGGACTCTCCACCCCTCGTCCGCGGCCCAGGGAAATCTGCGGAAAAAAGTCAGCGCCGTAGATGCTGATGCGCCCCTTGCCGCCGGTGACGACATAGGTTTCATCCATCGTCCAGTCAAAGAAAACCGTGGAAGGAAACTGCAGCGGCGCCCCCTGATCATCTTCCGTGATAATCGCCACCGCCTTGACCGGGACGTTCCATGGCGAACCATCTTTCTGCTGGGCGCAAAGCGGGGTGACGAAAAAAAATCCCGCAAGGCAAAAAAGAAAGCCTGCGGCCAGAAAGCGGCACAACACCGCCGGCATGAACAGAATATTATGACCGATCCGATTCATGATGGTCTCGCAAAAACCCGCAAACCATGGCAGGCGGGAAAGTGAAAACAACGAGTTACAATGCACCGCCCGTCGGAATCATCGCTTTTTACGACTCCGACATTCATTACCGCACTCACATGCATCATCATCGCCCGTCGTCTTTGCCGATATCAGTTGTGGCAGCGTGAACAGACATGGCCTCCCAGCAGGTCACCAACCAGTAGATACTGATACACCGAGCCGTGCGGATTATGGCAACTGGCGCAGTTGAATTCCTTGTCCGGCTGCAGGGGATTTTTCGGGCCGGCGACCGGATGACCGCCGACCGGATGGCCTTTGACAACACCCTCCAGTTTATTGTGACAGCCGACACACAACTCATTGACCGGCCTGTAGAGCATGTAAGGATTATCGGTGCCGTGCGGGTCATGGCAGGCAACGCAGCCACCGCCGTTGATAATGCCGTGGGTCGTCATTCCCTCCACCTCTTTTGTCACGTACTGCTCCTTGTCAACATGACAGCTGATGCAGATATCCACCTTACCGTCGGCCCAAAGCTGATAGCGGTTGGCGTCGCCATGGGGATTGTGGCACATGGAGCAGACCCCGAAACCGACCGGCTGATGGACGTGTTTCAGTTTGCTCCACACCCGTTCCTTCTCGACATGGCAACGATAACAGAGAGCGGCATCCTTGCCTTTGGAAACAAAAAATCTACCGGCCTTAGCGTCCTGGGGATGGCATGTCTCGCAGAGCAGGCTCTCGGCCGGACTGTGATGCCAGGCGGTATCTTCGAAGATCCGGCGGTGACAGGAATAGCACACAACGGAATTCATGCCGAAGGGCAACGGTTTGCCGGCAAATTTCTTCGGCACGTTCTCCGCTTCGTGGCACTGCCGGCACTCCTTGCGCATGGTGCCGTGCCGGTGAAACATGTAGACGCCGGGCACGTCGAAATTGACGGTGAGCACGGTACGCATCGGCTTGTAGTCAAGGGAGATTTTTTTATTGCCGGGCGAGATGGTGAAGAGATTGGCGCCTGGGGACAGGGGCAGCTGGAAATGGACATAATGGCGGCCGCCGCCGGAACGGACAGCCAGCGGCTTGATCGGTGTCGCTCCGCTCGTGATCACCATCCGGTCCGCGTCGTTGCGGTCGGTTGCCTCAACCACCGCATAATAGGAAGGGTTGCGGGCATAAATGATGCCGCTCTCCGCCGGTTCCAGCAGGGTAATCTCTCCGGCCGCGGCGGTTCCGGAGAACAAAAAAAACACAACCCACAACAAAACAGACGATCCGTGTCTCGGCGGCAGTGCGGCAGAAACCATTTTCCCAGTCCCGTGCGTTTATCATTTTCGGTAGACAGCCAAGAATAGCTTAGATATCCCATCGTTACAAGTGACATTTCCACCTACCATGTTCACTATGGCTTGTCAACAACCCCACCGCCTCCGGCTGTCGCTGACGATCGCCAGCTTCTGCAGAAATACCCGACCCTTTTTGGGGGCGACGGTTGTCACCTCCCTCACAACACAATGATTTCTCACATTTTTTTCTAAATACCAAGTCACAACAATGGGCATGCGCCCCAAAAATGCTCCTTCGCCCGTCACCCATCTGCGACAATTTGCCCTATTCCCCCCCCCCTTTTTTTTTGCTAAGGATGTTTGACATGATACTCTGACATCTCATCATACAAGAACACTTTCACGAGGGGCGGAAAAATGAGTTCCAACTACACTGTTCTCAACCGAAGGAGATTCCCCAGATTCAGCCCGAAAAAAGAGATGTACGTCCTCCATTACAATTTCGGCAAGGTCATCGACATCAGCATGGGCGGCATCCTCTTCAACTATGTCGACAAGGAGTATCTGAATGAGCCGCCGCCCGCCCGGGGCATCCTTTTCGGTTACAACGATCACTACATGGATGAAATCCCCTTTACCGTCGTCTCTGATCAGACCATCTCCAAATCAACCAGCAGCAAACCCGTCATCAAACAGCGCCGCATCCTCTTCGGCGACCTCACGTCCGGCCAGGTTCAGCAGCTTGAGCGCTTCATCCTCGATAACGCACACATTCCGCAACTGGCCTACGAGGCACAAGTCAACGAGTCAACACGGCTGAAACCGCGCCACGATATCTACCAATATTGATGGCGTCGCAAAAACCGAAAATCAACCACAGAGCGCACAGAGATAACTAATTGTAATTAAAGATTTTTTCTTTGCGTTCTCTGTGCGCTCTGTGGTTAAAAAAATCCCTTTCAGGAATTCCTCATCCCTGATGCCTGAAAACACTATTTGAAAAATCCCCCCCGGCCTGATACATTTTCTTACAAGAGCAGACAAACCCTTTCCCCATCATCTCAGCGCCGGTTTTTCCGATGACAGTGCAGCCGATGACATCCTCCCGTCTTTTTCTTTCGCTTCTTTTTGCTTCAACGGCCTTCTGCCATGCAGCGCCGCTCCTGGCCGGCACCTACACGGATTCGGCCCACGGCGACGCCGCCGTCGGCGTCAAGCGCACTCCGGCCCAACTCACCGACTACTCCCGCGGCAACTGCGCCCACTGCCACGAACAGCACGCCAGTATCGACGGGGCAATACCAGCGCCTGCCACCGGTGACGCCTCGGCCTTCGCCCTCTTTGCCGACAACTTCGACACCACCGCCACCACCAAGCCGTACGTCCAGGCGGACAACTTCTGCTTTTACTGCCATACCAGCTCCTCGTCGTTCCAGTCCGGCGGCATCGACAACAAGGACTACACCGCCACCTTCGGCGGCTACGCGACCGGTTCTCCGGCCGGCATCCTCGAGGCCTTCAACCTGGCCTCCTACCACAATCTCAAGGATATCGTCAATTTCGCCGACAATGCGTTCGATTATTTCACCGCCTCGTCCAATCCCTGCACCGCCTGCCACAACCCCCATCTGGCCCGGCGCAACAAGGCCAATGTCACCGACCCGGCCTACACCGCCATCTCGCGGCCGACCGACCACTTCGACCTGTGGGGCAACGACGCGGCGGAACGGATGGACGTCTCCAGCGGCAACAAATACCAGGCCCCCTATTACTACAACTCGGCGGTCACCTACGAACCGGGCGCCACGCCGACCAGCAACGGCTCCCTCACCCCGGACTACAATACCTTCTGCACCGACTGTCACAACACGGTCAATACCATTTACAGCACCACCCTCGGCCGCAATCTCAAACAGATCGACTGGAACAATGAAAAGCACGGCAAGGGCAACGCCGACAGCTACATCAGCGTCAAAACACCCTACAGCGCCGGCAACGGCAGCCTCGGCTATGTCCTCTCCTGCCTCGACTGCCACGAGCCGCACGGCTCGCCAAACACCTATCTTTTTCGCCGCAAGATCAACCGCATCCCCCTGACCGGCACCATCACCGACGGCTACAACCTCTCCTACCTGTGCGACCAGTGCCACGACAAGGGGGGCGGCACCTGGGAGAACATTCATCATTCCCTCAATGATTACCCGTACAATAAAATGATGTGCGGCGGCTGTCACGGAACAGGCTATCCCCAGCGCTGTGAACGCTGCCACTTCCACGGGGCGATCACCGGCACCAGCGGCATCCAGCAACCGACCAACGGCGTGACCAACCGGCGGACCTTTTAGCCGGAGAAAACCGGCCTTGCCCGGGCGGATCATGGCATTTAGTAGTTTGAATGGTCACTCAGAACGGCTGGCGCCCCGATTGCTTCTCGCCAGCACACC
>JBMONO010000023.1:0-10579 GCA_049323655.1 Thermodesulfobacteriota bacterium | reverse complement strand
CCGGCGAACTTGATCAGGCCAATATCGATGCCCTGTTGAGCGGCAGCAGCCCCACCCCGGAAAGCGGTGCCGTTGGTCCTGATGCACCCCACGCTGATGACGGTTCCGGTGAGCTGGATCAGGCCAACATTGACGCCCTGCTCGGCGGCGCCTTCGAGAAGGACGGCAGTGAAGAAAAGGGCGAGGATATCGGTGAACTGAATCAGTCCGACATTGATCTGCTGCTGGATGACGGTGAGGAAGACAAGAACCTGGAAACCGTTGCCGCGGGCCAGGGGGATATCGATTCCCTGCTGGGCGGAGAACCGCCGCCTCCGGTGAATATGGGAGAAGGTTTGGAGGTTGACCAGGATGAAATCGATCAGCTCTTTGCCGGCTTGGACGACGAGGACGAGGATGATGGTGAGGACTCCTTTGCCCCGGAAAACATGGATCTTGCCGATGTGCTCGGCAGTGACGCGGATTTTCTGGAACTTGATGGCGACACTCGGAATGTTGCGCCCGGTGGTCCTTCGCCGGGAGCGGATCGGGAGGCCACGGTGGCGACCCTCCATTCCGCAGTCGGCGAGGAGGGACTGGGAGGGGAGGTGATGAAAAAAGGCGGGCTGTTTTCCTTTTTGCCCGAATCAATCAACAAGGCGGTGGCAGGCGGGGTGGCTGCGTGCCTGCTTCTTGCCGCCGGAGTAGTAGGTTGGTATTTTTTTCGTCAACCGGAACCGCCGGCCATCATTGAGCCGCCGGTGGCAAACCAGAAGCCCGCCGAAGAGACGCCTCCTCCCCCCAACTTTGTGCCGGTCGCCTCACCCGGACAATATGCGATGCCGGCAGGTGGCGGTGAGGTTGCCGTTGTCCTGGAGGCCCGCGATGACGACAGCGACCCCCTGACCTTTCAGGTTGCTTCTCAGCCTCAGCATGGCCGTCTTTCCGGGGAAGCTCCACAGCTGACCTATCTGCCGAACAAGGATTTTCCCGGCGAGGATCGGTTTGAGTTTGTGGTGAGCGACGGCAAGGATGCCAGCACTCCAGCCTTGGTGGTGATCAGTGGGCCTAACCTGGCCCAGCTTGCCCTTGAGGAGAAGAAGAGGGAGGAGGAAAAGGCGAAACGTGCGGCCGAGGTGGTGAAAACGGCCCGCAAGAAGGGTACCGGGAAAAAAATAGAGGTAGCCCGCCGCGTCCCGTCCCGTCCCGTCGATCAGCCGCCGCAGATTCGTCTCACCGGTCTGGCGGACAGCTATCTGGTCGGGGAAACCGTTTTGCTTGACGCCAGTTCGACACGGGATGAATCCCGGTATTCCGTTCGTTTTTCCTGGGAACAATTGTCTGGCACTCGGGTGCTGATCAAGCCGGTCAATGAGGAAGGCTCCATCATCTCCTTTTCCACCCCGTCCTTTTTTTCGACAGTCTCCGACCCCGGCCCGGTGCTGCGGTTGACCGCCACGGATGAAAGCGGTAAGGCCGATGTGAAGGTTGTGAAGATTCGCTCTGTTTCCCGCCGCCAGACCGCCCTCTGGCAGGGAGACAGGGGGACGAACGGAAATTCCCCCCTGTCTGGCGACGTGCTGCGCTAGCAGATTAGTGCTACCAGCGCTGTTTCAGGGAAGTGATTCTTTCGTGGTAGTTGCCGTTGAAGACCGCGGACCCGGCGACAAAGATATTGGCGCCGGCTGCGGAGATGGCACCAATGGTCGCCGGACTGACCCCGCCGTCGACCTCGATGCCGACCGGCAGCCCCCTTTCGTCGATGCGCGCCTTGAGGGCGCGCAGCTTGTCCAGGGTGGAGGGAATGAACGTCTGGCCTCCGAAACCGGGGTTGACGCTCATCAGCATGACAAGGTCGACCTCGTCCAGGATGTGATCAACGGTGGCGAGCGAGGTGGCGGGATTAAGGACCACCCCGGCTTTTTTGCCCAGTTTTTTGATCTGCTGCACGGTCCGGTGCAGATGGGGGCAGGCCTCGACATGGACGGTGATCCAGTCGGCGCCGGCCCCAGCAAAGGCCTCGATGTAGCGGTCGGCGTCAGAGATCATCAGATGCACGTCCAGCGGGTGGTCACAGATTTTCCGCAGCGCCGCTACCACCGGTGGGCCAATGGTGATGTTGGGCACGAAGCAGCCGTCCATGACATCGACGTGAATGACATCGGCGCCGGCCGCAATGACAGCGGTTATCTCTTCCCCCAGCCGGGCAAAATCAGCCGACAGAATAGAGGGGGCGATCATCTTGTTGCGCATGGTAGCTACCTTGGTATTTTAGTGGGGCAGGAGGTTATTTCGCCCCCACCGTCACCATAACATAGTGGTTCGGCTGGATGTAGCGACGGGCCACATCCAATACCTTTTTCTGGTCAATTTTCTCGATCTCGGCTATGTAGCGATTGCCGTAATCCTGTCCCAGGCCGTAAGTTTCATTGAGCCCCATTTCCATGGCCTGGGCGCTGTGGGTCTGTAAACCCAGTTCGTAGTTGCTGATCAGCAGGTTTTTTGCCTTGGTCAGCTCCTCTTCGCTCACCGCCTCCTCCTGGAGCAGGGTGAGCTCCTTCCACAAGGCGGTGAGCACCGCCTCCTTCTTGTCCGGACTGGTGCCGATATAGATACCGAAAGAGCCGGTGTCAAGTCCGAAGAGGGTGAAGGCGGAGAGACTGTAAGCCATGCTTTGCTTGTCACGCAGCTCGGTGAAGAGCCGGCCGCTCTGGCCGCTTAAAATGGTTTCGAGCACCTCCAGGGCATAGCGGTCTGGGCTTGTCAGGGTTGCGCCGAGGAAACCGAGGACGAAATGAATCTGTTCCTTGTCTCGTTCAACCGTGAAAACCTCCGGCCCTGCCGGTGGGGAGGGAGGCAGAGCGGACTCGACAATGTCGCTGGCGGCCCTGTCGGCAGGCCAGTCACTGAAAAGAGTTTCCATCAGCGACTGAACCTTCTCGGCCTCCACGTCGCCGGCCACGGCGATCACCAGGTTTTCCGGCCCGGCATGACGCCGGTAGATGTCTTTGAGGGCGGCGACAGAAAGGTTCGTGATCGCATACTCGGATCCGACTGTATTGAGTCCGTAGGGATGGCCCTGGAAAAGCAGACGATTGAACTCGCGAAAGCCGACAGACGGCAATGAGTCTTCCTGCTGTTTGATCTGGGAGAGCAGCTCCGCCCTGATTTTTTCCGCCTCATCGGCATCAAAGCGGGGGGTGACAATGATATCCCGCACCAGTTTCATGCCGTCTGCAAAAAAACGGGCCAGAAAGTCCGCTTTGAGTCCGAAGGTGTTTTTGCCGTTGAAACCGGCCACCGCACCGGCCATATCGGCAATGTCGATGGCAAGCTGCCGCGGGGTCATCTGTTCACTGCCCCGCGGCAGCAGCTCACTGATAAAGGCAAAGGCGCCGTTGGTGGCGGCGGTTTCTCCCCTGAGCCCACCGGGAAAGATGGCGCGCACGGAAACGGTTGGGACCGTCGGATCTTCCCGCACCAGCAGGGTGATGCCGTTTTTCAGGCTGAAACGGTGGACGTCGTTGAGATAGGCGTCCAGCATCAGCGAGGGCGGCACCGCCTGTCTGGCCGTCTTTTCCGCCCGGTTTATGATGTCGGCCAGGGCCGTGTCGTCGAGATTCAGATCCGTACCGGAGGGAGCCAGGCAGACGGCGGCAATGCCACCGGGGACGAAGTACCGCTGGGCCACCTCCATGATGTCGTCGGCGCTGACTGAACGCACCATGGCCAGATAGTCTTCCTCCCGCGGATCGTCGGTGAGAAATTCGAAAGAGCCCAGGGTGCGGGCCTGGCCTTCGGCCCTTTCCAGGTTGAAAACAAAATCGCTTTCCAGGTTGCGTTTGATCCGGGTCAGTTCATCATCGCTTACCCGCAGGTATTTCAGTTTGAAGAATTCGGTCAGGATTCCCTCCATGGCAGCGACGACATTGGTGGTCTCCAGGGTGGCGGAGGTTTCGAGCAACCCCTGGTCACGGGGAGTGAAGGCCGCGGTACTGATCCTGTAGACCAGCTGCTTTTCGTTGCGCAGTTCGTTGTAAAGCCGCGATGTTTCGCCTTGGCCGAGGATGCCGGCAATGACGTCGAGCACCGGCGTGTCCGGGTGGACAAAAGGGGTGATGGGAAAGGCCAGGGCGAGATGGGTCTGGTTGGTGTCGTCGGCAATGGCTAAAAAGCGGGGGGTGTCCCGAGACGGTTCCTGGGGGAGTGATGGCTGCCGGGAGTCGCTTTTTTCCAGGTGACCCATCTGTTTTTTCACCGAGGCGATCACCTCACCGAAACGGACGTCACCCACCACCACCACGGTGAGGTTCTCCGGGGTGTAATGTTTTTTCATGTAGGCAAGAATGTCGTCCCGATCAAAACCGGTCACGCTTTCCACGGTGCCGATGACCGGCAGCCGGTACGGATGAACGGCATAGGCGGTACTCATCAGCTCCTGGAAGAGACGGGTTTGCGGCCGGTCGTTGCGCATGCTGATCTCTTCGAGGATGACCTTTTTTTCCCGTTCCAGCTCTTCGGGGTCAAAGGTGGAGTGGAGCACCGCATCGGTCAACACATTGAGACCTCGCTCCCAGAACCGGGAGGAGAGGGTGGCATGATAGACCGTGTACTCGAATGAGGTGTAGGCGTTGATGCGGCCGCCCACCTCCTCGATGTCCCCGGCGATGCGGCCCGGCCCCCGGCTCGGCGTGCCCTTAAAGATCATGTGTTCAATGAGATGGGTGATGCCCCCTTCGTCGGGCCCTTCGTAAATACTGCCGGCACGCACCCAGATCTGGACGGTGGCGACCTTGGTGCCGGGCGTCTCCTTGACGATGACGGTCAGGTCATTGGCCAGGGTTTCCTTGAAGAGATGGGGGGCGAGTTCTTGCGCCTCGCAGGGCTGGGTCGTCATAATCATCGCAGTTATAATGTTTATAAGGAAAAAAATTTTTTTCAGTTTCATGGCTGGCGCCCGCTTCATGATGCAGATTTATTTTTTACGTGAAAAAAAAGAATTAATCCAGCACAAATCATGACGGCGCTGAGCAGTTGGCCCCTGGTGATGAAGCCGAGGAGAAAGCCGATGTGGGCGTCTGGTTGCCGGAAAAATTCGACACAAATCCGAAACACCCCGTAGAAAAACAGAAAGGCGGCAAGCATGGAGCCGTGCCCCCAGAGTCGCTGCTGTTTCACCGTTTTTAGATGCCAGAGCAGGATAAAGAGGACGAGTCCTTCGAGCAGTGCCTCGTAAAGCTGGGAGGGATGGCGCGGTGACGGTCCGGCCCCGGGAAAGACCATCGCCCACGGCACCTCGCTCACCCGGCCGTAGAGTTCGCCGTTGATGAAGTTGCCGATACGTCCCAGTCCCAGTCCGATCGGGGTGGTAACAATATAGATGTCGGCAGTGGCGAGAAAGTTCAGACCCTTTTTGCGGCAGAAGAGAAAGCCGCCGACCAGCAGGCCGATGACCGCCCCGTGAAACGACATGCCGCCATGCCAGGTTGCCACTATTTCCAGGGGATGGCTGAGGTAATAGGAAAAATTATAGAACAGCACATAGCCAAGCCGGCCGCCCAGCACCAGGGAAAGGATGAGGATGAAGTTGAGATTCTCGAATTCGGCGGCCAGTTTCGCTAAGCCGAGGCGGTTGATCTGCCGGCGGACGAGAAAATAAGTGGCGGCAAAACCGAGGACATACATCAGACCGTACCAGCGGATCTGCAGGGGGCCCAGCCGGAGAAGGACGGGATCTATATCGGGTAGCGAAAGCATGGTGGTTTCGAAAAAACCCGCAAAGCATGGCGGGCGGGAAAGTGAAAACAAAGAGTGATATTGCACCGCTCGTCGCTATCGTGGCTTTTTTCGATTTCGACAAAGCATAGCCCCCTCTTTAAACCCGAGCAATATCGCTTTGTCAAGCAATTGAGTGAAATGATGGCTTGGCCCAGGCGACCTGCCAGCTGATTACATTGCGGCGGATGGGTGGCGAAAATAGCCTGGGATGTGGTATATGAGTGAGAATATGGAAATGAACGCGAAGTCGGAACCGATAGCAGCCGGGATGAACGGTCGCGATAATGATGGAAAGGTGCCGCTGCCGGAACTGCAGGAACGCTGGCGACGCTGCCGCGCCCTGCTGCGCAGTGTTGCCCCAGAGGCGGAGGGGATGATCGTCTTTTCCCGGCTCGGCATCTATTATTTTACCGGGACCTTTGGCACCGGAATTTTCTGGCTGCCCTTGGAGGGGGAACCGGTGCTGCTCTGTCGGCGGGGGCTGGAGCGGGCCCGCATTGAATCCCCCCTCTCTGCCATGGCTCCATACCGCTCCTACCGCGATATCGAGGGAGTGCTCCGGGAGAGCGGGTCGCCGCTGTCCCGCCGGGTGGCGGTGGAAATGAACGGGCTTTCCTGGTCCCTTGGCAGCCTTTTTGCCCGTCACTTTGCCGGTTATGAACTACTGCCGGGTGACGCTGTCCTGGCCATGGTTCGGGCGACTAAATCCGCCTGGGAATTGGAACGGCTTACCGCGGCAGGAAAACGCCATGGCCGCTGCCTGTCGGAACTGCTGCCGCCCCTGCTGGCGGAGAAGCAGAGCGAACTGGCAATCGGCCACACCCTTTTTGCTCTCATGCTCGAACAGGGGCACCATGGTATCTTGCGGATGGCGAACCACGGTGAAGAGGTGTTTCTCGGTCACATTGCCGCCGGCGACAGCGGCAATTATCCAAGCGTCTTCAATGGCCCGGTAGGCCTGCGCGGCGTCCATCCCGCCACCCCCCACCTGGGTTCACCGGCCAGAAAGTGGCGAATTGGCGAGGCCCTGACCATCGATGTTGGTTTTTCTTTCGAGGGCTATCAGACCGATAAAACGCAGGTGTACTGGCTGGGGAAAGAAATTCCGGATCAGGTCCGGGCGGCCCAGGATTTCTGCATGGATCTGCAGCAATGGGTTGCCGAGCAGCTCAGGCCCGGCGTCATCCCGGCCCGAATCTGGGACGAGTGCCGGCAGCGGGCGGAAAAGAGCGGTTGGGCGGACGGTTTCATGGGATTGCCGGCCAACAGGGTGTCCTTTGTCGGCCATGGCATCGGCTTGGCCGTTGATGAATATCCGGTGCTGGCTGCGGGATTCGACCTGCCGCTGGAGGAGAACATGGTGCTGGCGGTGGAGCCGAAAATAGGACTGCCCGGCATCGGCATGGTGGGGGTGGAAAACACCTTTGTCGTTACCCCGGTCGGCGGTCGTTGCCTGACCGGCGATTTTTCGCCGCTGATCACCATTGGTCGGAGCCGTGAAAGCAGATGAAACCGTTCCTGTCGCTGATCGTTGCCCTGGGCGCCTTAACGCTGGGATCCTGTGTCGGCAACGAGAAGAGTCCCACCTCCTGTACCGGGATCCTTACGGCGAGCTGCCTTGGTTGTCATGACCGGGGCAGGGTCTGCGAGCGACTCGGTCGCAAAAGCCGGGAACGATGGGAGCAAACCCTGGAGCGGATGATCCGCCGGGGAGCGGATCTCGATGTCGCCGGGAAGATGACCCTGATCAATTGCCTTGACCGAGCCGGCGACGACATCGGTCTTTTTTGTCGATGAGGGAAAAAATCATGCGACAGATCCCAACAAGGGGGGGGCGTATTTTCCGAAAAAGGCATGCCGTCATCTCTCGGAGCGAGTCATGATCCCTCTCTTCCCTGATCAAGCCGAACTCAGCCTGGAGATGCGCGAGGAACTCCATCCCCTTTTCCGGGGATTGAGGGAGGGGATCTCTGAGTTCACTTTTGCCAATCTCTACCTCTTCCGTCAGACCCATAGCTACCGGATCTGCCGGCTGGCGGACGGCTCGGTGCTTTTCAGCGGGGCTGACGCCGGACAGCCTTTTTTCATGTTGCCTTTCGGCCTGCCTGATCCGGCAATTCTCTCCGGTCTGTTTGCCACTTTCTTCCAGATGAAGTGCGTCTCGGCGCCGCAGGCGGAAATCCTGGGGCAGGCAGGCTATCGGGTCACTGAAGATCGCGACAATTTCGATTACCTCTACCGCCGGCAGGATCTGGCCGAGCTGAGCGGCCGGAAACTGCACAAGAAACGCAATCTGATTAAAACCTTCATGAGTTCCCATGAATACGAGGGCCGGCCGCTGCTCGAGGAATACAAGCCAGATGCCCTCCGTATTCTTGATCAGTGGCGTCTCGGCCGCGAAGATGACGGTGACTACCTGGCTGCCCGTGAGGGCCTGGAAAAATCGGAAGTACTGCAGCTGTGCGGCGGCATCTATTATGTGGCCGGCAACCCGGTCGCCTATTCCCTTGGTGAGGAGCTGATGGGCGGCCGCAGTTTTGCCATTCATTTTGAAAAGGCGGTTGCCAATTACAAGGGATTGTGGCAGTTCGTCAACCAGGCATTTGCCGCCATCCTGCCCGGGATGTATGAAACGATCAACCGGGAGCAGGATCTGGGGGACGAAGGGCTCAGGCAGGCGAAGCTCAGCTATCATCCTGTTGATTTTGTCAGGAAATACCGGGCGTTTTTACCGTGATCCATTGAACTGATGAAGAGAACTGATGATATGAAACAGCGGATGATGCTTTTTCTTTGCCTGCTGGCGGGCTTTGCTCTGTCCGGCTGCGGCTACAATACCATTCAGGAAAACGACGAGGCGGTCATTGCCGCCTGGGCTGACGTCGAGGCCGCTTACCAACGGCGTGCTGATCTCATCCCCAACCTGGTCGAGGTGGCTAAGGGGTATGCTACCATGAACAGAAAACACTGACCGAGATCACCGAGGCCCGGGCTGCGGTGGACAGACTGCAGCCCGGCCGTGAGGTGGTCAATAATTCTGATTTCCATGGCAGGGGCAATACGTCCGGTCCGGCAGGTGATTCTGCTGGCACTTTCCCGCCCGCCAGGGGGAAGTCCGTTTTTATGCGACCATCATATTTTCACTGTTTTTCCCCACTGTTTCTGGTAAAGGTTGGAGCAACCGGATGCGGAGTCTCCCTTCTCTCGTGCTGAGAGGGTCGGGGGGGGGGTCCACGAATTTTTCATCAGACACGGACAGATGAGCGCCATGGACGAGAAAAAGCTTCAGGCTGAACTGCACCAGCAGGTCCGCACCCGCCTGCTTCCCCTTTTCAACCGTTATGGCCTCGACTACGGCGACCTGGAGTCGATTCTTAAATGGAAGCCGATGGTGCTGATCATCGGTAACTATTCCTCGGGTAAATCAACCCTGATCAACGAGATCCTCGGTCGCGATTTGCAGCGCACCGGTCAGGCGCCCACTGATGATTCGTTCACCATTATCACCGCCCACGGCCGGGAAGACGGCGAACCGCACGTTCCCGGGGCGACCCTGGTCAACGACGACGCCCTGCCCTTTGCCCGCTTTAAGTCCTTTGGTGAACAGTTCATCGCCCATTTTCGGTTGAAAAAGGTGGATGAACCTTTTCTCGCCAATATGGCGATCATTGACAGCCCCGGCATGCTCGACGCGGTGACGGAAAAGGACAGGGGCTACGATTATCTGGCAGTGCTCGGCGAGTTCGCTAAACTCGCTGATCTTGTAGTTCTCATGTTTGACCCCCATAAAGCGGGCACCATCAGTGAGACCTATGCCGCCATCCGCACTACGCTGCCGGAAAGCGCCGGCGAAGACCGGATCGTTTTTGTAATGAGCCGCATCGATGAGTGCGATAACCTTCCTGATCTGGTCCGCTCCTATGGGACCCTGTGCTGGAATCTCTCTCAGATGACCGGCCGCAAGGATATCCCACACATATACCTCACCTATGCCCCGTCCGTTGCCAGACCGTCGGAAATGCTCTCCGTCTGGCAGGAGGAACGGGAAATTTTGAAAAAGAAGATCCTTTCCGCCCCGGGTTTCCGGGTCAACCACATCCTCCAGGACATCGACCGTCAGGTCAACGAGCTGCAGCTGCTCTGCGAGGCGATGACCGGTTTCTCCAGGCTTGGCCGGACGATGGTCGCCGAGCAGGTGAAAATCGGCCTGATTGGTGTCCTTGCCGCCTTTCTGCTGACCGATTTCCTCCTCAAGAACAGCATCGGCGTGCCACAGCAAACGTTGGTAAGTAGTCTGGCGGATGGCTCTTTCGTTTCTGGTCACCTCCTGCTGCCGCTGGCCGGCGTGGCCGTGGTTTCCCTTTTTTGCTGGCTCTGGATAAGCCGTTTGCGTTTTCCACGTCTGGTGAAGGAATGCCTGGCCGACCCGAGTCGACTGGTTGCCCTCGACACGCCTTACAAAAAGGGACTCTGGCGCAAGGTGGAAAAAAAGGTGGCAAAGCTGCTGGGTCAGGCCCGGCTTGCCGATCTCGGACCAGGCCATGGCACCAATCTCAAGAAAGTACGCGCCTTTCTCGGACGTGATCTTCGCGACTATTACGAAAAGATCCGCTGACCCCCTTTGTGTCTTTTTTTTTTGCGGAAAAATCAACAAAAATCTTTGGATGCCGATGGGTTACATTAAAATGAATGAGTACTCATACATAAAAATAAAAAATCGTTGTTTGCCTGCTTGACAAACAGGACGTCTTCGATTAAGAAGCATCATTTATCAGTGGAGGATAGTCCAACTTGCTTAAAAGTGTGTTGTTAAGCAAATAAG
>JBMONO010000022.1:0-81931 GCA_049323655.1 Thermodesulfobacteriota bacterium | reverse complement strand
GCCGACGATAAGCGAAGTTTAGGCCGACTTCTGTCCGATTAGTCATGCGAGTAGTGCCAACACATTTTTTGCATGGCGTATTGTGCTGAAATCGTTTAATTATTTTTTTTTAACTGTAGAAGATGAGCTTGAGATTGATTTCGTCTCGAAATAGGCCAGGCCTACTGCTTTATGTTTCCTTTCGAAAGTAAGTTCTGCCACCAGCACCAGCCATGGCCTACTGTCTCGTTTCCTCCCATCTGGACCGGCGAAAGGGAAATTTTATTTGTCGTGATCACCTCGTTAAAACGATCGACTGGCGCTTTGGGCTTGGAACTGGCTCCGGACCGATTCATGACAAAAAAAGCGAACAAGCTGTCAGACGGCACGGTTTCTTCGTACCAGAGATTGCCCTTCTCCTCCTTGCCCTCGGGGGAAGTATATTTTGAGGCGGTCTTACCGCTGGTCAGCTTGGTTCTGGCCTGCACCGGCAGACAACGGCGGGCCAGAGCCAGATATTCCCGGTCCGGCAGGATGACGAGGCTCGTTTGCAGACGGTCTCTGGTCGGCTGCTCATCCTCTGGAAGGAGATCCTGAAGCGACGACGCAATATGGGTAACCGCCTCGTGAAAAAGCACTTCCTCTTTGTTAAAAATGAGATCCTCGATTACCAGCAGCTCGTTGCTTTTGGCTTTATCACTCACATAAGGTTTATTCCGATCGAGATTTTTCAGATGTGAACCAAGAGTCAACGTATCGGCGAATCCGAAGGCGCGAAGATTACGGTCGAACCGTTCCAGAACCAGATAACTGGTGACAAAGACAAAAGGCATGTTCAGGGAACGAAACGGCAAGGCAAGAATCTGGGCCTCGGTGAAGATCAGTCCACCCGCCCGTAGATCATCCTGATCCTTCATGTCCGACCCCAGAAGATCTTTGATGTCATCATTTTTCCCAGGCAGATGCGCCTCCAGCACATCCCTGACCACCCCCTTGATGGAGGTGGCGGGGATAAAGGGCAAGCCCGTGGATTGTTCCCGTGTCACCGGCAGGTCAACCGCGCCGATTGCCTGGCCGGTACCCACGTGCAGGGGGGTAAGTGTGTAGATGCCATACAGTAAGCGTGTATCGTTACGCATGCGGTCCTCCATATTTCAAGGGTGAAGAAACAAGTATGTGGCCGTATCCGAAGGAGCGTTGGGGGGCCTCCGATGTCAGCAGGCAACGGTTGTTCCATTCCATAAAACATACTCTTCGCTCTGTTTCCGATCCTCCCGACAATCGCACCAAGATGGACGAGCCGGGCGGATACCATGGTTTCGCCTGTCGCTGTCGCTTTTCAGCCAGTGAAAAGCCGCCAAGAAAGAGCGGGGGGGGCGCGAGGATGGAAACTATTTCGACCGTGAGATTGCCTGGCGGCTTGAGTAACGCCGGCAGTTGGGACGGGGTCTCCCATTGTCCCGGGCTCAGCAGGGCAATCCAGACCAAGGCGTTATCCGGGACCGGGCAATGGGCAAGATGTTCGCCAGCCGTGAGGCACTCCCACCACTCGTCCCGTCCGGGTGCCTGCTCAAAGGCCAGTACCCCGCCTTTTTTCCCGCCAAGGATGGCCCCCTGCTCCAAGGCCCGAGGGTTGATGTCCGGGGAAAAACGCGCCGCAAGGTTGCCGTAGAGGCCGGCATCAGGAGTAAAGCGTAGCGTGGAGAGAAAGTAGAGCATGCCTTCCTCGGCCGTGCCGGTGATGACAAGTTCCAAGCCGTTTCGTTTTTTCTGGCGGGCGAGACCTGTCTTGGTTTCCATCCGGACAAAGGGCGGGAGAGGGCGGCTGCATTCTTTAGCCTGCCAGCCGGCGCTGCCGGGCAGATCATCGTTTGCGCCGCCAGAAAGCGCCCAATACATATTCCGGGCGGAAATCCAGCATTCATCGGGTTTGAGTTTTGCCGTTTCCGGTGCGCCGGCAAGGAGTAGCCGTTTCAGTGTTCCATGGCGTTTATCGGCGGAGCTTTCAAGCAGCATCCCCGAATCCATCAATTCCGGATAACCATCAGAACGGCTTTCCTCCAGAGGGCGGGCAAAAACAGGCTGCTTGGCATGACGGTCAAGGGGCGGCAGTAAAAAACAGGGCATGGGCAGCCAGATCTGCAACTCCCGCGACCCTGACCGGCAGGAAGGGAAAGGGCCGGTCAGTTGCCAGCCATCAGGGAGCGCGTCAGGTCTGCCGACCAGCCTTTCCACCTCGCTTGGTGGGCTGAAAATGCCTGCCTCCTCAAGAATTTTGGTGCGGATCATTCCCTGAAAAGCCGAAATGGGGGGCGGGAACCAGGAAATGCCGGCATGGGCCTCTCCGGCAGGCAGCGAGCCGGGACGCCCGAAGTAAAGCGCGGTGACAGGTCTGAGAAAAAGGGGGTAGGTATGGCTCATGATTCCTCCGTTCGACCGGCTAGATACCGGCAAAGAAAGATTCCATCCAGGGGATTGAATTCATCCGACTCCGGGTTCATGCAGAAACCGCTCTCCTGCGCGGCACCGACGAGTCGCCCGCCTGATTCCCAGAGGGCAAGCAGAGCTTCGGTTATCTGCTTATCTGTTTTCTCGCCGTCCAGCGCTTTATTAAGCAGCCCTTTCATCAGCCTTCGTGCTTCCGTATTTTTCTCGCCGCCGGTCGCAAGAGACCGGTCAAAGGGATTTAGTAGGGAGGTGTATTCCGTCAGCTTATACGGGAGTGAAGCAGGAATTTTGCTTTCCTTGTTATTTTTATTTCCATCAAAGGCATTAACGATCCGTTCCATACACTCCTTCAGGGAAGACGTCTCCGTTACCTGCCATTTGGCCCCGAACTTGGTTTTCGGGCCGGATCTGGAAAAATGTCCCATCCCCGCCGCGCTACGGCCCGCCTTTTCCTTGGCGACCTGGTCGAGCATAATCCTGGCGTGTTCCAGCAACAGTCCCATGCGGGTCTTGAAATGGCCGTACATGATCCCGGCGGAAAGGCTGCAATGCTTGCCGAGCATGGGCAACAGGCGGCCTGAATGCTGTTTGAGGTCATCGGTGGGTTTGAGAATATGAAAACGATTTTCTGCATCTTCCGGATTGCGTCCGCCATGTCCTTTCTGGAGTAACCAGGACCAAGGCTCCATCTCCGGTTCGGTATCGATGACCCAGGCGGCGGAAAACAGTTCCTGGAGCCGGGTGGCTGCCGCCAGTGCTTCGCGGGCCGGCAGCAAGGCCAGCAGGTCGTCGCCGCCACAATAAATCAAACGGCCGGAAAACTCCTGCTCGACAACCCACGGAGCAATATGGTGACTGAAATCAGCCAGTGCCCGGCTGATAAAGGCCTGCAAGGCCGGGCCGGAGGTTCTGGAGAGGTTGAGCAGTTCCGGCCAGCCGCTGCCCCGGAAAACGTCGCTTTCCAGAATTTTATCCGCGATTCTAGGGTGGATGACATCCTTCCATTTGGATTTGATCCTGGCCGGATCACCAAGAAGAACCTTGCTCATCTCGTCGCCGTCCATGACCAGTACCGCGATTTGAGTCTGGATAGCGCCGATTTTTTTTTCAGCAGCACGTTCGCGCAATTGCTTGACTGTGTTTTTCAGCTCATTCCAGAGAGGCACCTTGGGGTCGTTCTTGTCCTTGGCGGAGGCGCGTTTGCTCTCCACCATTTCCGGAAACAAGGCGAGTTGCGGATCGAGCTTCAAAAAATCTTCAGCGATGGGCTGGGTCTTGAGTGCGCGGGCCAGTCGCGGCAGTGAGCTAGGAAATGACGACTTGTCGATATTCAACCTTCCGTGGAGGTTGACGATCCGCTCCAGCAGATCACTGAATTCGTCATATCCTCTTGCCAGTTTTTCAAGATAGTTCTGCGCGGCAATGGCTACCGTGGAAGGAAACTTCGGTCGCAGACGGTTATCCCTGTCTTTTTCCTGGTCAAGCGAACGTCCCGCACCGACCCAAGTTGTATTAAATGGAACCGACTCGGAACGGACAAGAAACCGGACCACGCTGCAGACGGAGCAGAGCCGTTCATTCCCTTGCTCCTCCGGATCGAGTTCCCGGTTTCTCCACAGCTTCCGGACGGTTTCACGGATGCTCTCGCAATTACCTCCTTCATGACCAACAGCGTCGTGTAAAGCGGGCCGGGTATGACAGAGCGTGCACTTTTCATACGAGGCAGGTGAAGACTCAGACAATCTTTGATAGCGCCGCCGCAGGCTGTGTCGCGCCTTAACCCGGTGATGCGCGGGTCCGTAAGCGAAACCGGAGTGCACCAAGAGATTGTTGTTGGTCCTGCCGAAAACGGACAGGACATACTCATAGTGCGTCCATACGCTTTCCGGGAGCCAGGTGCCCAGAAATTGCTTGCGTCGTCCGATGACCTCGGCGTCGCTTGGGGAAGGTGTAGAAAATTTTTCCCTGTCCTGGGCCAGCAGCGCCCCGCCGGGGAAATAGTATTGTTCTTGTTTTTCAACAACCGGCCAAGGCGATGCCACCCAGGTCGGGGTGAGGGGGCAGTGTTTGTGTCCATGGTCCCAAAGTTGGTTCCACGCGGAATGGTTGCTCTTCGACTGCACAATGCCCGACTTTTCCATCCATTTCTGTACGTATTGGCTCATTGTCTCCCACGCCTTGCTGACACCGTCAATTGCAAGTTGTGCCAACTCTTCAAGTGGCTGGAGATGGCTGCTTGTAACTTTGGATCCATAGGGAAGCAAGGCAATGAAGGTATGGGGGATAACGCCTGCCCTGGTCGCTGGATGATGTGCGTCGTCACCGGGCGGGGCTTTCTTGTATTTGTCGGGCAGAGCGTCCTTGTAATTTTCGTACAGCCAGATATCTGCCCTGGGATTAGCGCGGAGGTCTGGATAAACAAAGACATCCGGCCCGTAACGTTTAATGATCGGCTCCATGGCGGCCCAGGAAAGTTCGGCGATGATCATGGAGCCTACCCAGAGGTCCTGGCTCTTGCGTGCCTGTCTGAGGAATTCCTGTACCGGTTGGAGGGCGAAACTGAACAGCCAGGGGTAATCCGGGGCCTTCTTGTCCATGTCCGACAATTTTTGCGGAACAAAAGACAGCGCGCTTGCCAGTCTGTTGTGTTCCCAGATGGAATGATCCGGGCAGCGGCTGTCGGCAGGCATGAATTCCCACAGGCTGGACGATTGTTTTTTGCTATTTGCATTGATAATTTCCTCGCGAAATCTCCGCCACAGAGCAAGAAAACCTCTTTGCAATTCTTCGGCATCCGCTATATTCGCCAACTTCATTTCAGCAGCGGCATCTACTTGAGACTTGGCAAGCTCATTGATGAAATCTTTGTTGACCTCCTCTACATTGTCCGGCAAAGGAAGCTTCAGATGGGTTCTCGCGAGCGGATGGGTGACGGTCGGGTCAATGTGGAAATATTGCGTTCCCAGCCCCCCTTCTTGTCCCCACGGCAGGGTGAGAAGGGGGCGATCCGCGCCGGTGGCGATCAAGTCTGGTATCTTGCTGAACGAATACCGTTTACCCAAGAGCTCGGTATATATTTTTTTTGCTAAGTTCGTATGTCCGCCGCTTTTCGGCCAGAAAGCAAAAGGTTTGCCTGGGGGATCATGAAGGAATTGAAGAATTTTCCGCAGCCAGAATTGTTGTTCGTTCACTTCGCGCCTCCCAATGATTGAAGAAAATGGTCAAGAATATTCTCTTGCGGGTCGTCCAGATTCAGAGCCATTTTTTTGTTTGTGAGCACACATCCCAGCGGTGCCCTGAACCCGGGGAGTGCCCCCTGGAGACGGAAAAAAACCGGATGATAAGACATTCCCAGCCGTATGATCTTCAGAAAGAGCAGGCTGGCGAAGCGATCGGATGATTTAGCCAGGGGGTGGAGCCGCTGGGGATAAAAGGTGACGCTTCCCAGTTCCTTTCTTGATCTGAACTGAAATTTAAGCGGCAGCCCGAAGGTGGTCCTGCCCGGAGCGAAGGTGCCATGGTGCGGATTTTCGAGCAGCTTGATCACCGCGGATTTGTCCGGTTCCAGGCATTGCCGGAAATTCTGGAGCTTCCTGCCTCCATGGTTCATGGCCTCCTCCCAGGTCGGAAATCCCTTAAGTATAATCGGCGAAAAATCATGGGTGAGGTGCGGATGGGCGGCATTGTCAAAGCGTGGAAACCAAGCTTCCGCACCCTCACCATAAAAGAGCGCAAACGCGGTGTTGATCCCGTTATCCCAGGCTGAAGGAGTGCTCATTGTGCCCGGATTCGGCAAGGCGTTGAAGACATCTTGCCATGATTCGCTGCCATGGCGTATGCGCCAGTTCATGGCCTG
Source organism: Thermodesulfobacteriota bacterium (assembly GCA_049323655.1). GTDB lineage: Bacteria > Desulfobacterota > Desulfobulbia > Desulfobulbales > SURF-16 > DB1. Next base: position 75,648 of record JBMONO010000022.1, on the reverse strand, counting down.
CATGCTCCCGAACCCTCGACGACTCCTGCTTCCGCATGAGCCCAGTACCGCGAAGAGCCATAGCGTAGCAACAACCGCCTTTCGTTGCCATTCCCCCAAGAGGTTATGCCGGGGGATCACGACCCGAAAAGTGCAAGAGGTTCCGGGGCTCAGCCCGTTTCTTTGCTCATTTCCGCGCAGAGTGAAAGGAAAGCCGAGATAGAGAAGGCCGTTTCGATCATACTTCCCGGCCCGCTCGGTGAAGCGAGTGAATGATTCTCTGCGCCATTGGTAGATTTGAGGCGGTTTTCTGGTAATCAGTCGCAAAAGAATCGGGGACTGACCAAAATCATCACCAGCTCCGCCCCACAACTCATCCTCCCGCCTTTGTTTTTTTTCAGCCAAAGAACCGTCCAAGGCCCTATACCAGAAACGAAGCAGCCCTTTGAATGATTGCGGTCGCAGCGCGGCCTTCTGATCGGCGTCTCCCAGGAAGGCCGGTGTGGTGAATGCAAGATCGATTTCAATGGTCAGTGGTGTACTCATAAGACCTCCTTCAGACAGTTGAAGCCGTTTTCAAGAGCCTTGACAGCCTGCTCCATGTTGCTGGGCGACGGTTCCACCTTGTACGACTCGATTATGGGACCTTGACCTGGTTTGGGCGCCCAATCGGTAAAGCGCAACAGTCGCATGGAACAGCCTTCTCCGGGTGGGCAAAGCAGATCCAGCAGTCGATCGGTGAATTCCTCATGATGGGAAACGATAAACACCTGGTATCGCTCCTGCGGGTCAGGATGGTAGGCAAGTTGCCGCCAGAGTATGGCCTGACTCAGAAGGTTGGTCATGTCAAAGGTGGCGGATAAGTCATCGAGAATGAGGATCTTGTGCGGAAACAGGATGTCCTCGCAATTGCGTGCCAACTCCCTGGATGTCACCATCCAGGCCGTTGCCATCTGGGAGCGCTGTCCCAGGGAGAAGCAGGGCAGGTCTCTTTTATCGTCAGACTCGATCTTCAACCCTCCATTTTCATTGGTTTGGATGGATGCCTGGTTTAATCCCTCGGCCAGGGCGAATCGATTGAGCACATTGTTGAAAACCTCTTCAAAAATTTTGCGAAAATCTTCAGGAGGACTTCCCAGTTTATCCAAGAATGCAAGAAGCGGATAGCGTTCATTCCGGGTTTCTCTCAACTGGCGAAGCCGTTCTTCACGCTCTGCCTTTTCTTTGTACTCCTTCACAAATTTATCAGTCAGCTCCAGGTTGTCTTTGGAGTTTTCGTTTTCGAGAAAATTTTTCAGTTGCTGGAGATTATCATGCTGTTCACTATGTTGCCTCGCATGTTCCAGTCGGCTTTCAATTTCATTGAGCTTCTCGTGGACTTCCCTTTCCTTGTCCCGAAGCACGGACGTTTCGTCGGCGATCAGTTCATCGAGCACCTGGCAGAATCGTTTTGCCTTATCAGAGTCTACCAGCTCCACTTCAGTGGCGATATCATTGAGCCGGAGACCGGCCCGCCGGCGAAGTGTCTTTTCGCACATGGCAAGAAATTCAGGGTTTCCAAGGCTGCGCAGGATTTCCAACAGCCTGGTGAGTTCAGGTTCGATTACCTCGCGTTTTTCCGCCAGTTTTTCCTGAATGATCTGCAGCTTGTTCGATAGCTCCTTTTTTTCCTGCTCAAGTTTCTGGTAATCAATGTCCTGAAATTTATCTTTGAGCAAATCTTCAAGTCGCCGGGGAAGATTCTTGATAGTGTCAGGCCATGTCATAATATCGAGGCCGAGTGAGTTTCCCAAGAATTGCTGTTGCTCTGCCAGAAACATATTCAGGATATCAGGATACTGCGGCGAGGAATCTTGCGGGGGCTGGGCAAAGTGGACTGGCGATCTTGCCAGGGGGGAAAGCAGCATGTTGACCCGTTGTTCCAGTTCGTTTATCAAGCTTCCCAGAAATGAGCCAATGTTGGTCGCCCGCTCTTGCAGGGAAGATGTCTCCCTTCCGAGCTTCGCGATCTCCTCATCGATATCTTTAATTGCCTTGGTAAGGGACTTTCTCAGGGCATCGATCGGCAGGGGAAGCGGGACAAAGACCTCTGTTAGTGCACGGGCCTTTGGCGGACTGTCCTCATAAATCGGATCGTCGTCGTGGGGTTTTGGTTTCTCGCCGATAACCTTTTCATCAAAGAGGATATCCACGTGATCCGGCAGGAATGTGGTCATCCGGTAGAGCAGTAACGGATCGGTTTCGTCAGCAAATTGCTCAACCTGTTCAATGTGCCTTTTTTTAATCCTCAGCCGGTTGGAAAAGTTTATCTCTTTGTTGGTATTGGTATTTTGACCCGTGACTCGAAGGAGATTTTTTTGATCGCCTTTTAGTTCTATGGAAAAATGGTCGCTGTTGTAATGAAAAAGATGGGGTTGAGGGACATCATTTTCCAAGTGGGGATGATAACCGGTGAGGGCAATGGTAAGCGCCTCAACGAAACTTGATTTGCCGTTGCCGTTTGCCCCGGAAACCAGAACAATATCCGCATCGAGATCCAGGCGCCCTGAATTGCCTATCCCCTTGAAGTTTTTAATACAAATGGATTTTGCCCTGCCAAAATCATTGAAGCTCTTTTCGGTTTCTTCAGGCAGTTCGGTTTTCTGTGAAGTGGTTGTCTTTTCATCGCTCTTTTGGCCTGTTCCGGACCGGTTTTGCTGAAAAAAATCATCCCACCATGATATCCAGCCTTTTCTTCCCGTGAGACGTTTCGCAGATTTAAACCCTTGGTATAAGTGAGACAGTAATGACGTTACCAGATGTTGCGGTATATCTTGCTCCTCTTGCAACTCCTTAATGAAACGTTCGATGGTATAGGCTTTTGGCGTATACCCGGCCAGATCCGGTTTCTGGGGATGCAGGAGTGGTTTAAGTCCGAAGGCCGGTTTGTTTTCGTTTTTACCGCGGCATGGTACCAGAAAAAAGTTTCCCTGATGCCAATCCTGAAGCCGCTGCCAGCGGGCTATGGTTTTTGTTGCTTCTTTCGACATGTTCGGAAACCCGATAAGGATCGGCATCAGGAAGTCGGATTGGATGGCGATTTCACGGATAATGGTGACAAACTGTTGCAGGCTGTCAGGGGTAGAATCAGGCCAGCTTGCACCTGGCGCTTCAAGTTCAAGGCCAATTCCGACCGTGCTTATTTTTGCCCAAGTTATACGCCAGCCGTCTTTTTGCAGGTTGGTGGCGAAAGAGTGTATGAGGTCATCGTCATTCATCATTTCTATCCTGTTTATTATCTATTCGCGTTATCCTCGCCTGCCTTTGGGGCCTGGTTGGTCGGTTTGCCAAGTCAACAACGACCCGGGCGAAAAAAGACATCCCTGATATTGTTTGAGAAGATTGGAGGCAGGTCGTATCCTGCTCTTCGTCGGAGCAGTCATCGGCTGATGCCAGACGGATAAGCGTCTGCACCGGGGCGGGCAGGAAACGGAGAACCTTTATTTCCCCAACCCCATTAGGGATAGTGGGGAGGGTATTGCGGCTCAGTAATTTTTGTCTTGGCAAACCCGGACCAAAAAAGGAAGTGTGATTGAAACAACCTGCAAGAATTGTTCGACTTGCTATAAAGTGTGCCCCTCGTTCGGCGAAGGTATGCGTGAATTGAGAACACAATAGAATTTCAAGACCACGGAAGACCAAAAAGAGAAGGGGCGATTGAGGCTGTTTTTTCCCCGCCATTCCAGTCGGATAAAATTTGACTTGCAAGGGAGGCTGCTCTCTTTTCGTGTACTTAAAGCAGCAAATCAACATTAAGAGGGAGATGACCAGATTGGTTTGTTGCAGTAATGGGATATAAAAGCATTCCGGCGGATTGTACCAGTCAACCCCTGCTGTCGGATTCGGTTTGCCGAAAATACAACGAATCCAGAGTGAAAGCGGGATACCCGATATTTTCGTTCCCGGCGGCGTGCCCGGAATAACTTCAGTAAATCCGGTCAACCAGCCAACAACCTGAAGTGGAGGGGAATCAGTCTTCAGATCAATATCTGTTTGGTTCCTTTGTATGGATTTTCCGATCTCTGCCGGATCAAGCCATCGCAAGAGTTCGTGCCTCCTTGAAAAACCTCTTGCCTGCTCATCCAGCTCGGTCAGCCAGCGCCAACCAGGATACGGCGGACTGGTATATCTGTCGATCAACGCAAGGAAAACGAGTTGATAAATTATCTGCCAGAAACTATCGGCAGGGAATATATTTTTTCCAACCCCGGCTTGTTCACTGAATAGTTTGTCTATTCTGTATGCATCATTACCGGAAAAAGTATGTGCCTCTATCCTTTCTCTTTTCCCCCAGAAGCTGTGCATGACTTGGTCCTGGGAAAAGCTTCGTTGTTCAGAGTATAAATGCAACCAAATCCCATTTTGCGGATTGTTACCCGGAGAATCCGGTGAAAATTCCTCCAATAGGCGCAAAACGGTGAAGCGCACCTGCGGCTCATCCGAGCCGAAGCCGGAAAAAACTATGGCACGTGACCTGGCCCTGTCGCAAAGCAGATCGCGTGCCCAGGATCGGTCATCCATGTGCTGGAGTTGGCGTTCCGTGAGAAGAATGGAGTCGGCATGCCTTTGGTTGTTGTTTAATTGGCCGGCGCAGCCGTTGATTTTGTAAATACGCAGTACCGTGGCAATATTATAGGGGAAGAGACGGCGCGCTCCATATTCTCGATATGAATCCAGATTAAAGATGCTGACCGCCTGCTTTTCATCTGGTTTGTCGGCCGGATAGTCTTTGCCCGCCACAGCCGAAATCGCTTTTTCCAGGCAGCAGTCATAATTGGTGGTGATGATTTCATTGACCAGGGTTTCCTGAGCCAAGAAGGCAAGATAATAATGAGCCGGGCAAGGCGCCAGTTCGGCATAGTCCCTTATTCTAAGCACTGAGACAATTTCCGCCTGATTCAGCAATTCTCGCTGAATCAAGATTTCGCACAGTTTGCCAAGCTGGCCATTGATGCCGTTAATAAAGGTCTCTTTTGATATTTTTTCCTTATTCACTTTACATTCTGGATTCACTTTGCATTCTGGCGAATTGCAAAGTCTGGAGGGGCACGTGCAGGAAAAAAAAGGACACGATCCTAGCTGGTATGAAATTTCGCAAAGATCCCAAGTGGTGAGCCGATCAAAAACAGCATCAACCAGGAGTTCTATCATGGACGAAACAGTGGGCGTGAGCGACGCATCGTCCACTACTCTGGCGTTCATGCTGACTCCAGCGCCCAGAAAGGGAAGCCCCCTTCCTTCAAGAAACACTCTGGCCAGTTCGATGAAGCGATATAATGGGTTGTTCACGAGATCTTTTGGCATATCTGGCAAAAAAAATTAATAATTCAAAGCCATAGTTGGAAATTTCAGCTTAAATCAGGGGAATCTTTCCAAATCAATTCCAAGAAAAAGGCGATCGTTTCGTTTTTTACTGAACGACTCATAGCCCATGGCCCACCTCCACCCACCCCAACCCGAACGCCGTCTGCTTGCCCAGATGGGTTACCTCGCAGTATTTCAGCAGCGGCAGGAACTCGGCCATCTCTCCTTCATAGACCAGCTCCCCCAGCAGGCCGCCGATCAGCATGCCGGTCTGCTGGCGGTTGCTGTAGCGCTCGATCTCCACCCAGCGGCAATCGCTCTGCCTAATGACCACCTGTTCGGCTCGTTTCACCAACCCCCGGTAATCGAGGGGCGGCTCCCCTTGGCCGTAAGCCTCTTCCAGGCCGGCGATGCGGCGCAGGGCGGCGCGGATCAGCAGGTGGAAGGGCAGGGTCTGCTGGAACCGGTTGTGGTGTTTGAGCCGCAGCGGGGTGAGGAGCCGAACGGTCAGGGAATCGAGCGGTCCGGCGGCCGGCGGCTGCAGGTCGTGGCTGGTCAATTCATGGCCCTGGCGCAGGGTTTTGGCGGCGCCGTCGTAGAGCAGGACGCCCCGGCTCTCCACGGCCTCAAGCATGAAGCGGCTCCGGCCGTTTTTCCCGCCCCGGCCCAGGCCGGTTTCACCCATCCGTTCCACTGCGTAGACCAGATGGGGCAGGAAGTCGTTGGCCGGGCCGAACAGGGCGAGGCCGAAGGAGAAGGCCTCGCCGGTTTCGTAGGCGCGGCGGTGGTCAAGGGGCGGCTGCAGCACATACGGATGAGGGCGACCGAGGGTTTTGGCCGGGAGGTCGTTTGCTGATTTGTCCGGCGGACCGGCCGGGTTTTCAAAAACCAGGGAATAAACACAGGAGGTGGAGAGCAGGCAATCGGCGCAGGTTTTGCGGCGCAGGGCGCAGACCACCCTTTTCAGGGCGTGGCCGAAGGCGCCGCGCAGGGTGGAACCCTTGAAGGCCGGCAAGCGCGCCTCTGTGGTGAACCGGCAATGAAAAAGATACCTGCCAACCAGCATGAACACCCCCTTGCCCGGTCCGGGTTTTTCAGTGGCGGGGGAGAAGAGGGTTGAGAAGGTCGTCACCTCTTCCGTGAAAAATGTGTTGTCCTAACTAGCAAAGTATCATTAACAAATGGATTCGCTAAAAGCAAAGCAAAATTTTGTCGGAATCGTAAAAAACCACGATTCCGCCTGTCCGTGTTTTGTAACTCGTTGTTTTCACTTTCACGCCTGCCATGGTTTGCGGGTTTGCGAGACCATCAATTTTCAAAAAAAGAAAATAATAGTGCGTGTGGGCCAGGGTGGCATTACCGGCGTCGGCGTGAGCCGATTGCCCCTTGGCGTCGGGAGCGCCGTTTTCCCTGTCGGCAGGAGTTTTCGCTTGACGATGACGAATGAATGGGTGACCCTTGAAGGAGATGAGGAAAATCATCGCGCGAAAACGGAAGAAAAGTGCACCAGATCGGGACGGTGCGCCCTTTTGCGCTGGACAACTGGAAGAGCAAGCCGAGGAGGGAAGATGGCGGCAGCTGATCCTGTTCTCAATGAGTATCGAGCCGGCGTGCGGGAGATCAACCGCCTTGTTCTGATCGGTCTCCTGTTTGCCCTGGCCGTCCACTGTTACGTCATCGAGCCCTATTTCCTCTATAAAAAGCAGGAGCAGGCATTGCAGGATGCCCTGCCGGCCATGGAGCAGTCAATCACAACGCTGCTGGCGGAAGAGGAAAGAATCCGGGTCGCGCACCAGTCCGTTGCCGACGCCCTCCAGCAAATACGCGATGCCCTGCAGCGGTTCCCGGACCAGCTCCGCAGCGCCCTGCCGGAAATCGCCGCCAGCCTCGACCGGCGCCGGTCGGGCCGCGCCGGTCAGCCTGCCGACGGCATGCCGCCCGTCTATCAGTTTAATCAGTATATGCAGCAGGAAGCCCCGCCGGACATGATCGCCGTGCCTGCCGAGATCACCGACTTCGAGGCAGGGGTCGGCTGGTATATCAATAGATGGTTTGCCGGCTTGCTGGCGGAGCTGGAGGAGAGGGTGGTCAAGCCGGTGGCGCTGCTCGACCAGGGGGAGAAGGGCAACGCCCGTGCGCTGCAAGAGATCTCCCGGACGGCGACCGACACGGTCAAGGCAACCATCGACGCCATTGATCCGCACTTCTGGCGCTCCTATGGCGGCAGCGGCGGCAAGGTGGACGTGGCCGCCGAACTGCGCGGCGCCCTGGAGGCGGCCTTTGCCCCGCTGGCCGACAAGGTCGGTGAACTGCTGGCCGCGACCAGCCGCGAGCGGCACAGCCAGGAAGAAAAGCTCGTTGCCCTGAAGGAGGCGATCGCTGCTGCCCGGGCCCAGATCGCCCTGCTGGGCGAGCGGCTCAAGGCCATCGAGTCCCCCTTCGGGCCGCTGCCGCTCAGGATGACCGATCTCATCACCCTCTTTCCCTTTCTGCTCGTCGCCCTGGTCGGCAAATGCGCTGTGGTCATCCAGCAGGCGGTAAGCCAGCAGGCCCTGCTCCGGCAGTTGTTTGACCAGGAAGGGGAGCGGCCGCCCCCGGCGCTGATCCGCTATCAGCTCCGTTCCTTTGTTCTGGCGCCGTCGCGGCCGCTGGCAACCGTAATGGCCCTTACGCTCTGGCTGTTTGTCCTGTTTCTCGTCTTCCTGCGCGCCGCCTGGCTGATCACCGGTAATCTGCCGGCGATGGGCGAGGCCGGGCCGGCAGGGCTGCCGACCATCAACCCCTCCCTCTATACGGCTGCCTGTCTGATCGGTGCCGTGCTTTTTGTCGGCGCTGCGACCGTCATCCTGCAAGTGCGGCGGCCGTCGGCCGCCACCATTCCCTGAGGCGCGGAACCGCCCTGATCCTGTTTTTTCAGTCGTTGGTCAGCCTGTCCGTCCACGATTCCTGCAGGGCGGCCAGGGCGTCGTAGTTGGTGAGATCGAGGTGGATGGGGGTGACGGAGACGGCGCGGCGTTCGGTCTCGTAGGAGTCGGTGCCCGGTCCCCGTTCCCGGGAGGGGCTGCCGCCGCCGATCCAGAAGCAGGGGCGGCCCCACGGGTCGGTCAGCTCCTGAACCGCGTTTTCGTACATCCGTCGTCCCTGGCGGGTGATGGTGACGCCGCTGATCTCTTCCATGGCCAGATTGGGAACATTGATGTTGAGATAGCAGTCGTCCGGCAGGCCGTGGGCAAGGATCAGTTTGGCCAGCCGCCGGGCGCAGATAAGTGCGGTTGGAAAGTGATAGGGAGGGTCGCCGCAGAGGGAGAGGGCCAAGGAGGGCACCCCGCGGATCGTCCCCTCCTTGGCCGCCGACACGGTGCCGGAGTAGCTGATGTCGTGGCCGAGGTTCGCCCCCTCGTTGATGCCGGAGATGATGAGGCGTGGCCGCAGCGGCAGAATCTTTTCCAGGGCCAGGGTGATGCAGTCGGCCGGGGTGCCGTTCACCGCAAAGATGTCCTCCGCCACCTCCTTGACCATCAGCGGCCGCTGCAGGGAAAGGGAGTGGCTGACCGCGCTGTTGTCGCGGTCCGGGGCAACGATGACCGGCCGGAAGCGATCCCGCATGCCGTCGCGCAACAGGCGCAGACCCGGGGCATGGACGCCGTCGTCATTGGTGAGCAGCAGCAAAGGCAGGGGATCAGTCGGCATAACGGTGCGCCTCCTCATCGTAGTCGGAAAAACCAACAATCTGCCGCAGGCCGGCAAAGTCGATATGTTCCGGATAACTGCCCCGGCCCAGGGCGGCAAGAGCCTCCTGCATGGCGGAAACCGCCGAACTGAGCAGGGTGAGCGGGTAGGCGGCGATGGTGTAGCCCATGGCCGCAAGCCGGTCGGGCGTCAGCAGCGGCGTTTTGCCGTGCTGGAGCATGTTGGCCATCTTCGGGCCGGCAATCTCCCGGCAGAAGCGTTCCATCTCCGGCTCCGATTCGGGGGCTTCGAGAAAGACGATGTCCGCGCCGAGATCGACAAAGGCGCGGCAGCGCGCAAGGGCCTCTTCCATGCCGTGGGTGGCGCGGGCGTCGGTGCGGGCCATGACGAGGATGTCCGCCCCTTCTTCCCGGGCATCCACCGCGGCCCGGATGCGGGCCAGGGCCTCGCCGCGCTCCACCACCATCTTGCCGCTGGTGTGGCCGCACCGTTTCGGCATGAGCTGATCCTCGATCATGGCGCAGGCAAAACCGGCGGCCGCGTATCCGCGGATGGTCCGCTTGACGTTGACCGCGTTGCCGTAGCCGGTGTCGGCGTCGCCGATGACCGGAATCTTGACCCGTTCGCAGATGGCGCGGCCCTGCTCGACCATCTCGCCGTAGGAGATGAGGCCGGTGTCCGGCAGGCCGAGGCGGGCGGCGCTGACGGCAAAGCCGCTCATGAAGGTGAGGGGAAAGCCGGCCTGTTCGACGAGCAGGCCGGAGAGGGCGTCATAGCAGCAGGGCATGAGGAGCAGCTCACCGCCCGTCAGCAGGGTTTCCAGTTTTCTGCGGGGCGAGGTCATGGCGGGCGCCTTCCTTACGGCAGGACGATGCGTTTGTCTTGGCGGATGTCCTTGTTGGCCTTGTAGAGCAGGACGCAGCGGCCGATGACCTGGACGAGGGCGGCGCCGGTTTTGGTTGCCAGGGCGGTGGCCGCCTCGTGGCGCTCCAGGGTGGCGGTGTTCTGGATCTTGACCTTGACCAGCTCATGGGCGGTCAGCACCGCCTGGACCGCCTCCACCGCCTCGGCGGTCAGGCCGTGCTGACCGATCATGGCCAGCGGCTCCAGGTGATGGCCGAGGCCGCGCAGGTAGCGGATCTGTTTACTGGAAAGGGATTTTTTCTTCATGGTCATGGTGTTGTCAGGTTGGAGATGATTTCAATGCCGCCGATCCACAGGCCGATGGCGCCGCCCAGGCTCGGCAGCATGAAGGCGAGGAAGACGCGGAGCAGCTTGTTGCCCCACCATTTGCGGATGCGCGGCATGTCGGCGAGCACGGTCTCAAACTCGTGGACCCGGGGCGGCTGCATCATGACCTGGACCAGAGCGGTGACATGGCCGACGCCGATCACCGGCGACAGGGTGGTGAGCGGCGCCGCGGCAAAGGCGGCGAGGATGGTGACCGGATGGGCCAGGGCGAGGAGCGCACCCACGGCCGCGGGAATGCCGGTGGCGAGAATCCAGTAGAGAAGATTGGCCCCGGCCACCGCCGCCCCCTTGGTCAGGCCGATGACGAGCAGCGAGCCGATAATGGTGGCCGGAAGGAGCCAGCCCGCCACCTTCCAGAGGGGAGAAACCGGCGGGATGGTGGTGATCTCCGCCATCAGGTGGCTGCGATCCTCAATGAGCGCCTCCTTTACCCCCCGGATATGACCGGCGCCGACCACGGCGACGATCTTGTCACCTTTGGCGCGCTTGATCTTTTCAGCGAGATAGGTGTCGCGCTCGTCGATGAGCACGGTTTTCAGTTCCGGCAGGGCCTGGCCCAGTTCGGCCAGCAGCTCGGAGAGGACGTCGGTTTCCTTGAGTTCGTTTAATTTTTCCTCGGTGATCTCTGTTTCTTCGAGCAGGGAGGTGATCAGGCTAGCGATCAGGTAATTCTTGCGGAAAAAGGAGGTGCGTTTCCAGGCCCGCCGCATGGTGATCCGCACGTCCCGATCGCAGAGGGAAAGCGGGATGTTGTGGGCCTGGGCGGTGGTGGCCGCCTCCAGCAGCTCCGAACCGGGCATGACCCCGAGCCGGTCCCCCAGCTTCTTCTGGTAAGCGGCAAGGACCAGGTTGATCAAGAGGGTGCTGAGCTGCTTGGTGCGGATGATCTGCTTGAGGTCAAGGGAACGCCACCGTTTTTTCTCGGACAGGGCCTCGTAGCGTTTAGCGTCCAGCTCGACGCAGACACAAGCCGGCCGTTCCGCCTCGATGACCTGGTGGACCAGCTCCACCGAACGGCGTGAGACATGGGCGGTGCCGACGAGGATGAAACGGCGGCCGTCATGATCGACGACATGGACGTCCGGGGAGTCGAGATGGTCTGTTGCCTGCATGATCCTGATGAGAGCGGTTAACAGCGGCGCGTGGGTTGCGGGAGTAAAAAAAGCAGGAACGGCGGGGCCGCTCCTGCTTAGAGGAACCGGAAGCAGATGACGAACTACTTAAAAAACAATTTCAACAAATAGTCAACCGCAATCTGCCGGTATAGCAGAACTGATGCACTCGCAAAAGTATCCGGACGGCTCACTGCAAAAGTTCGCTATACAAGGCACGGTGGTGTTGCGAAAGCGGAGGCGTGCAGGTGGTACGTCGAGCATTTCGCGATCCCGCCGCAAACCGGGAGATCGGACTTTTTGCAACATTATCAGAACTTGTAGGCAAGTCCCATGGTCAGCAGATGGGCGCCGCCGTCCTCGAAGGTGCCGGCAATGGCGTTGACATTGGCGTCGTCGGCCGTAATTTTCCTGGTCTTCTTGTAGTCATAGAGGTAGGCGCCGCCGATCTCCATCACCTCGCTGAGCTGGTAGCGCACCCCCAGGGAATAGAGGAGGGCGTCGGCATCGGGCAGCTCGAAGCCGAGGGTCGCATCCGGCACAGGGGTTTCGTCATAGGCAAAGCCGACCATGGCGATCAGCCGTTCGCTGCACTGGTGGGTGATGCCGATACGGTAGGCGTCGGCGTTGTCCCAGTCCTTGTCCTTGGGCGCCTCGTAAGCGGCGGTGAGGACGAGATTGGCAAAGAAGTTGCTGCTCAAGGGGGCGTCGAAGTCGAAGTCCAGATGGTCATACTTTGACCAGTAGGTTCTGTCCCAGGTCAGCTCCACCGTGGTCGGCCCGACGGTATAAGCGGTGCTGAGTGTCAGCACCGCCGGGGTGACGACATCGAGGGCAACGTCGCCCCGGTAGGTATCGGCCGCGCCGACCGCCGGCATGGTGGCGGAGAGCTTCGCATCGCCGCTGAGGTTCTGCACCACCCGGGAGCGGTAGGTGGCGGCCAGGGACCAGTTGGAGAGCGGTTTGACCGTCATTGCCAGGTTGTAACCAAGATCGGTGGAGTCTCCGTCCATTTTGCTGGTCAGGGTGGTGGGGCCGAGGGCGGTCAGGCGCGTCCCACCGTTCTCCACCGTGTTGTTGGTGGTGTGGAGGATGCGGGCCCCGGCGGCGACGGCGAAGCGGTCGCAGAAGGTATAGGAGATCGACGGGTTGCCCTCGAAGACGTTCAGGGTGAATTCCTTGGCCGCATTGGCAGGGAAGGGGGCGGTCCAGCGCTTGGAGAGCCCGTAGGGCACGACCAGGGAGAAACCGAAACGGAAATTGTTCTGATCCGGGGAGACGAGATGGAGCGATGGGACAAAAAGATTTTCCGTTTTCGAGGAACCGTCCCGGCCGGCGTCTACGGCGTCGCTGTAGTTGATGTGGGGCAGGTTGATGTAGGTGAGGTTTGCCTCCACCTGCCAGCGGTCCTCCTGCCAGCCCATGTTGGCCGGGTTGTAGTAGGCGGTGTCCGGGCCAGAGGTGTGGGCGATGTAGGCGTTGCTCAAGGCAACGGCATTGACGGACTGCTCCGGCACCCGGTAGCCGGAGGCGCCGACGTTTCCTGCGCCGACCAGGCCGAGCAGGGCGGTCAGCAGTGCGATTTTCTTTTTCATTTTCTCTCCCTTTTCTCGTTTTGATGGCTTCGTGAAAACGAAAATGTAACCACAGAGCACCCAGAGGGCACAGAGAAAATATTTTTCATGACAATCTGTTACCTCTGTGGTCTCCGTGGTTGATTGTTGTTTTTTTTCTGAAACCATCCTTTTTTGGCGCCGCCGGCGCAGCGGCCACGGCGGTTTCTCCGTCAGTGTTGCGGATCACTCAGCGGCCCTCGCTGTAGAGGTAGCGTTTGATCTTGTGGGTGGCGGTTTTGATGAACGGCTCCTGCCGTTCGATGATCCTGCTGATCTTTGAATAGGAGGCCAGCTGGCTGTTGACCCCGGAGCGGATCTCCTGCAAAAGCTGATCGATATATTCCCTTTTCTGGCTCTGGGTCTTGTTTTTCGTCTTCTGGTCGATGAGGTCGTAATCGAGATAGACCCGCGCCTCCAGTTGATCGTGATTTTCCACCACCAGCGATTCGATGACGAACATGCAGGCGTTGATCTTCTCCTCGATCGCCTCAGGGTAGACGTTTTCTCCGTTGCTGAGGACGATGACGCTTTTGGAGCGGCCCATAATGTGCAGGTTGCCGGAGCTGTCGAAGCGGCCGAGATCGCCGGTGGCGAGCCAGCCGGCCGGGTCGATGGTCTCGGCGGTCAGTTCCGGGTGGTTGGCGTAGCCTTGCATGATGTTGGGGCCGCGGGCCATGATCTCGCCGATGCCGCTCGCCGGATCGGGACGGGAAATGCGAATCTCCACCCCAGGCACCGGTTTGCCGGTGCAGCCGACCGTCAGGGTAGGGTCGCGGAACGGTCCGGCGGCAAGCAGGGGGGATGCCTCGGTGAGCCCGTAACCGACCAGATAGGGAAAACGGGCCTCCACCAGAAAGCTTTCCGTTTCGCTGTTGATGGCAGCCCCGCCGATGGCGACGAGCTGGAGATTGCCGCCGAAGAAATCGAGTAGTTTTTTGCCGATTTTCCGGTAGATGCCGCGGCGGGCGGCGGGGACTCTGCAGGCCAGCTTGAGGAGGGGATTGGCGTCAATGGCGGTCATCACCCGCTTCTTGTAAATTTTTTCCATGACCATCGGCACCATACAGATGGCGGACGGTTTTTCCCGGGTGCAGATGCGCTGCAGGGTGGTCGGGGTCGGCGCCTTGCCGGCGTAAACGATGCGGCAGCCGTTTAAGAGCGGCAGGAGAAAGCCGATGGTGAACTCATAGGTGTGCGACATCGGCAGGATGGAGAGAAAGGTCCAGTCCGGCATGATCCTCAGGAGCTGGTTGGCGGCGTGAACATTGGCAAAGAGGTTGCCGTGGCTCAGCATCACCGCCTTGGAGTGGCCGGAGGTGCCGGAGGTGTAGATGATGGCGCAGAGGTCGCCGGCGGCGACGGCGGGCGGATCGGCCGCTGCTTCGAGTTTTTTCGCCGGCAGCTGGCCGGCCCGGGCGAGAAAAACGGAAAAGGTCTCGATCTGGCCCAGGTGCTTTTCCGGCGGGCTGTCGTCGAGCATGATGATGGCGCCGATTTTGTTGCTGCCCAGTTCGTAGATCTTTTCAATCTGGCGCTGGGTGGTAAAGAGCATTTTCGCCTTGGCGTCGGTGAGGATGTGGCGGACGTCCGCCTCCGGAAAGTCCGGGAGGATCGGCACCGCCACCGCGCCGAGGCGGACCGTCGCCAGATAGGCGATGGCCCAGGCCGGCGAGTTTTCGCCGAGGATGGCCACCCGGTCTTTTTTGCGGATGCCGGCATCCTGGAGCAGGGCGGAAACCCGGATGACTCTTGTCAACAGCTCGCCGTAGGTGATCGGTTCGTGCAGGGCGAGACTTAAGGCAGGTCGGTCGGCAAAACGGGCACAGCTGTCGGCGATGATATCGTTTACTGTGCCGCCGGTCTTTTCTGTTGCGAAGTTGGCCATGTCGTTTCACCTCCCTGCCGGAGAACGAGGGATCGGTTGGGGCATTGTCAGGGCAACGGCGGTCGCACGGTTTTCCCTACAGTCTGAATGCGGGTACTTTTAACTGAAAACGGCGAAAAGAAACAAGCAGTTTGTCGGATCTGCCGTGATTATTTTGTATCGATAATAAAGATGATGGTCTCGTAAAAAGTGAAAATTAACCACAGAGACCACAGAGCGCACAGAGATAACTAATTGTAATTAAAGATGTTTTCTCTGCGTTCTCTGTGCGCTCTGTGGTGAAAAAAGACTTTTTACGGGTTTGTCAATAAAAGAACAAAACGAAAGGAGTTGGTGTCTGCTACAATGTGGTTTGGTGGTGGCGTGCGCCTCGTGAATGGTCCGGGGCTCGGCAAGGCAAAAAAACAGGAGGGACGTATGAACGGACGTGTGCTGGTGGTGGTGCTGGCGGCGGTGATGATGCTGACGTGGACGGAAAACGGTCTCGCCAAGCCGGCCAAGCGGTTTGACGAAGGGACGCAGACCTGCCGCATTTTCGACACGAACAGCCTCTGGTGGGGAAAGGGGGCGAAACTCTTCCAGCAGAGCTGCAAGAGTTGCCATGTCAGGGGCAACGACAAGGGCGCCCCTTTTCTCTACGCAGAATCGAAGAGTCCGAAGGGCTGGAACCGGGTTTTTTTCAAAAAATATCCGGCCTGCGCCCAGGACGGTTCCTGGGCCGGCCTGAGTCCGGACGATCTGCTGCTGGTCAATGACTATCTCTATCGCAACGGCGCCAACACCTATGATCCGAACAGCGCCGCCGACTGCGGCTGATAAGGGCATTTTTCCCCGGTTCGGGGAAAGTGTTCAGAGGCGTTCAAAGTGCCAGGAGACCGGTTGGCCGTTCTGATAGGGCATCGCGCCGTGGAAGATGGCCGGGTTGTCGTCAAAGACCAGGGGGAGAAAGTGGCGGTCACCCGGCCACATGGGCAGGGTGTGCAGCAGGGCCACCGGCTGCCAGCTCAGCATCCCCTCCCTGTTTTCCCGGAAGGGCTGACCGCTGAAGCGGTCGATGCGGAAGATGAATCCCAGCCAGTCTTCGCCGTTTTTGCCGAAGTTGGGCCAGTTGATGGTGCCGCGCAGCACCATGGCGAGGCATTCGATGCCTGCCTCCTCCCGGATCTCGCGGCGCATGCAGCCCGCCACATCCTCGTCGGGCCGCATCTTGCCGCCCAGGCCGTTGAACTTGCCGAGATGCTGGTCATCCGCCCGGGCGGTGCGGTGCACGAGCAGGGTCTGCCGCCGGTCCGGCGACAGGACAAAGCCGAGGGTGGCGATAATGGGGGTGTAGGGGCAATGCATTATTGATGTCGATCAAGGGGAGAGAGGGAGCCAGTTTACTTTGTGTGTAGCATTTGTCTGATACAAATGCAAGAATGACCGGGAAAAAGACAAAAAAAGTTTACAAGCGACCGGGATCACAATATTCTGTGGGAAAAATCGTCACGGTGAAGGAGAGAATGACCCGATGGGGAAGGCCGAGGTTTTTGTCAATCAGGAAAACATGGCGCTGTTTCATTGTCCGCATTGCGGCAAGATGAAGCATGTGTCCGTTCTCCAGTTCAAAAACAAGAAGCATTCCCTCCAGGTCAAATGCGCCTGCCAGCAGACCTTTCAGGTGGATCTCAATTTCCGCAAACGGTACCGCAAGGAGACCAGTCTGCCGGGCTACTGCTGCAAGGTCGGTGCTGATGGCGGCTGGCCTGATGGCGCCCGCAAACCGAACTGCACCGTCGTCAATGTCTCCATGGGCGGCATCGGCCTGCGTCTTCACTATGCCCACACTTATGCTGCCGGTGATCTGCTGCTGGTTGATTTTACCCTGGATGACAAGAAGCAGTCTCGCCTGCAGCGCCGGGTCATTGTCCGTCATGTCGGGGAAAACGGCTATATCGGTGCGGAATTTTCCGACAGTGATCAGGCCCTCTATGAGAAGGCCCTCGGTTTTTATCTGATGCCCTGATGTCGATCCCGCTGTTGTTGTCCGTTGCCTGTCCCTCCCGGTATCCGCTTCGTTGTTGCCAGGGGCGTCGCGCCGGGTTACTGAGGAAGAAAGTCTGTATGGTAAAAAACTTTTTTTTGGTGCTGCTTGCGCTTGCAGCGCTGCTGCTTTGCGATGTCCGGCCGGGGCTGAGCGCCGCTGACCGCCATCACTTTCCGGTCTACGACGCCATGCGGCCCAACGTCGCTTTCTGGAAAACGGTGTATGGCAAGTATCCCACCAGCAAGGGGCTGATCCATGACAACCGTGATCTCTCCATTATCTACGAGGTGATCGATCTCGAACCGCGGGAGCGGGCCGGCGCCGAGAAACGCAATACGGCGCGGGTCGATCGGGCCAAGGAAAAATACGCAACCATCCTGCGCTCTCTGGCCCGGGGCAACAGGCCGAATACGGCGGAGGAAAGACGGGTGCTCGCTCTTTTTCACGGCAAACCTTCCGCCGGCCGGCTGGCCAAGGCAGCGGAATCGGTCCGTTTTCAGCTCTGCCTGAAAGACCATTTTGCCGAAGGGGTGGTCCGTTCCGGCGCCTATCTCAATGACATCAAGAAGATCATGCGCAGTTACGGGCTGCCTGAGGAACTGGCCTACCTGCCCCATGTCGAATCCTCCTTCAACTACAAGGCCTATTCCAAGGCCGGGGCCGCCGGGATCTGGCAGTTCACCCGGGACACCGGCAGCCGCTATATGACCATTGACTATACGGTGGATGAACGGCGCGACCCCCTGCGCGCCACCCACGCCGCCGCCCGTTTTCTCAAGCACAATTACGACAAGCTCGGCAGCTGGCCCCTGGCGCTGACCGCCTATAATCACGGCACCACCGGCATGCTGCGTGCAAAAAACGCCATGGGCGGCTATGACGCTATCTTCAAAAACTATGAGGGCAACCGTTTCGGCTTTGCCTCTCGCAATTTTTATTCGGAATTCATCGCCGCGGTGGAGGTGGCGAAGAACTACCAGCACTATTTCGGCAATATCCGGCTCGATCCGCCGGTCGCCCATCATGAGGTGGTGATGACCAAGTACGCGCCGGTCAAGGATCTGGCCCGCCACTTCAAGGTGGATCTGGCCACCCTCCAGGAACTCAATCCGGCCCTGCGGCCGCCGGTCTTCGAGGGGCGCAAGCATGTTCCCAAGGGCTATACCCTCCGGCTGCCCTCCAAGGGCCGCGGAGTGGCGGTCGCCTCGACCCTGCCCAGCGACATCCTGGTCGACCGGCAGCAGCCGAGCCGTTTTTATCGGGTCCGCAAGGGTGATACCGCAAGCACGGTGGCCCGCAGGCATGGGGTCTCGCTGGCGGACCTGGCCGCGGCCAACGATCTGGACGGTCGGATGGCGATTCATGCCGGCCAGAATCTCCGCATTCCGGTCCGGGAGGAAAAGATCGTCCCGGTCCCCGGCAAGGCGGCCTCCGGTGCGGTTGTGGAACTGAGTTCCAAACCCCTCAAGGTGGCGGCGGCGAAAAAGGAGACCGCGCCGGCTGGCAAGCTGCCCGTCGCCGGGGGGCCGGCGGAACTGACGGCAAAAACGGTCAAGGTAGCGGCGACCGACAAGGGTGTGCCGGTTGTGGATGGGGCGAGTGAGCCGGAGCCGACGCCGGTCGAGATTCCGGCAACGGTGCTCGGTGAGGAAGAGTTTCCGCTGCTGGCCGCCGTTGGGACGAAAAAGGCGGTGTCTGCGGCCGCGAAGAGCGTGACAAAGGACCAGGGAGAAGCTGAGGAAAACGGCGCTGCCGCTGCCCCGGAAACGGTGCTGGACGAGGAATCCGGCCGGCTGGAGACAAAGTCTGCGCTTGACCGGCTGCCGTCGGAGGCACTTGCCCAGCTCGACGTCAATCCCCGGGTGGTGGTCGGCGATCTGCAGGTGGAAGATGTCCGCAGAGGAAAGGGGCGTTCCGCATCCGGGACGATCCGGGTCGAGGCCGGCGAGACCATCGGCCATTATGCGACCTGGCTCGGGGTGCCGGCCCGCACGGTGCTGCGCTGGAACAATCTGCGCTCCGCGGCATCCATCCGTTTTGGCCAGCGCCTCACCCTCGCCTTTGATAAGGTCGGGCCGGAAACCTTTGAGGAGCGGCGCTACGAATATCACAAGGAGATCGAGGAGGATTTTTTTGCCGCCTATCGCATCGAGGGCGCCAGGCTCTACCGGGTCAAGGAGGGGGACAATATCTGGAAGCTCTGCGTCGAGGAGTTCCGCCTGCCGGCCTGGCTGGTGCGCAAATACAATACCGCCCATAATTTCAACAGTCTCAAACAGGACGATCAGTTGATCATTCCGGTGGTGACGAGGATCGAAGAGGGATGAGCACGGATATGCCGGATATTATCTATCGACGGGACTATGCCCCGCCTCCCTATCTTGTCGATGAGGTCGAGCTGGCCTTCTCGCTGGGAGAGGAAACGACCGATGTCGTCGCCCGCTTAAGCTGCCGGCGCAACCCGGCCCATGGCGACGGGCCGACGGCTCTGGTGCTGAACGGTGAGAAACTCGAACTCGTCGCCCTGCGGCTCGACCAGAGGCCGCTCGCCGAGGACGAATACCAGCGAAGCGAGGAAACGCTCATCATTTGCGCGCCGCCGGCCGCCTTTCAGCTCGAGATCATCACCCGCATTCATCCCCGTGATAATACCGCCCTGGAGGGGCTCTATCTCTCCAGCGGCAACTTCTGCACCCAGTGCGAGGCCCAGGGCTTCCGGCGCATCACCTATTTTCCCGACCGGCCTGATGTCATGAGCCGCTATACCACCACCATCGAGGCGGACCGCAGTCTGCCGGTGCTGCTGGCCAACGGCAATCTGCTGGAGCGCGGCGAAGCCGGTCCGGATCGCCATTTTGCCAGATGGCGCGATCCCTTTCCCAAACCCTGTTATCTCTTTGCCCTGGTGGCCGGCGACCTGGTCTGCATTGAGGACGAGTTTGTCACCGCCTCCGGCCGGCCGGTGGCCCTGCATATCTATGTGCAGAGCCACAACCGCGACAAATGCGATCATGCCATGGCCTCGCTGAAAAAGGCGATGCGCTGGGACGAAGAGGTCTACGGGTGCGAATATGATCTCGATCTCTACATGATCGTCGCGGTGGATGATTTCAACATGGGGGCCATGGAAAATAAGGGACTCAATGTCTTTAATTCCAAATATGTGCTGGCCCGGCCGGAGACCGCCACCGATGACGACTATGCCGGCATCGAGGGGGTGATCGCCCACGAATATTTCCACAACTGGACCGGCAACCGGATCACCTGCCGGGACTGGTTTCAGCTTAGTCTGAAGGAGGGGTTGACCGTTTTCCGCGATCAGCAGTTTTCCGCCGCCATGACCGCCGGACCGGTCAAGCGGCTGCACGACGTCACCCAGCTGCGCACCGTCCAGTTCATCGAGGATTCCGGTCCCATGGCCCACCCGGTCCGGCCTGATTCCTACATCGAGATCAATAATTTCTACACGGTGACGGTCTACGAAAAAGGGGCGGAGGTGATCCGCATGCTCCACACCCTGCTCGGACCGGAAAAATTCCGGCAGGGCATGGATTGCTATTTTGCCCGTCACGACGGGCAGGCCGTGACCTGCGATGATTTCGTCGCCGCCATGGAGGATGCGGCAGGCATTGATCTGGGGCTCTTCCGCAACTGGTACAGCCAGGCCGGCACCCCGGTGGTGACGGTGCGCTCCTCCTACGATGCGGTGAGACAACGCTATACCCTGGTGATGCGGCAGAGTTGCCCGCCCACTCCGGGCCAGCCGGACAAACCGTCCTTTCATATCCCGGTGGCGGTCGGGTTACTCGATGGCTGCGGTAAAGATCTGCCGCTCTCATGTGACGGCAGGCGCGGCGCCACCCTGGTGCTGGAGCTGACCGACCAGGAGCACGCCTTTGTTTTCGAGCAGGTGCCGGAAAGACCGGTCCCCTCCCTGCTGCGCGGCTTCAGCGCTCCGGTCAAGCTGCAGTATGACTACAGTGACGACGAACTCGGTTTTCTGCTGGCCCATGACAGTGATCCCTTCTCGTGCTGGGAGGCGGGACAATTGCTCTGCTGCCGGGTGCTGCTGCGGCTGATCGATGATCTCGGCCAGGGCAACGAACTGCGGCTGCCGGAAAGTTTTCTCATTGCCTTCCGCTCTTTACTGGAGCGGGCCGAGGGCGATGATCCGGCCTTTCTCGCCCATCTTCTCACCCTGCCGTCGGAAAAGTATCTGGGCGAACAGATGGCGGTGATCGATGTTGAGGCGGTTCATCAGGCCCGCCGTTTTGCCCGTCGCGCCCTGGCTGAGGGGCTGCGGGACCGTTTTCTCGCCCTCTACCATGCCTTTGCCGACCGCGGACCCTATCACTACGATCGGCAAAGCGCCGGTCGCCGTGCTCTGAAAAACGTCGCTCTCGCCTTTCTCATGCAGCTCGATGATCCAACCGTGATGGAGATCTGCCTGCGCCAGTTCGAGCAGGCCACCAACATGACCGACGTGCTGGCGGCCCTGCAGTGCATTGTTCACCAGGCGGACGGCCCGGAACGGCGCAGTGTCCTTGTCTCCTTCTACGGCCAGTGGCAGAAGGACACCCTGGTGCTCGACAAGTGGTTTTCCCTGCAAGCCACCGCGCCGCTGCCGGGCACCCTGGCAGAGGTCAGGGCGCTCATGCGCCATCCTGCCTTTTCCATGAAAAATCCGAACAAGGTGCGGGCTCTGATCGGCGCCTTCTGTTCCGGCAATCAGCTCTGTTTCCATGAAAAAAGCGGGACCGGCTACACCTTTCTCGCCGACCGGGTGCTGGAGCTGAACGCCGTCAATCCCCAGATCGCCGCCCGCCTGCTGGCGCCGCTTTCCCGCTGGCGCCGCTTTGATCCGGCCCGGCAGGGGTTGATGCGGGCCGCATTGGAACGGATTCTCGCGGCCCCCGATCTCTCCCGGGATGTCTATGAGGTGGCGAGCAAGAGCCTCAACGCGGTTGTCGCATAAGGAGGAATGGCAATGGATATTTCCCGAACGATCGCGGCGCTGAAGCAAAAGCCCGGCTTTGTCGAAAACGTCGGCATGGTGCTGGTGCATAACGGGGTGGTGCGGGCCTGGTCGCGTCAGAGCCGGGAGACGGTCACCGCCCTGGAGGTGACGCCGGACCATGCAAAAATCGAGGCGATCAGGCAGGAGTTGCTGGAACGTCCCGGCATCTTCGACATTGTCATCGAGGCACGGTCCGGCCGTTTTCAGCCCGGCGACGACCTGCTGTTCATCATCGTCGCCGGTGATCTGCGGGAAAACGTCAAGCCGGTGCTGGCCGACCTGCTCGATCGGGTCAAGGCTGAGGCGATTTCCAAAAAAGAGATCGTCTCTTCTTGAAAAAGTGCGTGAAGTAGGGTAGAAAGCGCTGCTGTGCCGTTGTCGTGGCGTTGCCGGGGGACCGGTCCGCGCCGGTCAGCACTGTCTGTGGCAATAATTTTTTGGTCTACCTGGAGTTGAATTATGTATACCGCATCCGATTTACGCAAGGGCCTGAAGGTGGAGATCGACGGCGAGCCCTATATCGTCACCGATTTCGAGTTTTCCAAACCCGGCAAGGGCCAGGCCCTCTATCGCACCCGGCTCAAAAACATGGTCACCGGCAATGCCTTTGAAAAGACCTTCCGCTCGAATGACAAGTTCCAGAAGGCCCCGCTGGAGGAGCGCACCATGCAGTTTCTCTACTCCCAGGGGGATGAGTTTCACTTCATGGACAACAAAAGTTTCGAGCAGCTCGCCATCAGCCGGGAGCAGATGGGCGACAACATCAACTTTCTCATCGACAACATGGAGGTCGATGTCCTCCTTTTCAAGGAGCGGCCCATCGGCATTACCCTGCCCAACTTCGTCAACCTCAAGGTGGTGCGGGCCGATCCCTGGGCAAAGGGCGACACCAGCGGCACCGATACCAAACCGGTGACGGTGCAGACCGGTTTTACCCTGCAGGTTCCCCCCTTTGTCGAGGAAGGCGATGTGCTGCAGATCGATACCCGCACCGGCCAGTACATCACCCGGGTCAAGGAGTAAGATGGTGCTCAGGTGAGCTTTCTCCCTGCCCGGGCACGGATCCTTGCCGCTGTCCGTTCCTTTTTCGCCGAAAAGGGTTTTCTCGAAGTCGAAACCCCGATCCGCCTGCCGGCCATTATTCCGGAGCTGCATATTGTTGCGGAGGAATCGGCGGGCTGGTTTCTCCAGACCTCGCCGGAGCTCTGCATGAAGCGGCTGCTCGCCGCCGGGCATGAAAAAATTTTCCAGATCTGCCGCTGCTTCCGTCGTCAGGAGCGCGGCAGTCGTCATCTGCCGGAATTCACCATGCTTGAATGGTATCGCTCCGGCGCTGATTACCGGCAAATGATGGCTGACTGTGCCGCGCTGCTCGCCTTTGTCGCGGCCCGCCTGCCCCTTCCCCTGCCCGACTCGGCCGGACCGCTGCTGGCAAAGGGAGAGTGGTGCTCTCTTACCGTTCGTCAGGCTTTTTCTCGATATGCCGCCCTGACAGTGGAGGAGGCATTGCGCCAGGATCTGTTCGACGAGATTCTGGTCCGTGACATCGAGCCCCATCTCGGCCTCGATCGTCCCGCCTTTCTCTGTGACTACCCCGCCGAAATGGGTGCCCTCGCCCGTCTGAAAGATGATGACCCCTCCCTGGCCGAACGTTTTGAGCTCTATGTCAATGGGGTGGAGCTGGCCAACGGTTTTTCCGAGCTGACCGATGTCGCCGACCAGCGGCACCGTTTTGTTCGGGAGCGACAGCTCATTGTCGACCGGGACCGCGATCCCGGACCGATGCCGGAAAGTTTTCTTGCCGATCTCGCCAGACTGCCTTCCGCCGGCGGGGTCGCCCTCGGCCTCGACCGGTTGGTCATGCTGCTCTGCGGCGCCGAATGCATCGACCAGGTCGTTGCCTTCCCCCCGGAAATGCTCTGATGTGCTATTTTGTGGTGGTGAGTGGTTGTTTTTGTGAGAATGAGACTTATTTTTTCTGCAAAGGCTGATGAAATCGAAAAAGGTTTTTTTTACCACTGAGAGCACAGCGAGCGCAGAGAAAATATATTGAATGACAATGAGTTATCTCCGTGATCTCTGTGTGCTCTGTGGTGAAAAAATGAATTTTTACGGGGTGAGTAGAGTGTTGGGGGAAAAATTTCCCCCAACCTTTCAGAAATAAACGGAGGTGCATTATGTACGACAAACAGGAGCTGTGCGAAAAGATCCGGGAGGTTTTCCCGGAAATAGGGGTATGCGGCATCGATCTGGACGTCAGATTCGATCCGACCAATCAGGCCTGGGTTGTTGATCTGCACAAGGACGATCATCATCTCCAGACCTTTCTGGAGATTCCTGAGGCCGAGACCTGCATGGAGGGCAGGCAGTGCGTCTCGCTGGGCCTGCAGATTGCCCAGCTGCGGACCAATCTCGGCCTTCTCCATTGATCATTGCAAAGGCTGCTGCGCGATTTTCAGCTGCGTCGTCGCACAACCTGCGGCGGCGCAGTTTTTTTTCTCTGCCGGCGATCAAAAAAAATTGGCGCGATGAACCGGAATTTGTTTTAGTGGTCGTTATGATACGTAGGCGACTTCCCTCACTTTATCCCACTGCGCCATGATCGACTGGTTGCTGCACTTCCATCCCGTCGTGCAGGCCCTGCTGGCCACCCTCTTCACCTGGCTGATGACCGCGGCCGGTGCCGCCTTGGTCTTTGCCGCCCGCGGGGTCAATGCCAAGGTGCTGGACTGCATGCTCGGTTTTGCCGCCGGTGTGATGATCGCCGCCAGTTTCTGGTCCCTGCTCGCCCCAGGCATCGAGATGGCGGAGAGCATGGGGAACATCGCCTGGCTCACCGCCGCGATCGGTTTTGTCGGCGGCGGCCTCTTTATGCGGCTCATCGATTACTTCCTGCCTCATCTCCATCCCGGTCTGGCCATGTCGGAACGGGAGGGCATCAACACCTCCTGGCAACGCAGCACCCTGCTGGTGCTGGCCATTACCCTGCACAACATCCCCGAGGGCATGGCGGTGGGAGTCGCCTTCGGCGCTGCCGCCGCCGGGTTGCCGTCCGCCACCATCGGCGGTGCCGTGGCCCTGGCCATCGGGATCGGCCTGCAGAACTTTCCCGAAGGGGCTGCGGTGTCCTTACCGCTCAGGCGCGACGGCATGCGACCGGGCAAGAGTTTTCTCATCGGTCAGTATTCCGGCATGGTGGAACCGCTGGCCGGCCTGATCGGCGCCTATTTCGTCCTGCAGATGCAGTCCATCCTGCCCTATGCCCTCTGTTTTGCCGCCGGCGCCATGATCTTTGTCGTGGTGGAGGAGCTCATCCCCGAATCGCAGAGCAACCACCACCACATCGACATGGTCACCATGGCGACCATGGCCGGCTTCACCGTTATGATGATCCTCGACGTGGCGCTCGGCTGAAATCTCCCACCTGTCACTCCACCGTCATGAGCTGAAAGGCGCCGGTCTGAGGAATACCGCCCTGGGTCAACCGCTCGCCCTCCACCACCGCCAGCACGTCGCCTTTGAGCAGCATGCCCTTTTGCAGAGCCTCCTCTTTTGCCCGCAGCACCATCTGGTCGCGGGTCAGATTTTCCTTGATGATGATCGGCGCTATGTTCTTGTAAATGCAGGAGTGGCGCGCCACATGGACCGAGTTGGTGACGAGCAGGGTCGGTTTGGAGCGGTTCCACTTGGAGAGATGCCGGTAGATGTCGCCCCTGAGGTCAAGGACCATGATGGCGGCGGCGTCGCCCAGGCTGGCCGCCGCCACCAGGGCCGGATTGAAGCCTTTGTAGCTGCGCAGCAGTTCGCAATGGTCGTCCACCGGTTCGGTGTGGCGTTCCTCCTCGCTGATGATCATGGCCATGGTCCGCACCACGTTGACCGGATCGATGCCGATGGCGGTTTCGCCGGAGAGCATCACCGCGTCGGTTCCCTCCCGCACCGCGACGCTGACATCGGTGACCTCGGCCCGGGTGGGGCGGTGGTTGACGGTCATGCTCTCCAGCATCTGGGTGGCGGTGATGACCGGGACGTTGGCCTGCCAGCAGCGTTTGATGATCTCGCGCTGGATGCGGGGCACCCGGGAGGCCGGCAGTTCGACGCCGAGATCGCCGCGGGCGATCATGATGGCGTCACTCACGGCAATGATGTCGCCGATGTTCTCCACTGCTTCTGGTTTTTCGATCTTGGCCACCACCCGGATTCGGCGCGGGCCGCGGCTGATCATCTCCTTGACCTCGATGATGTCGGCGGCGGAGCGGACAAAAGAGAGGGCGACGAAATCGA
Source organism: Thermodesulfobacteriota bacterium (assembly GCA_049323655.1). Lineage (GTDB taxonomy): Bacteria > Desulfobacterota > Desulfobulbia > Desulfobulbales > SURF-16 > DB1. The sequence goes on along the minus strand of JBMONO010000022.1, from coordinate 49,445 downwards.
TGGAATGTTCCATGGCCCAGGCCAGATCCCGTTTGTCCTTTTCGGTGACACTGGGCAGGGAGAGAGGGGTGGCGGGCAGGTTGATGCCCTTGCCCGATTTAAGTCGGCCGCCGACCATCACCCGGCAGACCGCCTCGCTGCCGCGCTGTTCCTCCACCGTCAGTTCGATGGCCCCGTCATCGAGCAGGAGTGGATCGCCGGGCCGCAGGTCGTCGATGATCTCCGGGGCGATGGTGGAGAAGCGTTCCGCGGTGCCTTCCACCGGCTCGGCCTGGATGACGATCCGGGCGCCGGCGGTCAGGGTGATGGCGCCGTTTTCCATCGGGCCGGTGCGGATCTTCGGACCGCAGAGGTCCATGAGCACCGCCACCGGCCGGCCCCATTCTTCTTCCGCGGCCCGCACCGCCCGCAGGACGCTGCCGTGTTCATCATGGCTGCCGTGTGAAAAGTTGAGGCGGGCGATATCCATGCCGGCCAGCACCATCCGCCCTAAGGTATCCGAGGAGGCGGAGGCCGGGCCGACGGTGCAGACGATGCGGGTCAGCTTGCGCACCTTTTCCCGGTGGTGAATTGTTACCCGTTCCAGCAGTTCCGCGAGCCTGGCCATCTTGACCGGCTTGGGCAGAAAGCCGATGACATTGGCGAAGGCGGCCAGCTGGCGGCGCACTGTTTGTTCCTCGACGCTGGAGGAGATGGCGATGACCGGGCAGTGTGGCTCCACCACCAGCATTGCCTCCAGGAACTTGTAGCCGTCCCATTTGGGCATGACAATGTCGGAGATGACCAGGTCGTAATGGCGCGAGGTGGCTCGGTAGAAGCCCTGCTGGCCGTTGTCCACCGTGTCCACCGTGTGTCCCATCCTGATGAGCTGAGCGGTCAGCATGGCACTGATCACCGGCGCGTCTTCGAGAAGAAGTATGTGCATGAGGGTCCGCCTCTGTTGGGGTGGGCGAGAAAGCCATTTTTTTGATCATACCGGATTGGCAAAGCGGCAACAAGGCGAAAAGCGGGTGGCATCCGACGGGATCGGGATCTGTCCGATTATTTACTTTTTGACAGAAGCGGAAGCGATCGGTACACTCAAAAGGTGATGCCCTGTGCCGGGTCGATCATTGCCCGGCAGACTCTTTTTTTTTCGGCAGGAAATTTCCCATGCCCAGAACCGGCTTATCCTTCATCCTTCTTCTCACTCTCTTCGCCCTGGGCAGCCTCGTCGGCTGCGGCCGGGAGGCCAAGGAGCCGCCGCTGCTGCGGATCGGCCATGCCCCGACCGATCATCATGCCTCGCTCTTTATTGCGGCGATGAATCCTGCGTATTTCCGAAAGCATGGCGGCATCTGGCTCAAGGAAAAAATCTGGCGGAGCGAGTATGAGCTGCTGGATCAGGACAGGGTGCTGGCCCGGGTGGTGATTGATGCGGACACCGGCGGCCAGGAGCTTGTGCGCCGGCTGGCCGAGGAGCAGCAGGACATGGTCACCGGCGGGGTGCCGGCCATGTTGAAGTTCATCGATCAGGGCAGCGCCATCCGCATCGTTGCCCCGCTGATGGCTGACGGCGCCGCCCTGGTTGGGCGGCCCGCTCTGCCGGCTGACGACTGGCTGGGCTTTGTCGCCCTTGCCCGGACCGCCGATCCACCGCTGCGGATCGGCTACAAGATCGGCCTGTCGGTCCAGCATCTCATCCTCGAACAGGCCCTGCAGGCTGCCGGCCTTTCCTTTTCCCATGATATTGCCGATAGTTCGGTGGATGTGATCCTCGTCAATCTCTTTGGCGAGAAGAATCTGCTGCCTGCCCTTGAAAACGCCCTGGTGGACGGCGTGGTCACCAACCAACCCTTTCCGGCCATGGCCGAGGTGCGGGGGGTGGGGAAAATCGTCGCCCTGCTCCATGAGCTGCCGCCGGCGGGCAAGTGGCGCGCCACCCCCTGTTGCGCCCTGGCCGCCTCGGAGCGATATATTGCCGAGCAACCAGAGGTGGCTGAGGCGATGATCTCTCTTCTGCGGGAGGCGAACCGGTTCATCACCAGGAATCCGGACAGCAGCGCGGATCAGATCGCCCGCTGGCTGGAGATCGATCCGGCGATGGAGCGGCGTTCCCTGCCCACCATCACCTGGGTGGAGGAATTTGATGCGGACTGGCAACGCGGGGTCGCCTTCTGGGTGGAGGCGATGATTGCCGGCGGCATGCTGCACGGCAGGGTGAAGGAGGCGGCCATCGGTGGGCGGGTGCCGGAGCTGATCTATGACCGGTCACCTGGTGACCGTGGCCCGCAGGGACGATAGCTGTGCGCGTCAGCCTCTCGAAAAAGGTTTTTCTGCTCTTTGTCTCCCTCACCTCGCTCACCGTCATTCTGGCCGGCACGGTGGCGCTGGGGCTCCGCGATCTTTACCGGGCCGGCGTCGAAACGCGGCTGGTTCAGGATTTTCATTTGCAGATCAGGGAGCTCTCCACCTTCCAGATCGGGGACAAGCGACAGATCCGTTCCCCTGACCGGGCGCGCTTCGAGCAGGAGTTCTCCCGGGCCGATGAGCTGCTGGAAATGATGGCCGACGCTCAACAGGAGCTCAGCCCGGCCATCCGCAGCCGGATCGACTCGGTGCGCCGTTATCTCGGCTATTACCGGATCGCCTTTGATGAGCTGTTTGCTCGTTACGAAGAGGATGTTCTCCTTCATGACAGGCAAAATGATCTTTCCCGCCAGTTTGACCGCATGCTGGCCGAGCTGCCGGCCGAGCAGGCCCTCGTCCTCTACCGGGGAATTCACGCCCTGCCGTTTCGTTTTGACGAGGTCTATCATCATCAGGAGCTCGGCAACGTCGCCGCCATGAAGGATCTTCGCCAAAGCGTCCTTGCCGCTGCCGCTGATCCGGCCCTCATTACTCTCTTTGATACCCTGATCGGCAACACCGAGGCCCTCTATCTCAATCTGCTCGGCATTCGGGACCGGGAGGATTTTCTCACCGATACGGCGCTGCACTTTTTCACCTTCGCCGAGGAGAGTATGACCGGGATCGCGACGGAGAGCCGGGTGCGTCAGCAGCGCCTGACTCTGATCATCGTCTTTGTCAGCCTTGCCGCCGTTCTGCTGACCATTGCCCTCTGGTGGCGGGTCAGCCGCTATTTTCGCGCCTTTCTCGAACGCCAGCGGGCCGCCATCACCGCCATCGAGCGGCAGCAGTATGACTATGAGGTCGGCTCCGAGGTGCCGGATGATGAGATGGGCGACCTGGCCCGTTTCATGAAAGAGCTTGCCGCAAGTCTCCAGCGGCACGTCGAGCAGTTGCAGGATTCTGAAAGGGAGTTGCGCCAGGCCAAGGAGGAATGGGAGCGCACCTTTGACGCCATCGGCGATGTCGTCACCCTCCAGGATGTCGATCTGACCATTACCCGGGCGAACCGGGCCACCTTCGCCATGTTCAACTGCCCGCCGGCGGAGGTGATCGGCCGCAAATGTTACGCGTTGTTCAGCGGCGCCGCCGATCCCTGCGTCGGTTGTCCGGCTCCCGAGGCAGTGGAGAAATTCGCCCCCTACACGGCCGAGATCGTCCATGCATCATTAGGCAAAACCTTTCTCGTCTCCGCCTCGCCGGTGGTCGGGCCCGGCGGCGAGCTTAAGAGCGTGATCCACTTTGCCAAGGACATGACCGAATTCAAGAAACTGGAGATGCAGTTTCTCCAGGCCCAGAAGATGGAGGCAATCGGTCGGCTCTCCGGCGGCGTTGCCCATGACTTCAACAATATTCTGAGCAGTATCCTGGGGTACAGTGAACTCGCCCTGCTGCGCAAGGATGATGACCCGGGCTGGCGGGAGGATGTGGCGGTGATCCGGCAGGCCGGGGAAAAGGCAGCGGCCCTTGTTCGTCAGCTTCTCTCCTTTTCCCGTAGACGGCAGCTCGAGATGCGCAGCATCAATATCAACGACACGGTGCGATCCCTTGCCAAGATGCTGCTGCGGATGATCGGCGAGGATGTCGCCCTCGACCTGCGGCTTGCCGCCGAGGTCAGCGCCATCAAGGCTGATCCCGGTCAGATCGAGCAGACCGTCATGAATCTCGCCGTTAATGCCCGGGACGCCATGCCTTCAGGCGGCAGGTTGACGATCAGCACCGCCAATGTCCAGGTGGACGGCCATTATGCTCGGAGCCATCTGGACGTGGAAGCCGGACCGTATGTCATGCTGACGGTCACCGATAACGGCCACGGCATGGCACCGGAGGTGCAGGAGCACGTTTTTGAACCCTTTTTCACCACCAAGCAGGCGGGCAAGGGGACCGGGCTCGGTCTGGCCACGGTCTATAATATCGTCAAACAGCACAAGGGGTTTATTGATCTCGTCAGCGAGCCGGAAACGGGGACAAGTTTCAAGCTCTATTTTCCGGCCACCGGAGAAGCGATGGCGCAGGTGGAGGAGCAAAGGGAGGAGAAGAGCCTGCGCTACGGCAATGAGACCATACTGGTGGTTGATGACGAGGCGATCATCCGCCAGATTGTTGTCGACAGCTTGGCGCCGCTGGGCTACACCCTGCTCGGAGCGGCCAGCGGGGAAGAGGCCCTGCAGGTGGCGGCCAGCTATCCCGGCCCCATTGACCTGCTCTTTACCGATCTCATCATGCCGGGCATGGACGGTGCCGCCCTTGCCGAAAAACTGCGGGAAATCCGACCCGACATCAAGCTCCTCTTCATGTCCGGTTATCTTGACGTCAAGGCCGACCGCAACACTATTATCGACAGCGAGCGCAATTTTCTCTCCAAGCCGGTCATGCCCTCCAATCTGATGCGGAAACTACGGGAGATTCTCGGCTAGGGTTTGTTCATGCTGGTAGCCGTCGTTACCCATCAGTTTGTCTTCCAGTCGCGGCTTGGCCCGGGATGGCGGTGTTTGCCGGCAGAGCGGAGCGGTGGAGAAAAAAATATGTTCTCTCGTTGTTTGCTGTGGTACAACAATTGAAAGAATTATCCAGGTGAGGCCGGACAGCGACAACACGAGTCAGAAAACAGAGAGAGAGCTTTATGAGTGACAGTCAGGCAGCCCCGATGCAGGAGATGGATTTTCTTCTGGTTGGCGTCAATCGGGAAACACTCGATCGCGATGCGGAAATTTTGCGCCAGGCGGGCCATGTTGCGGTGCGTCTGGCCCACTCCGGGGTGGAAGCGCGCAGCGTGATGAAGAGCGCATCGGTCCATTTCGTCATCACCGAAATGAACATGCCGGCCATGAGCGGCCTCGAATTACTGCGCCTCATCCGTCGAACCGTCGGTCTCTCCGACCTGCCGGTGCTGCTGACCTCGGACAACCGCAACAAGGACATGGTGCTTTATGCGGTGGACGAGCTGGCGGATGGCTACCTGGCGGTGCCCTATAGTGGCGAGGATCTGCTGAAATCGGTCAATGCCATCCTGCAACGACGGAAGAACGCTACGCCATTTCAGCAGATGGTGCGCAGGGCCCGTAATCTGCTGTTGGCGAAAAAATATGATCAGGCTGTCCAACTGGGCAGGGAGGTGCTGGCCCAGGAGCAGACCAACGGCGACGCCCTCTTTGTCCTGAGCGAGGCCTATTTTCATCTCCGTCAAAACGACCGTGCCCGCCAGTTTCTGCGCCAGTATCTGGCCAGGAATGCCGGGAGCGGCAAGGGCGCCCATCTCCTTGCCAAGGTCTGCCGGCTCGACGGCTGCCAGGGGGACGCCTTTTCGCTCTTGGTCAAGGCCCACAAGGAAAATCCGCTCAACACCGATCTGGCCATTGATCTCGGCAAACTTTATCTGGATATGGAGATGGAGGATAATGCCCGGCAGATTTTTGACCGGATTTTTTCCTCGAACCCCACTGACCTCAACCTTATCAAGATCGGCAAGGCCTTTCTGAAAAGGGGCCGGTTGGCTGATGCCGCCCCCTATCTTGACCGGACGGTCGATCCATTGCCGGAAACGGTCTATGTCTTTGCCCAGTTTGCCGAGGCCCTGGAAAAAAGCGGTAAACTGGCCGAGGCGGCAGCTCAGTATGAGAAGTGCCTGAAGCTTGCGCCGGATCATTCCGGCTATCTGTTTCGGCTCGGAGAACTCCTGCTCAGGCAGGGCGAGGTGGAAAGGGCGCGGACCCTGTGCCTCGACTGGCTGAAGAGGCAGCCGGAGGAAGAGGCGGCAAAGAGATTGTTCGCCCTGGTCTTTGGCGGGGAAACGTAATGGCTGTCGGGCGCGACCGAGGTATGCTGACGGGATTCACCCTGTATGATTGAAATCGCGGTGGTCAGTCTGGCGACTTTTTTTGCCACCATCGGCCCCATCGATGTCGCCGCCATGTTCGCCGCCCTGACCGGCACGGCATCAGCCCATGCCAGACAGGCTATGGCGCGCCGGGGCACCCTGATTGCCGCTGTCATTCTTTTTGCCTTTGCCCTGCTGGGGGAGACGCTGCTTGCCGCCTTCGGCATTTCCCTCGCTGCTTTACGGACCGCCGGTGGCATCCTCCTTTTGCTGATCGGCATTGAAATGGTGTTTGCCCGTCCCTCGGGCGCCACCAGCGCCACCAGCGAGGAGACCCATGAGGCGGAGGCAAAAAACGATATCTCCGTTTTCCCCCTCGCCACCCCGCTCATCGCCGGTCCGGGGGCGATCGGCGCTTCGATTCTCCTGATGGCCGATGTCCAGGGCGATGTCGTCGGTCAGCTTGTCGTTCTCTCCTCCCTGACCGTGATTCTCTTTTTCACCTATCTCGCGCTCCTTGGCGCAACCCGGTTGATGCGGCTGCTCGGCGTCACCGGCATGCGGGTGATCAGCCGCGTCTTCGGCGTGCTGCTCTGCGGTCTGGCCGTGCAATTTATCTTTGACGGTATCCGCCAGAGCGGTCTGCTGACCGGATAACCGCTGTCTTGCCTCATAATTTGCCCGGCACGGGCAGAGCAAGTTTCTTCTGGATGAGCTGCAGGTCCTGCCAGGCCGCTTTTTTCATTTCCGGGCTTTTCAGGAGCAGGGAAGGATGAAAGGTCGCCAGCAGGGGCAGACCACGGATGGTGTGAAAGCGGCCGCGCAGGGCAAGCAGCGGAGCCGATGACTTCAGCATGACCTGACTGGCCAGCTGCCCCATGGTGCAGATGACCCGGGGACGGAGGAGGTCGAGCTGACGCAGCAGCAGGGGCAGACAGGCGGCAGCCTGTTCCGCCGTGACCGGCCCGTTGGTGGCCGGGCATTTGACGATGTTGGTCAGGAAGACATCCGCCATGGTCAGGTTGATGGCGGCCAGCATCCGGACCAGCAGCTCCCTCGCCTCACCGCTGATTGTCTGGTGTTTTTCGCTCTCTGTCATCCCGCGCGGGGCACTGATGATGCAGAGGGCGGGTTCGTTTTCCCTGCCTTCACCGAACAGCATAACGCCACCATCACCAGCCAGCGGACAGCGCCGACAGCCGACAATTTCTCCTTTCAGATCTTCCAGGGTGGCGGATGGCGGCTGTGATTCCGCCGGTCGGGCCGAGCTCATTTCCGCCGGTGCGGTCGGTGTTGCCGGGAGAGCGGCGGGTGGATGGCGCTCCGTGAGGGCATTGTCCAGCGCTTTGGTCAGGGGATAGTGAAGACCGCAATGGCGGTGAAAGTTGAGGAGCCGCCGGGTGTCGCGCAGCAGGTGGAGAAGCGAGTCATCCGGCATAGAGCATTTCCTGCCAGTCGCGGAGAAGGTGAAGGGCCTGTTCGGCGCGCAGCTGGCCGCGCATCTTTTTCGGCACCTTGCGTTTGCCCTGTTGCGACAGTTCCGGGAAGAGGCCGAAGTTGACGTTGGAGGGTTGAAAATGGCGGGGATCGCTGGCAATGAGGTGATGGATCAGCGCGCCGAGGGCGGTGCCGGCCGGCGGCGGCGGCGGTGTTTTGCCGGCGAGCAGCAGGGCGGCGTTGATGCCGGCCAGCAGGCCCATGGCGGTTGACTCCACATAGCCCTCGACCCCGGTGATCTGGCCGGCGAGGAGGATGTCCGGCCGCTTTTGCAGTTGCAGGGTGGGGGAGAGCACCGCCGGTCCGCAGACAAAGGTGTTGCGGTGGATGCTGCCCAGCCGCTCAAATTCCGCCTGTTCCATGCCGGGAATGAGGCGGAAGACCCGTCTCTGCTCGGCATAGGTGAGTTTGGTCTGGAAGCCGACCATGTTGTAATGGGTGCCCGCTGTATTTTCCTTGCGGAGCTGGACCACGGCATAGGGATCGCGTCCGCTGCGCGGGTCTGGCAGGCCCACCGGTTTCATCGGGCCGAAGCGCAGGGTATCCTCACCTCGTTCCAGCATTACCTCGATCGGCAGGCAGCCCTCGAAGTATCGCGGTTCTTCGAAGGGTTTGAGGCCAACCTTGTCCGCCGCGGCCAAGGCGGCGGTGAAGGTCAGGTACTGTTGTCGGTCAAAGGGGCAGTTGAGATAGTCGCCCGGGCCGTCATCGTAGCGGGATGCCTGGTAGATGACTCTGCGGTCGAGGGAGTCGGCGACAACGATGGGGGCAATGGCGTCGTAAAAGGCCAGGTGGTCGCCGGTAATCTCTTGCAGAGAGGCGGCCAGGGGGTCCGAGGTCAGCGGTCCGGTGGCGAGGATGGTCAGTCTGTCCCCGGTCGGAGCGGGCAGCAGGGTGATTTCCTCCCGGCGAATGTCGATGGCCGGATGGGCGGCGAGTCGTTCGGTGATCAAGGCGGCAAAACGGCTCCGGTCAACGGCCAGGGCCTTGCCGGCCGGTACCTGGGTCGCAGCGGCGGCCGCCATGATCAGCGAGTCGAGCCGCCGCATCTCCTCCTTCAGCAGGCCGACGGCGGAAAAGGGATCGTCGGAGCGGAAGGAGTTGCTGCAGACCAGTTCCGCCAGGTCGGGGGAAGAGTGGGCCGGGCTGAATCGCTGCGGTTTCATGTCCCAGAGCGTTACCCGGCAGCCGCGGCTGGCCGCCTGCCAGGCTGCCTCGCAACCGGCCAGCCCACCGCCGATAATGGTCAGCGACCTCTCCGCCATCAGATACCCAGCGCTTTTTTGATGCCGTCCACCACCACGTCGCTGGAGGTGCCGGTGATGGTTTTCAGCATCCCTTCCTTTTCGTAAAAGCCGGCCAGCGGAGCGGTTTTCTCGTTGTAGGTGTCGAGCCGGTGGGCGATGGCCTCCTGGGTCTCATCCGCCCGCTGGATGACGGCGGCGCCGCATTTGTCGCAGATCCCTTCCTTTTTTGGGGGATTGCTCTTAACGTTGTAGATCGCCTGGCACTTGGCGTTTTCGCAGGTGCGGCGGGTGCAGAGTCGGTCGAAGATGACGTCGCGGGGCACGTCGATGGCAACCACCATGTCCAGCTTGATGCCCAGTTTGGCCAGCAGCTCCTTCAATGCCTCGGCCTGAGGAATGGTGCGGGGGAAACCGTCGAGCAGAAAGCCCTTCTGACAGTCCGGTTCCTGCAGCCGTTTTTCCATGATGCCCATGATCAGGGCGTCGGGGACGAGGTCGCCGCGCTTCATGTAGCCTTCCGCCTCCTTGCCGAGTTCGGTGCCGGCCTGGACGGCGCCGCGCAGGATGTCACCGGTGGAGATCTGGACGGAGCCGTCGATTTTGGTCAGCATTTTAGCCACAGTGCCTTTGCCGGCGCCGGGGGCGCCGAGAAGAATGAGTTTCATGTCTGTTTTCTCCTATTTGATGGGTGAGAATGGTTTCAATGGGTTGTCTTTTTGGTGGAAAATTTCCCATTATACACATTTTTTATCGGGAAGACAGGGAAAAAAGAAAATGGGCGGTCGGCAGAGGAAAAGCGCGGTGCAGGAAGCACCAACACAAAAACCGGCGTTGGGGGCGCCGGTTTTTGTGTTTTTGCAACGAAGGAGAGAAAAAGAAGAAGAGTGAAAAAGGTGTCTGGATTTTTCAGTGCCTTTTAAAAGATAAGACGCGGGAGGGGGAGGAAAGTTCCAAAAAAAATGATGTGGAGTTTTTCTCTTTGTTTATCGGCGATTGCGGGGGGGGGGGCGGTATTGATTTGATGGTCTCGTAAAACTGAAAATTAACCATGGATCCCGCAGAGATCCAAGAAATAAATTGTTGTAATTAAAGATTTTTCTCTGCGCTCTCAGCGCACTCTGTGGTGAAAAAGATTTTTTACGGGTTTGTCTGATTTGATTTTTGCCGAAATCTAAAAAGTTGTGATTCCGTGGGACCGCGTCTGGCAACTCATTGTTCTGGCATTCCCGTTCGCCATGGCTTGCGGGGGGCATCATTTGTCGGGCCGGGGAAAAAAGCAAAGCCGGCGCTGGGAGGGGCGCCGGCTTTGCTCCTTCCGTTGCCGGAAGGGGTACAGAAAAGAAGAAAGGAGAGAAAAATGAGGTAACAGCGTTTTTTTGCTGTTGCTTAACAGATTAGATAACCCCGGCGGAAAAAGGTTCCGAAAAAAAGAAAAAGATTCGTTCCCGGTTTGCGCTATCGGACCAGCAACAGGAGATTGGCGAGTCCGATCAGAAAACCGAGGAGAGCGCCGAAGAGATTGATGTACTTGAACTGTTCCTGCATGATGCTCATCAGCAGTCCTTCGAGCCGCAACAGGTCGAGGGAATCGACCTTGCGGGTGACGATCTTTTTGATGTCAAGGGAATCGACCAGCAGTGGAACCTCCCGGACGAGGATATCGGCCACCTGTTGCTCGATATAGTCGGCAAAGGAGAGTTGTACCTTCCGGGGCAGGAGGTCGGCCGGCCGGCCGATGGGTTTGGCCAGTAGTTTTTTTTCCAGCAGCTCGACCACCAGATCGTTGAGAATCTGCTTGATTTTGCTGGAACGGAAGAGGGCGGTGATCTCCGCCGCGGTCCAGCGTCGGCCGCGGTCCAGTGCAGTGGGGCCGAAGAGGTCGCCGATGATTGCCGCCAGCGGTCGTTGCGCCTGGGAATCCAGCACACTGCGCAGGAGATCGGCAACGGACGCGGCGGTGGACGGCCGGGCCAGGAGCAGACTGATCTGTTCGCCGAACTGGCGGGAGATGGTGTCGATTTTTTTCGGGTCAATGCCGGCAAGCTGGTCGGCAAGGGGGCGGTGCAGAAAATTTTCCGCCCGCTGCCGGAGAATCCGCGCCGTTTCCCGGCGAATGGCCTCGTCCGTCAGCCAGCCGCCGATCTCGTCGCCCTTGTCCGCCAGATACTGCTCAACCTTTCTGCGGATGGTCTCCGCGCTGACAAAGCTTGCCATCATGGCGGCAAGCGGGCCGAGGGAAGCGGTGAGTCCGGACACGGCGCGGCAAATGGTGTCGCCGATTTTTTCCCGCATGACCGGTTCGCCCAGCATGGCGGCGACCCTGGCGAGCAGGGCTGGGGTTTCCTCTTCCAGCCGGTCGAGCAGCAGGCAGCTGATCTCGGGCGGGATGATATCATGCAGAGAGCGGCCCTCGCGCAGGGTGAGATGGATTTTGTCCCGGATGGCGGCGGCTATCCATTCTCTGGTGTCAGGGCTGGCCAGCAGTTCATGCACCGTCTGTTCGAGGAACCGGTAAAAATGGTCCTGGTTGTCGCGGGGGAAGAGGGCGCTGAAGGTCTTGTTGATGATGGCGTCGAGTTGGGTGGTGGCGGCCCGGTCGATGATGCGGGCAAAATCCGGGCTGTCCAGATAGCTGTGCATGGAGGTGATAAAGCGCAGCCGGATGATCTTCACCCCGGCCTTGAAGTAGGAGTGAAACCGCGCCGGGATGATAGTGGCGATTGGCCCGAGATCTTTGCGCAGCAGGGAGGCGATCCGTTCGGCGATGAGCTCGTGCAGTTTCTGCCGGAATTGCGCACCGGCAATGGCCCTGCTCACGTCCTGGCCGGTAAGGAGATGATCACCCACCATCTCGCCGATGTTGCGGGCCAGCTCGTGTCGTTTTGCCGGGATGACGCCCGGCGTCATCGGCAGGCGGATGCCGGCGATTTTCCAGGCCCGCAGGGGCCGGAAAAGCATTTTGATGGCAACATAGTTGGTGGTGTAGCCGATGATGGCTCCGAGCAGAGGAGGGGCGGCAAGGTGCAGCAGGCTTGGCATGGCGGTTCGGTTGGTCTGGTTGGTCTGGTTGGTCTGGTTGGTCTGGTTGGTCTGGTTGGTCTGGTTGGTCTGGTTGGTCTGATTGGTCTGATTGGTCTGGTTGGTCTGATTGGTCTGATTGGTCTGGTTGGTCTGATTGGTCTGGTTGGTCTGATTGGTCTGATTGGTCTGGTTGGTCTGGCTGATTAGACCAATCAGACCAACAGGACTAAATGAGACTAATGAGACTAATCAGACCAATTTCCCCAGCACCTCGTCCACGGCCAGGGCCTGTTTCATGGAGGCGCGCAGGAAGTCGTCGCTGAGGTAGTTTCTGTTGTTTTCGATAAAGGCGCAGAGCTCGTTGATTTTTCCCTGCTCCGACATGTCGATGAGTTTGAGCAGGTTTTCGGCAAAACTTCTGACGATTTTCCGGCCGTCGCCGCCGGTGGCCATGATTTCCGCGTAGGTGCGGGCATTCTGGTTATGGACCCGCGACATGGCGAGGATGCCGTACAGGGAGGTGAGGGTGGAGTGGCTGGCAATGTCGCTGGTGTTGATCTGGTTGTCGGCCAGGGCGCGGGCCAGGGCCACCGAGATGGTGGTGGGCAGTTTCTGGCCGACGCCCATCAGCAGATCATGGCTGTTCGGGGTATCATGGCAGATGCCCGCCCCGTGCTTGTAAAGAAAGGCCTCGAATTCGCCGCACAGCGGACCGCTGCGCGGGGTGCGGACCACCGAGGCGTTCTTGTCCTTCATGGTGGCTGCCGCCGGTCCCCAAAGGTTGTGGACCAGCATCAGTTCCACCCCCTCGCTGGTATGGGCCAGGGCGGTGTTGAGCGTCTTTTCCGCCTCACCTGCCAGCAGGATAAGGGCTTGGCCGTCGCGGAGAAGATGGCCGTATCGTTCGATGGTCTCCGGGGTATTGCTGATCGGCACGCAGATCAGCACCACATCGACCTCCGGGATCATCGCCTCCGGCCGCACCGGGGTGGAGCGACCGGTGAGCACGGTTTTGTAACCCTCGTGTTCCAGTTTGTCGGCAAACCATTTGCTCATGTCGCCGGTGCCGATGAAGCCGAAGGTCTTGATCCGCTTGACCCGCATGTCCACCCTCGGGTAGCTGCCGAGGATCTTGAGGGAGTCGGCCTCGCCGATGACCTGCCGTTCCAGGCTATCCAGGGCGGCGGCCAGCGGGGCGTCGTCCCGGTGGCCCTCTGCCTCGATGTAGATCTGCAGTTTCTGGGTGCGGGCGTCGGATTCGGCCCGCATGTCGAGGATGTTGATGCCGCGCCGGGTGAATTCCCCCAGGGTGTCGTAGAGCATGCCGACCCGGTCTTTCAGGGGCACGGTGATGAGCGAGGTGGCGTCATAGCCGGTGCGGGGGGCCGGTTCATGGCCGAGCAGGGCGAAACGGGTTTTGTTGTGGGCGACGATTTCCCGCTCCCGGATGATGAGGCCCTGGTCGAGCAGCAGTTTCTCCGCCTCGATGACGCCCCAGTCAACCCGGTTGTTATGTTTGATGTCGGCAATCGCCTCTTCCAGGTCGGTGACGCTGAGCAGGGAGAGATCGGGATAGATGCGGGCGAAATGGTCCTCGCACTGGCGCAGCACCATCTTGGTGCCGAGCAGGATCTTCAGCTCCGCTTCCCGGTTCAGGGAGCCAAGCGAAAGGTGGATGGGCAGGACGATGTTGTCGATCCAGTAGCTGCTGCTCAGCTTTTCCATGATCTGGAAGGAGCGGACAATGCCGCCGATACGGCTGTTGTAGACCGGCAGGAGCAGAAAATCGGCCCGGCGGGCGGCGAAGGCCTCCACTGCGAAGGTGCTGTGGGGATAGGAGGCGATGTTGCCGTCCGGGGCAACGGAGCGGGCCGCCAGCCAGGCATGGGAGCCGCGGGGGCCGATGATGGCAATGGTGGTGGGTGTGGTCATGATCGTCGTCTTCTCTCCCTTGGCAGCGGAGTGCGATGGCTGATGGTGAATTTTTTCATTTAGCCTTTTTCCCGTTTCCTTTCAATGGGAAATGCGCGAAACGGCCTTTCAAGCGATGGCTTTGCCGGTAAAAGAGAGAAGACAGCCGGCCAAATTGTCGGTATGCTGCCTCTGTTATCTCTGTCTGCTCCGCCCTCTCATTGGTTGATTTGCTGTTTTCCCGAAATCGTCATCATTGATGATTGACAAACCCGTAAAAAGTCTTTTTTCACCACAGAGCGCACTGAGAACGCAGAGAAAACATCTTTAATTACAATTAGTTATCTCTGTGCGCTCTGTACTCTCAGTGGTAATAAAAGGACCTTTTGCGATTTCATCACCATTCGATTCGAAAGAAATGACACAGCCCCGACCAGCCACGGTCCTCGATTACATTACCGCGCTTACCGCATCCCCGCGCTTCGGGCCGCAGGTGGTTCACCACGAACGGATCGCCGGCTCCCCGGCCTGTTACGGCGAGCTCTCGCCGCCGCTGCCGGCCCCGCTCCAGCGCGCCCTGACCGAGCTCGGCGTCTCTTCGCTTTATTGCCATCAGGCCGAGGCCATTGAGGCGATCCGGCGGGGCCGGGACATCATCGTCGCCACCCCGACGGCGAGCGGCAAGAGCCTGATCTTCAATCTACCGGTCTGTGAGACGTTCCTGGCCGGGCCGGCCGGCACCGCCCTCTACCTCTTTCCACTGAAGGCCCTGGCCCAGGATCAGCTGCGCGGCATCGACGAGCTGGTCCGGGGCATGGCCCTTGAAGGGAAAACGGTGAGCGCCGCCATCCTCGACGGCGACACCAGCAGCCACCGGCGCCGCCGGCTGCGGGACAATCCGCCCGACATTCTCATCTCCAACCCGGACATGCTGCACCTCTCCCTGTTGCCCCATCACGGCGGCTGGTCGTCGTTCTGGGCCAATCTCCGCTATGTCGTCATCGATGAGGCGCACACCTACCGCGGTGTGTTCGGCAGCCATGTCGCCTGGGTCATCCGGCGTTTGCAGCGGGTTTGCCGCCTGCATGGCGCCGACCCACGCTTTCTCCTCTTTTCCGCCACCATCGGCAACCCGGAAAGTCTAGGCCGGGAACTGATCGGCCGGCCGGTGACCCTTGTTGTCGGCAGCGGCGCGGCCCGGGGGGAGCAGCACTTTATTCTCTTTGACCCCCTGGAAGGGGCGGCCGCCACCGCCAGCCAGATGCTGGAGGCGGCCCTGAAACGGGGCCTGCGGGCCATTGTCTATACCCAGTCCCGCAAACTGACCGAGCTGGTGGCGAGCTGGACCTCTTCCCGTCTCGGGCCGCTCGCGGGCAAGCTTGCCGCCTATCGGGCCGGCTTCCTGCCGGAGGACCGGCGCCAGATCGAGGCCGGGCTGGCCAGCGGCGATCTGCTCGGCGTCGTCTCCACCAGCGCCCTTGAACTCGGCATCGACATCGGCAATCTCGACATCTGCATCCTGGTCGGCTATCCCGGCTCCATCATGTCCACCCGGCAGCGGGGCGGCCGGGTAGGGCGGCGCCAGAATGATTCACTCGTCATCCTGCTTGCCCAGGAGGATGCCCTCGATCAGTACTTTCTCCGCCATCCCCGCGATTTTTTCGAGCGGCCGGTGGAGGACGCGGTGCTGAACCCCGCCAATCAGGTCATCATGCGGCGGCACCTGATTTGCGCCGCGGCCGAGATTCCCCTGAATCGCGACGAACCGCTCCTTGCCCCGTCCTGGTGCCGGGAGGGGGTGGAGGATCTTGCCGGCGACGGGGATCTCCTCCTTGACGCCGGCGGGGTTACCTGGCACACCAATCGCCGCTATCCCCAGCGGGAGGTCGATCTGCGCGGCGGCGGTCGCCAGTACGCGATCAGAAAAGGCGAGGACGACAGCTTGCTTGGCGAAATCGACGAACACCGCTGTTTCCGGGAATGTCACCCCGGCGCCGTCTATCTACACATGGGGGAGACCTGGATCGTCGAACAGCTCGACCTCGATGCCCGTCTGGTGCGGGTCCGACCGGCCCGGGTCAATTATTTCACCCGCGCCATGGCGAACAAGGAGACGGAGATCCTCGCGGTGGAGGAGACGGTGCGCATCGGCGCGATCCGGGCTGCCAGCGGTCGGCTGCGGGTCACCGATCAGGTGTCCGGTTTCGTGCGGAAACGGATCCGCGGCCAGCAGACCATCGGCACCGGCGTCCTTGATCTGCCGCCCCGGATTTTTGAAACCGAAGGACTCTGGTTCGAGGTGCCGCTTGCCCTGCAACGGGAGCTGGAAGGGCGGCAGATGCACTTCATGGGCGGCATCCACGCGGTGGAGCATGCCGCCATCGGCGTCTTCCCCCTGCTGGTGCTCTGCGACCGCAATGATGTGGGCGGTATCTCCTATCCCTTCCATCCGCAGCTGGGCGCGCCGGCCATCTTCATCTATGACGGTCATGCCGGCGGCGTCGGCCTGGCTCGTCAGGTTTTTCGCCGGATCCGCGAACTGCTGGAGGCAAGCCGCAAGACCATTGGCGACTGTGGCTGCGAAACGGGCTGCCCGAGCTGCGTCCATTCGCCCAAGTGCGGCTCCGGCAACAGGCCGATCGACAAGGCGGCGGCCCTGGCGGTGCTGGACGGCCTGCTGGCCAGGGAGGGGGAGGTCGATGGACAGCGGTCCGCCGTTGTCGCGCCGGAAAAGCCCGGGCGATCTGTAAGATCTGCCTTTGTCCTGCCCCGGCGCTACGGCGTCTTTGACGTGGAGACCAAACGGTCGGCGGCGGAGGTGGGCGGCTGGCACCGGGCCGAGCGGATGGGGATCAGTTTTGCGGTGGTCTATGACGGCGAAAGCGATGACTATGCCGTCTACGCCGAGGCAGAGGTGGAGGGGTTGATCGCCCACCTGCGCCGGCTTGAGCTGGTGGTCGGCTTCAACACGACCCGTTTTGATTATCAGGTGCTATCCGCCTACACCGATTTTCCGCTGAGCAGCCTGCCCTCCCTTGACCTCCTGGTGGAGGTGAAAAAACGGCTCGGCTACCGGCTCAGCCTGGAGGCCCTGGCGGAACAGACCCTCGGGGTGCGCAAGGGCGGCAGCGGCCTGCTGGCCCTGCAATGGTATAAAGAGGGCGAGTTCGCCAAGATCATTGAATACTGCCGCCGCGATGTCGAGATTACCCGGGATCTCCTGCACTTTGCCCTGCGCCACGGCTATCTTCTCTTCCGCAACAAGGCCGGCCACACGGTGCGCTGCCCGCTTTCCTTCGGGAAAATGACTGATTCGCCGGCATGATATGTGGTGGTCGAAAGTGGTTGACAAAATAGCCCCCCTGCGAATAAAGATAGTAATTGATTACTATCTTTATTCGCAGGGGGGCATATGGAAGCAACAGGCAGGTATCTTTCGGCGGAGGAGCGGCGGGAGGTGACGGTGGCGGCGGTGATCGAGCTGGCCGGGGAGCGCAACCCGAGCGAGATCACCACCGCGGCGATCGCCGGGCGGATGGGGCTGACTCAAGGGGCGCTGTTCCGCCATTTTGCCAATAAGGATGCCATTTTGCAGGCGGTGATGGAGTGGGTCGCCCAGCGACTGCTGGCGCGGGTCGACAGGGCGGTTTCGCAAGCGGCAACGCCGCTTGCCGCCCTGGAAGGGATGTTCATGGCCCATGTGGATTTTGTCGCGGAGTATCCCGGCATTCCCCGCATCCTGTTCGGAGAACTGCAACGCACCGGCGAGTCGGCGCCCCGGCGGGTGGCGCAAGGGCTCATTCGCTGCTATGGCGAGCGTCTCAAAGAGGTGGTTGACCGGGGCAAGCAGTGCGGTGATCTTGATGCCGAACTGGACACGGAGGCCGCCGTCACCCTGTTTATCGGCACCATTCAGGGGCTGGTCATGCAGGCATTGCTGGCCGGCGATGTCGGCCGCATCCGTCGCGAGGCCCCAGGCGTTTTTGCCATTTATCGCCGCGGCATCCGGAGGGCGCAATGACAACCCCGACCAGCCAACGACGCACCCTGGCCCTGCTCGCTGTTCTCATTCCCCTGCTTATCCTCTTTGTCTTTGTCGCCATCCGCTCCGGTCCGCTCGCGCCGGTGGCGGTCACCCTGGCCACCGTGGAAAAGCAGGCCCTCGCGCCCGCCCTGTTCGGCATCGGTACGGTTGAGGCCCGTTATACCTACCGGATCGGTCCGACAATGGCCGGCCGGCTCATGCGCCTTGATGTCCAGGTGGGCGACCGGGCGGCGGCCGGCCAGGTGCTTGGCGAGATGGAGCCGGTGGATCTCGATGAACGGATCCGGGCCCAGGAGGCGGCCCTGGAACGGGCCCGCGCCCAGCTTGTTGAGGCCGAGGCCCGCGAAAATCATGCCCGGCGGGAGGCAAACCGTTATGAACTTCTCTTGCAGGTACAATCGGTGAGCGAGGAGCTGGCCGCGGCCCGGCGGCATGAACTGCGGCTGGCCGAGGCGGGCCGGGCCGCGGCCAGGCAGGAGGTGGCCCGCCTTGTCGCCGAGCAACAGGCCCTGGCGGCCCAGCGTCGCGATCTGCGGCTGCTTGCCCCGGTTGCCTGTCTGGTGGCGGCCCGCGAGGTCGAGCCGGGCAGCACGGTGGTGGCGGGGCAGACCGTGGTGCAGTGCATCGATCCGGCCAGCCTGTGGGTCAATGTCCGTTTTGACCAGATGCAGGCCCGGGGGTTGGCCCCTGACCGTGCCGCCGAGATTATCCTGCGTTCCCGTTCGGACGAGGCGCTCGCTGGTCGGCTCCTGCGGGTGGAGCCCCTGGCCGACGCGGTGACCGAGGAGATGCTGGCCAAGGTCGTCTTTGCCGATCTGCCCGACCCGTTGCCGCCGCTGGGCGAACTGGCCGAGGTCACCGTATCTCTGCCCGATCTGCCGGCCGCGCCGGTCATTCCCAATGCCGCGGTGCTGAGCGAGGCCGGCCGTCGCGGGGTCTGGAAGGTCGTTGGCGATGATCTCCGTTTCACGCCGGTCACCATCGGGATGACCGATCTCGACGGTCGGGTGCAGGTCCTCGCTGGTCTTGCCGCCGGTGATCAGGTGGTGCTTTACAGTGAAAGGGCGCTCTCTTCCCGCAGTCGCATCCGGGTTGTCGAGGGCCTCGTCGGAGAGAGCCGATGATCAGCCTGGCCGGTCGCGACATCCTCCATTCCTGGGGCAAGTTCGTCTTCACCGGCATCGGGCTGGGGCTGTTGATCGGCGTCACCCTGACCATGGCCGGGGTGTACCGGGGCATGGTGGACGACGCCAGGGTGCTGCTCGACAACAGCGGCGCCGATCTCTGGGTGGTGCAGCAGGACACCCTGGGCCCCTATGCGGAACCCTCGGCCATCCATGCCGATCTTTATCGCGGCATTCGCGCCATGCCGGGCATTGCCGAGGCCGCCAACGTCACCTATCTCACCATGCAGGTGCGGCGGGGCGATCAGGACGTGCGGGCCATGGTGGTGGGCATCATGCCCGGCGCGCCGGCCACCCCGGGCTGGCCCCCTTATCTGGTGGCCGGTCGGCAGATTACCCGCAGCCATTACGAGGCAGTCGCCGATATCGCCACCGGTTTTGGCCTCGGCGATCAGCTGACCATCCGCCGTAATCACTACACCGTCGTCGGGTTGACCCGGCGGATGGTCTCATCGAGCGGTGATCCCATGGTCTTCATTCCCCTCAAGGACGCCCAGGAGGCGCAGTTTCTCAAGGATAACGACACCATCCGCCAGAATCGCCAGCGCACCGAGGCCAATCCCGCCTTCAACCGGCCCGGTGTGCCCGGTCTGACCGATGCCGTCAATGCCGCCCAGGAGGCCAGCCAGACGGTCAACGCCGTGCTGGTGCGGCTGCATCCGGGGCAGGAGGCGGCGGAGGCGGCCAAGGCCATCGGTCGCTGGAAGCGGCTGACCGCCTATACCCGGCCGCAGATGGAAAAGATCCTGGTCGGCAAACTGATCGCCACCTCGGCCCGGCAGATCGGCATGTTTCTGGTCATCCTCGCCGTGGTCAGCGCCGCCATCGTCGCCTTCATCATCTACACGCTGACCATGGACAAGATCAGGGAAATCGCGGTGCTGAAGCTGATCGGCACCCGCAACCGCACCATTGCCGCCATGATCATGCAGCAGTCGGTGGTGCTCGGCATGATCGGTTTTGTCGTGGGCAAGATCAGCACCACCTTCGCGGCTCCCTATTTCCCCAAATATGTGCTGCTGATGCCGCACGATTCGGTGGCCGGTTTTTTTGCCGTGCTGGTGATCTGCGTGCTGGCGAGCCTTGTCGCCATTCGCATGGCGCTGAAGGTTGATCCGGCCGAGGCCATAGGAGGGTGAGATGAGCAAGGCGGGCATTCGCATCGAGGGGATGAAAAAACGCTTCGGCGTCGGCGATACCGCGGTGGACGCCCTGAAACAGGTGGACATGGTGGTGGCGCCCGGCGAGGTGGTGGGGCTGATCGGTCCTTCCGGTTCGGGAAAATCCACCCTGCTCAAGTGTCTCGGCGCGGTGCTCGACCCCACCGCCGGCCGGATGGTCCTCGGTGATGAGGTGATCTTTGACAACGGCTGGCGGGTCCGCGATCTGCGCGCCCTGCGGCGCGACAAGATCGGTTTTGTCTTTCAGGCCCCCTATCTCATTCCCTTTCTCGATGTCACCGACAACGTCGCCCTGCTGCCGATGCTGGCCGGGGTTGCCAATGACGAGGCGCGGCGGCGGGCGCTTGATCTGCTCGTTGCCCTCGACGTCCAGCACCGGGCCGCTGCCATGCCCGCCCAGCTTTCCGGCGGCGAGCAGCAACGGGTCGCCATTGCCCGCGGCCTGGTCAACCGGCCGCCGGTGATCCTGGCCGACGAGCCCACCGCGCCGCTCGATTCGGTGCGGGCCCTCACCGTGATCAGCATCTTAAATGAGATGGCCCGGCAGTTCGCCACCGCGGTTATCGTCGTCACCCATGATGAAAAGATCATCCCCACCTTCCGGCGCATTTATCACATCCGCGACGGCGTCACCCACGAGGAGGCCGGCGAGGGTCGCGTCATCGCCTGAAATGCGGGACAAGGGCGGCCCCGCCCGGCCGGCAGCACTGGCAATCTGCTGGCGGCCCGTCTTTACAACCAGAATTCCGGATATTTTCTCGTTTTGGGGATGTTGTTGATCAGCAGGGCGACAACGAGCATGATGAACGCCCCCAGGGCCACCGGCATGAGGACATAGAGGTAGCCTAGCCTGTGCACCTGGTCGCCGCCGATGACGGCGATGAGGGCGGTGGCGCCGCCGGGTGGATGGAGGGTGCGGGTGGCATGCATGACGGCGATGGCGGTGGCCACGGCCAGGGAGGCGGCGAGCCAGGTCTCGCCCTGGAAGGTCTGAAAGCAGAAAACACCGATAACGGCGGAGAGGACATGGCCGCCGATAAGGTTGCGGGGCTGGGCCAGCGGGCTTTTGATCGCTCCGTAGATCAGCACCGCCGAGGCGCCGAAGCTGCCGATGATGAGGAGAAGGTCACGTTCGGCCAGGATCTGGTAATGAGCAAGCGCCACCGCGGCGATACCGAGGAAGGCGCCGAGCCACGACCAGGCGATTTCCCGCGCGCCGGGGCCGGGGGGGCTGGTGGTGGAGCCCTTCATCTTGTCGAAGTAGCGCATGACGCCTCCTTCTTGTCTGATTTTTCCTGTTCGGCAGGAGCCGGAGCCAGCACATGGGCCCGCATCAGATCGGTCCGGGTCAGAATGCCGAGCAGTCTGCCCCCTTCATCGAGGACCGGCAGGCGGTTGATTTTATTGTCAGTCAGGGTGGCCGCTGCCTCGGCCAGGGTGGCTGTCGGGCCGATGGAGCGAGCCGGACTGGTCATGATATCAGCCGCCACTCCCTTGCGAATGCCCAGGGCCGCGCATCCCTTGCCCACCAGGCAGGCGGCGATGACGGCCATGAAGGATGCCTGTTCTGCCCCCATGTGACGGAGAAAATCCCGTTCCGAGATCATCCCCGCGAGCCGCTGACTGCGGTCCAGCACCGGCACCCCGGAAATGCCTTTTGTTGCCATCCGTTTGGCCACCTCGTAAAGCGGCGTGGTCAGCTCGACGGTAACCACCTCGTGTGTCATGATGTCGGCGGTCCGCGTCGAATTGGTGAGTCGCTCCAGGGCATGGCGATAGGAATGGGCGTAGAGTTCTCGGAAATCACCGGGAGTGATGTCGAGATAGCCGGGAATTTCCTTCATCGCGGCATAGATGTCTTCTTCGGAAATGGCAAATTTTTCCGGAAGCGATTCGTGCGATCCTCTGCCGCCCGGATCTGGCGTTACTGTCATTCTCAGTGCCTCCTTGATTTATCGGACAATTGTGTGACGAACAGCGGCCAGGCAGCGGCGATGTGCTCGTCGAGGTCATGGTGCCCTTCGCTTATGTATTAGGGCTGGGCGGCCGCCTGCACCATCCCGAAAAACGTTTTCGCCAACGCACCGACGGCGATGTCTGTTCTGATAACGCAGGAAGAATGACACTGTCAAGACTGTTGTGCACATTGTGGTACAGGGGTGGCTGACAAAAAGGACGGATGGGGAAGAGAAGGAGGCCGAGTGCCGACCCGGTGGCGGCACTCGGAGCGGAGGGCAAGGGGAAGAGAAGGTCGCTTACGGCCAGATCAGCGATTTGTGAACCCAGCCCTTGGTGCCGTCGGCATGGCTGATCTCAACCCAGTCACCCTGGGTTTTCCCCTGATTAAAGACGACGCCGTAGAGAGCGGAGGCAACGATTTCGTAATTTTCCCCGGGACCGACCCTGATGTTGGCCTTTTTCACCTTGACGATGACGGTCTTCTTGTCGCTGACCAGCGATGCATGGATCCAGCCGCCGTCGCCTTCAAAGTCCTCGATTTTCGCCCACTGGTCTTTGCGCTGCACGACCTTGAGGGGAAAATCCTTAAAAACCTCCCAGTGCACCTCGCTATCGGTGCCCGGGCCGGAACGGATATTGACGCCGTCCTTGATGACACTGACATATTCGGCGGCGAATACCGATACGGTGAAGAAAAGGGAGAGCAGGGAAAAGCCGAGACCGGCGGCAAAACGGCGGGATAGGACGGATAATGTTTTTTTCATCGGGTCAATCTCCACAAAACAAAAAATGATTCACACCTCCCGTTCCGGCAAGCGTGACCGGAAGAGCAATGGGCAATAGATTAGCATTAACCGGCCGGCAAGTCAAATCGAACCGATGAATAGGCTTCGATTTTATCCGCCACGGAGGTGTATGAGAAATTCGCGGTTGCCCTTGGCCCCGAGCAGCGGCGATTCGATCACCCCGAAGGAGACCAGGCCGAGGGTGCCGGCAAAGGTGCCGATCTCGGCGACCACCTCATCGTGCAGACTGCTGTCCCGGACAATGCCGCCCTTGCCCAGCCGGCCGCGGCCCACCTCGAACTGCGGTTTGATGAGGGCGATGATCGCGGCAGGATGGGGACAAAACAGCGGCAGGAGCGGTGGTACGAGCAGTTTCAGCGAGATGAAGCTTGCGTCGATGACGGCCAGGTGGAGCGGTTCGGGGATGTCGCCGGCCTGCAGGTGACGGGCGTTGGTCCGCTCCATCACCACCACCCGACCGTCCTGCCGCAGTTTCCAGTCAAGTTGGCCGTAGCCGACATCAACGGCGTAGACCTTGGCCGCGCCGGCCTGGAGCAGGCAGTCGGTGAAGCCGCCGGTGGAGGCGCCGATATCGGCGCAGATCAGCCCGGTCGGGTCAATGGTGAAGGTCTCCAGTGCCTTGGCCAGCTTCAGGCCGCCCCGGCTGACGTAGGGGCAGCGTTGCCTGACCTCGATGACCGCCTCCGTCGCGATCATGGTTCCCGCCTTGTCCGCCACCTGGCCGTTGACCAGTACCTGGCCGGCGCCGATCAGGGCCTGGGCCTTCTGGCGGCTGTCGGCGAGATTGCGGATGAGCAGGAGCTTGTCGAGGCGGAGTTTCATATTTTTGGTCTTACTGGTCTTACTGGTCTTATTGGTCTTGTTGGTAAGATCGCCCGACCAATCGGACCAATCAGACCAGTCGGACCAATCGGACCAATCAGGCCAATCAAACTTCTCACCCATCCGCCTTGCGGATCAGCGCACACAATTCATCTGCCATGGCGTCGATAGTGTCCATCTCCTTGCCCTCCAGCATGACCCGGACCACCGGCTCGGTGCCGGAAAGGCGGACGAGGATGCGGCCGTCGTTGCCCAGCTTGCGCTCCATCGCTGCCTTTGCTTCGTTGAAGCCGGGCACGAGGTCGAGGTCGAGCCGCTTGGCGGTCCGCACATTCTTCAGCACCTGGGGAAAGGTTTCCATGATCGAGGTCAGCTCGGAAAGGGGTCTGCGTCGTTTGATCATGATGGCCAGCAGTTGCAGGGCAGCCAGGATGCCGTCGCCGGTGGTGTTGTGTTCGAGGAAGATCAGATGGCCGGACTGCTCGCCGCCGAAGGAGTAGTTGTGCTGGCGCATCATTTCCACCACATAGCGGTCGCCGACCTGGGCGCGCACCAGCCGGCCGCCCATCTTTTCCATGGCCAATTCCAGCCCCATGTTGCTCATGACGGTGGCTACCAGGGTCTTTTTTTTGAGCTTCTTGCGGGAAAGCAGATCGGCGGCGCAGATGGCCATGATATGGTCGCCGTCAACGATCTTGCCCTTTTCGTCGGCAACGATGACCCGGTCGCCGTCGCCGTCCAGGGCGATGCCCATGTCGGCGCCGAGCTTTTTTACCTGGTCGGCCATCAGTCGCGGGTGGAGGGCGCCGCACTCGTGGTTGATATTCTTGCCGTCCGGTTCCACCCCGATCTTGGTCACCCTGGCGCCCAGTTCCTCGAAGACGTGAGGCGCGACCCCGTAGGTGGCGCCGTTGGCGCAGTCAAGGACGATGTGGAAGCCGTCCAGGGTATAGGAACGGGGAAAGGTGTTCTTGAGAAAGACGATGTAGCGGCCCCGGGCGTCCTCGATGCGGGCCGCCTTGCCCACCTCGTCCGCCACCGGCCGCAGGGCCGCCATCTTCTGGGAGAAGATGAGGTCCTCGATGTCCGCCTCCCGCTCGTCCGGCAGCTTGAAGCCGTCGCCGGAGAAGATTTTGATGCCGTTGTCCTGAAAGGGGTTGTGGGAGGCGGAGATGACCACCCCGGCATCGGCCCGCATGCTGGTGGTGATAAAGGCGATGCCCGGAGTGGGCAAGGGCCCGCAGAGCAGGACATCAACGCCCATGGAGCAGATGCCGGCGGCCAGGGCATTTTCCAGCATGTAGCAGGACAGCCGGGTGTCCTTGCCGATGACGATGCGGTGGCCGTGTTTGGCATCCTTAACCTGAAAGGCGATGCCGCGGCCGATCTGCATGGCGATCTCGGTGGTCATCGGATAGGTGTTGGCCACCCCGCGCACCCCGTCGGTGCCGAAGAGTCTTCTCATTGTCTTCTCCTTAAATCGCGAAAAGGGAATGGCGCCGGAAGGTGCTTCGGCGCCACATGTATTCTGCTGGTTTATTGAAGAAGGTGCCGGTCTTATTCTCCGCCGCCTTCTTCATCCCTGATATCAGCGGTCACGGTATCGGGGGAGACGGTGACGATTTCCACGTCCTCGGCCGGGATGATCTCCACCGGCAGGGTATGTTTGCCAACGGCGAGATCGACGCCGATGATGCGGGCGCGGAACAGGGTCTTGAGGTCTTTGGTTTCCCGGACCGTGGTGTAGGGGATGCGGGCGGTGACGGTGACCGTTTCCGGAGTGAGGGTTGAGATTTTCCTGCCGGAGAGCAGCAGGCGCACCGGGATGCCCTTGATTGTTTTTTCCTCTTTTTTTTCTTTGATGACAATGGTTGCATTGACAACCGGATTGCCAACCAGATCGCTGATGGCCGGCGGCAGCTCCAGGGCGACCGGTCTGGTGGTGGATGCGGTCAGACGGGAAACGTCGATGGGGGCGGTGGAGATGGCGTCATGCTGTTCGACGAGGATCTGCGGTCCGGTCACCGGCAGGGTCGGCGGGTCGGTGCTGATGGAGACCAGCGTGAAGCCGGCGGGCGGCTCCCCGCTGCTCACCGCCTGGATTGGGATATTTTTTTTCACCAGCATGTCGAGCTGGAGAATGATGTCGGTCGGCTTGACCCGCAGCAGCCGCACTCCGCGGGGCAGAGAGATGGAATCTTCGGTGTTCTGGAAGACCCGGGTGCCGGGCTCGGCCCGAGAGAGATCGATGGGCCGGTAGATGTGCTGTTGGTCGAGATTGCGGATCAGGCCGCGCGGGCCGGTGACGGTGATCTCCAACTCGTTTTTGAACTGGTTGGAGATGGTTAGATTGGCCGGCATGTTAAGAATCTCCACCGGAATGTTGATGGTTTTGTCCACCTTGTCTTCACCCACGACAAAATACCAGAGAAACAGGGCGAAAAAAAAGGAGATGAGTTTCAATACCCAGTTTTTCGGCCAGGGCCGGTCGAACCATTTTTTTATTTTCTTTGTAGCCAGGTTTTCCATTTGGTCGTGTCGAATTCCTTCGGGGTGAGAATGGCCTCCAGTCGGTTGCGCAGGGATGGAATGTCAAGTCCGCTGGTGATGCCGCCGTGCAGGACAAGAGAGATCTGGCGGGTCTCCTCGGAGACCACCACCACCACGGCATCGGTTTCTTCGGAGATGCCGATGGCGGCCCGGTGGCGGGTGCCCAGTTTCTTGCTGATATATGGATTTTTGGTCAGGGGCAGCACCGAACAGGCGGTGAGAATTCTGTTTTTATGGACAATGACCGCGCCGTCATGCAGGGGGGAGGAGGTGTGAAACAGGCTGACGAGCAGTTCCATCGACAAACGGGCATCGATGATGTGGGAGGATTCGATGTAGTCTTTCAGGCCGGTCTCCCGTTCAATGACGATCAACGCGCCGGTTTTGCGGTCGGAGAGATATTTGGCGGCATGGACGATTTCATCGATGGACTGGACGGTTTCTTCCGTCATCTTGCCGAAGGGGGTCTGGCCCACCTGGGTCAGGGCGCGGCGGATGTCGCGCTGGAAGACGATGATAATGATGAGAAAGATGGAGCTGAGGAAGGTGCCGAGCAGCCAGTAGAGGGTCATGAGTTCCAGCTCGCGGGCGCCGAAATAGACGACGATCAGCACGCCGATGCCGATCAGCATCTGGGCGGCCCGCGTTCCCTTGATTATCAGGATGATGCGGTAGATAATGTAGGAAACGAGCAGGATATCGACGACATCCTGCCAGCGGAGTGAGGCGAGTGCTTCAAGCATCTGTCGGTGGGGTTCCTCCCTGGCCTGGCAGCGGGGCTGATGTGCCGCTGCGGGTGATTGCATGTGCGGTATAATTGTAAAGGAGCGCTGGTGCAACCGGGGCATCCCGGCTGCATGACAGGTCGCCACAGGGGCGGCTTGCCCGGCTCAGCCCGTCGCCTCTTTAAATCATATATGATATTAACGGATTATGCGAGAGCTGAAAGGAGTTTCCGGTCTTTTTTGGAAAAAAAAGAAAGTCGATGTTGATGCTTGACATCCAGGTTGAGATCATTTATATAAATTTTTTTCCGTTATAAACGTTTTGTCCTGTTTCCGTGCGGGAGCAGGCAGTTTGTTTTTCAGGTCTTTGCAACAAGAGGAGAACTATTTTGGCTAATCATAAATCCGCAATCAAAAGAAACCGGCAGAGTCTTCTGCGCCGGGCGCGTAACAGGGCAAACCGCAGCATGGTGAAAACCGCCATTCGGGCGGTGGATGACGCCATTGCCGCGCAGTCGGCCGACCAGGTAAAGGCTGCCTTGCAGGCTGCCATCCCGGTCATCCAGAAGGCCGCGACAAAGGGAACACTCCATAAACAGAACGCATCGCGGAAGGTTTCGCGTCTGACCAGAAGGGTCAACAGCTTTCTCGCCGGTATCGATTCCGCTGCCTGAGGGGTTGTCGATATCCTGCTCGCGCGGGAGTTGTGTACAATGACCGAGCCGAATTCGTATCGACTTTTTCAGCAGTGAAGAAATATGCCATGGGCGCCCGTGCGGTTCCCATGGCTTTTTTTTTGACCGCAGGGCGGTTGTCCGCCCTGGCCCGGGAGGTTTGATTGTATCATGCACAAACCGGCGTTGGATGATTTTGTGAAACTGGCGGCCCAGGCCCGGCTCCTTCCCGTCTGCCGGGAGATCGTCGCTGACCTGGATACGCCGCTGACGGTTTTTGCCAAGCTGGCGGGTGACGATTCCCATGCCTTTCTGCTGGAAAGTCTGGAAGGCGGCGAAAAGTGGGGACGCTATTCCTTCATCGGCCTTGATCCGCTGCTTACCTTTGAGAGCCGGGGAGAGAATGTTGTCATCCGTCGCGACGGCCGGGTGGAAGAGCGGACCGGCGACCCCCTGGCCATCCTCAAGGAGACTCTGTCGGCCTTCCAGGCCTGCCGGGAAAGCGATTTTCTGCCCCGGTTCTTCGGGGGCGCAGTGGGCTATCTCGGCTACGACATGGTGCGTTTCATGGAAAAGTTGCCGGAGATCAATCCGCCCCTGGAGCGCTTCCCGGACAGCTCGTTCATGGTGCCCCGCATGGTGCTCATCTATGACAACCTGAAACAGACCCTGACCGTGGTCAACTGCGTTGCCCTGGAAGAGGGGCAGGGGCTGGAGGAGCAGTATGCCAGGGCCTGTCGGCAGATCGACGCACTGATCATCCGGCTGCGCCGCCGCCCGTTGCCCTATGACGTGGTGGATGGCGACCGGAGCGGACACCAGCACCAGTTTCAGTCGAATATGAGCGAGGATGCCTTCCGGGTTATGGTGAACCGCGCCAAGGAATACATCATGGCCGGCGACATCATCCAGGTCGTGCTCTCCCAGCGTTTTCACAGCAGGACCTTCTTGCCGCCGTTCATGCTCTACCGCGCCCTCCGCCATATCAACCCGAGTCCCTATCTGTTTTATCTCAAGTTGGGGCGCAATATCCAGATCGGCTCGTCGCCGGAGATTCTGGTGCGCCTTGAGGAGGGGAAGATCGAGGTGCGGCCCATTGCCGGGACCAGGCCGCGGGGTAAAACCAGGGAGGAGGATCTTGCCCTGGAGCGCGAGCTGCTTGCCGACCCCAAGGAACGGGCCGAGCACCTGATGCTGGTTGATCTGGGCCGCAATGATGTCGGCCGGGTGGCCCAATACGGCACAGTGGAAACCCATGATCTGCTCGTCATCGAGCGCTACAGCCATGTCATGCACATCGTCTCCGGGGTGCGCGGTCAGCTCGCCGAGGGCCGCGACCAGTTCGACGTAGTACGCGCCTGTTTCCCAGCCGGTACGGTGAGCGGGGCTCCCAAGATCCGTGCCATGGAGATCATCGAGGAGCTGGAACCGGAGCGCCGTGGCCCCTATGCCGGCGCGGTGGGGTATTTCGGTTTTTCCGGCAACATGGATTTCTGCATCACCATCCGCACCTTCATTCTCCAGGACGATAATCTCTGGGTGCAGGCCGGCGCCGGCATCGTCGCCGATTCCGATCCGGAAATGGAGTACCAAGAGACGCTGAACAAGTCCCGCGGCCTGATGCGGGCGGTGGAACTGGCGGAAAAAGGATTTTAACGGCCATGATCGTCATCATCGATAATTACGATTCCTTCACCTACAATATCGTCCAGACCATCGGCGGCTTCGGCGAACAGCTGCGCGTCTTCCGCAATGATGAGGTGGATATCTCCTTCATTGACGGCATAGGGCCGGACCGGCTGCTCATCTCGCCCGGGCCCTGCGATCCGGCTCAGGCCGGTATCTCCATTGCCGCTATCCGCCATTTTGCCGGCAGAATTCCGGTGCTCGGCGTCTGCCTCGGCCATCAGTCCATCGGCGAGGCCTTCGGCGGCCGGACGGTGCGGGCCGGCCGGGTCATGCACGGCAAGACCAGCCCCATCCACCATGACGGCAAGGGGGTGTTCACCAATCTGCCCAACCCCTTTGACGGCATGCGCTATCATTCCCTGGTGGTGGCGGACGAGCAGTTTCCCGATTGTTTGATTAAAACCGCCCATACCGATCAGGGAGAGCTGATGGGGGTGCGGCACAGGACGTTGATGGTCGAAGGGGTACAGTTTCATCCGGAATCGATCATGACCCCGCACGGCGTCCAGCTGCTGCGCAATTTTGTCAGCCCGGATTACGAAAAGATGTATTTTGCCTAGCCGCGAATCGAGTTATCAGCAGGAGGATACTATGATCAAGGAAGCAATTGCCAGGGTGGTGGATGGCGGCAATCTCTCCGAGGAGGAGATGATTGCCGTCATGCACGAGATCATGGGAGGCGAATCGACGCCGGCCCAGATCGGCGCCTTTATCACCGCGCTCAGGATCAAGGGGGAAACCGTCGATGAGATCACCGGCGCGGCGCGGGTGATGCGGGAGAAGGCGACTCGGGTCGATGCCGCGGACCGCGGCGATATTCTGGTCGATATCGTCGGTACCGGCGGCGATGCCTCCGGCACCTTCAACGTCTCGACGACTTCGTCTTTTGTCGTGGCCGGCGCCGGGCTGCCGGTGGCCAAGCACGGCAACCGGTCGGTGTCGAGTCATTGCGGCAGCGCCGACGTGCTCGAGGCCTTGGGAGTCAACCTCAATCTCAGCGCGCCGCAGATCGGCGCCTGCATCCGTCAGGTCGGCATCGGTTTCATGTTCGCCCCCATGCTGCACGGGGCGATGAAGCATGCCATCGGACCCCGCCGCGAGATCGGCATCCGGACGATTTTCAATGTCCTCGGGCCGTTAACCAATCCGGCCGGGGCCAATGTCTATGTCCTCGGCGTCTATGCCCCGGGGCTCGTCGAGAAACTGGCCAACGTGCTGGCCCGTTTCGACGTGCTCCGCGCCCTGGTGGTGTGCGGCGCCGGCAATGTCGACGAGATCACCGTCACCGGCGAGACGCTGGTGGCGGATGTTCACAACGGTGCGGTGCGCACCTTTACCATCACGCCGGAGGAGGTTGGTCTGCAGCGAGCCACCCTGGCGGACATTCAGGGTGGCAGGACGGCGGAGGCCGCGGCAGAACAGTTGCGCGCCGTGCTGGGGGGCGAGGTCGGACCCCGGCGGGACATGGTGCTGTTAAACAGCGGCGCCGCACTGATGGCAGCGGACAGGGTCACCGATCTTGCCGACGGCGTGAAACTTGCCGGCAAAACCATCGACTCCGGCGCGGCCATGGCCAAGCTCGATGCCTTGGTGAAATTCTGTCGGGACGCGGGGTGAGCTGGTGATTCTCGATGCCATTGTTGAAGAAAAGCGGCGAGAGGTACAGACATTGCTCTCTGCCGGCTTTTTCGCGCCGGACGGAGAGGTGGGCCCGCCCCGCGGTTTTCAGGCGGCGCTGACAAGCTACCCCGGTGTGGCGCTCATTGCCGAGGCCAAGAAGGCCTCGCCCTCGAAGGGGGTTATTTGCCCGGATTTCGATCCGGTCCGTATCGCCCGCGAGTACGAAGCGGGCGGCGCCCAGGCGGTGTCGGTGCTCACTGATGAGAAATTTTTCCAGGGCAGTCTCGCCTACATCCCGCTGGTGCGCCGGGCGGTCGGGCTGCCGGTGTTGCGCAAGGACTTCATCATCCACGAGGCGCAGATCAGCCAGTCGCGGGCCTTTGGCGCCGACGCCATTTTGCTTATCGCCGCCATTCTCGAGACAAATCAGATCAGCGATTTTTTGGCCCTGAGCCGGGAACTGGGCATGGATGCCCTGGTTGAGGTGCATGACGAGCATGAACTGGAAAAGGCGTTGGCGGCCGGTTGTACGCTGATCGGTGTCAACAATCGCAATCTGAAGGATTTTTCCATGGACCTGACGACCACCTTCCGGCTGAAAAAACTTATCCCGAACACCATTCCGCTGGTAAGCGAATCCGGGATCCGTGACCTTGATGATATCCGGCGACTGACTGAGGCCGGCATTGCCGCCGTGCTGGTCGGTGAGACCCTGATGCGTGCCGGCGGTCGGGAACAGGCTGTCCGCGAACTGATGGGCCGCTGATTCGGTCAGGGGCGGTTGCGGATAGGCGGCCGTCGTTGGTATACCTTTTTTTGAGGAGGAGGAATGGGATCCCGAACACGGATCAAGATCTGCGGCATGACCGAGGAGCAGGGGGCGCGGCATGCCGTTGCCGCCGGCGTCGACGCCCTGGGATTCATCTTTGTCCAGGAGAGTCCGCGCTATATCAGGCCGGAAGAGGCGCGGGCGATCATTAGCTCATTGCCGCCGTTTGTCGATGCGGTAGGGGTTTTCAGAAACGATGATCCGGCCCGGGTTCAGGAGATCGCCCAGTACTGCGGGTTGACCATGCTGCAGTTGCATGGCGATGAGTCGCCGGAATACTGCCGGCAGTTTCCGTTGAGGGTGATCAAGGCCTTTCAGGTCCGGCCCGGGTTCAGTGGCGAGGATTTACAACCCTATGAGCGGGTGGCGGCCGGCTTCCTGCTGGATACCTATCATAAAGAGCTTGCCGGCGGCACCGGCGAGAGTTTCGACTGGTCGGTGGTCGCTTCACTGCAGGCGCAAAGGCCGGTGATTCTGGCCGGCGGCATCGGTCCGGAAAATGTTGGGCAGGCCATTGCCGCGGCCTGTCCCTTTGCCGTTGATGTCAATTCCGCGGTGGAGCAGGCCCCGGGCCGCAAGGATCCGGAACGTGTTACCCGCCTGATGGCTGCGGTGGCTGCCTGTTGCTGAATCTCCCAGGGCGGTTACCACCCGGAGCCGCTCAAAAAAACGGCAGAAATCATCATCAGTTTCAGAAAAAACCCGTCCAGGACATATTGTGTCCCGGACGGGTTTTCCATTTTCGGCCCGTACAGAGGGGCGGTGGTTTACCGCCGCGATTCGATCACGACAAAACGGGTGTGGCGGTCGCGTTTGACCCGCAGGAGAATACTGCCGCTCTTGTCGAGGGTGCCCACGGCCTTGTTGTAGTCCTCCACCCTGCTGATTCGTTGCCGGTTCACCTCGAGGATCAGATCGCCGGGCTGCAGTCCGACCGCAGCCGCAGCTGAGCCGGGCTCGACATTGGCGATAACGACGCCCTCCTTGTCGGTGATGTTGAAGGAGCGGGCCAGTTCCGGAGTCAGCTCCTGGACGGTCAGGCCGAGCATGGTGGCGGATTCTTCGCCGGCCATGGCCATCTCGTCCTCGTTTAGTTTGGCGATGGTAACGGTGACCTCTTTTTTCTTCCCGTCGCGGAACAGCACGAGGCTGGCCTTGCTGCCCACCGGGGTCTGAGCGACCAAGGCCGGCAGCATGTTCATCTGTAAGATTTCCTTGCCGTTATACTCGACGATGATATCCCCCGCCTCGATGCCGGCCTTTTCGGCCGGGCTGTCAGGGGTGACTTCGCCGACCAGGGCGCCGATTGCCCGGTCAAGGCCGAATTTCTGGGCCAGATCCTGGTTGACGTTCTGGATCATCACCCCCAGCCACCCCCTGGTGACCTTCCCGGTCTCTCTCAACTGTTTGACCACGTCCTTGGCCATGTTGGCGGGAATGGCGAAGCCGATGCCGATGTTGCCGCCGCTGCGACTGTAGATCGCCGTGTTGATGCCGATCATCTCGCCGTCCATGTTGAAGAGAGGGCCGCCGGAGTTGCCGGGATTGATGGAGGCATCGGTCTGGATGAAATTTTCATAAGCCCCGCTGCCGAGACTGCGACCCTTGCCGGAAACAATGCCGGCGGTGACGGTCTGTTCGAAACCGAAGGGGTTGCCGATGGCCAGTACCCAGTCACCTACCTTCAGCTGATCGGAATCCCCGAAATTGACATAGGGGAGGGACTTCTTCGGTTCAATCTTGATCAGCGCCACGTCGGTCTTCGGATCACGGCCGATGATTTTTGCCTCGTATTCCTCGTGATTGGCGAAGCGAACGTTGATCTCGTCCGCCTCATCAATGACATGGTTGTTGGTGACGATAAAGCCGTCTTCCGAAATGATCACCCCTGAGCCGAGGCTGGTTCGTTTTTGCGGAATCCCCTGTTGTCCCTGGAAACCGTTTGGTCCGGGTTGTTCGAAAAATTTTCGGAACAGTTCGGGGACAGCCGGATGGTCGGGAAAGGGGAAATAAGGGATGGGTGGAGTTTTGACCGTCTGGGTGGTGTAGATGTTGACCACCGTGTCCCCGTACTGTTCTACGAGCGGGGCAAAGGTGTCGGGCCGGGAGGCGAGGGCTGGCAGGGTCAGCAGAAAAAGCGCCGCGCCGACGAGAAAAAATGTCAGGGAAAATCGTGTGCTGTTTGTGTGCATAGCCGTGATTCCTTGGTGTTGAAAGAAAAAAATGTGGGTGTTGAACTGGCTGCGTGGCGCAGCCAGTTCATGCTACTCAAGGGTAACCGCCACGGTGAGAAAGCGCTTGGGGGAGATGTAACGGCTGTCCCTGGCGTAGGCGGGATTGAAGGACGCGGTTTTTTGGCAGCAGATGGTGCGCAGTTGGTCGAAACTGCCGGCCGGTACGGACAGGATGATGGTATTCTGGTTGTAAATATCGGCCTGCCAGTGGGGCGATTGCATGATCTGTCTGAGCAGGCCCAGCCGCGCCGATTCGTCGTCGGAGTGGATGGTGATCAAGAGGTCGGGGTGAATCGTGGTTTTCTGATGATAGCGGGACAAAGAGGGCAGGGGGATGTCGAGATACGAGTGGTTGTGACCGCCGGTGGAGACGAAGTCCACCGCGACC
Source organism: Thermodesulfobacteriota bacterium (assembly GCA_049323655.1). Classification (GTDB taxonomy): domain Bacteria; phylum Desulfobacterota; class Desulfobulbia; order Desulfobulbales; family SURF-16; genus DB1. Next base: position 14,858 of record JBMONO010000022.1, on the reverse strand, counting down.
GGAGCCTGTTTTTTCTGCTGTTCGGGGAACATGGCAAAACGGGAGAAGGAATCCACTCCCTCTTCCTCATACTCGGAAAGGGTTGGGACACCCGGGTAAAAGTCGGGATGATCTTTAGCCGGCATGACGCTTGCCAGTAGCGATGCAGATTGAGCAGCCGGCTGGCTGCTCGCCGTCCGGGCGGTGTTTGCGGTCTGAGGATGCGGTGTCTCCTGTTGTCGGTTCAGGGGGATGAAATGAATCAGCGAGGCGCTGACAAAGCCGATGACGAGCATGGCAAAGGCGGTGGGAATCGCCACCTGCCGTTTGCCGACCCCGGTCAGCCATTCCTGTATTCTGATTATCAGGGAAGGTTTTTCCAGCTTGTCATGGATTCCGGCAAGGAAGCCTGGCGGCACCTTGGCGACGGGAATCTGCCGCAACGCGGTAACGGCGGCCCGGAAGGCATGCCATTCGCCGTTGCAGTGGCTGCAGGATCGCAGATGTGCCTCCACCCCGACCCGTTCCTCGGCGGTGATTTCTCCATCAAGATAGGGAGAAAAAAAATTCTGGCAGTCATCGCATTTCATAGGCAATCTCATAGATTATGATAATTTTTTTTCAATCGGTCCTTCAGGGAAGACCGTGCCCGGTTGAGTTTCGATTTTACCGTGCCGAGCGGAATGCCGAGGATGGCGCTGATTTCCTCGTAGGCCAGTTCCTGCAGATCCCGCAGCAGCAGGATCTCCCGCTCTGCCTCACCCATAGCATCGATGGCCGCGCGAACCAGTCTGATCGTGTTTTGCCTCTGGAGGCTTTTTTCCGGTCCTTCATCGCCGACGATCTGGATGAATGTTTCATCGTCATCCAGGGAAAGATTGCTGAAGTATCCCCTCCTGATCAGTTTCTTATAACGGTTGCGGCAGTGGTTAATGGCAATCTGATAGAGCCACGAGGTGAATTTCTCCCGCTCCCGCAGGCCGGGTAGTGATTTGTAGACAGTGACGAAGATATCCTGGGCCAGATCCTTCGCCTCCTCCTGATTTTTGACATAGTTGAGGGCGAGGTTGAATATCTTGATCTGATAGAGCTGGACCAGGCGATTGAACGCCTGCTTGTCTCCTTCGAGAAAAGCGCTGACCAGCCCTTCGGTTTCCGTTTTCAGCTCGCTGTTGTTATCCATGGGACACCCGTTGCCCGTTGCTGGCCGGTCCTGGTGTCCCGGGCGGTGCCTCTGCGCGGCTGGATGAGAAGATGCCGGCGGCAGGAGGGGTCATGCCTTGGGTGTCGTCATGTAGTGACAGACAAGATGGTATGTAAAAAGGTTCCATGTTTTCGCCTGAAAATCTCTCTTCTGGCCGCGTCCCCTGTGTCGGCGGACGAGAATGACCGGTGCCTTGCCCGTGATCGCCGCCGCGGCTTGCTTTGTGGGCCGCCTGTTCGGGGGAGAAAGGTGGCGGCAAGGCGGCGGTTCACATCGTCTTATACACTAGTCATAAAATATATAACAGACAACGAGAAACGTTTTTTTTGCTGACCGGCATGGCCGGATCGGAGCGGCCGGTGCTTCCTCTGTTGCCTTTTTGTCGACTCCGTTGTATGTCATACGGAAACGGATGGGCTGGCAAGGATGCAGTCGGCGGACGTCCGGTTCCGGTCCCTCAGTGTTTTGATGGAACATGTGCACCCTCAAAAAGTTTTGTTGCCACGGAGAGCGCAGGGCACAGCGAAGATGTTTTGAATGGCAGCTGGTCACCTCTGGAAGCTCCCTGGTTTCTATGGTTGATTGACCGTTTTTCCGAAATCATCAATATGGCAGTGACATGGAAAAGATCGTCGAAGAGTTGCACCGGATTTTCCGGTTAAAGGAAACCACCGAAGAGGGGGATATTGTCGTTATCGTAACGGAGAACCCGCAGACTCTGACCTATGCGATGGTCAGCGGTTTTGAGAGGGACAGCAGCAAGCGGGACGAGTGGTGGCATGTCAGCATGTATCTGCTGGCCGTCCCGCCGCAGAAAGTGGTGTGGACCCTGCGAACCCCTCAGTTTACCGGCAAGGAGATTTTTACCATGGGCGGTGAAAAACGGTATATCAAGGCAGTGGATTTCAATGAACCCGGTCATGACCCGAAAAAGGTCAAAAAAGCGGCGCCGAAAAAGAAGGCGGTGCTGCGGGTCGTCAAATAACCATGGAGACCCGTGTGCAGGAGATCGTTATCCCCAACCGTTTCGGGCTGCATGGCCGGGCCTCGGCCCTGCTGGTGCAAACAGCGCGACGTTTTGCAGCCGATATCAAACTGGTGCGGGATGGCATGGAGGCGGATTGCAAGAGTATACTTGATGTCATGGCCATGGGATGTACCATGGGCACCCCGGTGTCCATCAGGGCAAAGGGGCCGGATGCGCGGGAGGCGCTCGCCGCCCTTTCCGCCCTCATTGCCGACGGTTTTGGTGAACAATGACCAACAACGGGGAAGATGACAGGGCGGTGGTCTTTTCGGGCATCGGGGTTTCGCCCGGCGTGGTTATTGGTCGCGCCGTGTTGCCTCAATCCGGAATGGCAATTCGCCGACGAACGATTGGCGATGCCGCCGTTGCGGCCGAGCAGCACCGTTTCCGCCAGGCGGTGGCCCGGGCTGAGGGTGCGCTTCAGCAGGTGCGGGAACATTTCGCCGCTGTGTTGACCGACTATGTGGCGATCATCGACAGTCACATCCTGATGCTGCGGGATCATCTCCTCTTTGATCGTACCCTGGCCCTCATCGCCGGGGAACGGACAAATGCGGAGTGGGCATTGGAAAAATCCCTGGCCGAGGTGCGGGAACTGTTCAGTGGCATGGAGGATGCCTATCTTCGTGATCGTTTTCACGATGTCCGGCAGGTGGCGGATCGCATCGTCACCGAGTTGAGCGGCGCCGTCGAGCTGCCTGAACCGGCCGGAGACGCGACCATTCTGGTGGCTCGTGATTTCACCCCGGAGGCCATTCTCCGGCTGCGCGGCGGCAGCGCCGGCCTGATTGCCGCCATGGGTGGCGAAACGTCCCACGCCGCGATCATCGCCCGCACCCTCGGCATCCCGGCCGTGGTCGGGGTGACGGATATCGATGTCAGGGTTGCTGACGGGGATATGCTCATTCTGGACGGCGGCAGCGGTGAAGTCTTTGTCAATCCTTCGCCGGAGTTGACGACCCGCTATCGGCAGCGGCAGGATCAGCTGCGCCGCGACAGCGCCGAAATTGCCGCTTACACCCATCTGCGTGCTGAAACCGCCGACGGTATGCCGGTCCGGGTCGAGGCTAATCTGGAAAGTGTGGATGAGATCAGCCAGGCCTTTCACTTCGGCGCGGTCGGAGTCGGCCTCTTTCGCAGCGAATACCTCTATCTCGCCTCCTCGCTGCTGCCGGACGAGGAAACCCTGCTGGCCGAGTATCGCCGGCTGCTCTCCCTGGCCGCTCCCTTTCCGGTGACGATCCGTACCCTTGATATCGGCGGGGACAAAATTTTCCCGGTAAAGGCAAAAGAGACGATGGATAGAGGTGGGCGGAATGAGGGGCGTGAGGCCAATCCCGCCTTGGGGCTGCGGGCCATCCGTTACTGCCTGCGGGAGCCGACCCTTTTTATTACTCAGCTCCGCGCCCTGTTCCGGGCGAGCGCGCATGGCAATCTGCGCATTCTCTTTCCGATGATTTCCTCATATTGTGAACTTGAGCAGATCAAGGAGATCATTGCCGGGGTGCGGGGAGATTTACGGCGGCAGGGAATGCCCTGCGCCGAGGAGGTCAGGTTCGGGATCATGATCGAGGTGCCGAGCGCGGTGGCGGTGGCCGATACTCTGGCAGGCGATGTCGATTTTTTCAGCATCGGCACCAATGATCTCATTCAGTATGTGCTGGCCATCGACCGAGGCAACGAGCAGGTCGCCCACATGTACGAGCCGTTGCATCCGGCGGTGTTGCGGCTGATCAGTCAGGTGGTGCGGGCCGGTCACCGGCACGGCATCGAGGTCGGCATCTGCGGCGAGATGGCCGGCCAGGAGCGGTACCTGCCGGTGCTGCTCGGTCTGGGGCTTGATGCCTTCAGCATGCACCCGCCGGCCATCCCGGCAATCAAGAAGATGATCCGCCACAGCCGGGCGGATGAGGTGGAGGAACTGGCCGACCGGCTGCTGGCCAGCCAGTCGACCATGGAGGTGCGGGCCGGGCTGGCGGAGTATCTGGCCCGCCATCATCCGGAGCTGGTGCTGTGAACGGCGCAACATAAGCGTGCAGAGGACAGAAGACAGGAACATGAGCGGATTGGCGGAAAGAGCAATCATCGCACAGATCGCACGACAGCAGCGATCGTCCCATTACCTGATCAAGGGGATCGGCGACGACTGCGCCGTTGTCGCCGGAGCCGGCGGCACGGTCTCCCTGTGGACCATGGATACTCTGATCGAGTCGGTGCATTTCGACCTCGCCTGGCATCCGCCGGAGCAGGTGGGCCGCAAGACGGTCTCCGTCAATGTCAGCGACATTGCCGCCATGGGCGGTACCCCCCGTTTCGCCCTGTTTTCCCTGGGGCTGCCTGGTTCTGCGGACAAGAGCCTGGTGGATTCCTTGCTGGCCGGCATGTTTGGTGTCATGGCGGATTATGATATCACCCTGGCGGGTGGGGACACGGTTTTCTCACCCGAGCGGATCGTGCTGACCCTGACCCTGTGCGGCGAGATGGCGGCGGATCAGGTCTGTTACCGGGCCGGGGCCATGGCCGGCGATGATGTCTGGGTCAGCGGTCCGCTCGGCGAGGCGGCCGGCGGCCTTGAGCTGTGCCGGCGCGGCATGCACGGCGAAGGCCGCTTTGCCTCCCTGGTCCGCGCTCATTGCGATCCAACCCCCCAGCTCGATCTCGGCCGGCTGCTGGCCGCCAGCGGGCTGGTTCATGCCATGATGGATCTCTCCGACGGTCTGGCCACCGATCTGGCCCACATCTGCACGGCGAGCGGTGTTGGTGCGGAAATCGTCGCGGATCAGGTGCCGCTCTCTTTTGTTCTGCGGGAGGCTGCGGGGGAACTGGAGCTGGCGCCGCTGGACCTCGCCTTGGCCGGCGGCGAGGATTACCAGCTCCTCTTTACCGTAGCGGCGGAAAAGAGGGTATCAATCGAGGCGTTTGGCGCCCGATACGGCCATCCGCTTTTCCGGGTCGGGAAAATGGTGGCCGGCGACCGGGTCGTGCTGCGTCATAATGGCAAAAGACAGGACATCACCTTCGGCGGCTATGAGCACCGCTTTTAGCATTCATTCGCCTTTTGAACCGGCCGGCGACCAGCCGCGGGCCATCGACGCCCTGATCCGGGGAGTGGAGCGCGGCGAGCGCGAGCAGGTGCTCCTGGGCGTCACCGGCTCGGGTAAGACCTTCACCATGGCCCATGTTATTGCCCGCACCCGGCGGCCCGCCCTGGTCATGGCCCCCAACAAGACACTGGCGGCCCAGCTCTTCGCCGAATTCAAGGAGCTGTTGCCGGATAATGCGGTGGAGTATTTTGTCAGCTACTACGACTACTACCAGCCCGAGGCCTATATCCCCCAGTCCGACACATACATTGAAAAGGATTCGGCCATCAACGACGCCATCGATAAGATGCGCCATTCCGCCACCCGTTCGCTTCTCACCCGTCGCGATGTGGTGATCGTCGCCAGCGTTTCCTGCATCTACGGCCTCGGTTCGCCGGACGAGTACAAGAACATGCACCTCTTTCTGAAAAGGGGCGAGGAGTTTTCCCTGGCGGAGATGCAGCGCCGCCTGGTCTACATGCTCTACGAGCGCAATGATTACTCCTTTCATCGCGGCACCTTTCGGGTGCGGGGCGATGTGGTGGACATCTTTCCCGCCTATGAGGAGGATCGCGCCCTGCGGGTGGAGCTGTTCGGCGACACCATCGAGACCATCTCGCTGGTCGATCCGCTGCGTGGCGAGGTGCTTGGGGTGATGGACGAGGTAACGGTCTTTCCCGGCAGCCACTTCGTCACCTCGAAAGAGGTGCTGGCCCGGGCCATGGAGACGATCAAGGCGGAGCTCAAGGAGCGGCTCGCCTTTTTTGAAAAGGAGCGGCGGCTCCTGGAGGCGCAGCGGCTGGAGCAGCGCACCATGTTCGACCTGGAGATGATCGGCGAACTGGGCTACTGCAACGGCATCGAGAATTACAGCCGCCATCTCACCGGCCGGAGTCCGGGTGAGCCGCCGCCCACCCTGCTCGATTATTTCCCTTCGGATTTTCTCCTCTTTGTCGACGAAAGCCACATCACCATTCCCCAGATCGGCGGCATGTACCGCGGCGACCGCTCGCGCAAGGAGACCCTGGTGGAATTCGGCTTCCGGCTGCCCTCGGCGCTGGACAACCGGCCCCTGCGTTTCGAGGAGTTCGACTCCCGCCTCAACCAGGCGATCTACGTCTCCGCCACCCCGGGTGATTTTGAGCTGGAGCGGGCCCAGGGTCGGGTGGTGGAGCAGATCATCCGGCCCACCGGTCTGCTCGATCCGGCCATTGAGGTGCGACCGGCGACAAGCCAGGTTGACGATCTCCTGGCCGAGATCCGCCTGCGGGAGGCGCTGGGCGAGGCGGTGCTGGTGACGACGCTGACCAAGCGAATGGCAGAGGACCTTACCGACTATTTCGGAAAACTGGGTGTCACGGTCCGCTATCTTCACTCCGACATCAAGACCCTGGAACGCATCGAGCTGGTGCGGGAGCTGCGCCAGGGAGAATTTCATGTGCTGATCGGCATCAATCTGCTGCGCGAGGGGCTCGACATCCCCGAGGTGTCGCTGGTCGCCGTGCTCGACGCCGACAAGGAGGGCTTTCTGCGCAGCGAGCGCTCGTTGATCCAGACCTGCGGCCGGGCGGCGCGCAACGCCGACGGCATGGTGATCCTTTACGCCGATACCGTTACCGGCTCCATGCAGCGCACCATCGAGGAAACAACCCGGCGTCGGGCCCTGCAGCAGGAGTTCAACCGCCGCCACGGCATCACCCCGACCACGGTGCGTTCCACCATCAAGAACGTTGTGGAAACCGTCTACGAGAAGAGCCGACCCATGTCGGTGGCGCCGCCGCAGGTGGCCGAGGCCGGCGAGGTGTTCACCAGTCTCAAGGAACTGCGGGCGAGGATCAAAAAATTGGAGGCGGAGATGATGGCCAGGGCCCGGGAACTGGCCTTTGAAGAGGCGGCGGACCTCCGCGACCGCATCGCCGTGCTCAAGGAACAGGAACTGCAATGGCTGTGACGGATGGAAAAGCGGGAGACAAGACGGCAAGGGAGGAAGGCGGCCTGCTGCGGCGACTCTTCCTGCGTCTCCTGCCGCTGCTCTTTCGCCTCGTCTCGTTTCTCTTTTTTGCCGGTTGCCGGGTCTCCCGGCGCGGGGAGGAGCATTTCCGCGCCTTGGTGGCGAGCGGTCGGCCCTTTATCGTCTCCTTCTGGCATTATGGGGTGATCTACATTGTCTACCAGGCCCGCGACCTGCCCTATGTGGCCATGGTCAGCGCCAGCAAGGACGGTGAATTTGTCTCCCGCATCCTCGAAGGCAAGGGCTTTACCACGGTGCGGGGGTCTCGCAACCGGGGAGCGGTGGGCGCCTTGAAGGGTCTGGTCCGTGCAATGGAAAAGGGCAAAAACGCGGTGCTGGTGGCGGACGGCTCCCAGGGCCCGGCCCGCAAGGCCCAGGCCGGCACCATCCTGCTTGCCGCCAAGACCGGTGCGCCGATTCTGCCGGTGGGCTGGGCTGCGGACCGCTACAAAACATTTCGCAGCTGGGACCGCACCGCCCTGCCCCTGCCCTTTGCCCGGGTGACCATCTGGCACGGCGAACCCATCGCCGTGCCAGCCGATCTGGACGGGGATAGATTGGAAGAGTACCGGCTCAAACTGGAGGCGGCCCTTGACGAGATCTATGAACAGTCATGGGGGGAGTTCGGTAGGGAGGGGCATTAGGCCATAGGGAGAAATTTGCGGGCTTACCCAGTGTTAGGTTGTCTTTTCACTGATGACTTCCAGCGACGTGATTCCCGCGAAGTCTTTGGCGTTATGTGTAACAAGCGGTACCCGATGGCGGACGGTACAGGACGCGATCCAGGCGTCGTTGAATGAGATGGGTTTGCCGTTTCGTTTCCGCTCCGCGACAAGCCGCCCATAGCATCTTGCGATTTCATGGTCATAAGGAATGACCACGAAATTTCGCAAGGTTGTTTCGAGTTCCCGTCGTTTTTTTTCGCCCCAGTTTGCTTTCTCCGCGCCATAATACAATTCACCGACCGTAATGAACGAAATGGCGAGCAAACGACCTTGAAGATGTGGTTCATAGACCTCGGCCAGAGGATCGCCTTTCATCAGGTAGGAAACAATGCAGGTATCAAGAACAATCTTGGCGTCACTCATGCCGCCCCTCCTTGCCGCATGAGTGAATGCCGCAATTCGTCTATCGCCTCCTCAAACCCGTCATTCACATCCCCCGGCCAAGTGCCGAAAAGTGTCCGCACATCGCTCACGGGCTTGACATTCTGCACCTGGGCCAATTCCTCCAATGACGGCGATTCCCAGAAAGTGCGGGAAACCGGCGTTCCCTGCGGCAACAACTCAAGGGCTTCGTTTTCCTTGTCCTCCAAACGTTCTATGTCATGAATTTTGATGCTCGTGATCTTGCCGGTAAAGGCGTCTTCCTTTGCCTCGCCCACAATGCGGACGAAATGCAGGATATCTTCCAGCACCTCGTCCTTTTGCACCTCGTCGAACAGGCAGAGCACCGGCTCGCCGGCGGCGGGATGTACCCGGCAGCGGGTGCCGTGCTCCTTGAAGTCCGCCATCAGAAGCCGCCCCTCGATGGTGCGGATATTGGTCTGCGGCCCCTTGATCCGTTCCTGTATCCGTGTGAACCCTTCCGGCGTGAAGCGCGTTGCGAGCGGTTGTTCCCTATGGTTCAGCGTGAAGGCGATCTCTTTGACGCCCTGGCTGAAAAGAACCCCGGCGTCGCGCCAGGCCAGCAGGACCCCGGCATCATAACCGGGCGGCAAGGTGTCGGCAGCCTGTTGGGCTTGCTCCAGGCCGGCAAGTGCCTTTTCAATGATTGCCTGCCCGAAATCCATACCCGGCAGCGCCGGCTGCGCCCGTCGTAGTTCGAATCCCAGCACCGCCGCCGGGCTGCCGTGGGTGAGCAGCACCAGGTCCAGTGCCAGCTTGTCCTTGATGTTGTCCGGTTGCCTTCCCCTGCGCACGCTTTCTGATTCGCCCAGCAATATCCGGCCCGTTCTCTGAAACGCTTTGTTCATGCTAGTGAGAAATCGCAGGAGGTGGGAAACCGGAATTTTCCCCGGCCCGACCGCCTCGCCGTCGAAACGTATTTTCAATAAGGGTTCCTGATCTCTCATAACTTACTCCTCATTCTAGCCGTCAATCACTGGCACGGAGAATTTTATAGATCACTCCAGCCAGATTTCTGCAAGGCCGGGGGCACCAGAATACGACAGGTATCGGCTTCGTTCATTATCGTCTCTGTTCGTCGAAGTTGCAGGATGTGATTCCTTGCCCCGTTTATTTCTCGTTTTTTTCCTTTGCGAAACATCTTCTCGTTCTGTCCGAGTGGAAGGAGCATAGCTTTTTAACAGAGCGGATGACAGGTTATATGCGAATATATACTGCCTGTCAAGAACGGCCTCGGTGGGTGTTTAGGTATTGCTGTTCGATGAGCGGTGATGTACATTACGATGTGTGTTGGAATGTACAGAGACGCCACTCCGTTGTTTGCTGTCCGCCATCCAGGGGAGAAAATCGATGCGTGAAGCGACCTTGACTGAATTACGCAATCAGACCCGTTATTTTTTTGATCTCATCGAATCCGGTGAAACCATCCGTGTCCTGCGCAACGGCAAACCGGTTGCCGACATCCTGCCGCTTCAGCCGAGCCTGCCGTCTTGGAAACAGCGTGTTGCCCGGCCTCTCTGTGTGGATGGGGTGGAGATCAGCCGCATGATCCTCGATGACCGGGGAACCTGACGCTGTGCGGGTCTTTTTCGATTCCTCCTCCTTTGCCAAGCGTTATCTCCTTGAAGCAGATACCGGCGTGACCCTCCAGTGGTGCGAACGGGCAACGGAGCTGGCGTTGTCGGTCATTGCCGTTCCTGAGCTGATAGCCGCTTTTTGTCGATTGCGGCGTGAGGGCAAGATTTCCGAGGGGCAGTATGCCCAACTGAAAGGCGATTTGTTGGCCGATCTTGCCGACATCATGATTATCGACACCACTCCCCACGTTATCCATCAGGCGACTCTTGCCCTTGAAGGCCATGCATTGCGGGGCATGGACGCCATCCATATCGGCGCGGCCATCGCCTGTGCAGCCGAGGTGTTCATCACCGTTGATTCCCGGCAACGCGCCGCTGCCGCCGGCATGGGACTCAAGGTGACAATGCCGTGAACAGTTGGTATGCAAAGCGAACCGTGCTTCTTCTGCCTCTGCCGTAAAAGAAAAAAGCAGGAAGCCCGGGAAAAAGCTCGCGTTTTTTTCCCCTGCCTCCTGCCTTCTGGTAATCGCGTTTGATCCGCTATTCGCGTTATTTAATCAAGCTGCTTCATGATGGAATTCAGCACCTCGCCGATGGAGGCGGAGCCGTCCACCGAGATCACCTTCGGTCCGCCGAGGCCCTTGAAGTAGTTGACCGCGGCCATGGTGCCGGTGGTGGTGTCATAGTAGATGTTGTGGCGTTTGTCGATGGCAGCCTCGTCCTGGTCGTCGGCCCGGGTGCTCAGCTCGCCGCCGCAGACCCGGCAGACCAGCCGACCGTCTTTTTCCACCGGCTTGATCGCCTCGAAGGCGATGTGGTTGGGGTGGTTGTTGTCGTTGGCGCACAGCCGCCGGCCCATGATGCGCTCCTTGGCGATCTGGCGGTCAAGGACGATCTCGATGACGTAGTTGAGGTCGATGCCGGCGTCCTTCAGTGCCTTGGCCAGGGTCTCGGCCTGCACCTTGTTGCGGGGAAAGCCGTCGAGCAACCAGCCCTTCTTGCAGTCATCCTCTTTCAGCCGGTCAAGGATCATGGGGATGGTGATGTCATCGGGCACCAGATCGCCGCGGTCAATGTATGCCTTGGCCTGCTTGCCCAGCTCTGTACCGCCCTTGATGTTTTTCCGGAAGATGGCGCCGGATTCGATGTGGGGGATCTGGTACTTTTCCTGGACCTTGGCGCCCTGGGTGCCTTTACCGCTGCCGTTGGGACCGAAAATTAGAATGTTCATCTCGTCTCTCCTTGGTTGAAAAGTTTGATGGGGAAAAGGGTGGATCAAAGGCTCGAAAGCTGTCCTTCCGCCTGGGCAAACCCGGCGCGGGGCCAAGGTTCCGGCGGCGGTCGAGCGGTTTTCCTGCGCTTCTGTTACGGAAAAGCGGGCGGCTGTTTCGCGTAACATTGGGTAATTGCAGCATTTTTGCAATTTATGGCAGATCACTATAGCTTAAGATGCAAAAGTCCGCCATAAAAAATGAATAGAGGTTCATTCGAGAAACGAATGGGAGGGGAGACAAGGGGGTCCGGCCGCGGCGCGGAGGGGACCTATTGTTCCTTTTTGCCGTGCAGCGAGCAGAATTCCCGGATCATTTCCTTGCGCTCGGCAAGACTGAAGCGGAAATAAAAGGGGCTCAGCATGAGGATTTTGATGGCTTCCTGGCGGGTCATGACGGTTCCTTGTCGGCGTTGTCTTTTCCTTTCCCTGAAAAGCTCTTTATGATACGCTTATCGGCGGATTACAGGAAAACTTTACGAACTCGACCATGAATCCCATTGCTGCGCTGCTGGAGACCGCTCTCCACCCTTTCAGCCGCAGCCTTCTCTTTGCCCATGCAAAAAACCATCACTGCCGCAATCCTTCTTGTCCTTCTTCTGCTGTTCGGCAGCTTCGGCTACATGGTGATCGAGAAGAGCAGCTTTGCCGACGGCCTCTACATGACCCTGATCACCATCACCACCGTGGGCTATGGTGAAGTTGTTCATCTCAGCCCGCAGGGCCGCTGGTTTACCATGCTGCTCATCCTGACCGGGGTCGGTTTCGTCATGTTGCTGTTCAGCAAGATCACCGAGGCAGTGGTTGAAGGAAGAATTCAGGCGGTTTACGGGAGATTGAACATGAAGAAAAAGGTGTCCGAATTGACGGGGCATTATATTATCTGCGGATTCGGCCGCATCGGTCAGGTCATTGCCAAATTGATGAAGGAAGCGGGAAAACCCTTTGTCGTCATTGAAAATGATCAAGCAGTGATCGGCAGGATCGGCGAGCTCGGCTATCTTTTTCTGGAGGGACAGGCATCAAATGACGATATGCTGCTCAAGGCCGGGGTGCGGAAGGCCAGCGGCTTAATTGCCGTGGTCTCCTCCGATGCGGACAATGTCTATATTGTCCTCTCCGCCAGGGGACTAAACCCCGATCTCTATATCATGGCCCGTTCCAGCGGGGTGGAAGGGGTGGAAACCAAACTGCTGCGGGCCGGGGCCAACAAGGTTCTTTCCCCCTATTACATCGGCGCCACCCGCATGGCCCATCATCTGCTGCGGCCGACGGTGACCGACTTTATCGACCTGACTGTGCATGGCGGTGAACTCGGGTTGCGTCTGGAAGAGCTGCAGGTGGCCTCCACCTGCCCGATGGTGGGCAAGTCGTTGTTGGATTCCAATATTCGCCGGGATTTTGACCTGATCGTTGTTGCCATCAAGCGTCGCGGCGGCGATATGCGGTTCAACCCCAACCTCAGTACCGAGATTCTCGGCGGTGATACCCTGGTTGTGCTCGGCGAATACGACAGGATAAAGCAACTTGAAAAGATAATGGCCAGCTAACATCCCTCTCCTGCAAAAGATGATTTACCTGCTTTGCCGGGGTGTGCTACACTGTCGTTAGTTTTTGCATGATACGGTCACACCTCTGTTAATAATCTGTTTTCCGGCCGTCACAATGGCGGGATATTTCTGATCCAGTGCCGATGGAAGATCTGTCAAAAAAACCGGTCAAGATCTGCAATGATCGTTTTCTTCTCAAGCTGACCAAGGATAAGATGAAGGCCTTTCTGCAGCTCGCTGACGAGGAGGGGTCCTTTGCCGATGTCCCGTTTGATGACATCCTTAAAGAGGTGCAGCAACAGGGAGTCGTTTTTGGCTTTGTCGCCAAGCTGCCGCCGCCCCGGGAAGGGAAAACCGTGGTCGCCAGCGGCAAGGAGGTCGTGCACGGTGAAAACGCCAAAATCCAGCCGGTGATCAAGCCCTCCATCGTCACCCGTCATCAGGCAAAAAAACCGGGTAAAGACCGGGTGGATTTTCGTGAACTCGGCACCATCGTCAATGTCGCGGCCGGCAAGTTGCTGCTACGGAAAATTCCGCCCACCGCCGGCATTGCGGGAAAAAACGTACTGGGCGAGGAAATTGCTTCCAAACCGGGCAAGGATGTGGCGATCAAGTGCGGACCGGGCGTGGCCTTGAGTGAGGATGGACTTAATGTTATTGCCACCATTGACGGGAAGTTTGTCATGGCGGAAGGCAAGCCGTCCGTTTATGCAGAACACGTCATCTCCAGTGATGTGGATATGTCGGTGGGCAACATTGCCTTCTGCGGCAGCCGCCTGGAGATCACCGGTGAGGTGCTGCCGGGATTCAAGATCAAGTGCAAGGGAGATGTGATCATCGGCAAAGGGGTGAACAACGCGCAGATCCTCGCCGGCGGCAATGTCAGGATAAACGGAGGGCTGATCGGACAGGACGCCGAGGTGCGGGCCAGAGGGAACATTGCCATTGATTTCTGCGAAAATTTCGGCGAGGTGGAGGCCCGGGGCAGCTTGACGGTGAATAATTTTGTTGTTCAGGGCAGGGTGAAAACCGGTAAAAACATGCAGGTCCTGCAGGGCAAAGGAACCATCATCGGCGGTCGTTATATTCTGGGTGGCAGCATGCATGTCCGGGAGCTGGGCTCGGAGGCTGAGGTGGTGACCGAGGTGGTTGTCGGTCTGCAGCCCGAACTGGAAAAACGCAAGCGCATGATCGAGGCGGCCAAGGCCTACTGGCCGAACCGGATGAATGAGATTCTCAAGAACATCAGCACCCTCAATGAAATGAAAAAGACGGAGGGTAAAAATTTCGGCGACGAGAAGGCCGAGGTGCTGGCGGAATTGAATCGGATGATGCCCGAGGTGATGGAAAAAAACAACCAGCTGGCCGAGATGGAGATGCAGCTTGATAAGGAATTGGAACAGGCTGCCAATGAGGCGATTTTTGTCTACGGCACTCTGCATCCCGGTGTTGCCGTCACCATCGGCAAGGCCGCCAGGGTCATCGACAAGCGCGAGGAGGGGGTGGTCATCGAATTACAGAAAAGCACCCTGCAGATCCATGTCCGCACTATGACGCCTGAAGAGCGCGAAGCTGGGAGGGGGTGAAGGGCGCCCAGTCCAGCGCCGCCGCAAAAAGAGCTGTCGCGGTGTGCTGGGGATTTTTCCGTTTTTCCGTGATCATCGTCTTTGGCAGAGGGCGAGCATTTCCCGGACCGCTTGGTCGAGGCCGACCAGGATCGCCCTGGCCATGACCGCATGGCCGATACTCAGCTCTTCGATGCCGGCCACCCCCGCCACCTTCTCTGTGTTGCGATAATTGAGACCATGTCCGGCATTGACCCGCAGTCCGGCCCCATGGGCCGCGTCCACGGCTGCAGCGATCAGGGTGAATTCCCGGTTTTCCTCTTCTTCCGTGACCGCGTCGCTGTACCGGCCGGTATGGATTTCGACAAAGGTGGCGCCCGCCTGGCGGGCGGCTTCAATCTGGGCCTGTTCCGGGTCAATGAACAGGCTGACCGGAATGCCGGCGTCGTTCATCCGGCCAATGAC
>JBMONO010000021.1:65505-84434 GCA_049323655.1 Thermodesulfobacteriota bacterium | reverse complement strand
TGATGTTATGAAAATTTTCGCACACCCATTGTCAAGAATTTGTCAAGTAAAAAATGCGCCTCGTTTAATATTTTTCATGAATGATTTTCACCGGTTAATGCAATTTTGTAACCGGACACCACTGACTTTAGACACTTAAGGCACTTTAGACACTTCTTTTTAGGCACTTCTAAAGGGAGAAACATGACATGGCACAGTTTACCGTCAACACCCACCGGTTCGATCCTTACCGGAATTTCAAATTCAAAATCAAATGGGACGGCAAGTATGTGGCGGGCCTCAGCAAATGCAGCGCGCTGCGTAAGAGCACCGAGGTGACCGAGTGGCGTGAAGGGGGAGACCCCAGCGCCAGTCGCAAGCTGCCGGGCAAGACCTCCTATGAGGGGATCACCCTGGAGGCGGGGGTGACCCACGACACCACCTTCGAGGAGTGGGCCAACCTGGTCAACAACTTTCAGAGCGACGCCTCCATGTCGCTCAAAAACTTCCGCAAGGACATCGTCATCGATGTCTTCAATCTGCAGGGCAGCAAGGTCCTTTCCTACAAGGTTTACCGCTGCTGGGTCTCCGAATACCAGGCCCTGCCAGAACTCGACGCCGCCGGCAACGCGGTGATGATCCAGAGCATCAAGCTGGAAAACGAGGGCTGGGAACGGGACACCGCGGTCACCGAGCCGGCTGAGACATGATGCAGGCAGATCTGTCCGATACCCTCCTGCCCGGCGGCTGGATCGATCATCAGGGGCGGGTGCAGCGCCAGGCCCGCTTGCGGCCGGTCACCGGATATGCCGAGCGGCTGATCGCCGCCAGCGCCCATCTCTCAACGCCGGCCCGGACAACCCGGCTGCTTGCTGCCGCTGTTGCCGCTATCGGTGACCACGACCGGGTCAGCGAGGACGATGTCCGCTCCCTGCTCGTCGCTGACCGACAGCAGCTGGTGCGCACCCTGCGGCGGGTCACTTTCGGCCCGGAGGTTCGGGCGGTGCTGGGCTGCTCCTGGCCCGACTGCGGTGAAATGATGGACATCGACTTTTCCCTCGATTTGCTGGCGCTGACCGAGGCCCCGCAAACCGGCCTGTTCCACACCGTCCGACTGGCGGAGGCGACCGGGGGGCTGGTCGTCACCTTCCGCCTGCCCAATGGCGGTGATCAGGAGGCCTTGAGCGATCTGGTCGAGGAGGACGAAGAGCAGGCCGCCGACCTGCTGCTGACCCGCTGCCTCCAGTCCATTGCCGACGCCACCGGCACCGCGTTGCCGCCACCACTCCAATTCGATCCGCCGACGCGGGCCGAGATCGAGGCTGCCATGGCGAGTCGCGCCCCCCGGTTTGATCTGACCTTGGCGGCCCGCTGCCCGGAATGTGATCGGCCCGTCACCGCCGCCTTTGACCTGGAACGCTTTTTCTGTGACGAGCTGCACGCTCAGCAGGACCTGCTGCTGCACGAGGTGCACTATCTCGCCCTGCACTACCACTGGAGCGAACGGGAGATTCTTTCCATGCCAAGGGAAAACCGGCGGCGCTACCTCGACATCCTCGCCAGCCACCTGGAAACCGCCTATGACGCCCGCTGATCGTACCACACCGAGCCGGACCCTGGTCCGCGACCTCCTCGGCCTGCCGGCCCGGCCCGGCTCTCTTCGCCCCGCCGGGCCGACCCTGGTTTTTTTCCCCCATTTCCCGGCAACGGCACCGTTGATGGCGGATCCATGGCCGGCCGCGGCCACCGATCCGCTCCAGCCGGACCCGGAACCTGCGATGGATGGCGCACGAGGCACGCTGCAACGGCCACCTGCCCCGCTGACCGCGGCAACGATTCCCCAGCCGCAAGCGGCTGGGGAATCGTTGCCTTCTACTGTCCCTGCTGCCGAGCCCGACAAACCGTGGCCCGGGACGACACAAAAAACAACATCAGGCCGGCTGCCGCTGCCGGCCGCCGCAACGCCCCTGACTGCCGGGCAAAAGACTTTCGCTCCGGAAAAGATGGCCGCTGCGCTGTCCCCGTCCCTGTCAGCGCCTGGGACGATGCCGTTAAAGAGGCCGGCTGCCGAAACCATTGCAACGGCCGCGATCCGGGAAACGGCATCAAGGGAGGAGGCCGTACTCCGGCCCCGGCAGGTGGTGACGAGGCCCGGCCCGGAACCGCTTCAGCAGAGGAGAACGCCGGAACAGACAGCTGCCCCCCCTCGACCGGGGCCGGCGATTGGGGCCGAAAAAACGCCCTTACCTCCACCGCCGATGGCCAGCCCGGTCGCGGCCCAACCGGAGCCAATAAATCAGGCCGTTTTGCCGCAGGCGGCCCGGGCGGATGTCGGGCCGGGAGGCCACCCCTCCACCGGGGCGCCGGCAAGGGAAAAAGCCGCCGCAACCGTCGCCAGCCAGGAGAATCAGCCGACCGATCACGGCAGAACACTGCCGTCGCCCCCCGGACCGGTGCCGCCCGCCGCCGGAATCATGGAGCTGCGCCGGAGCTTTCACGAACTGATGCGCTCCCGGGGAACGGCCCGCCAGGTGAAACAGAAGCACGAAGAAAACAGACAAAAACCGACGGAAACGGCCCGGCCGGAGGAACAGGGGCCGTCCCCCCCGCCCCTTCAGCAGGTGGTGATGATCCGCCAGGCAACAGCAACCACCGACAGGGGCCGTCCCCTTGCCTTCTGGGAACGGAGCTATCTGACGCGATGGACAGGGAGAATCATCGGATGAGAGGAACGGCGTGAGCGGGTCAACGGCAATCGGCATGGTCAGCGAATCGTTGCGTAATCTACTGCTCGGCGAGATGGAGCTGACCCCGGCGGTGGATGTCACCCTCCTCTCCCCCCACGAAAGCGGAGCGGAGCGGCGGATCAACCTTTACCTCTACAAGGTGACGGAAAGTCCGGCCTTGCGCAATCAGGAGTGGCAGGCAAGCGCGGTGACGCCGGGCCGCCTCGTGCCGCCGCCCCTGTCGCTCCAGCTCTTTTACCTGCTCACGCCCTATGCGGTCAACGATCAGCAGACCGGCAACGCGGCCAGCCACGAAATCCTCGGCGAGGCGATGCGCGTTCTCTACGAGAACCCGGTCATCCCGAACGACTATCTGGTGCCTGGACTCGACAGCAATCGCGAACAGATCAAGGTGATGCACAACCCCATCGACCTCGACGAACTGGCCACGGTCTGGACCACCTTTTCCCAGCCCTACCGCCTCTCCGCGGCTTACGAGGTCGGAGTGGTGCAACTCGACATGCAGCCGGGCCGGGCCCGTTCCCTGGCCAAGCGGGTACGGCGGGTGGGGGTGCCGGATGTTCGCGCCCCCTTCCAGCCGCCGCGGGTGACCGGGGTTACCCCCAAGGCAGCCCCGGCCGGGGCGACCCTTACCGTTTCCGGGACCAATCTGGCCGGCTGGCGGGCCTCCGTTTCCCTGATGCGGCGACCGCTGGTCAGCGGTCTCGACCTTGCCGGCGACAGTTTCCCGGTGCAGGTGCCGGCCGACCTGATCCCCGGTTTTTATGAGATGCGCATCGACATCTCCCACCTGACCCGTACCACCCTGTTCATCGAGGTGACGCCATGATCGCCGGTCTGCCGGGAAAAGAGACGCTGCTGCCCGCCTATGCCGACGGTTTTGCCCTGCTGGCGGACGAACTGACGCGCCTTGACCTGCTGCTCCGCCTCGCCCTGCGTCGCCGGCCCTGCCCTGACCGGCCATGGTCCCTTGCTGCGCCGCCCGGCCTTGTCATCAGCGCCGAGGAGGTCGAAACCCTTTTGCGGCCGGAGTCGGAAAAGGGATCTGATCCTGCCGGGCCCGAACCTCTCCGTCACGAGCTGGCGGCGCTCGACCGGACCATTGCCGAAAAAACAGCGGCGGCCCGCCGGCAAGGCATCAGCCTGCCCCTGGTCGAACTGGCCGTCCTCTTCGGCCTCTCCGCCCTGGAGTTGCGTATGGTGATCATCTGCCTCGCCCCGGAACTCGACCGCCGCTATGACACTATCTACACCTTTCTCCAGGACGACATCACCCGCAAAAAACCCTCGGTCGCCCTCATCCTCGACCTGCTCGCCGAAAACCGCCGGGAAAGATGGGGTCTGCGGCATCTGCTCACCCCAGGGGGGCGACTGCGGCGCAGCACCATTCTCACCGGCGCCGTTGATCCGCACAGTCCGTCGGGGACAAGCGATCTCGCCGAGTTTCTCCGGGTCGATCCGCGGATCGTCGCCTTTCTCCTGGGAGACAATGCCCTCGACGGCAGGCTTGCCGGCCTCTGCCGACGGGTCGGCCCGGCCATCAGCCCGATCGCGGTGCCGGTGGCGCCCGACATCAGCCGCCGCCTGAGTCGCCTGGCCCGGTCAGTACCCGGCCATGGAGAAACGACAGGCAAGACCATTGTCGTTCTGCACGGCCCGGCCGGCAGCGGCAAAATGCATCTGGCCCGGAGTTTCTGCCGGGAAATCGGCTGCCCGCTGCTGGTCGTCGACGCCCTGCTGCTGCCGGCCGATCCCGATGAACGGCAACACCGCCTGCACCTCGCCTTTCGGGAAGGGCTGCTGACCCGCGCCATCGTCTATCTCGACCGGATCGATGCCCTGCTCGGCGCCGACGAGGGGGAGCGAATGTTCCGCGCCATCGAGCAGGCAACCCTGATTTGGGGATGGATTGTTTTCGTCAGCGCTGAACAACCCTGGCAACCACGGGCCGGGGACGGCTCCATCACCCTCCACACCATCGAGATGCCGCCGTCCACCGTGCCCCAGCGCGAGGCGTGCTGGCAACACGCCCTGCAGGAGTGCGGCGGCAGCGGGGGGCAGCAGTGGAGCGCCCTCCTCGCCCGCCGCTTTCAGCTCACCCCGGGGGCGATCATGGATGCGGCCCGCCGGGCCATGGCCCTGGCCGGGGGCGCCAACCGGCCGCCAGGGCTGGATGATTTCGCCGCGGCCTGTCGCGACGGCGCTCATCACCGGCTCGCCTCCCTGGCGGTGAAAGGGACATGCCGCTGCGGATGGACCGATCTCGTTCTGCCGCCGGACCGGATCGCCCTGCTGGCCGAGATCTGCAACCAGGTCAGGCACGGTCATACGGTGTTCAACGAATGGGGCTTTGCCCGCCGCATCAGCCGCGGCCGCGGCCTCTCCGTGCTCTTCACCGGGCCGCCCGGCACCGGCAAGTCGCTCGCCGCCGAGGTCATTGCCGGCGAACTCGGCCTTGATCTTTACAAAATCGATCTGGCCGGGGTGGTCAGCAAGTACATCGGCGAAACGGAAAAAAACTTAAACCGCATCTTCCGGGAAGCGGAGCAGAGCAACGCCATCCTCTTCTTCGACGAGGCGGACGCCCTCTTCGGCAAGCGCACGGAGGTAAAGGACGCCCACGACCGCTACGCCAACATCGAGACCAGTTATCTGCTCCAGAAGATGGAGGAGTACGAGGGCATGGTCATCCTCGCCACCAATCTGCGCGCCAACATGGATGAGGCCTTTACCCGACGCATCCGCTTCATCGTCGATTTTCCCTTTCCGGACAGCCCCCTGCGCCAACGCATCTGGCAGGGCCATTTGCCGGCCGAAGCGCCGCTCGCCGACGACATCGATTGCGCAGCACTGGCCGAGCGGCTGCCGGTGACGGGCGGCACCATCCGCAACATCGCGCTCAACAGCGCCTTTCTCGCCGCCCGGGAGAATGGCCCGCTCACCATGGGTCACATTCTCCACGCCGCCAAACGGGAATATGCCAAGATCGGCAAGCTGTGGACGGACGGGGAGAATAAAAAGGAAAAGGGGGCATAGTCAGGAGAAGCGGAGTGTCATTTCCGCCTTCGACATGGAGGAATTATGGCAGGACAGACAAAAACAGGAAAACCGCGCCGGCACCAGGACCAGGCAACACCATCACCGGCCGTGGCACCACCCACCATGGCCGCATCCTCTCTGGCCCGCACCCTGGGGAACCAGGCCATGCTCGACCTGGGCGACAAGGCGGCCATCATGCCGGACCATCTCCCCCCCCGCATCGCGCTGAGGCGCTTTGCCCCGGACTACCCCGCACCTGCCCTGCGACTGCCGGACAAGTCCACCTCTGAATCAACCGGCGACCAGGACCAGAGCGCCTCGCTCACCTCCTTTGCCGCAGAGGCGCGCGGGGTCGGCATCGAGGTGGAGATCAGCGGCGGCGGCTCCGATCCCGACTATCCGGACGGCTACCGCTGGACCCAGACCATCGACACCAATGTCCCCTTGGGAGGCACCACCTCACCCTATGTCGATCCGCGGCCCAATGACGACACCAAACCCTTTTACTGGACCGATGCCGAGGCAGCGGCCCGACCGACCACCTTTATCGACCATCCCTCGCGCAACCCGCCGGCCAGCGGGGTGACCACCTGGGATGCGGTGCTGTCCCTCAACGGGGTGAACGGCACGACCGTCACCAGGCTCGACTCCCTGGCGTACGGCTTTTCCGTCAACAGTGCTGGCACGGTGACCCCCAATCACCCGACAACTCCTGGCAGTGGTCCGGTGGCCACTCACCGGTCAACCCTGACCGCGGAGTTTCCGGGCTGGACCTTTCGCTAACCGCCCGTTGCAAAACGGGCCGATGCCGACAAGGGGAGGCATTGTGGACAAGGACGACTTCAGGGTGCGCATCATCTGGCGGGGCAACGAGGACAAGCCGTTCTACCGGGCCCATTTTGTTTCGGAAACATTGCGGGACACCCTGGAAGAGCGCCCCTTCTGGGGCAACCGGGTGATCACTGCCGCCGAGTTCACCAGGCTGACGACGATCATCGAGGAGAGCGGTTTGCCGCGGCAAAGCGGGCTCATCGACAGCGACCAGTTCGGATACTTTGTCGAGATCGGCAGCGGTTCCAGCATCGACTACTTTTTTTTGGGCTTTTCCCGGCAGACCAGTGATCTGCTGGAACGGATGAACACCGCCTTCACGGTCGAAAACCGGGAGCCGATCCGGGCCATCATCGCCCGGATTCGGACCAACATTCCCTGACCACGGGAAAGGAGATTATGTCCGGAGGATTCAGCAACAGACCGAAGATTCTGCGCGGCGCCTTTGTCGAGTACGGCCTCAGCCTGCCGCCGCTGATCGTGCCCTTTCAGTTCAACCCGGTGCAGCTGACCCGTTCGCGCAGTCTCACCTTTTCGGTGCCCAACGCGCCGGCGCAGACGGCGCCGGCCGGCGAGACGGAAGAGTCCCGGCAACGCCGGCTAGCGGCGAGCCGGACCACGCTCAGGGAATTCCACCAGCGCGAGGAGTTTTCCGACCTGCTCGAACTGCAACGCCAACAACAGGTTCGGGTCCAGGAGGAATCGCTCTCCTTTGAGATCCGGCTCGACGCCACGGACAAGCTGAACGAAGGCGACGTCCTCACCGAACAGTTCGGGGTTATGCCGCAGATCGCCACCCTGGAACTGATGGTCTACCCCAAGGGGGAAAGTCTGCTCGGCCAGGCCCTCGGTGCCCTGCTCGGCTCTTCCGGCGGCTTCAGTTTCACCAGGGGGGAGAATCCGCCGATGATCCTCTTTATCTGGGGCCGCAAACGGGTGATGCCGGTCAACATCAACAGCATGAACATCACGGAAACCGAATTCAGCACCGACCTTAATCCGGTGCGGGCCACGGTTGCGGTCAACCTGACCGTGATCGAGGGTCCCAATCCGGTTTTCCAGTACACCAAGGCGATGAAGGAGATCATGGCGGCGCTGAACCTTGCCAATCTGACCAGCATCACCGATGTGGTCATCCCGGGGTAATGACATGTTTTTCAAAAATTCCCGTTATCGGAAAGAACCGTCCACGATGATCGTCGAGGCTGACGGTCGGCGGAGCAGAGCGGTGCGGCTCCGGCGCACCCCGACCACCAACGGCACCTTTCTCCACACCATCGCTGATGGCGAACGGCTCGACCACCTGGCTGTCCGCTACTACCGGGAACCGCGTGCCTGGTGGCGGCTGGCCGATGCGGCGGCGGGGTTTTCTTCGCCGCTTGATCTGCTCGGCCTGTCGGCCCGGCTCCAGGTCCGGATTGTCCTTACCCACGATGACGAGGCCGGGCCAGCGCCCTGGAATGTGCTGGCCACTCGTCTCTCCGGGCTTATCGGGGTGGAAGATTTTCTTTTCAGCGAAGAGGTACTGCTCGATGAAGGGACCCTGGCGGCGGCCGGCGCGACCGTACCGGTTGCCGGACAAAGCTTCCGGCGTTCGGTGCTGGTGAGCTATAACCGGCTCACCCTGGGCGAGGAAGCGCTCATGGCGGCGATTGCGACCAGCGGCTTTACCGCGGCAGCGGCGGAACCGGTGGGACGGATCGGCAAACAGATCGTCATCCCGCCGGCCAGCGGAGGATGAAGGTATTTCAAGTGCCTAAAATGCCTAAAGTATTTAAAGTGCCTAAAGTGCCTTAAGTGCCTAAAGTGCCTTAAGTGCCTAAAGTGCCTTAAGTGCCTTAAGTACTTCAAGGGGCGGTACTTATCTGAATCAGATAACACCTTTAACTTTGATGGTCTCGCAAAAACTGCAAATCAACCACGGAGACCGCAGGGCACACAGATGTAACTAATTATAATTAAATATTTTTTCTCTGTACTCTCATTGCGCTCTGTGGTGAAAAAAGACTTTTTACGGGTTTGTCAACTTTAGGAATTTAGGCATTTTAGACATTTTAGACATTTTAGGCACTTTAGGCACTTTAGGCACTTTAAATACTTTAGGCATTTTAGGCACTTTAAATACTTTAGGCATTTTCCCGTGGAAAACGAGCATCTCGTCATCGATATCGGCGGGCAGGAGGCAAGCGACCTCTCTCCCCGGCTGGTCAGCCTGGAGGTGGAGGACGACATCGAGCTGGCCGGCATGTTCCGCCTGCGTTTTTCCCTGCTGCTGCACGGCAGGGACGGCTCCTGGGGCATCCTTGACGACGAACGGCTGCGGATCGGCCGGGAGGTGGCGATCCGGCTGACCGGATTTGCCGATGGCGACGAAGAGTTGATCCGCGGCCCCATCACCCATGTCATGCCCCACTTTGCCGGTGACCCCAGCGGCTGTGTGCTGGAGGTCTGGGGGATGGACGCCAGCGTCCTGCTCGACCAAGAGGAGAAACTGAAGGACTGGCCGAACAAAAAAGACAGTGACATTGCCAGCGAGATTTTCGCCAACTATGGCCTGACCCCGGATGTGGAAGACAGCGGGGTGATCCATGACGAGGCGCTCTCCACCATCATCCAGCGGGAGACGGACATGCGTTTTCTCAAACGGCTGGCCGGGCGCAACGGCTTTCTCTGCTATGTCGAGGGCCGGACCGGTTGCTTCAAGAGGCCCGCCCTCGACGGACCGCCCCAGCCGCTGCTCTCCGTCCACTTCGGCGGGGAAACCGTGGTCAACCGCCTTACCCTGACCGTGAACGGCCTGCGCCGGGCCGCAGTCGCCATGCAGCAGATCGACCGGCTGAGCAAGGAAATTCTGACAACGGAGATCAACGATGGTGAACAGCGGCTGCTCGGCGGCGAGGATGCGGCGGCCCTGACCGGGCCGGCCATGCCGGAAGGCCGCATCGTGGTAAGCCGCAATGGCGCGACCGGCGCCCCGGAAATGCAGGCCCTCTGCACCGCGCTCTTTAATCAAAGCGCCTGGTTTGTCGAGGGGGAAGGCGAGATCCAGGCCAACCAGTACGGCCATGTCCTGAAAGCGCGCCGGACCGTGACCATCCGCGGCATCGGCGAGACCTACAGCGGGGTCTATTATGTCAGCCATGTTACCCATGTCTTCACCGAGGACGGCTATTGCCAGCTTTTCAAGGTGAGACGCAACGCCCTGTTGCCGAACGGGACGGAGAACTTTACCGCCGCCGGCCTGATGGGCGAACTTCTTTAGAGGAAAACAACAATGTCCCTTGAAACCATCGTCGCCCGGCTGGTGCAGCAGGTGGAGCGGCGCTTTTACGGTAAATACCGGGGGCTGGTGGTGGACAACGACGACCCCGAGCAACTGGGACGGCTCAAGGTCCGGGTCCCCTCCGTCCTCGGCGACGAGGTGGTCACCGGCTGGGCCTTTCCCTGCCTGCCTTATGGGGGGGCGGCCAACCAGGGCGCCCTCTTTGTCCCGGAGGTCGATGCCGGGGTGTGGATCGAGTTCGAGGAGGGCAATCTCGAATATCCCCTCTGGGTCGGCAGCTACTGGAGCGCACCGGGCGGGGAGAGTGAACTGCCCCGCCCAAACGGCGCGAACGGCAGCGAGGAAAGCGCGGCACAGGCGCCGCCGACCCGCAAGATCATCAAGACGGGCAAGGGCCACACCCTGCAGTTTGAGGACAAGGACGGCGAGGAGATGGTCACCCTCATCGAGGCGCACAACGGCAACCGCATCACCATGAACAGTGACGGCGTCGTCATCCGCGAAGGGCAACGGCAACACGAGATCGTCATGGACGCAACCGGCGTCACCATCAGCAATGGCGCCCGGTCGCATACGGTTGTCATGGATGACAACGGCATCAGCGTCACCGACGGCCAGGCCGGGCATGCCATCGGCATGGAGGCCGGCGGGGTAACCATCACCGAGGGAACGGCCGGCCATACGGTCACCCTGGCCGGCAGCGGCGTTACCATTGAAACCGCGAGCGGCGCCACCGTGGAACTGACCACGGCCGGTATCACCATCGACGCCGGCGCCGGTGTGGTCCAGGTCAAGGGCAGCGCGGTGATGCTGGGACCGGGCGCGCTGCCGGTCATCCGGGTCGGCGACATGGGAGTCGGCAACCTCGGGGCGCCGGTGCCCATCACCGTCACCACCAACACCCAGGTACTGGCTTGATATGGGATTAGGACCAAATAAGGAAAAGGCGAAAACGGAGTTTGTCGAGGCGATGCGGACCCGGCTGGAGGCGCAGGAGGCGGGACTCGGCGTCAACGTCGACGAACCCTCGGTCAATGCCAATCTCGGCGCTTTGGGCGAGGCGGTCTACCGGACCCTTACCGTCCATGCCGAGACCCTCGCCGACACCACCACCGATCACGCCTTCTGGCAGTGGGTGGCGGATGTTGACCGCTGGCTGCGCGATCTCGCCCTCTGGCAGCAGGGGATTGATCAGGCCTTCACCAACTGGACGGCAAGCGGGGCGGCCGACCAGCAACTGAAAAACGATATCAGCGCGCTGCCGGGGCCGGGAACACCGCCTGCCCCACCGGTGCGCCTCAAGGGGAAGATCACATGAACGGCATTTCCGGTTCTTTTCCCCTCACGGTGAGCCGGGAAGGGGCGATCAGGGCGAGCGGCGGCGACGAGGCGCTGCGCGGCAAGATCATCCAGGTGCTGTTCACCGCCCCGGGCGAGCGGGTCAACCTGCCGGAATTCGGCTGCGGCCTCTTCAACCTGGTGTTCGAGGCCAACAACGACATCCTGGCCGCGGCGATGGAATTCACCATCGGTCAGGCCCTCGCCCGCTGGCTGGGAAACGAGATCATGGTGGAGGGGGTGGATGTCAGCGCCAAGGAGGAAACGGTGACGGTGGAGATCGCCTACACGAGAAAACGGGATCTCACCCGCGAAGCAGTGCGGGTGCATTTCAAGTAAAAAAGGAGATTGGCGATGGACTGGTTGACGTTCATATCAGAAATCGTGAAGACCACCACCTGGCCCTTTGCCTTTCTTGTCGCCATCATTGTCTTCAAAGACGAAATCGCCGAATTGCTGGTGTCTTTGGCCAGCCGGTCAATGCGTGCCAGGTGGGGAGACAAGCAGCTTGACATCGACGCCCTTGACATCCGGGAAAAAACCCTCGACGCCAGGAAAAAGGCCCAGGGATTGCCGGTGCCGGACACCGACGAGGTCGTGAAAAGATACTACCGGCAGGCCCGGACAAAACCCAGAACCGCCCTGCTCGATTCCTGGAAGAATTTGACGACATCGGCAAGCCAGGCGATCGGCAGCAAGGGGACCGACCAGGATATCGGCATTACCCTCAAAGAGGCCGGCATTATCAACGATGAGCAATTTCGCCTCTTTACCGGCCTCAAGGAGGTGCGGGACAAGGCGCGTTTCATCCCCGAATACGCCGTCGATCCCGAGACCGCGACCAATTATGCCGAGGCCTCCAGCAAACTTGAAAAATACATAAAACAACGAATGACCACCCCCGGCAAATAACAGAAAGGCGCACCCATGGCAGAGATAAAACAGATCGGCGAACATACCGTTGTTGATTACATGGCCCGGGACTACGACAGTCTACTGGCCGCCATGCGCGACCTCATCCCCGCCCGGCTGCCGGAATGGAAAAACCATACATCGGAGGCCGACTTCGGCAATGTGCTGCTCGAACTCTTCGCCCACATGGGCGACATCCTCAGCTACTACCAGGACCGGGTCGCCAACGAAAGCTTTCTCGGCACCGCCCGCAGCCGACGCAGCGTCATCGACCATCTGCGCCTCATCGGCTACCGGCTCGCCACCGCGGCTCCGGCCGCCGCCAGCCTGGAACTGATCATCCCGGCAGCCTGCACCGAGACCATCACCATCCGCCGGGGCGACGCCTTTGCCACCAAGAGCCTGAAGGAGCGACCCAGCGTCCGTTTCGAATACGCCCGGGAGGCGCCGCTGGTCATCGACTGCGGGGCGCTTGCCGTTGATCCGGTAACCGGCAGGAAACATCTGCGCCGCGACCCGCTGCTCGGCACGGAAGGGGTCCCGGTGGAGGAAGGACGACTGGTCAGGGAAGAGATCATCGGCACCTCGGACGGCAGCCGCAACCAGCGCTTCACCCTGGCCCACCCCGGCCTGATCCTGCGGGCCGCCGGTGCCGGCCAGAAGATCAACCGCGACATCATCATCACCACCAGGTTAGGCGAGACCATCGATGAATGGACCCTGCAGGAGTCGCTCGCCTTCAGCCGGGAAAAGCAGCGGGACTACATTGTCGAGATCGACGAAGAGGATCGGGCCACGGTGATCTTCGGCGACGGCATTTTCGGGGCCATCCCGGCCAACGGCGCCACGGTGCGGGCCACTTACCGGGTCGGGGGCGGCAGCAGAGGCAATGTGGGAGCTGGGATGATCAACACCATTGTCGATGCCCCTCAGCTCGCCCTAAACGGCATCACGATCACCCACAGCGAGGCAGCCAGCGGCGGCGCCGATCGGGAAAGCATCGAACACGCGGTCCTGCACGCCCCGGCCGTTTTCCGCTCCCTGAAACGGGCGGTGACCGCCGACGACTATAAGGCCCTGGCCCTGGATTTCAAGGGGGTGGGCAAGGTGCGGGCCGTGGCGGCCAACTGGAACCGGGTCACCCTCTTTGTCGCCCCGGAGGGCGGCGGCCGGGTAAGCGACGTGCTGGAGGCGGGGCTGCTCGCCTATTTCGAGGACAAGCGGCCGGTGACGACCATCATCGAGATCGAGGACGTCGCCTACGTCGCCATCTTTGTCACCGCGGTGATCGGGGTGAAAAGCTACTATCCCCGCGACGATGTCCGGGAAAAAGTGGAGAATGCGGCCGGCGGCCTGCTGGCCTTCGACCATGTCGATTTCGGTCAGACCATCTATCTCAGCAAGTTTTACGAGGCCATCGAGGCAGTGGAAGGGGTGGAATACGTCACCATCAGCGAGTTCCGGCGGACCGGGCAAATGGCCGGGCCGGTGGAGCCCTCCGGCAAGATCAGCCTGGGGCCGCACGAGATCCCGGTCATCCCCGCCACCATCAGCGCCTACCGCAAGGGCATCAAGGTCATGTTCGAGGGTGAATGACGCGCATGCGACTCGTTGATATCACAGCATCCGCCTGTCCCGAGGGCAACGGCATCCGGCTCAGCTGGACCAACCCCGACCCGGCCGCCTTTCCCGGCGTCAGAGTGGTGCGCCGGGCCGACACCTATCCCGTTGCCGTTGACGACGGGGTGGTGGTGGCCGCAGGGACCGGCTTGGCCGCCGTCATCACCGGCGACGGCTTGCCCCGCTACACGGTGACTGATCGCGGTCTGGCAGGCGGCCGCGTCTGGTACTACACCCTCTTCCCCTATGCCGTTGATCCGTTTGCCCCGGTGATCGACCGCCATAACCGCTGCGCCGCCATGGCCACCGTCCCGCACGGCTTTGCCGGGCTGATGTACGAACTCTTACCCCGCATCTATCACCGCTATGACACGGTCGTCAGCACCGATGCCGCCCTGCCGGACCAGTTGCGCGATGCCGGTCAGCTCCGCCGTTTTCTGGAGATGCCGGGCCTCATTCTCGACCAGCTTTACAGCCATGCCGCGGCGGCAGCCGATCTGCACAATCTCGTGCGCATGGACGGTCGCCTCCTGCCCCTGCTCGCCCGCTGGATCGGCTGGCAGATCGATTATCGTCTCGAGATCGACGCCCAGCGCAACGAGGTGCGGAGCGCGCCGCACCTCTACAAGACGGTGGGGCTGATCCCCACCGTCGAGGCGACGGTCAAGCGCCTCACCAACTGGGAAAGCCGGACCAAGGAATTCGTCCACAACATCTTTGTCAGCAATAAGCCGGAGAGCCTGGCTCTCTGGGCCGTGGCGGCAGAAAACGGAAAATGGCGCGAAGAGGACGCGCCCCTGTCCCTGCACACCGCCTATGAAGGCCGGCCGGCCGTGGCAATGGACGGTGACGGCTGCCTCCACCTCTTTTACCACGCCGGACGCAGCTCCGGCTGGCACATCTGGCACAAATCCTACACCCCGGCAAGCGGCTGGTCGGCCGGGGAAATGCTGACCGAGGGCGCCACCATCAACAAACATCCGGCCGCGGCCCGCCAGCACGACAGCGTGCAGCTCTACTGGAACAGCTATGATCCGGCGACCGCCTCCTGGTCCATCCACCGCCGCACCCTGGCGAACGGGCACTGGTCGGCCCCGGATCGATTCGGCGACACGGCGGCCCAGCGCCGTGCCCCGGCGATCACCGCGGACTCGACCGGCGGCCTCTGGCTCTTCTGGCGCGAGCTGCACGGCAAAGCGTGGCGGCTGCGCTACAATCGCCATGACGGCAACGGCTGGCAGCTCGATCCACCGCCGTTTCTGCCCGATGACGGCGGCCAGCCGCCCCGGGTGGAAGGCGAGGCCTTTGTTCTTTCCTTCAACCAGGGAGGAACGGAACGGCTTGCCCTTTTCTGGTCCCAGCCGGACCCGGGGGCAGGGCCAGGCCAGCGGCGGCCGACCATGGCCTGGCGGGTCAAGGACTCTCTGAACCCGAATCTTACCAGCGACTGGGGGTCGGTGCACCTGCGCCCGAAAAACGCGGCCACGGTCAGTGAAAGCGATCCGGCCGTCCTGGCAAACCCGGACGGCACCCTGACCGTTTTTTTCAGTTCGGATGAGCAGGGCGGCTGGTCCATCCACCACAGCAGGCTCGACCCGCTCACCGCCGTCTGGGACACGGCCGAACAGATCACCCGCTCCCCGTACACGGAACGCTACCCGCTGCCGCTGCCCATCAACGGCGCCACCACCCTGCTCTACCGCTGCAACCGCGGCATGACTTACAGCAGTGCGGTGTTCAGGGCGACCAGAACCCTTGATTCGCGCCATGCCGGCAGTGTCACGGTCACAGCGGCGAACATCGCCAAAAACGCCCTGCACGGCGCCTTCGGCGACTTCCAGGCCTACACCTCCGACACCGGGATCAACGGGGTGATGACCGATCGCAACTGGTACTCGCGGCAGACCGTCGGCATCTACCTGACCCCGGACACCGAGGATCCCGGTCTGATCCTCCGCAACCAGCAACTGCTGCGCGGGGTGCTGTCCCAGTTTCTGCCGATCCAGGTCCGCTATGTCTTTATCATCGAACCGGCGGTTTACCGGGAAGCGATCTACACCTACGATTTTCCGCTGGCCGACAGCCCCCGCCTCATCGGCGAAACGGTGAGCGACCGCCTCTCCACCGTGACAGGGGAATTGTACGGCGGCCCGACCGACAGCCATACGGATACCATCCCCCAGTGGCGCTGGTTGCGGGCCTGGGGAATCCCTTTTGCCGGCGGCGGCAGCGTCGATTTTGCCTTTCCGCCGGCCAGCACCCGCTTCAGAACGTGGCATACCGGCCTCACCGAAGGAGAAGACTGACATGAACGAGCGTACCACCGGGCATTTGCAGGGAATCTACCGGGATATCGTCAAAAACGGCGAGGGCATCACCGTCCGGGACAGCGGCTGGACCGCGAACACCATCGTCGAGCGCTGCCGCATCCTGCTCGCCGGCTTCATGCGCAACGACCCCTCCGACGGCATCCGCCATCTGGCCGTCGGCCAGGGACTGGCCGCCTGGGATGATGGCGGTCCGCCGGTCCCGGACCCGGTGGCCATCGGCCTGGTGACACCCTATACCCCGCCCGTCCCCTTTGCCGAGCTCACCGTCGCCTATCTCGACGAAGGGCTGACCGAGGTGGCCCTGCCCACCAGCAGATTGCAGATCACCGCCATTCTCGCCCCCGGTTATCCGGCGCCGCCGGCCGGATTCACCGCCTATCCGTTGCGGGAATTCGGCCTGTTCGGGCGGCTCAATGGCACCGAATTCATGATCAACTCGATCCGGCACCCGGTGATCCACAAGGATCCCGCCGCCACCCTGATCCGGATGATCCGGCTGTTTTTTTGATAGGATGATGAGTGGATTGGCTGATTGGCTGACTGGTTGAAGAGCAAGAGCACAACACGACAATCCATCACCAACCAACCAAGAACCAATGAAGTAATAACCAATCGACGTTTTTTCACCATTTGAGGTTACACCATGGGAAACTACTCACGCGATACCTTTGACCGGCTGAAGCACTATGTCGGTGTCCGCTTGCAGCAGGGCGTGCCGCTCATCGACGCGGACTGGAACGAGCAGGAGGACATCCACCGCTACGAACTGCGGGCCTTTCTCAAGTGGTTTGCCGGCAACGGCGTGCCAAAGGGCAACGACGGCTTTGCCATCATCGCCGCGGCCGGCACCACCAACAACCTTGACATCCGCGGCGGCAACGGCACCGCCGAGGGGGCCGGCCGCTGTATTGTCGAGGGGCTCGACGTCATGATCGCGAGCACCCTGCGCTACAGCGCCCAGCCCCTTTACAACAACCCGACCCTGGCCGGACAGTGGGGAGTGACGCCGATTGTCCCGCTCACCACCCCAGTGGCGGCCCGGATCGACACCGTCTACCTCGATGTCTGGGAACGCGAGGTGGACAGCAGCGAGGATGCCAGCCTGATCAATCCGGCCATCGGCATCGAGTCGTGCGTTCGCCTCAAACGGGAATGGGCGGTGCGGGTGGCCCAGGGCAGCCTGACCGCGCCGGCGCCGCCGGCCGGCCATGTCTTCTATCCGCTCGCCCGCCTGCAACGGCCGGCTGGTAACGCCACCATCACCGCTGCCATGATCGAGGATCTGCGCACCACGGGCATCAACCTCGCCGATCTCGCCGCCGAAATCGCCGACGCCCGCGGCATGAAGGCCAATATCGGCAACCGGCTCGACGAATCACTGACCAAGGGCGGTCAGCTGCGGGCCAACGTGGTGGGCAATGCCCAAGTGGCGGCGGATGCGGCGATCAGCGAATCGAAGATCCTCTTTTCCGCCACCGGCCACGACCATCACGGCGGCGCCGCCGGTAACCCGATCGGCGCGGCCGGTCTGGAAAACAATGCGGTGACAGCCGACAAACTGGCAAACACCGCGGTGACCAACGCCAAAATCGCCAACACCGCGGTGAGCACGGCCAAGATCGCCGACGAGGCGGTCACCAACGCCAAAATCGCTGATAACGCCGTTACCCGCGACAAAATGAATCTCACCATCGTCGGCAGCGGCTCGGTGGCCGATCTGGCCCCCGCGGGGGAGACAATCCAGCTCGTCCAGGCCAATGTCGGCTGGGCCGCCGGTATCAAACGGATCTACATGCCGGTGGTGGCCATCACCGGTGTCAGCGGCTCCGGTATCGCCAATATCACCCATGAGCTGGTCTACCGCTCCTCAGCCGGCCGTGACAATTACGACGTCTACATCCGGATCAGAAACGATACCGGCGGCAGCGAGCAGGTTGACATTGTCTGGTACGTCTACACCTTCACCGAGGATTAAGCCATGAGCCACAAGCAGATGATCTGGAAGGAATTCAAACGGGCCGGCCTGCTCGATTCGTCGGACGAAAAAATCCAAGGATTTCTCCGCTATCTGAAAGGCTGCCGCCAGGGCTGCTGGGAGGATATTATTCCGGAATTTAAGGAAAAATACTACGACTGTTTCGATGCCGTGGTGCCGGTGCTGGCCGCCATGGACGATCCGCTCATCCAGATGGTGCTGGCCAAACATGCCGATGCCACCAGGCCCAAGGAAAAGGCGCTGTTGGAGAAAATGGCGCGGGAGACGGATGTGGAAAAGAATCCGGTGGTGGTCAAACGCATCGCCGGTCTGAAAATCGCAAGTGTCGATAATGAGCTGAAGAAACGGAACCTGCCGGAAAATCTGCGCAAATATGTGGGAGGAGAATGATCCGTTCGACCGGCCCTGGCCCGGGGCGCCGCCTCTGGTCGCACCGCGCGGCCAGGGGGAAAAGGCGGACCGCCGCACCAACGAAGGTTAGGGGAAGAAGGGGGTTGCCGGCAGAAGCGAGTGCCATTGCCCCCGGATCTCCCGAAGGCGGAAAGCGCCGGCGCTCCGGACCAGGACCGGTCGAAGGATAGATTTGAAAATGCCTAAAGTGACTAAAGTGCCTTAAGTGCCTTAAGTTAAAGGTGTTATCTGATCAGATAAGTACCGCCACTTCAAGTACTTTAGGCACTTGAAGTACTTTAAGTACTAAAATGCCTTAAATGCCTAAAGTGCCTCTAAGTTAAAGGTGTTATCTGATCAGATAAGTACCGCCACTTCAAGTACTTTAGGCACTTGAAGTACTTTAAGTACTAAAATGCCTTAAATGCCTAAAGTGAATAAAGTGCCTTAAGTGACTAAAGTGC
>JBMONO010000021.1:0-65405 GCA_049323655.1 Thermodesulfobacteriota bacterium | reverse complement strand
AAGTGCCTTAAGTTAAAGGTGTTATCTGATCAGATAAGTACCGCCACTTCAAGTACTTACAAAAAACAACCGTTCTCCGGGTGGGGCGCCGCCTCTGGCCGCACCGCGCGGCCAGGGGGAAAAGGCAGACCGCCGCACCAACGAAGGTTAGGGAGGGATGGGGGTTGCCGGCAGAAGCGAGTGCCATTGCCCCCGGATCTCCCGAAGGCGGAAAGCGCCGGCGCTCCAGCCGGAGGACGGTTGTTGACAGGAAAAAAACACAATGGCGATGGCGGCTGCTGTTTGCAGTTGCTGCAATGAGAACAACGCACCCTCTCTCACGCTGATGTCGATCACCATCCACGGATACTATCACGACCGCTTACTGGCAAGCAACCGCCTCCCCATCGATCGAGGCTGGCGCCCCAATCGCATCATGAACGGCTGCGGCGTGCTGCTTGCGTCCCTGATCCGGGGCGGCGGCAATCTGACCGGCATCATCTTTGTCGCGGTGGGGGAAGGAATGAAAAGCTGGGACGGTGAGGCAGCCACTCCCAATCCCACCGCCACCCGACTGGCCAGCGAACTCATGCGGCGGCCCCTGCCGGCCGACTCTATCGTTTTTCTTGACGAGGCGGACCGGCCAGCCAGCAACCCGACCGCCAGGCTCGCCATCGAAATCCGCCTTGCCCGGGAGGACTTTGCCGGCACCACCCCCCAAGCCCTGCGGGAATTCGGCCTGTTCGGCGGCAACGCCACCGCTGCCGCCAACAGCGGCATCCTCCTCAACCACGTCATCCATCCCCGTATCGATCTTACCGCCGGACTCACCCTCCACCGCACCCTGCGCCTTGATTTCCGCCAGAGCCCGGCGCCGCTGTTGCCGGCCGCTGGCACCTTCGGCGCCCATCTGCCGGTCCGCGCCATCGACGGGGTCGGCGAGGTCTATGGCGCCGCCCTGAACCGGATCGGCATCATGACCATTGCCGACCTTGCCGCCGCGCCTTCTCCTGCTCCTGCCGACATCCCGCAGGTCAGGATGATGGAATTTCGCGCCAAGGCCGGACTCGTTCTGACCATTGCCGCCGACCTGACGCCGCTGGCCGCCATGGCTGATCGATCGCTGAGCGCCATCCTCAGGCTCGACCCGTTCAGCGAGGAGACGCTGCGCCAGCTTGGCGACACGACGCCGGACCGCCTGCATCGCCTGCAGGAGAAACTCGCCATCCTGCAGGTCGCCCTCGATGAAAGGGCACTGCACAAACTAACCGGAGGGGAGCTGCTCATCCGCCGCTGAGCCTTCTCCCACAACCCACGGGGGACAAATCCATGCCTGCCTTCCATGCCCTGACCGATCTGCCGGCACCGCGCCTCTTTCTCTGGCGGGCAAGCTTGCCGCTGCAGCTCCGATTATCCGCCCTGGAGCGCGATGAACAGGGTTTTTCCGTATTTCGGGGCGAACTGGATCACCAGATCCATGAAAATGTCCACTTTAAGCTCTTCGCAGGGGACGAATGGGAAAAAGACGACCACAATCGCCTCCTGCCCCGCCAAGACCAGTACCGCTTCCCGGCCGATGTCTGGCTGGTGCAGGGCACGAACCGCGTTTTGACCCGGGATCCCTTTACCGTGGGCCATGACGAGGTGGTGGTCCATCTGGTCACCGCCCGGAAATATCGCAACGGTTCATTGTTTCTGTGGACGCCGGGCAGCCCCGGCACTTCTCATCCGGCGGTGGGGGAAGACGAGGACGGGCCGATCTTTCGCCTCTCCCTGGCCGGGCGGCATCGGCACCTCTTCGCCTTTACATTTGTCGACAAAAACGGCGCCTTTGAACCGGATTACGCCAACAAGCTCTGGAATGCCCACGACGGGACGGAGGTCTGGGTCCACAGCCAGACCGCCCATCTTGCCTCCAGCCGACCAGTCCGCCGGCGCCTCACCGTTTCCCTTGTCAGCCAGGACACAACCGCGTCATGGCCGGAGATGCACCTCTGGCAGGCTGATTCGGACTTTGCCGTGGATATTGCAGCTGAGGCGCAAGGGGAAGGCGTTTTCCGGTACCGCTGCGAGCTGTACACCGGGAGACCTTACGGTTTCACCTTCTTTCGGCCCGCTTCTGCCGGCGGGGCCCGGGAGTGGGAGAACAGCGAGGCGCAGCGGACGATTATCCTCGATGAGGCGAAAGAGGTCTGGACCATTGAAGGTGATCATCAGCTCTTTGAGCGAGCGCCGGTTGCGGACCGGGTGGTCGTCGTCACGGTTGCCGATCACCCGCCTGCCTGTCAGCTTGGCGAATCGCTGCTCCTCGATGTCTGGGTGAACCATGCCCGTGCCCCCCTCGCCCGGGGCCTGCGGCCTGGCACCGATGGGACCTGGACCTTCTCCACCTACCCCGGGGTGGTGACCTCCTTTCGCTTCCGTTCCGGGGAAACAGTCGAGGCCATCCCCCGCCATACGGTGAAGGTGCCGCCGGCAGCCGCGGCCACAACGCGACTCTTCGTGGTCCTCGACCGCGCTGATCCCCTCCGGGAACCACCGGCAGCCGACCTCTTCCAGGATCCGCCCTTCCCCATCGAACGACCGGGGGTCTGGGAACGCGACGGCGAGATCCGTTTCGCACTGCACGCTCCCCAGGCAACCACCGCAGAGGTCATCGGCGAATGGACCGCCTGGCTTTCCCGCCCAATGCCGATGCATTCCAGCCGCGACGGCGCCTACTGGTGGGCGCGCATCCCGGTGGCTGAGCTGCTGCAGTCGCTTGGCCGTCCCGACTACCACGGCGTCTTTTACAAATTTCTCCTCAATGGCCTGCTCCAGCGGCAGGATCCGGCCGCCGACTGGGTCGAGAACTCGGCGCCGGAGAGCGCGTCGCGGCTCACCAATCATCAGCGTTACCAGTGGCGCAGCGAAGGCTGGCAAACGCCTGGTCACGAATACCTGATCATCTACCAGCTTCATCCCAAGCGTTTTTCACAACGGTTCGCCGGCCAAAAGATGTCTCCCCTGGGCCGGATCGCCGCAGAGATCGCCGACCAGAGCGGTTACCTCCGGCAGGTGGGGGTCACGGCGGTTCAGCTCATGCCGGTCAATGAGTTTGCCGGTGATGATTCCTGGGGCTACGGCCCCGCCTTTTACTATGCGGTGGAGGCTGCCTACGGTGGCCCGGAGGAGCTGAAAAACCTGGTCGATACGTGCCATGCCCACGGTCTGGCCGTTCTGCTCGATGTGGTGTTCAACCATGCCGGCACCGCGGACAACGTCCTCTGGTCGGTGGCCCGGGAGAGTTTTTTTGACGGAGATACGAGCTGGGGGGCGATGATCAACTTCGATCATCCCCAGGCGATCCACTTCTTTGAGCAGAATCTCCTTTACCTGCGCCGCGCCTTCCGGGTAGACGGCTTTCGCCTTGACCACACCCACACCATCGTCCACTCGCACCAACAAGGGGGGCATGTCACCAGGACAGGCTCAGGCGGCGGCTGGGACTTTCTCCACAAGCTGCGGGCCGCCCTGCACGGGCTCGACCCGCACTGCCTGCTGGTTGCCGAGCATCTGCCCAACGAATGGCCATTGACACGGTACGGCGGTCCCATGGACAGCCAGTGGTGCGACGACTTCCATGACAGGCTGGTGGATGCCTGCAGGGGTAGGCAGGTGATGACGCCGCTGGCCGAGGCGATCAAGGTCACCCACACCAGGTGCGATCAGTGGTATGAGGCCACCAACTATCCCGAGAGTCATGACGAGGTGGGCAACGTCAATGACCGGATCGCCAATGTCGGCGGCTACGGGCAAGGACTGCGCCGCAACAAGGTCGCCGCCGCGGCAACCCTGCTGGCGCGCGGCATCCCCCTCTGGTTCATGGGAGCGGAGTCAGGCGAGTCCGCCCAGTTCACCTTTGCCGGGGCGACGGCGCTTGATCTCGACAGCTATCTGGCGGATGATTTCCGGATCAGGGTGCGGTCATGGTGGAACGTGCTGTGCGATTTACGACGCGGCAATGCCAAGATCCAGGGGCCGGCACCCCTGGCAGTGCACTGGGCGGAGGGCGACATCCTTGCCTTCTCACGGGGCCAGGGACAGGAATTTTTCGTTGTCCTCAATTTCGGCCCTTGGGCCTGCTGGCGACCGCTTGCCGAACTGAATCTCCCGTCCGGCCTTTACAAGGAACTGTGGAACTCCACCTGGCCAGCTTTTGCTGTCGAAGGAGAAGGCGAACACAGCAACGGCGGTCGCGACGCCCGTCTCCACCGGGCAAGCTGGCTGCAGGTCCCTGATTATGGGGTTGTCATCCTGGAGAAGGTGTGAGGCCACCGCAGCGGCCGGGCCAGTCTCGCTCTGGCGGACGGCAGTCGGTCTGAACAGCAGCAGGCAACGATCCGGCCGCAGAAAAATCCTGGAGCTTGCCGCCGGAACCGGGTACTCTGTCCGTCAGCTTCCCCTCCGCCGCAGGTTGGCGGAGAGCTGATTCCGGACAATCCCCTGGAGGGCACAACATGAAAAGATGGATCCTTCTCTCCCTGCTTCTGCTGTCGTCCCTGCTTGTTTCCTGCGCCGGAACCAATCGGCCCGCCGCCCCCGGGGTCACCACCCCAGACAGCCGCTTTTCCTTCACTATCCTGCAGATGAACGACATCTACGAGCTGACTCCGGTGAGCGGCGGTCGCGAAGGGGGGCTGGCCCGGGTCGCCGCCATCAGAAAAGAGCTGCTGGCCGAGAATCCGAACACCATCACCATGCTGGCCGGCGATCTCTTCAGTCCCTCGGCCCTGGGTACTGCCAAAGCGAATGGTGAAAAGCTGGCCGGCCGCCAGATCGTCGATGTCATGAACACCCTGGGGCTTGACCATATCACCTTCGGCAACCACGAATTCGACCTCGACGAGAAAAATTTCCTCGCCCGGCTGGCGGAATCGCGCTTTGCCTGGGTAGCCGCCAATGTCTTTGATCGCGACATGAAGCCTTTTCCGGGGGTGGCGGCCAACCGGGTGATCACCCTCCATGACAAGGAGGGCCGCGTGCTGCGGCTCGGCCTCTTCGGCCTGACCATCGCCGCCAACCAGAAGGAGTACGTCCGCTACACTGAACCCCTGACCGCGGCCAGGGAGCAGGTGGCGGCCCTGCGCGACAAGGTCGATGTCCTCGTTGCCCTCACCCATCTGCCGCTGGCCGACGACATCGCCCTGGCCGCGGCCGAGCCGGACATCGATCTCATCATCGGCGGCCATGAACACGAGAATATCGAACTGCGGCGCGGCAGTGACTTTGTCCCGGTCTGCAAGGCCGACGCCAATGCCCGCACCCTCTACGTGCACCGCATCTCTTGTGATCCGGCCAGCAAGGAGGTTGCGGTGGATTCACAGCTGCTGCGGGTAACCGATGCCCTGCCGGAGGATCCGAAAACGGCGGCGGCGGTCGTTCGCTGGCAGGAGATCGGCTTTGCCGCCTTCCGGGCCGAAGGTCTTGACCCGGAAGAGGTCGTCGCCAGTCTGCCCTTTGCCCTGGACGGGCTGGAGGCAAGCGTGCGCAACCGTTCGACCCGGCTCACCGCAATCATCGCCGCCGCCTATCTGGAAGCGGTGCCCGACGCCGAACTCGCCTTTTACAACAGCGGCTCGGTGCGGGTGGATGATGTCCTGCCGCCAGGGCCGATCACCCAGTACGACATTATCCGCATCCTGCCCTTTGCCGGCCAGGTCTGCCGAGCGGAAATGGACGGCGAGCTGCTGACCCGCATGCTCGACCAGGGTGAGGCCAACCGCGGCAACGGCGGCTATCTGCAGACCGCCGGCGTCAGCCGGGACGTGCGGGGCTGGCTCATCAACGGTGCGCCGTTGGAGCCCGCGCGCACTTACAAAGTCGCCACCAGCGATTTTCTGCTTTCCGGCCGCGAGCAGAACATGGGCTTTTTTTCCACGGCAACGCCCGGATTACAGGCGGCGTGCCTGGAAAAGAGCGACATCCGGCTGGTGCTGAAAGAGTACCTGCAACGCCACTATCCCCGGCCCTGAAGCTCTCGGCAACGGCCAGCGATCAGCAGGTGCCGCTCTCATCTGCTGCCTCGCCGCCCCGGAAGAGATCGGCGCGCAACGTATCAAACGCATGGTCCGTCACCTGCCCGGCCTCGTCGCGCAGATGGCGGGCAATCTCGATGACGAGATCGATCCTGGCCTCTTCCACCCCATACTGCCGGAGCCGTTCAAGCTGGCAGCGCCCCTTGCTCGGATGATTGGCGGCAACAAAGGCCGCCAGGGAAACCAGGGCCTGGGTGACGGGATCGAGAACGCAAGCGGACATATCAGCCTCCTTCATGGCACCGCAAAAAACTTTTTTCCAAAAAATCAAAAATGACAAACCCGTAAAATGTCTTTTTTCACCACAGAGTACACAGAGAAAACTTTTTAAATTACAATTAGTTATCTCTTGGCACTCCGTGATCTCAGTGGGTGATTTTCAGTTTTTGCGAGACCATCAAAAATGGAACTTTTTCTCTTGCCAAGATACTCTTGAAGAGTAAACTGCTCAAAGTTTTGAGGCAAACGCCAAATGAATGATCAAAAAAATTTTACGCTCCGAGAGTGTATGAAATTTTCTCAGGCCATCCTGCCTATCAAATTGCGCAATAACTAACATGAAGCCACAGCGCAGGCCCTTCACTAACCTGATGCTGGTCATATCAATGATCAGCTATCTTTTCCTCCTGCCCGGTGTGAGTGATGCAATGTGCATGTTTTTGGGCAGCGAGGCCCATCACGATGCATCCCATGCCGACGAAGCCTTGCGGCCACATGCCGATGAGGTTTTTGCCGACAATCTCCCTGATGTCTTCGCCAACAACGACCATTGCGAAAAAAACTGCTGCGCCATCGATCATACCCCATACAATTTTTCCACGATCACCCCGCCCCTTGCCCCGCCAACACGCATGGTCAAGCCTGCCCTTGCCCCTGAGCCGCTATCAGCCGGGGCCACATCATTTCCCGCCCAGCCACCGGTCAAAACGTTCTCGCCGCTTAAAACCAGTCAGCCCAACTCCGCCATTATCTCGCTTCGCACAATCGTGCTGATCATTTGATCCCTCTTCAGTCTTCGAGAAGAAGGCTTCTGTCCCATTCGCCAACCCGTTTCGTTTGACATTTCATCGCTTTCCTGTCCGGCCGCAGGCTCCGTGCCGTAACAAGGCTGTTTTGCGCTCATTTCTTCCTTGAGCAGGCAGGAAAGAACATTGCTGTCAATCGTTGCCTTCACTGAAAAAAACTGAAGAGGATCAGTATGATGAACAGGTATATGTCCGCAATTTATGCATTTCTTTT
Organism: Thermodesulfobacteriota bacterium; assembly: GCA_049323655.1. GTDB lineage: Bacteria > Desulfobacterota > Desulfobulbia > Desulfobulbales > SURF-16 > DB1. The sequence goes on along the minus strand of JBMONO010000021.1, from coordinate 58,110 downwards.
CCTGATTGGCGGGGCCGGTTTTGCCAGCGGCTGCAACACGACGGGCAAAACACTCTCGCCTGCACACGATGTCAGTTTACACATTCTGGAGTCCAGTGCCACTTCCTTTGTCAGTTCCGCCGATCTCAAGGAACAGGACAACAACACATTCGTCGTTTCCGGCTTGGTGGGAAAAAAGACCGCTACGGGCAGGATTCGAGGCCATGTGGATATCCGGGTCATGGATCCGGCCGGCAACATGATTGCCGGGAAAAATGTCCCGCTGCTCCCCGCTACCCCTCATCCCAATGTGCGGTCTCGACACTTCTCCGCCTTGCTTGATACGGTTCCCCCACCTGGTTCCGTTGTCATGGTATCGATTCACCACGACTAATACCAGCCACGGAAACGAGGTTTTGTTTATGAGCAAAAAAATACGCAATACCGGACGCGCCTGCTCGGGCAGCATCGTCTTCATCATCCTGCTGTTTGCTGCCGTTTCCCTGGCCCGCGCCCAATCGCCGGCCATGATCGTATCTGAACAGGAGGCCGTCAGAATGGCCCTGGGGCGTCAGGATGTCGTTTCTCTGCTGCAGGCCACCAGGGAAGGCGCGCAAAGCGATGTGATTGCCGCGGCAACCTGGGAAAATCCGGAGTTTTCCTATGGTCACGAGAGAAGCGACAGTGGTCCCGAAAGGATGACGGAAAACAGCTACACTCTCGCCCAGACCTTTGACGTTTCGGGTCAGAGGGGGCTGAAAAGAAAAGCCGCGCTGCAACGACTGCAATCGACCGATCTGGAAATTTTCCAGTGGCGGCTTGAACGGGCAGCCGAAGTGCGACGTGTTTTCTATACACTCCTTTATCATCAGCAGCTCCATGATCTCTTCGAAAATTGGCGATCAGGGATGGAGAGGACGGAAAGCATCATGCGCCGGCTCATGGAAGCAGGTGACATTTCCAGTTATGATCTTGAGCGACTGGCAAGAGAGAAGGCCCTTGTGGAAGCCAGGGAGCGGCAGGAACATGCCGAGCATGAACGTCTCACCCAGTCCCTCGTCGCCCTGCTCGGCCATCCCCCAGTGCCGGGTGGCGATGTTGCGGCTGCCGGTTCGCTTCTGCCGGGAACACCCCTTCCTTCCCTTGCCCAGATGCTCAAACAGGCGGAAGCGCATCCGGGGATGCAGGCGATGCAGAGCCACATCCAGGCCGCTGCGCTTGGCAAGCGTCTTTCAGAGCGTTGGCGCGTACCGGATATCACCCTGGAGGCCGGCTTCAAAGAAAAACAGGGCGCGGATGAGGATACCGTTTTTTTCGGCCTTTCTGTGCCTCTGCCCCTCTTTAACCGTAACGACGCAGAAAAACTTCGGGCCGAGACGGAGCTGACTCGTCTGCAAAACGCTCTCCATCTGGCCCGGACAGAGAGGGCCGCCCAGGTTACCGGCCTGTGGCGCCAGGCCCATGACCTGGCAGAGGCGGCACAGCCGCTCGTGGCCGACGACGCCTGCCTGGCCCTGGTCAACAAGGCGGACATCGCCTACCGCGCCGGAGAGATAGGGGTTCTGGAGCTCCTTGACGCTTATCGCAACTCTTTTGAAAACAGGTCGCAGATTCTGTCACTGATGAAGGAGGCGCGCCTAACACGAATTGAACTTGACTTGCTTGCCGGAGAATCAACCGATGAAATATAAAAACAAACTGATCCTGACCGTATTGGCGGCCCTGATGATCATGGGATGCGACATGCCGATCGGTCAGAATCATGATGCCGCCGTGAAGAAAGAAGACAACGTCAGTGCCGGCACAGTCCGCCATGAAGACGTTTTTGGCGACTTGAATCTCGGGGGGGTGGAACATCCTCAAAACGAAATCATCTTCAGCCTCGACCAGCAAAAACTCGTGGAGTTTGCAACAGCCGCGGCGGAACTGCGCACAATGCATTCATCCCTCCGGGCAACAGGCGTTCTCCAGGCCGCCCCCGCTGGCCAGGCCATGGTCACCGCCCCCGTTTCCGGGCACCTTGTCGCCCATGAAACATCATTCCCCGGCTTTGGCGACAATGTTGATCGTGGGGAGGTCCTGGTAAAGATAATCCCACGCCTGGAGGGGGAGGTTGACCCAACCACCCTTGATCTTGAACTCCGTCGATCCCGCTCGAACCATCAGCTCGCCGGCAAGGAACTGGCCCGCATCGAAGAGCTTTTCAGGCATGGGGTAGTGCCGGAACGCCGTCTTCAGGAGGTGCGCAAGGAGGAGCAGGTTGCCAGGGCTGAACTCGATTCGGCCCTGGAGCGCCGCAACCAGTTCGGCAGCAGACCGGAAAAGAAAAACGGGGCGCAACACCTCAGCATCACCAGCCCCATTAGCGGCAGCCTGGATGGCGTATATGTCACCCCCGGCGCCTATGTCCAGGAGGGTGACGCCCTTTTCAACATCGCCAACTCCGACATACTCCGTCTGGAAATCCGTATTCCCGAGGCCGACATCGCCTCGCTTGTCAATCCCCATGGCGCCTGGTTTATGGTGGACGGCTTCACTGCACCTTTCCGGATCGACCTGGACAAGGGGGCCCGGCTGGTGGCGCTGGGCACGACCATCGATCCACAGAGCCGCACCGTGCCGCTGGTTTTTGAGTTTCCAAACACCGACAACACACTGCGCATCGGCATGTTCGTCCGGGCCCACGTCATTATCGGCGCCCCGGTAAAAACGGTGGCCATCCCCGCCAATGCGGTCCAGGAACATGGAGGTGTTGCCGTTGTATACGTGCAGATTCATGCCGATGCTTTTGAACGCCGGGTTGTCCAACTCGGCTTCCGCGAAGGAGATATTGTTCAGATAAAAAGTGGTTTAAAACCTGGAGAAAAGATTGTCACCAGAGGCGCCTACCAGATCCAGCTCGCCGCATCAGGCCCCCAGGAAGCCGGTCACGGCCATGCCCATTAAGGAGGGGGTGCCATGATTGAAAAAACCATAGGCTGGTCGCTGAAAAACCGTTTGTTCGTCGTCCTTGGCGGGCTGCTGCTTCTTGCCTGGGGCGCCTATGAGGCAAGCAGGATGCCGGTGGATGTCTTTCCCGACCTTACCGCGCCCACGGTCGCCGTCATGACCGAGGCGTACGGCATGGCTCCGGAAGAGGTGGAAACCCTGATAACGTTCCCCATTGAGAGCGCTGTCAACGGCGCGCCGAACGTCCGACGGGTGCGCTCGTCGACGGGTATCGGCTATTCCGCTGTCTGGGTCGAGTTTGACTGGGATACCGATATTTACAAAGCCAGGCAGATTGTTTCCGAAAAATTGCAGATGGTGAGCGGCAGTCTTCCGGCCGCCGCCGCGACCCCCATCATGCAGCCCATCACCTCGGTCATGGGTGAAGTCATGTTTATCGCCCTGACCTCGGCAAGCCATTCCACCATGGAACTCAAGACCGTGGCCGACTGGACGCTGCGCAAACGCCTTCTCGGCGTCGAGGGTGTCGCCCAGGTCATTCCCATCGGCGGGGAAACCAGAGAATATCAAATTATTGTCCGACCAAGCAGACTGGCCTCCTATGGTATAACCCTCGATCAGGTTGTCACGGCATTGCAGGCCACCAATGAAAACTCATCCGCCGGCTTTTATGTGGAAGGCGGCAATGAGTATCTCATCCAGGGCCTTGGCCGGGTGCACCACCCCGCAGACATCGGCGATACCGTGCTGGCGGTAAAAAACGGCACCCCCATCCTCGTCAGCCATGTGGCCGAAGTGCGGATAGGCGAGGCCCCCAAAAGGGGAACCGGCTCACACAACGGGAAACCGGCTGTCATTATCGGCATCCAGAAGCAGCCCGACGCCAACACCCTGGAGTTGACCGGCCGACTCGACAAGCTGCTGGATGACATCCAGGCCGGATTGCCAGAAGGCATGGTGATCGACCGCCATCTTTTCCGGCAGGCCGACTTCATCGCCGTTGCCATTGACAACGTCATGACGGCATTGCGGGACGGCTCCATACTGGTGATCGTGGTGGTCTTCCTGTTCCTCGCCAGCCTGCGCGCCACCTTCATCACCCTGCTTGCCATTCCTCTGTCGCTGATGGTGACCATCTTCGCCATGAAGCTCATGGGGGTCACCATCAATACCATGACCCTGGGCGGCATGGCCATCGCCATCGGCGCCCTGGTGGACGACGCCATCATCGTGGTGGAAAACATTGTCCGCCGCCTGCGCGGGAACAGCCTGCTGCCCGCGGAGAGAAAGCGGCCGCTCCTGACCGTTGTCTATCAGGCCACCCGGGAAATTCAGGGCTCCATCGTTTTCGCCACCATGATCATCATGCTGGTTTTCGTTCCCCTGTTTTTTCTCTCCGGCGTGGAGGGCCGCCTGCTGGAGCCTTTGGGCGTGGCCTATGTTGTCTCTCTGGCGGCATCCCTGCTGGTGGCGGTCACCGTCACCCCGGCTATCAGCTTTCTGTTGCTGCCCAACGCAAAAATCATCAGCAACCCTCAGGAAACAAAGGTGGTCAGGATCTGCAAAAACATATATGCCCCCATCCTTGACTGGTCGCTGCGCTACTGGAAGATGATCACCGCCGCCGCGGTGGCGACCCTTGTCGCCGCCATCGTCGGCCTGACCATGATTGGGAAATCGTTTCTGCCCGATTTCAATGAAGGCAGTCTCACCGTGATGGTGGCAACCGTTCCGGGCACTTCCCTTGAGGAGTCGGATACGATTGCCCTGATGGTGGAAAAAATACTTCTTGAACAACCGGAAGTGACCGCCACGGCGAGAAGAACCGGCAGGGCGGAACTTGATGAACATTCCCTTGCCGTTTTCGCCTCGGAGATCGAAGTCAATCTCAGGATGCAGAAACGCGGCAAGGAAGAATTTCTCTCGGCAGTAAGGGAAAGGATGAAGCTGGTGCCCGGCACCAATGTCATTATCGGCCAGCCCATCTCCCACCGCATCGATCACATGCTGTCAGGAACGCGGGCCAATATCGCCATCAAGATATTCGGCCATGATCTTTTCGAACTTCGCCGGCTGGCAGGGCAGGTCGAATCCAAAATTCGCGAAATCGAAGGGGTGGTGGATCTGGCCGTTGAACAGCAGAGCGAGATTCCATTCATCTCCATTGATTTTAACCGCAACGCCCTGGCACGACACGGGTTACGCATCCAGGACCTTTCTCATCTGATCGAAACCGCTTTCTACGGTCAGACTGTCTCAACCGTGCTTGAAGGGCAGTCGAGCTTCAACATGACCGTGCGCTACGATCCCGAGGTACTCGAAAGTCTCGATACCATCCGCGCCACCCTCATTACCACACCCGCGGGCGCCCTGGTGCCCCTCCATGCCCTCGCCGACATCCGGAAAAGCAGGGGGCCCAACACCATCAGCCGGGAAAACGTCCAGCGCAAGATAGTGGTCATGGCCAATGTCGGCGAAGGGCGCGATCTGGGGGGAGTGGTGGATGACATTCGCAACATGATCACCAACAACATTGCCCTGCCCACCGGCTATCACATCGAGTACGGCGGCCAGTTCGAAAGCGCGGCCGATGCCTCCAGAACCCTGATGATCCTCGGGACCGTCGTGGTGGTTGGCATCTTTCTTCTTCTTTACGTTGCCTTCAGTTCAGTCAGGGACGCCCTGCTCGTCATGCTCAATCTGCCGCTTGGCCTTGTCGGTGGAGTGATCGGGGTGTATCTATCCGGCGGCATCCTGTCCGTGGCATCAATGATAGGATTTATCACCCTCTTCGGCATCGCGACACGCAATGGGGTGATCATGATTTCCCACATCCGCCAGCTCATGGAGCATGAAGGGGTCCGTGATCCCCTGGAGGCCGTCCGCCGCGGCGCCCTGGAAAGATTGGCGCCTATTCTGATGACCGCCCTTACCGCCGGGCTGGCCCTGGTCCCCCTTGCCCTGGCCGGAGGACAGCCAGGCAGCGAAATCCAGACCCCCATGGCCATTGTCATCCTTTTTGGGCTGACAACCTCGACGGCCTTGAACATGATCGTTGTTCCGGCGCTTTACCTGCGCCTGGGCTCGATCAAAAACATCTCGCCGGCAACGAAACCCGATGATCTCGCAAATACCCGCAAACCATGGCAGGCGGGAAAGTGAAAACAACGAGTTCCAAAACACGGCCCGTCGGAATCGTGGCTTTTACGATTCCGACAAATCATACTGCAACGCTGAGCAGGAAGAACTCTGCGCCGTGCGCTAACCAACCAGCAATTTGAGAAAAAAGGAGGAAATCATGCGAAGAATCACCGTTTTTTTGATCATGATACTGGCCCTGGTCTGCGGCCAGGTATACGGCGGCGATGGTCATGACCATGCCAATGAGCTGAGTCAGGAACAGATACAGGAAAAAGCGTCTTCGTATGTTGCAACGATTGTCGAAAAAGGAAAACTTGCCGCGTCCTGGAACGGGATACCGCCGGGGAAAGCGATCGAAACAGCGGAGCACGAATGGCTTGTCAGCTTTCACAACCCGCACGAGAAAGACCCGGACAAACAGACACTCTACCTTTTTCTCAGTCTGTCCGGAGAATACAGAGCCGCAAATTTTTCCGGGAAGTAACCACGATGGAATCGTAAAAACTGAAAATTACCCACAGAGACCGCAGAGCACACAGAGATAACTCATTACAACTAAAGATGTTTTCTCTGCACCCTCTGTGCGCTCTGTGGCAAAAAAGACCTTTTCCGATTTTATCAGCCATTGGCGGACCGTCAAACAGTCTTTCCCGCCACCGGGCACGCCGAGAAAACATGATGGACTCGTAAAAAGTGAAAATTAACCACAGAGACCACAGAACACACAGAGATAACTAATTGTAATTAAAGATATTTTCTCTGCGTTCTCAGTACGCTCTGTGGTGAAAAAAGACTTTTTACGGGTTTGTCAAACATGACTGGGTACAATTTGTTACCCCCATATACTCCATGATCTCCCTGGTTCTTTCTCAGCCCTCCCCTTTGCCGGCGGCAGGGGAGGGTCCCAGTGGTCGGACAGGATCATTGATCCTGATCGTCCCTCCCCGGACCACGGTGCTGAAAAGGCCCTCCCGGGGCATGATGCAGTCCCCGGTGAGTTTCTTGATGGCGCAGCCGCTGTTGTGACATTCTTTGCCGATCTGGCTGATTTCGAGGATCACCTCGGCGCCGATCTGGAGGCGATCGCCGATCTGCAGGGCGGCAAGGTCAATGCCGCGGGTGATGATATTTTCCGCAAAGGCACCGTTTTTCAGGGTCGGCAACCGCTCTTTCACCCCATCGATGCGCTCACCGGCCAGCAGAGACACCTGCCGGTGCCAGTTGCCGGCATGGGCATCGCCTTCGATGCCCCACCCCTCCCTGACAACCACCATTTCCTGCTCCCGTTTAACAACCCCTTTTTTTGCACTGAGACAGACCGCTTCGACATACGCCATATACCCCTCCCATATTTAGCATCAAGATCTTCACTGCCTGCGCCCTTTGTTTGATCTTTCCCGGCGGCATCGTGCCATCGGCACCACCTTGTCACTTTGTAGCATGACATCAAGAGGCATTGCAACGGCCGCGTCATCATCGGCCCGGCAAACGATCGCCGGGTGAAGCAACCTCGCCGTCGCTCCACGGCGACACCCTTCTCCTTGATCCCTCGTCCTTTTTTCTTGCAGCGTGCAACCTTTTTCCGGGGTATATTGTCTTTACAATCAGCAACTCAGAAAGGCTACGGAATTGGTTGCCGTAGCCCCCCTTTGCTTAGTCGACCCGGCCAGCTGTCTGCGGGAATGGCCGATCCAAGCCCAACCGCCACCATGCTCAGACAAGGAGCAATCGCATGAAATCGTTTCAGGCAGTGCTGCTCAGTGCCGTGCTGTTTTTTGCCTACCTCCACACCATCCCCGCCCTGGCCGCCACCGGGTATATCCGGGTCAGCTACCTTGAAGGCGACGCCCAGATCATGACACCCGAGACCGGCGAATGGAGCCTGCTGTCGATCAACACCCCGATCGGCGAGGGTGATCAGCTCTGGCTGCCCTTAAACGCCATTGCCGAACTGCAGCTCAACGGCAGCACTTACATCCGCCTCGACGGCGACACCTCGTTGCACATTCTTTCCATGGATGAGGATGCCGCCCAGTTTTATCTGGCCCGAGGCAGCGTCTATGCCTCCTTCGATGCGCGCGAGGGCGGCGTCGTCCAGATCGATACCCCGGACTCCTCCACCCGCGCCTTCGACCGGGCGATCTTCCGGGTCGATGCGCCGGAGGAGTTCACCGAAATCTCCTGCTACAAGGGTTACGTGGAAACGGAAAACAGTGTCGGCAGCACCAGGATCAACGCCGGTCAGCGTCTTTCATTCAGAGGCCATAGCAGCGGTGAACTCACTGCGCTCGGCCCGCCGGACGAATGGACCATGTGGAACAAGGCGCGCAACGAGGAACTCTTTCCCCCGGAAAGCCCGCAGGGCTATTATCTGCCCGAGGAGCTCAACTCCTACTCGTCCGAGCTGAACCGCTCCGGCCGCTGGGTTCAGTCGCCGGAGTACGGCTATGTCTGGACCCCGACCCTGATCGTCGGAATAAACTGGGCGCCTTACCGGCACGGACGCTGGGTCTGGCGCCATCACGACTATATCTGGCTGCCCGACGAGCCGTGGGGTTGGGTTCCCTATCATTACGGCCGCTGGGCCCATTCACCGGCCATCGGCTGGTTCTGGGTGCCGCCGCGGCGCGGCTCCGTTTACTGGGGCCCCGGCTATGTCGGCTGGGCGAGAACAGACGACTATGTCGCCTGGGTGCCGCTCGCCCCGGGCGAGGTGTATTACGGTCGCGGCCATTACGGTCACGACAGCATCAACATCACCCATGTCGATATCCGCCGCATCGAGATCAAAAAGATCTACCGCAACACCTTCATCGACAACGGTCCCACCATCGTCACCCGCGACGGCTTTCATCGGGGCGTCCGGGCTGACGATCATCGCCGCCAGAAGGAGATTCGGGAGAGAATCTTCGACCGCCGTCATCTTTCCCCCGGCACCCCGGATATCAAGCCGGGTCGGGAAAGCTATGTCGGTGGCGGCCGGCGGGTGGCAAAGGAAAAAATTCCGCCGGCGCCGGTGCGGAAACTCGCTGTCAAGGAACTGAAGGAAAAACGGCGGCTGATCCGTGAGCGGAACCGCTCCGTCTTCCACCAGGACGCCGCGCCCAGTCCGCTGCCGGTGGTCCGTGGCGAGATTGGCAAAGCGCAAGACAACGGAAAACATCCCGGCCGGCGCGAGGCCGTCGAGGCGGAGCACGAACAGCCCTATCTCCCGGGCAGCAACCGCCACAAGCAGCAGCAACGGGTGGAGCAGGCCATTGAGGAGAAACGCCAGGCCCCGCCTAAAGAAAAGCACAACAACGGCAGGGTGCACAGCGGTGAGCCGCAAAGCGAGGAAGCAGCCCCGCTCCTTTTCCCCGGCGATCCTGGCGGTCAGCGCCAGAACAGGGTGGAGGAGGCCATTGAAGAAAAACACCGACCACAACAGCGGATCGAGCCGCCGCCGGACAATCGCTCCAACGGCAGGGTGAAGAAACACGAACCCGGGACCGAGGAGGAAGCGCCGATCTTTGCGCCCCGTCATCAGCGCAACCAGTCTCAGGAGGGGGTGCGGCAGGCCATCGAGGAAAAACGGCAGGCCCGGCCGGATGACAATCCCGGCAACAATCGGCAACGGGCCAGAGAGCAGACCGAAGAGGAACGGCCCCGTTTTTCCCCGGATAATGACCGCGGAGAACGGCGGGAGCGCGAACAGATCAGGCCCGAGGCAGCGCCCACCCCGGTCTTTGACGGCGGCGGGGCAACCAGCCGCGGCAAGAGAGGACGGCAGGAAAACGACACCGACGCCGCGGAATGCGGCCCCGGCGGTAGAGACGAGTTCAACCCGGCAAAGTGTCCGGGCCGCCGCCGCTGACAGCAGCAAACCATCCGCCCTGCTCGCGATATTTTCCCGGACAGGGCGTCATGAGACGGACAATCAGTTGCGAAAGGCTGGGCCGGCGAGGGCCGCTCAGGGTTGCCCGGCCTCCGCTTCAGCCGGCGGTTCCTGCAACTCCTCCGCTGTCGGCAAGCGACTCGCCAGCACCTTGTCGATCCGGTGGCCGCGGCTTGAATTCGCCGGCCAGCGCCTCCAGCACATCCTGAAGGGTGATCAGGCCCTGGGTTTCACCGTACTCATCAACAACAAACACCATCTGTACACCGGATTCGCGAAACTGCTCCAGCAGCTTCATGCCGGTCAGCGATTCGGGGACATAGACGCAGGGCTTGAGCTGATCCTCCAGATCGGTCTCCTTACCCTCCAGCATCTGCCGAAGGAGCCTTTTAGCGCTGATGATGCCGATCATCTCATCAAGGCCGCCCCGACAGACCGGAAAGCGGGAATGATCGGAGGCGAGCAACTGGTCGAGGCTGTCCCCGATCGGCCGGTTGATGTCGAGATAGACGATCTCGCTGCGCGGAGTCATGAGCGAAGCGATCTGCCGATCATCAAGACGAAAAACATTGCGGACCATCTCATGTTCCTGCTTCTCGATCACCCCGGAGACCGAACCTTCCGCCAGCATGGCGTGAATATCCTCCTCGGTCAGATTGGCGCTGCTCAGATCCTTCTTGCCCATCAGACGAAGAATGGCGTCGGTCGACAGGGAGAGGAGAACGACAAACGAACTCGACAGCCTTGCCAGGGCGGCGATGGGACGGGCCATGACGCGGGCGATCCCCTCGGCGTTGAACTGTCCGATCCGCTTGGGCACCAGTTCGCCGACGACGATGGAAAAATAGGTAATGACGACCACGACGAGAAAAGTCGCTCCCCGTGAGCTGGTCAGGGGATCAAGGCCAAGGGAGGCAAGGCCACAGGGCCAGGGGCCCGGCCAGGGCCGCCTCACCGACGATACCGTTGAGGATCCCGATGGCGGTGATACCGATCTGGATGGTGGAGAGAAACTGGGTGGACTCTTCGCCCAACCGCGCGGCAATGGCCGAGGCCCTGTCCCCGTCCTCGGCCATCCGCAGGAGCCGGCTGCGGCGGGCGGTGACCAGGGCGATTTCCGACATGGCAAAGATGCCGTTAAGGAGCATCAGGGCAACCAGCAGGACAATGTCCATTGGAAAAAATCCTTTATGGTGAAAAAAAGAATTCCGTCAGATACCTGACGGCGGTGAAGAGAATAACACCGGCCAGCATCCATTTGATTATCCTGGCCGGCACGAATTTCTGACACCGGGCGCCGAGATACATGCCCGCCGCCCCGCCCAGACCGAACAGCAGGCCGAGCCGCCAGTCCGGCGCCACCGAAAGTTTCGGATACAAGGGGGCGATGAGCTGATAAAAACCGACGCCGGCGACGGAGGTGACACAGGTTCCCATCAGGGCGGCGCCGGCCACGGTGTGGACCGGCAAGCCGAAAAAAGTGACGAAAAACGGGGCGATGATCGAACCGCCGCCGATGCCGTAGGTGCCGCCGATGATACCGACGACAAAACTCAGGGCAAAGACGCCCCAGACCGGCACGCTGAAATGCTCGCCCTGATAGGTGTAGTCGAGCCGTTTCATGGTGAACCGGGCGCCGCTGACAGCGGACAGACCAGCGGCCAGAGGTGCCGACGCGCGCAGCCCGCAACTCCCGGCAACAGCCCCTCTCCCCTTTCTCAAGAGATCGACGGCCAGTCGGCCGCCGATATACAGCAGGACGGCGGCGGCAAACAGTTTGAAATGCAGCGGATCAGGCAGCCAGGCAACCCTGATGAAGGCACCGATAAAGACTCCGGGCAGGGTGCCGGCCACCACCACCCAGGTCAGGGGCCACACCATCCGCCCCTCCTTCCAGTAACGGTAAACCCCACTCGGGATGGCGACGATATTGAACAGATGGTTGGTGGCGCTGACAGAAGGGTGGACATAGCCGAGCACGGAAACCTGAAAGGGCAGGAGCAGGAATGCCCCGGAGACGCCGCCCATGCAGGTAAAAAAGGAGATGGCAAAGGCGACCAGGGGTGGAACCCAGGGGGCGACTTCAATTCCGGCGGCATGAAAGAACATGGCATCCTCCCGACAGGTGGCGACTCGCGAAAAGCAGTTGTCTTTCCGCTACCATACAAACAGGAACGGCAGACTGTCAAGACCGCGGGCGCGGCGGGTTTCTCGCTGCCGGTCAGGCCTTCTTTTCCTTCAGCAGAGAGAGGAAGCTGGCGGGTATTTTCAAGGTGAATTCCAGCCGATTACCCGAGGCCGGATGGGGGAAGGCGAGAAAACAGGCATGGAGGGCCAGGCGACCGAGGGGATCACGAGCCGCACCGTACTTTTTGTCGCCGACCACCGGATGGCCCATTTCAGCCATGTGGACGCGGATCTGGTTTTTCCGGCCGGTCAGCAGGGTGATGTCGAGCAGGGCACGGCCGTTACCGGCCCGCATCACCTTATAGTCGGTCACCGCATGTTTGCCGGTGCCGTCATCCGTTTTTTTGGAATAGACGCGCAGGGCGCTGGACTCATAAAGATAACTCTCCAGTCGGCCCGTTCTGTCCAGGGGAATCCCCTCGACAACTGCAACGTAACGCTTCTCCGCCTGCTGCCAACCGTCCTGCAGGGACCGCTTGGCCGCCTCGTTCCTGGCAAATACCAAAAGGCCGGAGGTGCCCTGATCAAGCCGGTGGACGATAAAAACGCGCTGCCGGGCCGCGGATCTGCCGTGACGATCCTCCCGGTTCAGGCAGGCGGTCAGCCGGTAATAGGCGGTCTTCTCCTTCTCCGTTGCCGAGGCAATGGTCAGCAGTCCGGCCGGTTTGTCCACCACGATGATATCGTCGTCCTCATAGAGGATCTCCAGCCCCTCGCAACGGCCGATCCGCCCCTGCATCTCCCGTTCGTTTCCGACCGTAACGACATCGCCGGCCTGCAGATCCTGATCAAATCGCCCCACCGGTCGTTCATTGACCATGATGGCACGGTACCTGGTCAGCTGTTTCACCTTGGTCCGCGAGTAGCCAGCCGCGGTCAGCAGCTCGAGCAGGGTGGTTTTTTCATTGGCGACAAACCGGTTCATGGCACAGTACCCTCGGGAACAGGAACAAGGACGGGAAAGAGGCTGGCGACACGACCGGCAGTTCGCGACGGCCGTTCTGAGAAAAAAACCTGGCGGCGGAAAGAAGGTGGTTTCGTAAAACTGAAAATCAACCGCAGAGGGCGCAGAGCACACAGAGATAAATGATTGCAACTAAAGATATTTTCCCTGTGCCGCCAGTGCGCTCTGTGGCAAAAAAAGACTTTTTATGGATTTGTCACTTTTCCGTGGTGAGCGGAGCGGGATTCGAACCCACGACCTTTGGCTCCGGAGGCCAACGCTCTATCCAGCTGAGCTACCCGCCCACGGTGGTGAAATGAAAATCCTTTTTACCACGTCTCGCCGGCAGCGTAAAGATTTTTATAACTATCCAACCCGTGTCGGAAAACGTTCGAATCAGCCCGCCCCTGAACTGGGCGGCAGCACCGCAGAGGCGACGCCGCCAGTCCCGATTTTTCCTCCGGGCTTCTCATGGTACCACATGCCTTGCGACCTTTTGTCACTTGACAAACAGTCGCTCTATTGCCTAATAGTGAAAGATAGATCAGAAAAGGATCATTCGTCTCTTCTTGCGACAACATAATATTTTTGCTGGAAAAATCATTTTCAAATACGAAATTGCACTTGACACGCATCTTCCACATTGTGTTATCTGCAACAAGGCGTCCGCACACGAAAATGAATGATTGCTCAAAATTGATGGTCCCGCAAAAAATCGCAAACCATGGCAGGCGGGAAAATGAAAACAACGAGTTGCAACGCACCGCCCTTCGGATTCGTCGTTTTTTACGATTCCGACAAAATTCAGCGGCCCGGCACCCGCCCGGCCATATTGACAAACATAACCAGTTGCCGCCGGAGCAATCCACGCGGCAGGATGTATGATACACCGTATCTGGGAAAGGTTTGCGCCTGCAAACCTCAAATGAGGAAAAGAAGAAGGAGGAAAGCATGAAAGATTGGCAATCACGATGCCTGCATGGCGCATGCATCACAGTGCTGGCCGCCGGCCTGATCCCGTTTATGGGCGGGGCCGCCGCAGCTGAATCAAGCTGTGTCACCTGCCACACCAACCAGGACTTGCTGGAGGACACCGCCGCCCCGGTCAAGGCCAAGGGATCGGCCAAACAGTCCGGCGCCGGCTGAGGCGGGGCAGTCACTCCGCTGGCTCCAGCGGAGAAGGTTCTCGTCAGCAAGGATTTTCTGGCAACCGAGCACGGCCAGATCGCCTGTGAACAGTGTCACCGGGGCAACCCGAACGACAAAACCAAAGATGGCGCCCACAAGGATTTCGACGCCCATCCCTCCATCAACAATCCCGAGGGGGCCTGCGGCGAGTGCCACGGCGACATCGTCGCCACCGCCAAGGATTCTCTGCATGCCACCCTCTCCACCTTCCCCACCATCCTCAAAACCCGTGCCGACATGGACAAGTGGCACGAGATTGACAAGGCGCGGGGCAATCACTGCGCCGCCTGCCACACGAGCTGTGGCGGCTGCCATGTCAGCCGGCCGAAATTCGCCAAAAAGGGCTTTATCGCCGGCCACAATTTCCAGAAACGCAGTGATCCATTCAACCAATGTACCGCCTGTCACGGCAGCCGGGTGGGCAACGAGTACTACGGCTCCCGCGGCCAGGGCGACGTCCATGTCGTCAAATACGATATGGACTGCGCCTCCTGCCATACAGCCACGGAAATGCACGCCGCCGCCCCGGCCGGCCTCAAGGGCCGTTATCACCTCAAGGAGATGATCAATTGCGAGGATTGTCATCAGGGGCTCCAGTACGGCTCGGTGCGCGAGCATGAGCTGCACATCGGCAAGGTGCAATGCCAGGTCTGCCATTCCCAGACCTATGTCAACTGCTTCAGCTGCCATACCGGCAGAGACGAGGAAGGAATCTACTACTTCCAGAACAAGAAGGAAACCGAGGGCATGAAGATCGGTCTCAATTACGACAAGGACGAACCGGGCCAGACCGCCGAGTACGTCCTGGTCCGCCACGAGCCCAGCGATCCTGATCTCTTTGCCTTCTACATCAAGGACGCGCTGACCAATTTCGATAAGACGCCGACCTGGAAGCGCACCTCGCCGCACAACATCCAGCGCAATACCTGGCAGACCGCCAACTGCAACAACTGCCACGGCAATCGCGACCTCTTCCTCGACAAAAAGGATCTGCTCGATTACGAGGTCAAGGCCAACGCGACGGTGGTGGTGCCGGACAGCAAAGTGCCGAAAAAACGCGACAAGGTCATGCCGCTCAACATCGACATCAGCAAGGTCCGCCACAGCATGGTGGTTGACGCCAAATGGCTGCATGACAACATGAGCGCGGTAAAGATCGTTGATGCCCGCGGCGAGGCGGACTACGAAAAGGGCCATATCGAGGGCGCGGTCATGCTCGATCCCATCGAATCAGGGCTGCGTCATTCCTGGGACGAGGACTTCCCCATGCAGCTCGTCGAGGACGACAAGCTCCTTACAATCATCGGCAACAAGGGACTCTCCGCCGATGACCATATCGTCGTCTACGACAAGGACGGCACCAAGGCCGGTTTCATCATCTGGGTGCTCGAATACGCCGGCGCCAAGAACGTCTCCTACTTAAACGGCGGCATCGAGGGCTGGCACGAAGCCGGCTACCACACCTCGGATGAAGAGGTGGAACCGCAGGCGGTTAAATTCGGCGGCACTGTCAACAAGGCGCTGACCGTCGGCAATGACTTCGTCAAGGCCAACATGTACAATGATACCGTCACCGTTGTCGATGCCCGTATCATCTCCCAGGCCAAGGGCTTGACCAAGCATCCGCAGGCGGCAACGGCCGGCCGCATCCCCGAGTCGGTCAACCTGCCGCTCAGCGCGCTGTACATGGAAAACGGCGCCCTGAAGAAACCGGAGGAACTGCTGTGGATGCTGCGCAAAAACGGCATCACCCCGGCCAGGACAGTGGTGACGACCTGCAACACCGGTCAGCTGGCCGGCAGCGCCTACTTCATGTTCCGCTATCTCGGCTTCCCCGATGTCAAGGTGCATGACGCATCCTGGGTAAGCTGGTGCGAGATGGAGTAAGTCCATATTCTGAAGTTACTGTGCCAACCCGGTCCCTGTTTCGACAGGGGCCGGGTGTTTTCCGCCATCCCCGTCCCTGGCGTGTATCTCATTATTCATGAGCGATTTCCGGGATACCGTTAAGAAAACATGATGCGGCACGGCAACCCCGTTTCCGGTCGGAAACTCGGTTATCTTCTGAAAGATCTTCCCAGGGACACCATGCACGCATGCACCTCGCTGCCAACAGCCGTCAAGAGCCGGACCATCCTCCTGGTTGCCGGCACCATCATCCTGCTGTCTATCTTTTACACCAGCTATCAGTTTACCGTTTACAGAACCCATTTTCACAGCCATCTTGCCGGCCAGCAACGCAATTTCGAGCAGATCTGCGCCGCGACCCAGCACCACTACGAGACATTTTACACAAGTTGGCTGAAGTCCTTCATCGCCAACCAGCAGGGCAGCATCGCCGCCTTTGCCGAACAGGATCGGGAAAAACTCTACACACTGACCCTGCCGCACTATCAGTCCCTGCAAAAACTCTGTCCGGATATGAAAATCATGCACTTCCACGCCCCGGACGATCGCTCCTTTCTCCGCATGCACCAACCGGAACTGTTCGGCGATGATCTCTCGGCCATCCGCCCCGCCGTCCACCGCGCCAATCAGACCAGGCGCCCCCTCTTCGGTTATGAAATCGGCGTCTTCGGCTGCTATTACCGCATCATCGAACCAGTGGCCCATAACGGCAGGCATATCGGGGTCATCGAACTCGGCATCAGAATCGACGAACTGGTCAACACCCTCGCCCGCGCCTCCGGCAACCCCACCGCCGTCTTTTTCGACAGCAGCTGGTGGCAGGCGGCAAGCCGCTATGAAGGAACCCGGCACCACTTTCGCGACCACACCCTGATTGAAAGCACCCCGCTCCTCGCGCCGCTGCTGCCCGCGGATTTTTCTCTGACCGACACAGCCAAGCCCTTTGCCGTCAACGGGATACATTATCTCGCCCTCATCGCCCCCGTTCTCCTCGACCCCTTTCAGCACCCCATCGGCGGCATCATCGCCCTCACCGACATATCGACCGAAATTCATGAAAAAAAACGTTTCCTCGCCACCTCGCTTGCGGTCAGCATCGGACTGGGCCTGTTCTGCATCTTTTTTCTTGCCGGCAACCTCCGGAAGATCATCGGCACCCTCCAGCAATCACAGACCGACCAGCAACGCCTCATCGAGGATCTCAACCGGGAGATGAGCAGTCGCAAGGAAATCGAATCAGCCCTGGCGCAGAGCGAAAAAACCCAGCGTCACATCTTAAACGGCCTGCCGGACACCATTTATCTCCTTGATCAAAACGGTATCGTCACCTGGGCCAACGAGGCCACCCTGCGCCAGTTTCCCGATCTGGTCGGCCGTCCATGCACCTTCTGCACCGGCGAAATTCCGACCCCGGAAAACTGCATCGCCCGTCGGCTCTCCTCGCAACAGGCCTTCCACCGGGGTATCATCCGCCGTCCGGCCGGCCCGGACACGGATCACGAAACGACCTGGGAGAGCATCCATATCGCCCAGCGCGACGAACATGGCGAGCCAGCCGGCACCCTTGTCGTCCTGCGCGACATCAGTGAGCGCATCGCCGCGCTCCGCCAGGCGGACAAACTC
Source organism: Thermodesulfobacteriota bacterium (assembly GCA_049323655.1). Lineage (GTDB taxonomy): Bacteria > Desulfobacterota > Desulfobulbia > Desulfobulbales > SURF-16 > DB1. Next base: position 40,318 of record JBMONO010000021.1, on the reverse strand, counting down.
AACCGCCACAACAAACTGCTTTTGCACGCGGCCGGCGAGGGCATCTACGGAGTTGACCGGCAGGGCCGGACCACCTTCATGAATCCGGCGGCCGAGCGGATGACCGGCTTCAGCGAAGCGGAGATGCTGGGCAGCAATCAGCACGAACTCCTTCACCACACCAGGGCCGACGGCACCCCTTACCCGGTCTGCGACTGTCCGGTTCACCTCACCATGCGGACCCGGCAGCCGCACAGCGTCACGGACGAGCTCTTCTGGAAAAAGGACGGCAGCAGTTTTCCGGTGGAATATGTTGTCACCCCGGTGGAGGAAGAGGGCGAGGTCATCGGCGCGGTGGTGCTGTTCACCGACATCAGCCGCCGCAAACTCCTGGAAAAACAGCTGTTGCATGCCCAGAAAATGGAGGCGGTGGGCCGGCTCACCAGCGGCATCGCCCATGATTTCAACAATCTGCTCACCACTATTTTCGGCTACAGCGAAATCCTGCTCAGGGAGATGGCCGAGGATGATCCTCGCCGGCAAAAGGTGGGGATGATTCAACAGGCCGGCAAAATGGCCGCCGCTCTGACCCGCCAGCTGCTGGCCTTCAGCCGCCGACAGGTCCTGGAAATGCGGACCATCAATCTCAACCAGGTGATCGACGGTCTGGCCAGGATGCTGCGCCGCCTGATCGGCGAAAACATCACCCTGACCTTGAACGCTCTCCAGCCCGGGTGCCTCATCCGGGCCGATGCCGGCCAGTGCGAACAGATCATCATGAATCTCGCCATCAACGCCAAGGATGCCATGCCCAAAGGCGGGACGCTTACCTTTATCACCGACATCGTCCATCTTGCGGAAACAAAACAGACCGGTTTCGAAGAGATCCGACCTGGCTCCTATGTCCTCATGCGGGTCATCGACACCGGGGAGGGGATGACCGAGGAGATTCAGAAGCTGATCTTCGAGCCCTTCTTCACCACCAAGGAAATGGGCAAGGGAACCGGCCTCGGCCTGGCCACGGTCTACGGCATCGTCAAGCAGCACAACGGCTTTATCGCGGTGACAAGCACGCCGGGGCACGGCACTGCCTTTGATCTTTACTTTCCCCTGGCGGAAAATCAACCGAACGACTCCGCCATCCTGGCTGATGCCGCCCTGCCCCGGGGACGAGAGACCATCCTGGTGGTGGACGACACCGCAACCATTCGCCAGTTTCTCCGCGACACCCTGGAACCCCTGGGTTACACGATCCTGGAAGCCGGCAACGGCGAGGAGGCTCTCGCCGTTGCCGACAGCGGCGAGAGCCCCATCGATGTCCTGCTTGCCGACATGGTCATGCCCGGCATGGGCGGCATGGAACTGGCCCGCACCCTGCAGCCCCGCCAGCCCGGCATGAAGACCCTTTTCATGACCGGTCATTTGCCCTCCGAGGCGGTGGCGCAGAACATTTTCTCCGAAAGTGCGCACCTCATCCAGAAACCTCTTTCTCCAGGACAGATCGCCCGCCAGGTCCGCGCCATCCTCGACCGGCACGCCTCGTGATTGCCGCCATTGTTTTGCCCGCTGCAATTTCCGAAGTTGATTTATGGGAGATCATCATCTTTGATGGTCTCGTAAAAAGTGAAAATTAACCACAGAGACCACAGAGCGCACAGAGATAACTAATTGTAATTAAAGATGTTTTCTCTGCGTTCTCAGTGCGCTCAGTGGTGAAAAAAGACTTTTTACGGGTTTGTCATCCTTATCCCGCATGATTTTTAAAAAAATTGACATCAGTGTTTTTACTGTGAAATAATCGATTTCATGTCACACGGTATCAACACCACGGGAGAATACACTGTATGAAAATCGATCTCGGCCCGGTTACCAGACTGGAGGGCCACCTCAACGTCAAAACGACCATCACCGACAACGTCATCGAAGATGCCAGATGCGTCGGAGAAATGTTCCGGGGCTTTGAAGTCATTCTCCGTGGCCGCGACCCCCTCGACGCCCAGCAGATCACCCAGCGTATCTGCGGCGTCTGCCCGTATGCCCATGCCATCGCCTCCTCCTATGCCCAGGAAAACGCCTACGGCATGCAGGTCACGGCCAATGGCCGCATTCTTCACAACCTGATCAACGGCGCCAATCATCTCTATGATTATCTCCTCCACTTTTATCAGCTCTCCGCCCTCGATTTCGTCGATGTCACCGCCATCCTTCAGTATACCGGCAAGGATGCGGACCTGGTCAAAGTCAGGGACTGGGTCAAGGCGGAACTCGCATCCGGCAAACCCTATCCCGCTGCTCCCTTTCTTCCCCGCCTGTCGGGCCGTTATATCGAGGATACCGAAGTCAACATCGGCGCCCTCAAACATTACCTGGAATCCATGGAGATCCAAAAAAAGGCCAACCGCGCCTCCGCCATTTTCGGCGGTAAATTTCCCCATGCCACCGCCATCTTTCCGGGCGGCTGCTCCGGCGTTCCGGATATCGACCTCATCGCCTCCTACCAGGCGCTCATCATCGAGGTTCGCGATTTCATCCACAAAAAATACATACCCGACCTGGTGGCGGTGGCCCAGACCTTCCCGGAATACTGGGACATCGGCCGCAGCAAGGGCGGTTTTCTATCGTTTGGTCTGCTGCCCCTCTCTCCGCAGGCGGACAGCAAACGGCTGCTGGCGCCGGGCGTGCTCCTTGATGGCGCCGTCGCCCCGGTCCGGCTGGAGAGCATCACTGAGGATGTCCGCTACGCCAAATACTCCTCCCCATCCGGCCTGGCGGTCAAAGACGGCGACCTGGTGCCGGAACCGGACAAAAACGGCGCCTACTCCTGGGTCAAGGCACCGCGCTACAACGGCCGGATGGTGGAAGTCGGCCCGGCGGCCCGGGTGCTGGTCGATTACCAGCAGGGCAACAATGCCGAACTGGTGAAACTCGTCGATCATTTCGCCGGGCTGGCCGGCATCACCGCCGGCCAACTCAACTCGGTGCTCGGCCGCCACCTGAGCCGGGCTATCTGTAGTGCGGTTATCGCCGATTTCCTTTTGACCGAAAGCGAACGCCTCGATCCCGGCCAGCCCGGCGGCACCGAAATCGTCATCCCGGCCACCGGCGAAGGTTACGGCACCACCGAGGCCTCCCGCGGTGCCCTGCTCCATTACATCCGCCTCAAGGATCACAAGGTGGAAAAATACGAATGCGTGGTGCCGACCACCTGGAACTGCTCGCCCAGGGACGACCGGGACACCCCTGGTGCCCTGGAGTCGGCGCTCATCGGCACCCGGGTGGAAAAACCGGAAGAACAGATCGAAGCGGTCAGGATCGTTCATTCCTTTGATCCCTGCCTGGCCTGCGCCGTTCATTAAAAGAGGTCCCCTTTCCCCGGTAAAACGTCGTGTCCATCAGCGACCCCAAGGAGTGACAGACATGCTTGACAGAAGGGAGTTCATCAAACTGGCCGCCGCCCTCAGCACTGCCTTCGGCATCAACGGCCTGCCGGAACCGGTTGCCGCGGCCCTGCGCAGCATCGACCCGGCAACGGTGCCGAAACTCGTCTATCTGCAGGGTCAGTCCTGCACGGGCTGCTCCATTTCCCTGCTTCAGGCCGAAGCCCCGTCGCCGCTGACCATGATCACCGACTACTCCCAGCTCGCCTTTCACGCCGATCTTTCCGCCACATCCGGCAAACAGTCCCTTGATCTGATCGAATCGTTCATCTCCGGCAAGGCCGGCGAATACATCCTGGCAGTGGAGGGCGCCATTCCGGAGGCCATGCCCGAGGCTTGCATCATTGGCCACCGCACCTTCGCCTCCTGGCTCGAACAGGCGGCAACCACCATGACCGCGGCGGTGGCCATCGGCTCCTGCGCCTGCGATGGCGGCATTCCGGCGGCCGAGGGCAATCTCACCGGCGCGGTTGGGCTCAGCGAGTTTTACGGCAAACGATCCATCAGCAAGCCGGTCGTCAATATCCGCGGCTGTTCGGTTCATCCGGACTGGGTCTGGCACACCATCATCCATCTCGTCAAAATCGGCCTGCCCACCCTGACGGACGAAGGCTCTCCGAGCCGCTTCTACGCCCGTTCCGTCCATGAAACCTGTCCCCGATATCATGATTTTCAGCAGGAAATATTCGCCGAGAAGCTGGGCGATCGCGGCTGCCTGTTCAAGCTCGGCTGTCTCGGGCCGCAAACCCACGCCGACTGTTCCACCCGCTGGTGGAACGGCGGTCGCACCTGGTGCATCGACGCCAATGCGCCCTGTATCGGCTGCAGTTCGCCGGCATTTGCCCGGAAAAAGGATTTTCCATTCTACAGAATCAACCAGAAAGGTTAAGGGCGGAGAGATATGATCATGGCTAAGAGCCGGTTCGCGGGTCTGTCAATATCGAAAAAGCTGGTCATCGCGGTGGTACTCGTCCTTTCCGCCGCCTTGCTGGCCGGCACTTTTTTCATCATCACCACGGTGAAGCAGCAGATGACGAAAGCCTACCTCGACTCGGTCGAGACCCTGGCGATTTCCCTCCAGCAGGGGGTCAAAGACTCCCTGGAACGAGGGCAGATGAAAAACTTCCAGAAACTGCTGACCCACCAGAACCAGATCAACGGGGTCATCGATGTCTCGCTCTATGACCGCGACCTCAAAATCAATCTCTCCTCCTCCGGCGAGGCCTTGAAGGGGCAGGCGCTTGAGGAGGAGCTGGCAAAAGAGGTAAACGCCTCAGACAAACCGGTCTGGAAAATCGGGGCGACCGATGTCCGCATCTTTCTGCCGCAGATCGTCACCAGCGACTGTCTGCGCTGCCACCCCAGCTGGCAAACCAACGAACACGGCGGCGTTATTGCCCTCACCTTTGATCTCACCCCCCTCAACTCCTCCCTGACCAAACAGCGCCTGCTGCTTACCGCCATCAACCTCACCCTGCTGCTGCTGATCAGCACTATCATCTTTCTTCTCTCCCGTTCCATCACCAAACCGGTGGTACAGATGACGCACGCCATGGCCCAGCTGGCTGACGGCGATATCAACGTCGCCATCCCGGCCCAGGAGCGGACCGACGAGATCGGTAAAATGGCGGAGGCGGTGCGGATCTTCAAGGAACACGCCATTGCCCGACTCCGCCTGGAGAAGGAGCAGGAATCGGCCAAACAGCAGGCTGAACAGGAAAAAATCGCCCTGATGAACAGGATGGCCGATGACTTTGAAACAAGCATCGGCAGCCTGATCAGCAAGGTTTCCGACGCGGTGGCTGGGATGGAGGAAACCGCTCGTTCCATGGCCGGGACCGCCGAACAGACCAAGGACAAATCGAATGCAGTGGCGCTGTCGGCCCAGGAGACCTCGGACAATGTTTCCACCGTTGCCGCCTCCACCGACGAACTGTCCGGCTCGGTGCTGGAGATCCACCGCCAGGTCGATCAGTCCCTCTCCATTTCCCGCCAGGCGGTTGAAAAGGCGGAACGTTCCAACCAGCTCGTCGGCAGCCTCGTTGCCTCCTCCCAGAAGATCGGCGAAGTGGTGCAGCTTATCACCGATGTGGCGGGCCAGACCAACCTGCTGGCCTTAAATGCGACCATCGAGGCGGCCCGGGCCGGTGAAGCGGGCAAGGGATTTGCCGTGGTGGCCAATGAGGTCAAGGAACTGGCCAAGCAGACCACCGCCGCCACCACCGAGATCAGCGGCCAGATCAGCGGCATCCAGAACGCCACCCATGATGCGGTGACGGCGATCCGGGACATCGGTGAAACCATCACCGCACTGAGCGATATCGCCCGGGCCATTTCAGAGGCGGTGGATAATCAGGATGCGGTAACGCGAAAAATCGCCGACAACACCCGCCAGGCACATGCCACCACCCAGGACGTCTCGAACAATATTGCCGGAGTTGCCCGGGAGGCGGAACAGACCGGCGATGCCGCGGCCCATGTGCTGCGGGCGGCATCAGAATTATCGCTGCAGGCGAAAATGCTGCACGAAGAGGTCGAGGTCTTTCTCCGCCAGATCCGCTCATCCGGGGACCTGTCCGGTTAAAAACCTTCGTCGAGATTACCCCGCCGGGCGACACGCCCGGCGGGGAAGGAAAAAATCAGTCGTTTCCGGATTTTTTTCAAGCGGAGGCCTTGGGAAAAATGGAGCTGCGCCCCACCCTCGCCATAGGCGGCGAGTCTGAGCACCGCTTCGATCTTGTGGAAATCGGGCCGACTTGCCATGGCAAGAAAGGCCATCTCCACCACTCGCCGCTGCATGGCCCGGTCAAGAACGAGAAAGGCGGGACAGTCGATGACCAGCTCGGGCGCTTCCCCCTGCCGCGGCTGTGCGCTCACCACCTTCTGCCAGGACGATGCGGCAAGCGTCGCCAACAGCTCCTCCTCGTCCTGCAATAGCGTGGCCGTCCGTCGCAACGTCCCGTCGATATTGGGATTGTACTGACGGAGGACGGGCAGCAGATCAAGGCGGATCCGATTGCGCAGATGATCCCGACTCAGGTTGGAACTATCGAGAAGAAAAGGGATCTTGCGATCAGCGAGATAGGCGAGCAACGCCGCCTTCGGCGTGGTAAGGAGCGGCCGGATCAGCACTCCCCCCCGGATGGTGCGCATCCCGGAGAGGCCGGCCCGACCGCTGCCGCGCAGCAGCCGCAGCAGCACCTCCTCCGCCTGATCGTCGGCGGTATGGGCCACCGCGATCCTGTCCGCGCCGAGCCGGCGCGCCGTTTCCGCGAACAAGGCATAGCGCAGCTCCCGGGCCGCATGCTCGATGGAGATCTTTCTTGCGGCAGCATGCCTGGTCACATCAATTGCGTCACAGAGACAATCAACCCCGAGCCGCCCACAGGCGGCTGTCACCAGCGCCTTTTCCTCCGGCACCTCCACCGGCCGCAGGCCGTGATCGACATAAATCCCGGTGAGTCCGGCCAGCTCGATCCATGGCGCCAGGGCGGCAAGCAGATAAAGCAGGGCCACGGAGTCAGGGCCGGCCGACACCCCGATCAGGACCTTTTCGCCCGCGGCCAGGAGACGGTCGCGGCGGATGAGCATGAGAAGTTCTTTTTCCAGGGCATGCATGACTACAATTTGACAATTGTTACCCGATACATTAATAATTGACAAACTCGTGAAAAGTCTTTTTTCATCACAGAGCGCACTAAGGCCCCAGAGAAAACATCTTTAATTACCATTAGTTGCTTCTGTGTACTCTGCGGTCTCTGTGGTTGTTTTTCCGGTTTTACGAGACCATCAATAATTGAAAGAATTTTTCTTCCCTTCTATACCATAAAAATCATTGCCGAGAGACATTTATGAAAGTACGTAAAGCCGTCATCCCCGTCGCCGGGCTCGGAACCCGCTTTCTCCCGGCCAGCAAGGCCATTCCCAAAGAAATGCTCACCGTTGTCGATCGCCCAACCATCCAGTATATCGTTGAGGAGGCGGTGGCCTCCGGCATCGAGGAGGTCATCCTCATCACCAGCGAGGGCAAGGCGGCCATCGAAAACCACTTTGACTACAATTTCCACCTGGACACGGTGCTGAGTGCGAAGAAAAAAACCGGCCTGGCCGAAGAGATGCGTCACCTGTCCAACCTTATCGACATCGTCTCGGTGCGGCAGAAAAAACCACTCGGGCTCGGCCACGCCATCTGGACGGCACGTAACGTGGTGGGCGACGAGCCCTTTGTCGTCCTGCTCGGTGACGACCTGGTGCTGAGCGAAATCCCCTGCACCAAACAGATGATCGACCTCTTCAACGAGGTACAGGAATCGGTGGTGGCCGTGCAGCGGGTCCCCCACGAGGAAACCTTTCAGTACGGTATCGTCGAGGGCGCCCGGGAAAGAAACAGGGTTATCAAGGTGGACCGCATGATGGAGAAACCGGCCCCCGGCACGACGAAATCGGATATGGCAATCATCGGCCGCTATATCCTTCAGCCGGACATCTTCGCCATCCTCGAAAAAACCACCCCCGGCCACGGCGGCGAGATCCAGCTCACCGACGCCCTGCTCGCCCTCTCCAACAAACGCGGCATGTACGCCTATGAATTCGAAGGAACCCGCTTTGACGCCGGCGACAAACTCGGTTACCTGAAGGCGATCATCGCCTTCGGCCTGCGGCACCCCGATCTCTGCGAACAGTTCAGCGACCATCTCAAGGAAGTCGCCTCCCACCTATGATCCATCTCGAGGTGGCGGTGGCGGCCCCGGTCACCGAAACCCTGACATACCGACATGGCGGCGACAATCGCCTGCAACCGGGCATCCGGCTGCTGGTCCCCCTTGGCCGGCGGCAGATTACCGGCTATCTGCTGGCCACTACCCCGCCGACCGAGACATCCTACCAGGTGCGGGAGGTAACGGAGATCCTCGACCGGGATCCCGTCTTTCCTGCGGAGATGATCCCTTTTTTCCGCTGGATATCCTCCTATTATCACTATCCGCTCGGGGAGACGATCAAACTTGCCCTGCCCGGCGGCCTTTCCCCCCACAGCGGCCGCCAGATCCGGCTGACCCCGACCGGCCGCGATCAGCTGCCGACGAGAAGAACCTCACGACCTGCCGAGACGCCGGAATGGCTCGACGAACTCATTGACCGGCAAACCCTGTCCCCGGCCCGCCTGCGCACGATCTGGCAGAAAAAAAAATGGCAGCATCTCCTCCACGACTGGCAGGAGGAGGGCCTCGTGGTTATCGAGGAATGCCTCATTGCTGCGCGTAGCCGGGTGAAGATGGAAAAATGCGCCCGCCTGCTCCCCTTTGCCGACTCTACGGTCCCGCCGAAACTGACCCCAACGGAAACCAGAACGATTGCCCTGCTCCGGGAAATGAGCGGCGACAATCCGCTGGCCGCCGTCCCGGTCCGCCATCTGCGTGAATCCTATGCTGGTGCCGGTCGCGCCCTCGCTTCCCTCTCCAGCAAACAACAGGTGCTATTGGAAGAGCAGGAGTGCCGGCGCGACCCTTTTGGCGAGGAGCCGCCTTTTTTCCCACCGCCGGCGCAACTGACCGACGAGCAGAAGGCGGCGCTCGCCGCCCTGCTGCCTGCGGTGCAGGAAAAACGTTTCACCACCTTTCTCCTGCACGGCGTCACCGGCAGCGGCAAGACCGAGATCTACCTGCAGGCCTGCCGTGCCGCCCTGGCGCACAACCGCAGTGTCCTGCTGCTGGTGCCGGAAATCGCCCTGGCCAGCCAGCTCGAAGCCCATTTCTATTCGCGTTTCGGCCGCCAGGTGGCCCTTTTGCACAGCGGACTGGGCAGCGGCGAGCGTTTTGATCAGTGGCGGTCCATCATGACCGGTCGGGCCCAGATCGTCATCGGTGCGCGGTCCGCCATCTTCGCCCCGCTCACCAATCCCGGCCTCATCATCGTTGATGAGGAACATGACGGTGCCTACAAGCAGGAGGACACCCTGCGCTACCAGGCCCGGGACATGGCGGTCCTGCGCGGCAAGATGCAGGATTGTCCGGTCCTGCTCGGTTCCGCCACCCCTTCACTGGCAAGCTTCCACCACGCCCGCTCCGGCAAGTATCAGCTTCTCTCCCTGACCCGCCGCATTGAAGACAGACCGCTGCCCGCGGTCACGGTGGTCGATCTGCGCAGCGCCCCGGCCAGGACAACCGACCAACTGTTCTTTTCCGCCGAGCTGCTCACCGGTCTCGGCAATACCCTGGCCGAGGGTAACCAGGCCATCCTCTTTCTCAACCGGCGGGGCTATGCCAGTCTCATGCTCTGCGCCGACTGCGGCAGCCCGGTCAAATGCCGGCACTGCGATATCTCCCTCACCCTGCACAAGGGCCGCAACAGCCTCTGCTGCCATTACTGCGGCTATACGACAAAAAGCGCCATTCTCTGTCCAGCCTGCCTATCCCCCCGGGTACGGGAAACCGGCTTCGGCACCGAACGCATCGAAGAGGCGTTGATCGCCCACTTTCCAAAGGCGCGGATCGCCCGACTTGACCGCGACACCTCCACGGTACGAAAAAAATTCCTCAAGATCCTGAAGGACGTGCACCAGCGGCAGATCGACATCCTTGTCGGCACTCAGATGATCACCAAGGGCCACCACTTCCCCCATGTCACCCTGGTCGGCGTCATCTGGGCCGACGCGGGCTTGAGCCTTCCCGACTACAAGGCCGGCGAGCGCACCTTCCAACTCATCTCCCAGGTGACGGGCCGGGCCGGTCGGGGAGAAAAGGAGGGCAGGGTCATCATCCAGACCCATCAACCCGGCCATTATGCCCTGACCTGCGCCCGGGAACATGATTACCATGGTTTTTACGAGCAGGAGATTCTGCTGCGACAGCGGCTCGCCTATCCTCCTTTTTCCCGGTTGATCAACCTCCGCTTTTCCGGCAATTCCGCTTCCAGAGTGGAGGAGACTGCCCGGGAGACGGGCTGTGAGGCGATTCGACTGGCCGCGGGATCACGGGTGACGGTGCTTGGTCCCGCTCCAGCGCCTCTGGCCAGGCTGCGGGACCGGTTTCGCTGGCAGCTGTTGCTCAAAGGCGAAGAACCTGCCGCGCTCCACGATCTGTGCCGGCACTTGGCGAGCCGCTTCGGCAACCGTTCAGCCGGCGTGGATCTGCACATCGATGTCGATCCGGAGAGCATGCTGTGAGCCGGCCGACTTCCTTCTTGCCAACAAGAGACGAGTCCGATATAATATTTGGCTTTTTTGAAGGCCGATAACGGCACCAACGCATCTCACTGCGGAGGAACCGGTATCCAACACCAACCCAACAGTATCACAGGGAAATTGCCGCATGAAATACCTTCTTGCCCTGCTCTGCTTTACCGTCCTTTCCCTGGCCGGCTGCTCCAGCAATGACGATACGACGACTCAGACCAAAGCGGAAGCCGCCAGCCAGACCGCCACGTTCCGCTCCATCCCGGTGAGCGAGGCGAAAAAACTACTGGAAACCCGCAAGGACATCGTCCTCCTTGATGTGCGCACCCCGGAAGAGCTGCGCTACGGCGCCATTGCCGGTGCCAGCCTGGTGCCGTTCTGGGCCATCATGCAGAACAAACTCACCCTGCCCAAGGAAACGCCGATCATGCTGGTCTGCGCGGTCGGCGGTCGCAGTTACGCCGCCGGCCAGATGCTGGCCCGTTACGGCTACCGGGAGGTATACAATGTCAGCGGCGGTCTGTCCGCCTGGAAGGAGGCCGGCTACCCGGTCAACTACTGATAAGAGCAGCCGCCCAATTCCGTATTTACGGAGAGATTCTTTTTTGCTATAATTGCGCAAAATTCCTGAAATAAGGAACTTTTTTCTGGAAATACCTTTCCCTGATTATAGACACCCCGCGCCCATCACCCGAGATGATGGGCCGGCATCCGTTGAGTGATCGCGCCCTGTGACCGCAGGAGTCTCAAAAAAAAATATGGCATTACGAGAAATACTGAAATATCCCCATCCGCTGCTGCGGAAACCGGCCGAGCCGGTCACCGAATTCAACGAAAAGCTGCGCGTCCTGATTGCCGACATGGCGGAGACCATGTACGCCGCCCCTGGAGTCGGCCTGGCAGCCAATCAGATCGGTGTCCTCCAACAGGTGGTGGTGATCGACGTCTCCCCCAAGGACGAGAAAAAACTCATTCCGCTGATCAATCCGGAAATCATCGAAGGTGAAGGCAGGCAGATTGACGAGGAAGGCTGCTTGAGCGTGGTCGATTACTGCGCCAATGTCCAGCGTTTTCAGCGCATCAAGGTGCGGGCCTGTACCCCGGAGGGCAAGGAGATCGAATTCGAGGCAGAGGGCTGGTTTGCCCGCGTTATCCAGCATGAGGTGGACCACCTGCGCGGCACCCTGTTCATCGACCATCTCAGCTCACTGAAAAGAAGCATCTACAAGAAAAAGCGGAAAAAACAGCTGCTCGAAGAACAGGCCGTGAGCCATGATCAATAAAATCAGTCGGATCCTCTTCATGGGCACCCCGGAATTTGCCGTGCCCTCCCTGCAGGCCCTGCTTGACGCAAAAGAAAACGTCGTGGCCGTGGTGAGCCAGCCCGACCGGCCCAAGGGCCGGGGCCGTCAGCTTGCCCCGCCGCCGGTCAAGGTGCTGGCCGAACGTCACGCCATTCCGGTGCTGCAGCCGACAAAAATCCGCACCGATGAGTTCCGCGACACCATTGCCGGATTTGACCCCGATCTTTTCGTCGTCGCCGCCTATGGCCGGATTCTGCCCGGACCGCTGCTCAATCTGCCGCCGCTCGGCACCATCAATGTCCACGGCTCCCTGTTGCCTCGCTACCGGGGCGCCGCGCCGATTCAGCGCGCCATCATCAACGGCGAGCGGGAAACCGGCATCACCATCATGCAGATGGACGAGGGGATGGACACCGGCGACATCCTTTTGCAGGAGAGCTTGTTCATCAAAAAGGACGATACCTCGGCAAGCCTGGCAACCAAAATGGCCGAACTCGGCGGTCGGCTGCTGATCGAGGCCCTTACTCTGCTGCGCGAAAACCGGCTGCCGCGCCACAAACAGAACAACAGCCTGGCTTGCGACGCGCCGATGTTGACCAAGGAAGAGGCATCCATCGACTGGACCTGGCCGGCGGCGCGGATAAGCTGCCTGATCCGCGGCCTTGATCCCTGGCCCCTGGCTTATACCGAACATGACGGCGAGTGGCTCCGTCTCTTTTTGCCGGAGGTGGTCAGCGGTGAACCGGTGGAACCGCCCGGCACCCTGTGCCGCGCCGACCGCGACGGCCTGCTCATTGCCACCGGCCATGATTACCTGCTGGTTCGCGAGGTACAGCGCCAGGGCGGCAACCGCATGTCGGTCGATGCCTTTCTCCGCGGCCGCCCTCTGACGACCGGCATCCGCTTCGGTTCCCGATGATCTTCGCCTATACCGACACCTTCTCCGGCATCAGCGGTGACATGTTCATCGGCGCCCTGCTTCATGCCGGCCTGCCCCTTGCCACCCTCAAAAGCCAATTGGCCGCTCTGCCCCTTGCCGGTTATGAGCTTGCCGCCGAACAGATCATCCAGCAGGGGCTCAGCGCCACCCGTTTCACGGTCCATGTCCGGGAGGAGGACCGCCATCACCGGAGCTGGCGGACTATTCGCTCCATGCTTGCAGAAAGCGGCCTGGCTGCACCGGTCCGGGAACGGGCACTTGCCATCTTCACCGTCCTGGCCGAGGCCGAGGCCAGGGTGCATGGCTGCCCGGTCGATGAGGTCCATTTTCACGAGCTGGGCGGCATCGACGCCATCATCGACATTACCGGCGCTGCCATCGGCATGGCATATTTTGGCATCTATCATCTCGTTTCCGCGCCCCTGCCGCTTACCCGCGGCTGGACCCGGTGCAGCCACGGCGTCATTCCCCTGCCGGCGCCGGCGGTCACCGAACTGACAAAAGGAATGGCGGTGTACGGGGTCGATCTGGACCAGGAACTCGTCACCCCCACCGGCGCCGCCATTCTCAAGGGCTGCTGCCGCACCTTCGGTCCCTTACCGCCCATGCGCATCGCCGGTCTTGGTTACGGCGCCGGCAGCCGGGTACGCCGGGACGGCCGCCCCAATCTACTGCGGCTCATCATCGGTGAGGCCTTAACGGTGGCGGAGGAACAGGAGGTGGTGGTCATCGAGACTCATCTCGACGACTGGCAGCCGGAGGGTTTCCCCTTTCTCTGTGAAAAGCTGCTGGCCGGCAGCGCCCTTGACGTCGCCCTCATCCCCATGCAGATGAAAAAGGGCCGACCCGGCTTTCTTTTGCGGGTGGTCGCCGCCCCTGATCTGGCCTGGGAGGCGCAGCGCCTCATCCTCGAGGAAACAAGCGCCATCGGCCTGCGCTACCGGCGGGAGGGGCGCTGGACCCTGCCTCGCCAGAGCGGCTTCATCGTCACCCGGGCAGGCCGTGTTGCGGTAAAGAAGGTGACGACGCCGATGGGCCGCACGGTGCTCTCCCCGGAATATGAGCAGTGCCGGCAGCTGGCCGCGGAAAAAGAGATCCCGTTGCGGGAGATTTACGCCCTGGTGGCTGCGGCAACGCCGGACGACTTTCAGGAGGAGTGATGGACCGGCTCATCATGCTGATCGCCACCGGCTGCTACAGCGGCTATCTGCCGACCATGCCCGGCACCTGGGGCACCCTGGTCGCCTTTCCCCTCCATTTTTTGCTGCTGCGCCTGCCGGCCACCCTCTACCTGCCGGCACTCGGCCTCATCTTTCTGCTGGCCGTGTTCACCGCCGGCAGTGCCGAGAAAATCGTCAACCACAGTGATCCCGGCATCATCGTTATCGACGAGATCATCGGCATGCTGGTCGGCCTGATCGGGGTGCCGTGGAAAGCGGCGCCGCTCTTTTGCGCCTTTGTCCTCTTTCGCCTCTTCGACATCATCAAGCCCTTTCCGGTGGGCTGGGTCGACACCCGCCTGCACGGCGGACTCGGCATCGTTTTGGACGACGTGGTGGCCGGCATCTACACCCTGCTCGTCATGCAGGGCGTGAAATACATCCTCGGCTGGTAGGTTGCTTTTGCGCCGAAATGCGCAGCACGGGAAGAGACAGCATGTGCCATGTGTGTTTCCTGCGCAACTCACCATGCTGAAGCCGACGTTTGCGACATTGCTGGTGGTGGCGGCGCCGAAATCTTGATAAGCCCCGACACCATCCCCTTCAATCCCAGTCGTTGGCGTCGATGTTGGGCGTCAGAAACCAGATGGCGGCCGCCTTGCACGCCCAGACCTTGTCGCCTTCCTCAAGCAGACAGTCCTTGAGCTCCCAGCCGAAACGGCTCAGATGTTTTTTGAGTTTATTCTTCGAGCTTTCATAGAGTTCCCGGTCAAAACCTTCCAGATCCGACACGCAGATCATCTCGACTTCTTTCTTTTTCATCCTTCCCTCCCCGGTGAAAATGAAAAAACGCCTCTCAATGTATCGCAACAAAAGCGGAGCAAAACGAGTTTTCCCGCCGCCGCCCCGAACGGCGGAGGCGTTCACTTGCCCGGCTTTTTTCAGCCCAATGGAACCTCTCCACCCGTCTTGCCGTTTATAGTTTATACCAGAAGAACCACCCCGTCGGGAACCCCCCAGCCCGACTTTCACTCAAGCATCAAGGAGAAAAGCCATGAAAAAAATCGTCATCGCCCTTCTGTCGCTGGCCCTGAGCGCCTGCCCCGTCTTTGCCGCAGGCGGGAAAAACCACGGCACCACAGGAAAAGGCAAGGTCATCACCGGCACCATATCCAAAGGCCAGGCAAGCCAGAACCGCACCGGACGTTGAGCCTGCCGGCAATTGGACCTGCCGCGAACAGCGGGCAAATCCGGTTGCTGACCCAGAGCGCAGCTTCCTTCGCCCATCGATTTTGACAGTCCGCAGCAAAAAAGAGGTGAGCTGGCCTCGGCTTCAGCGAAAAGGCCTCTTTCGCCCCATTATATCGCCCGGCCGATCTCCTCCTGCAAACCGCCGATGACGGCGAGCGGATCAGCCGCCCGGGTGATCGGTCGACCGACCACGACATAATCGGCGCCATTGCCAATGGCCCGGCCGGCGGTCATGATCCGGGTCTGGTCGTCGGCCGAATCCTCGATGTTGGCGCCGGGCCGGATGCCGGGAGTAACGATGAGCAGCTTGTCGCCCAGATCGGCGCGCAGTCGGGCCGCCTCGAGTCCGGAGGAGACCACCCCGTCGCAACCCAATGCCAGCGCCCGTTTTGCCCGGAAATAGACGAGATCCTCGATGGTGCCGGTCATGCCCATGGCGCGCATGTCCTCCTCACCGAAACTGGTCAGCACCGTCACCGCCAGAATCTTGAGCCCGTCATCCTTCCCCGCTCTGGCCTCCAGGGCGGCGCGGATAATGGGATCGTTGCCGTGCACCGTGGCAAAACTCACCCCCCGATCGGCAAGCTGCATCATGGCAAGCCGCACCGTTTCCGGGATGTCGAAAAATTTCAGATCAACCATTACCTTGTGGCCGCGGTTTATGATCCAATCGACGATGTCAAACCAGCCGGCGAGAAAGAGCTGCAGGCCCACCTTGTAAAAGCAAATTTTCGCCTCGGTTTTTTTCACCCACTGCCGCGCTGTTTCCGGCTCCGGCACATCAAGCGCCAGAATGATCCGCTCTTCCACCGGAATGTCTTTTCGCTGCATATTTCACTCCTGTCCGCTGCAATTGGTAATTGATAATTGATTCGTGGCGGGTATAATAGCCCCACCGTTTCATCCGCTTGTCACTGGAATGCGCCACCATCCCGTCCCAGGACGGAAAGGAAAGCCTTTATGAGTTCACTGCTGCGGCCGGACAACTACGCCCGCCATACCCTGGAGCGCTATACCGGCTCGCCGGTTTCGGAATTCTGTTCCCACATCATCATCTGTAATTTTCACCGCTACATCAGATCCTTTGCCAACATCAGCGGCAAGCCGATTCTTTCCAACAACTGGAGCGTCGTGCATGACCACGACGCCAACATCAGCATCATCAACTACGGGGTCGGCTCGCCTTCGGCCGGCATCATCATGCACTGCCTCTCCTTTCTCGACGAGCTGAAATGCGTGCTGATGCTCGGCATGTGCGGCGGCATCGACGATTCGCTTGCCATCGGCGACCTGTTGCTGCCCACCGCCAGCATCCGCGACGAGGGGACAAGCGCCCACTATCTGCCCAAGGACGTACCGGCCCTGCCCACCTTCGGCATGAACCGGGTGGCCGAAGAGGTCATCATTAAAGAGTTCAACAAGGTGCCCAGGTCCGGCATCATGCACACCACCGATTATCGCATGTGGGAATTCGACCAGGATTTCATCGAGTATATCCTCAAACACCGGATCATCGCAATCGACATGGAGATCGCCACCATTTTTTCCGTCGGCTACGCCCTCAATGTACCGACCTCGGCCCTGATGCTCGTTTCCGATCTGCCGCTGCGCAAGGGCGGCATCAAAAGCAAGGACAGCGCCTCTTCAATCTTCGAGACCTACACGGAACAGCATCTCGATATCGGCATCAAGATCATCCAGGAACTCAAAAAACAGAACTACCCGATTCGCTAAAGACCCCGCTCATGCCCTGTATCGACTTTCATGCCCACGCCTTTCCCGACCCCCTGGCCCGCACCACCATCCCGGCCCTGGAAAAAAGGGGCAATGTCCGGGCCGCCGCCGACGGCACCGTGGCCGGCCTGCTTGCCTCCATGGAACACGCCGGCGTCGAGGCCTCGGTGCTCTGCTGTATCGCCACCCGACCAGGCCAGTTCCGTTCCATCCTCAACTGGTGCACCACCCTCCGCAGTGAGCGCCTCATCCCCTTTCCCTCCTTCCATCCCGCCTCTGACCAGGCGCTGGCTGAGATTGAGGAGATCGCCCGGCAGGGATTTCGCGGCGTTAAGCTTCATCCGTTTTATCAGGATTTTTTTCTCGACGAGGAGCGACTGAGGCCCCTCTTTGCCCGGCTTGCCGAACTTGACCTCATCGTCGTCATGCATACCGGCTATGATATCGGCTTTCCTCGCGAACGCCGGGCCGATCCTACAAAAATCGCCGCCCTGATCCGCGCCTTTCCTGATCTCCGCCTCATCGCCACCCATCTCGGCGCCTGGCAGCAGTGGGAGGAGGTGCATAAGGAACTGGCGGGCAAGGATGTCTATTTCGACATCGCCTATTCCCTGGAATTTCTCCAGCCGGAAACGGCCCGGCAGATCATCCTCGCCCATTCGCCGGAGCGGGTGCTCTTCGGCTCCGACTCGCCCTGGGCCGACCAGCAGGAGGCCATCTCTCTGCTGCACACCCTTGGTCTGCCACCGGATGTTGAAGAAAAGATTCTTTACGCCAATGCCAAAAGGCTGTTGGCCGGCTGAAAGCCGAGTCCTCAATCACGCGCTATGATGGCGTCGTTGTTTCAGTTATTGACAGGCAACGGCAGCTCATGAAAAAATCATGGTCAAACAAAGATGACATGTGTGCAAGATACAAGATATCAAGACCTGACCCCAGTTATCTCCCAAGATACAAGATATCAAGACCTGACCCCAGTTATCTCCGTTATATTTTTTGCGGGCCTTTACATCATATCCCCCACCACCCGACCGCCGACCCGATAGTCGCCACTGCCGAAATGATACATCATGCCAATGCCGCGCAGGGTGACCTGCGGGCTCTGGAAAAGGACGGGGGTGACGGTTTTCATGGTTTTTTTGTTGAGGAAATAACGCAGGGCATCGGTGCGCAGCTCCAGCTCGTCGCTGGTCGTCACCATAACATCCTCCACCAGGGTGATGAGACGACGAACCGTATCAAAACTCCCCTCGCCGCAAGTAATGCGCGCACGCGGCTCGCCCTCGACAAACAGGCGCAAATCGACCCCGGCAAGGTAGAGGAGATTCATACCGTCCCGTCCGCTTTCCACCCGCTCGGCGGCGAGCAGCATCTCCTGTTTGCCGTTTTCGTAACGGTTCAGCTCAACGCCGGTCAGGGCCACGGTGCGTTCGCGCGGCGCCGTCACCGGGGCCGACTCCTCGCCATGCGGCATGAGCAGCCGGGCAAAAGGCCCCTTCCACAGCGGACTGGTCAGCAACAGGGCGAGCGGAATGATCCACAACAGATTACGGGGGCCGGAGATCACAGCAGATACCCGTCGAGCAGCTCCTGATAGAGGCCCTTGGCGTCGATGATCAGATCACACACCTCCCGCACCGCGCCCTTGCCGCCGGGCCGCCGCGCCACATAATCGACCGTCTCCCGCACCTCGGTCACCGCATCGGCCACGGTGGCGGAAAAGCCGACCCGATTGAGCAGGGCGAGGTCGAGCCAGTCATCGCCCATGTAGGCGACCTGGGCGGGATCGAGATGCAACCGCCCGATCAGCTCCTCGTAGACCTCGACCTTTTTGCGCCGGCCCTGGAAGACATGACTGATGTTCAGGTCCTGCACCCGGCGGGTCAGGGCCGCTGAACTACGGGCAGTGATCAGGCCGATCTCCACCCCGGCCCGGCGCAGCAGATTCATACCAAAGCCGTCGCGAACGTGAAAGGTTTTCACCTCGATTCCCTCGTCGGTGTAGGAGATAGAGCCGTCGGTCAGCACGCCGTCGACATCGAGCAACAGCAATTTCACCTCTCTCGCCTTGGCAAAACAGTTACGCCACGCGTAACCTCTTTCATTATTTTCCATACGGGAAGACGCCCTTGCCAGCAGGCCGCTGGTCAGTTCGCAATCACCGGGATAGACGCCGGGCTGACCGGGGGCACAGGAATTGTTGTCACGCATACGATGTCTGATGGCCTCGGAAAAAGAATAGTAACCACAGAGACCACAGAACACGCGAAGACAAGGACTGTCACGAAAACACCTTCTCTGTGTTCTCTGTGCTCTCGGTGGTAAAAATGTCTTGCGCAAACCGCCGGAAGCTATGCGCCTCCGACAAGGCGATGAATGGCAAGGACTCTGGCGAGCAGCGGCTCCAGCTCATCGAGGGGCAGAGAGTTGGGACCGTCGCACAGAGCGCGGTCCGGATCGGGATGCACCTCCATAAAGAGGCCATCCACCCCGGCCGCAACCGCAGCCCGAACCAGGGGGGCGATAAACTGGCGCTGGCCGCCCGAGCTGCCGCCGGCGCCACCGGGCAGCTGGACACTGTGGGTGGCGTCATAGATCACCGGGCAGCCGAGACCGCGCATAATGGGAAAGGCGCGCATATCCACCACCAGATTGTTATAGCCATGGGTCACCCCCCGCTCGGTAAGCAGAATTTGTGCGCAGCCGCTCGACCGCAGTTTGCCCACCACATGCTCCATGTCCCAGGGGGCGAGAAACTGCCCCTTCTTGACATTGACCACCCGGCCGCTGCCGGCGGCAGCGACGAGCAGATCGGTCTGCCGGCAGAGAAAAGCGGGAATCTGGATGATATCGAGCACTGCGGCGGCCGCTTCCACCTGGCCCGCATCATGAATATCAGAAAGCACCGGCACCTCGAATTCGGCGCGGATGCGGGAGAGGATCGCCAGCCCCTCAGCGATTCCCGGACCACGGTAGGAAGAAAGGGAGGTGCGGTTTGCCTTGTCAAAGGAGGCCTTGAAGACAAAGGAGATGCCGAGCCGATTGGTGATCTCCCGCAGTCGGCCGGCGATCAACCGGGCCGTCTCTTCGGTCTCGAGGACGCAGGGACCGGCGATCAGCAGCAAAGGCCGGCCCGGGCCGACCTCGAAAAACCCGGGGACAGCGACCGGCTCCACTATTTCTTCTCCATCCGGCAGCGAAACGATTCGGGCTCCCGGGAAAAAGAGGCGGCCTCCTGCCAGCTGACCATCTTCTGGACACAGCGGTCACGCAGGGCATCCTCGAAATGAACCATGCCGTGCGGCCGTCCCTTGCGGATCTCGTCGTTGATCTGGCTCTCCTTGTTCTGCCGGATCAGGCTTGCCACCGTATGAGTATTGACGAGGATCTCCATCACCGATGTCATGTTGTCCCCGGCCCGGGTCGGCACGAGAATCTGATTAATGACGCCAAGCAGGGCGGTGGAGAGCTGCATGCGGATAAATTCCTGCTCATTGGCCGGGAACTCGGCGATGATGCGGGGGATGACAAAGCTGGCCGAGCGGGCATGCAGAGTCGCCAGGACGAGATGGCCGGTCTCCGCCGCCTTCAGGGCGATGCGCACCGTCTCCAGATCACGCATCTCGCCGATGACGATGACATCCGGATCATGACGCATGGACCAGCGCACCCCCTCACTGAAGGAGTTGACATCAGTGCCGATCTCCCGGTGGGAAATCAGGCATTTTTTGTGCTGATGGAGGATCTCCACCGGATCCTCAATGGTGATGATGTGCTTGCTGCTGCTGGTGTTGATATAATCGACCAGACTGGCCAGGGTGGTGGTCTTGCCGCTGCCGGTGGGACCGGTGACGAGAAAGAGACCGCGCTGGGAGAGCATCATGCTCCGCACCTGCTCCGGGATGGCCAGCTCATCGAGGGAGAACATGACGTTGCGGAAATGGCGCAGCACAATGGAAATGGTGCCGCACTGGCGGTAGACGGCGACCCGGAAGCGGTGGTCGTTGTAGCTGTAAGCGAAATCGGTATTACCGGATTTGGAGAGATCAACCATGCAGCGCGGCGGGGTGAGGGCGCGCATGACCTGATCGATGTCCTTGGCGGTGAGCGGCTCGGCTTTGAGCCGCGCCATTTTGCCGCCCACCCGCAGGGTCGGCGGCGCGCCGACCGACAGGTGTATGTCATTGGCATTGTGGCTGATCGCCACCTGAAAAAACTTCTCAACCATATCCATGCCTCGATCCGTCATGTCGGCTCCGCCACTCCCGCATGGTTCCGCCGTGCGGGAGTCTCTTATTTTTTGCGGGAAAACTCCAGGGCCGCCTTAATGAAATCCCGGAACAGGGGATGGGGGGCCATCGGCTTGGACTGAAATTCGGGATGAAACTGACAGCCCAGAAACCAGGGATGGTTGGCCAGTTCGACGATCTCCACCAGGGTGTCATCCGGCGAAACGCCGCTGATCACCAGGCCTTTTTCCTCCAGCTGGCGGCGAAAGGTGTTGTTGAACTCGTAACGATGCCGATGCCGCTCCGAAATGGCATCCTCGCCATAGGCGGCATGGGCCAGACTGCCCGGCACCAGTTTACAGGGATAGCTGCCAAGCCGCAGGGTGCCGCCCATGTCGGACGATTCGTCGCGTACCTGGGTCTGCTGGGTGCGGTGATCAAACCACTCCTTCATCAGATAAATGACCGGATGCTTGGTGTCCGCGGTGAATTCGCTGCTGTTGGCGTCTTTCATGCCGGCCATGCTGCGGGCAAACTCGATGACGGCGAGCTGCATGCCGAGACAGATGCCGAAATAGGGAATGTTATTTTCCCGGGCATAGGTAATGGCGCTTATCTTGCCGTTCACCCCGCGGCTGCCGAAGCCGCCCGGCACCAGGATACCGTGGCAGCCGGCAAGCAGATCCTTCGCCGGCTTGCTTTCCAGCTCCTCGGCATTGACGTAGCGCAGCTCGACATGGCTGTCGTTGGCCACCCCACCGTGGACCAGGGCCTCGTGCAGACTCTTGTAGGACTCCTTGAGATCGACGTATTTGCCGATGATGCCGATCAGCACCCGGTGAGAGGGGTTCTTGATCTTACGGATCAGCTCCTGCCAAGGCTCGATGCGCGGGGCGCCGGTCCAGATATTGAGCAGTTCGAGAATCTTGTTGTCCAGCCCCTCGCTGTGGAAACAGAGCGGCACCTCATAGATGCTCTCCACGTCCTGGGCGGTGATCACCGCATCGGTAGGAACGTTGCAGAACAGCGAGATTTTGGCCTTCAGCTCCGGGGAAAGGCGGGTCTCAGTGCGGCAGAGCAGGATATCGGGCTGGATGCCGATGGCCCGCAGCTCCTTGACGCTGTGCTGGGTCGGCTTGGTCTTCACCTCTCCGGCGGTTTTCAGATAGGGTACCCAGGTGACGTGAATGAAGATGGTATTTTCCCGGCCGACATCGAGACGGAACTGGCGGATCGCTTCAAGAAAGGGCAGGCTCTCGATATCGCCGATGGTACCGCCGATCTCGATGATGGCCACATCCGCATCGCCATCGAGCTGGCGGATGGCACTCTTGATCTCGTCGGTGATATGGGGGATGACCTGCACGGTGCCGCCGAGATATTTTCCCTGCCGCTCCTTGGTTATGACCGAGTGGTAAATGCGGCCGGAGGTATAGTTGTGGCGCTGGCCGAGTCGAGCCGAGGTGTAGCGCTCGTAATGGCCGAGATCGAGGTCGGTCTCCGCCCCGTCGTCGGTGACAAAGACCTCACCGTGCTGAAAGGGGTTCATCGTCCCCGGATCAACGTTGATGTACGGGTCGAGCTTCTGCATGGTAATGGTGAGCCCGCGGCTTTCCAGCAGAGCACCAATGGCCGCAGCGGCAAGCCCCTTGCCCAGAGAGGAGAGCACGCCGCCGGTGATAAAAATGAACTTGGTCTGATGGGTCTGTTTTTTTGTTTTCATGGGGGCACTATATAGCAACTGCCGGTGATTTTCCACGAAAAAAAAGGAGAAAAATAGCAAGCGAGGGCAGCGATTCCCTCGACGACCGGCGGCAAATTCTTTTGCACTCTCCCGGTATTTCGGGTTATCTGTCTCCCATGATTGACAAACCCGTAAAAAGTCTTTTTTCACCACAGAGCGCACTGAGAACATAGAGAAAATGCCTTAATTACAATTAGTTACCTCTGTGCACCCTGCGGTCTCTGTGGTTAATTTTCAGTATTTACGAGACCATCATGATTGCCCCTCTGCTTTTCTGCATAATCTTTTTCCTTGCCGCCTGCAACAGTGAGGAGCAGCAACAGCATGCCCCGGCGCCGCCCCCACCACGGCAGCAACGCTGCATCGACTGTCACGACCTGTCGCACGACGCTCGGCACGGGGCAATCGCCTGTACCGACTGCCATGGCGGCCACGATCCGGCTCTGTCCGCCGATGAGGCGCATGCCGGCCTGATCCGTCTACCAGCCCATCCCGACCACATGGAACAGAGTTGTGGCCCCTGTCACCCGAAGCAGGTGACCGCGGCGCACCACAGCCTCCATTTCACCGTGAAAAACAAGGTCAACATCATCCGCCGCGCCTTCGGCGCCGGGGAGGATCTCGCCTCCCTCGTTGCCGTGCCCCAGCAAGAGGAGATCACCTCTTTGGCCGGCCTGGCCGACGACATGCTGCGACGCCGCTGCCTGCGCTGCCATCTTTACTCCTCCGGCGACCGCTATCCGGAAACCCGGCGCGGCGCCGGCTGTGCCGCCTGCCACCTGGAAATCACCGGCGGCAAGGCCGTCTCCCATGCCTTTGTCGGCCGGCCGACCGACAGTCAGTGCCTGCACTGCCATTACGGCAATAAGGTGGGGGCCGACTATCACGGTCGCTTTGAACATGATTTCCACTGGGATTACCGTACTCCTTACGAAAAGGGCGGCGACAGTCTACGGCCCTACGGCGTCGAATATCACCCGCTCACCACCGATGTCCACCAGCAGGCCGGCATGGCCTGCATCGACTGCCACTTTGGCCCGGAACTGATGACAGGAGCTCCGGCCCCCGGCTGCAACGGCTGCCACGGCTGGCGGCAGGATCAGCCGCTGCAGCGAACCAATCTCACCGAAGAAAACGGTAAACTCGTCCTCTTCACCCGGCACGAGGGGAAAAAACTGGTGGTACCGCCGACCCGCCATCCGGCCCACGCCGCCTGGCAGGACAAGGCGGACTGCGCCGTCTGCCACGCCGTCTGGTCCTTCAATGACGCAGGCAGCCATCTCTTCCGCCTTGATGTCGAGGAGTTCGATCCCTGGGAGGCACTTGCCGTCCAAGGCAGCAGCGAAGTTGAAAAACAGATCACCACCTCGCTGTATGGCGACGCCACCCTGCCCTATGTCGCCATGACCGACACCATCAGCAATGAACTCTATTCCGGCCTGTGGCTGATGGGCTACGAGCAGCGACGCTGGGAGTTTCCCCTGGTCTGCGTTGATCCGGAGGGGGTGCTGCATATCTGCCGTCCCCTCCTCGATCTCCACCTCAGCTATGTCAACGAGAATGAAGAGGTGATGTATGACGGCGTCACCCCCCCGGCGGCCCCACCGTTCGGCCTGCTGCCTTATACCCCGCACACCATCGGTAAGGCCGGCGCCTTTTACCGGAGCCGACTGCGGGAAAACACCTTTCTCCTGCGCCGACCTCTCAATCTGACCGGCGAACAGGAAGAGGAGAAAGCGCCATGAAACGGTTGTTTCTGCTGTTCATGCCGTTTTTTTTGGTGACGGCCTGCGCCGAAAAAAGACTACCGGAACCGCCCTCGGATCAGAGGCCGGCGCTTTCCGCCAGGGTGCCCGCCACCCAGCGGCCATACCGGATCAAGGGCAAAACTTATTATCCTTTACCCAGCGCCGAAGGCTACCAGGAGAGCGGCATCGCCTCCTGGTACGGAGAACCTTTCCACGGTCGCAAGACCTCCAATGGCGAAACCTACGACATGCATGCCGTCAGCGCCGCCCACAAGACCCTGCCGATGAACACCATGGTGCTGGTGGAAAACCTCGACAACGGCCGGGAGCTTGTCCTGCGCATCAATGACCGAGGCCCTTTTGTCCGGGACCGGATCATCGACCTCAGTCTGAGGGCGGCGAGAGAACTCGACATGGTGCAGGACGGCACGGCCCGGGTGCGGGTCACCGCCTTGGGCGAGGCGCAACAGGTCAGCGAAGACGGCCTGACCGTGACGCGCTTTCTCCCTCACCAGGATCTGGGCAAGGGCGAATTCTATGTGCAGCTCGGCTCCTTTGCCGACCGCCGCAACGCCGAACGCCTGCTGGCGGCTCTCCTGCGAAGCGGCGAACAGGCGCGGCTCGTCCCCTTTGACCGGGGCGACATCCTCTTCCACCGGGTCCAGGTCTATGCCGGCGACACCCTGGCCGCCGCCCGCCAGCGGGAACAGACATTCTCCGCCGCCGACTTCCCCGGCGCCTTTGTCATTGCCCGCTGAGGCAACCAACCATTTTTTTTTACTTTCCCTCCCGCCCAGTGCTATACTTTTTGTAACAACAGCGACACCGTCGGGACTTTCCCGGTCGATCACCCCTTTACTATGCTCCTGAAAAGAGATCATGCGCACCCCACGGATTGTCCTCTTCACTCTTCTCACCTGCATTCTGTCGACAAGCTCCTCCCGCGGCGACGAACCACAATTCACCTGGGGCGGCGACATTCGTGCGCGGATCGTTGATTTTCATCGCATTCCCACCGAAAAGGGCGGGATGCCACCGGAAAACCGCTTTCTTCGCGTCCGCAGTCGCCTCCAGGGCGCTTATCGCTTCACCCCGGATGTCGCCTTCCAGGCCCGGCTGACCAACGAATGGCGGGAGTATGACAGCGACAAGGGTCGCAACGATTATCAGGCCATGGACGAGTTCATCGTTGACAATTTCTTCCTTGATGCCGGCAAGCTCTGCGGAGGCAGGCTCGATCTGCGCATCGGCCGCCAGGACTTGAGATACGGCACCGGGAAAATCATCAGCGAGGGCACGCCGCTCGACAGTTCCCGCGCCTACTACTTCAATGCCATCAAGGCGCGTATCACCCTGTCTCCCCAACTCCTCATCGATCTTCTCGGCATCGCCAATGCCAACGAGGATGAATTCGCCATCCACCGGGAAAATCGGGAACTTTTCGAAGGTGATGAAAACGGCGGCGGCATCTATGTCATCAACAACCGGACCGCCGCGCTTCGCCAGGAGTACTATTACATCTTCAAGCACGAGGTGCGGCAATCAAGCCTTGATCTGCACACCTGGGGAATGCGATTTACCCCCCGCTTCAGCGCCGCCCTGTCCGCCAACCTGGAGCTTGCCCTGCAGGACGGCAACCGCGACAACGGCAACAACGTTGACAGTCAGCTGCTCGACCTCTCGCTTTTTTACGCACTGCCGCTGCGGCAATCCCGCAGACCGGTGGTGGAACTCAGTTACTACTTCCTGTCCGGCGATGATCCGGACAGCAGCACGGAAGAAGGGTGGCACCCGGTGTGGGCCCGCGCTCCCCACTACCTGAGTTATATCATTCCCCGCGCTCTCATGCCCGACTTCGCCTCCTGGAGCAACCTCTCCATGCCGAGCATCGGGCTCTCGTCAGCAGTCACCGACAACCTCTCCTGCCAGCTTCGTCTGGCCAAGGTGTATGCCTCGGAAAAGGGCCTGGATGGAGGAACGGAAAAGGGAACGCTTTTCATCTCCCGCTTCACATACACAATAAACAAAAAGTGGGACGGCGCTCTGCATGTCGAGGTCATGGATCCGGACAGCTACTACCGCACCGTCAACCATTATGCCCATTACGCCCATCTGGAGCTGATGTACCATTTTTAAACCCAGAGAGGACGGAACCGACTGCCATGACCTCCTTCCCAACCACTAAATTTTGTCTGCCACCTCTTCCAGCCCTGTTGCTTTGCCTGCTCACTTCGCTGCTGGCCGGCTGCTCGTCGCCGTCCCCACATGAAAAGCACTACTACACCGTTGGTGTTCTCAATTACAGCAAGGCGGCGGAAAAGGCCCTGGCCGGCTTCAAGGAGGGCATGACGAAACTCGGTTATCGGGAAGGAGAAAATATCACCTATCTCTATGCCGGCCACATCCCGGACCGGGAAAAACTGCGCGATGAAGCGCGCGAGCTGCTGCAAAAAAATATTGATCTCCTCTATACCATGTCGACCCCGGCGACCCTCATCGCCAAGGAGATGACGACAAACAACCCGGTTCCGGTGGTCTTCGGGCCGGTCAGCAATCCGGTCGAATCCGGCATCGTCGGCGATCTGAAAAGCCCGGAGCGCAACATCACCGGCGTCACCTTCAAATACCAGGAACCGAAGCGGCTGCAACTTCTCCAGGAGATCGCCCCGGCAGCCCACCGCATCGCCTTTCCCTTCAATCCGGACGATCCCAGTCCCCAGTTCAATCTCCAGGAAATCACCGCAATCGCCGCCGAGCTCGGTGTCACCCTCGTTCCCTGCCCGCTGCGGAACAACGACGAGATCAACGCCTTTCTCACCGCTCTTCCGGCCGATATCGACGCCATCTACATGCCGACCGATTCGTTCATGGCCACCCGGGCCAAGGACTTTATCGCCACGGCGCTGGAACGCGGACTGCCGCTTACCACCCCGATTCGGGAAGGCGTTCAGGCCGGCGCCCTCTTCTCCTACGGCATAAGCCTGCATGAGCTGGGCGTTCAGGCGTCCCGTCTGGCCGACCAACTCCTGCGCGGCATTTCTCCCCGGGATCTGCCGGTTGAAATCGCCGAATTCGAGATCGCCGTCAACCTCCGCACCGCCGAGGCCATCGGCATTAACCTGCCGGACAGCCTGTTGCGCCGGGCCATCGTCATCCAATGATCATCAACATCCGCAGCAGACTGACCGTTATCGTTATTCTCCTGACAATGCTTCCCCTGGTCGGCTTGAGCATTTTCGTTGGCTGGCAGTCCTTTGCCACCGGACGAACCCACGCCGAAGAGATGGTGGGGGAAACCGCCCGCCGGGTCGGCACCGAGGTCAGCTCATCGCTCGCGATCATCGTTTCCCACCTTCAGGTCCTGGTTCATGTCCGCGGTCTGACCGATATTTCGCCCGATAAACGCAAGGACATCCTCGAAGAACTGCTTGCCTTTCATCAGGAATTCGAATCAATCAGCTATCTCAACGACAAGGGAATCGAAATCGTCAGGGTCAGCCGCACCGAACTCACCAGGGCGACCGGCATTGACCGCTCCAGCAGTGACGAATTCCTCCTGCCCGCCACCAGCCATACCACCTTTTACGGCCCGGTCGTCTTTTCCGCGGCCAGCGGCGAACCGATCATGGAGATCGCCGAACCGCTGCTCGATCCCGCCGGCAAAACCGTGCAAGGGATCCTGGCGGCCAGGGTTCGCCTGAAAAAGATCTGGGGGGTCATCGCCAATCTCACCCTCAACCCCGGAGAAAACGTCTACATCATCGACTCCGTCGGCCGCGTCGTCGCCCATCGCAATCCCTCCGTTGTCCTGCGCGGCACCCGCACCGCCATTCCCGGACTTGTCTTTCCGAGTGCGGGTGCCACCAATCCGCCTCTCGGCCTGGAGAACAAACCGGTCATCTACGCCAGCCACCGGATTCCCCTGGGAGAACGAAACCTCGACGTCATCGCCGAACGATCCATTGACGAGGCCTACCGGCCGGCCCGCATCCAGGCACGCGTCCTCTTTGTCGCCACCCTGCTCACCCTTGTCATCGCGGTCTTCGTCATCGTCATCGTCACCGGCACCATTGTCCGGCCGGTTCAGCATCTTGTCGCAGTGGCCCGGGACATCATGCACGGCAAACTCGACAGTCAGGCGCAAGTGGGCGGCAACGACGAGCTGGCCGAACTGGCCGCCACCTTCAACCGGATGACGGAACAGTTGCGCTCTTCCCTCCAGGAACTTCGACAGGAACTGCGAATTAACGAGTCGCTCTCAAATCTGTCAAACGAACTTCTTCTCACAGCCGATATCCGGGAGATCGCCCGTCTTGTCCTGGAAACGGCCAGAGAACTGACCGGCAGCAACCAAGGCATGATCTCTCTGATGGACAAAAAGACACCCGGCGGCCGATCCCTTTTGTTCGAGATCACGGCGCCGGCCTGCACAACTGCAAAAGCAAATCCCTTCTCCGGTCACCGTACCACCCGGCTTACGGCGTTTTTCAGCAACACAGGCGACAAAAGCAACCTGCCCGCGGACCACCCCGATCTCTCCCGTTTCCTGACCGTGCCGGTCTGTGTTGGCGAGGAGCATGTCGGCCGCATCGTTCTGGCCGAGACCGCCCGAGACTATCGTGAAACCGATCTGGAGGTGGTCAAACGGCTGGCCGCGCTCTACGCCCTGACGGTCAGCCGTTTCTGGACCATGGACGAAAAGGAAACGCTGGAAAGCGCCCTGCGTCAGGCCCAGAAGATGGAGGCCATCGGCACCCTGGCCGGCGGCATCGCCCATGATTTCAACAATATCCTCACCCCGATCCTCGGCTACGCGGAACTGATCCAGGCAACAAGCGCCAAAGACAGCGCCACGGGCAGGGATATCGGCGAGATTATCCGGGCAACAAAACGGGCCATCGATCTGGTCGGCCAAATCCTGACCTTCAGCCGACGCAAAGAGCACAAGCATCAGAGCATCTTCCTGCAACCGATCATCAAGGAAAGCCTGAAATTACTGCGGGCCACCATCCCCACCAGCATCGACATCCGTCACCGCATCGATCCGTCCTGCGGCGCCGTGCTGGCCGATCCCACCCAGATCCATCAGATCATCATGAATCTCTGCACCAACGCCTTCCACGCCATGGAGGAAAAGGGAGGCACTCTGGCCGTTTCCCTCGAACCGCTAACCCTGCAGGCTAGCGATCTGTCCGCTAAACCGGCCATTGCGCCGGGAGATTATGTCCGACTTGAGGTCAGCGATACCGGCACCGGCATGGAAAAGGAGGTCCTGGACCGTATCTTCGAGCCATACTATTCCACCAAGGCCGAGGGGAAGGGCACCGGACTCGGTCTTTCCGTGGTGCTCGGCATCGTCAAGGCCCATGGCGGCGAGATCACCGTCTACAGCGAACCCGGCCAGGGCACGACCTTTCACGTCTATCTGCCGGTAGCCGTCATTCATCCATCCTCCGCCCCGGAAGACAACGGAAATCATCTTGCCCCCCTGGTCGGTGGCGAGCATATTCTCCTGGTGGACGATGAGGCCGTGGTCCTCAACCTGGAAAAAAAGATTCTGATCGGCCTCGGCTACCAGGTGGACGCCAGCACGGACAGTGAGGAGGCACTGCGAATCTTCCTGGCAAATCCGGATGCCTTCCATCTGCTCATCACCGACATGACCATGCCGAAGATGAACGGGGCGGAGCTGGCAAAAATGGTGCTGGCCCGGCGCCCCAATTTGCCGGTTATCATCTGCACCGGCTACAGCGAGCTGATTACCGCGGAAAAGGCAAAGGAAATCGGCATCCGCGAATATATCAGCAAACCGATCACCCTCCAGCACTTTGCCGCCACCGTGCGGACGGTACTGGACCGGCAGCAGGAACAGGGGCCACCACCCGCCTCCCGTTACAACAAACATGAACTGATGGACAAAAGATGAAAAGGATCTGCGCCTGGTGCGGCCAGGAACTCAATAGAGAAGGATCAGCAGCGACACCACCGGGCAATGAGCCCATTACCCATGGCATCTGCCCGGACTGCGTGCGGACTGTTTTCCGCAACGAGGCAATCGCCATGTCGGAGTTTCTCAACCAGTTCCCCCTGCCGGTACTACTGGTTGATCATGACGTTCGGGTTCTGGCGGCAAACAGGGCTGGCCTGCACGCCCTCAACAGAAAAGCAGAGGAGGTGGAGGGCCGGCTGGCCGGCGAGGTCATTTCCTGCGAACACGCCCGGCAGCCGGAGGGATGCGGCCGGACCGTGCACTGTAAATACTGCACCATCCGCAAGACGGTGACCGACACCTACAAGACGGGTAAGAGCCATGTCGGAGTGCCGGCCTATCCTGACCTGCATCACATCACCAAGGAGAGAATACGATTTCTCATCTCCACCGAAAAGGTGGGGGAGGCGGTGCTGCTGCGCATTGACGAGATCGGCTGAGAAGAGGCAAGAGGCATTTCACCACTGAGAGCACAGAGAACACAGAGATAACCAATTGTAATTAAGATATTTTCTCTGTTTCCTCAGTGCGCTCTGTGGTGAAAAAAGACTTTTTACGGGTTTGTCAGTGTTTGAATGAACGCTGGCCGGTAAACTTCATCGCCACCTGGGGGCTCGCCTCGTTGCACGCCTCGATGGTCTCGAAGTCGCGCATGGAGCCGCCGGCCTGGAGAATGGCGGAGACCCCCTGGCGGATGCCGACGTCCGCCCCGTCTCGGTAGGGGAAGAAGGCGTCGGAGATCATCACCGAACCGGGCAGGCCGGCCCGATCCTTTTGGGTCTGGGCGTCGATGGCCTCCTTATCCGCCCTGTCGCGTTTGCCGCGCTCGATTTCCAGCACCATGTCGGCGTAGGGAATGCCGAAACGGTCAAAGCAGAGAATATCGGCATACTTGATATAGGCCTTGTGCACCGCGATTTCGGCAACCCCGACCCGATCCTGCTCACCGGTGCCGATGCCCACCGTGCAGCCGTCCTTGACATAGATGACCGAGTTCGAGGTGACGCCATGCTCCACCGCCCAGCCGAACAGCATGTCGTCGATCTCCCGTTCGGTCGGTTGCCGCTGGCAGCGGTACTCCTTCCCCTTGGAGGTCGTTACCGCGTCTTTAAGATCCTCCTTGCGGCGGATGGAGTTGACCGCCGACTGCTGGACAATGATGCCGCCGTCGATCAGGCTCTTGAAGTCAACGAAGCGGTACTTCTCAAACTCGGCCAGCCGGTCGATGCGGGCCATTTTGATCACCCGCAGATTCTTGCGCGCCTTGAGGATGTCGAGGGTCCCCTCTTCGAAGTCCGGGGCGCAGACCACCTCCAGATAGTTCTGGCTGAGCAGCTCCGCGGTCTGTTTGTCAATGGCGCGACTCATCACCACCGCCCCTCCGAAGGCGGCGATCCGGTCGGCCCGGTTGGCCCGGTTATAGGCATCGGCCAGCGATGTCCCATAGGCGGCGCCGCAGGGGTTGTTGTGCTTGAGGATGACCGCCGCCGGCCGGTCCATCAGATATTTCAAGATATTGAGACCATTGTCGATGTCGGTGAGGTTGATCTTGCCCGGATGCTTGCCCACCTGCAGCATGTCCTCCACCCCGATGGCGGACACCAGCCCGTTGCCCGGCTCGATGAAACGGCAGTCGCCCAGCACCAGATTGCCGTTCACCAGCTCATAGAGGGCCGCCTCCTGATCAGGGTTTTCGCCGTAGCGCACTCCGCGTTCGTCGATGGTGCCGTCCTCCATGGGGATCTTCCAGGTTTTCTTGCGATAGACCAGGGTCTGCTCACCAAAGGAGATCGTCATCTCCATGGGGAAATGGTCGCCTAAAATCGTCGTGTACATCTTTTTCAAATCCTGTGCAGCCATAGCTCTCCTCTTCATCAAGTCTCAGGAGGCGACGGCCAGGGGCCGGTCGCTTTCCTCTCGCTGGAATGTGGAATCCCAGTCCTTGCGGACCGGATCGAATCCTCTGTGAAAAATCGAATCACACACCTCGGCCATGGTACGGTGATCACCGACGGCAAACTGCTCGCCCTCCTGGGCCGGTTCGCCATAACCGCCCGGGGCAGTGCACGAACCGGCGGAATAGCGGGTAGGGCCAAGACCGACCATGCCGTCGCGGAAACGCTGCTCCTCCCGGGTGGAGAGCAGCAGCCCGACATCATGATCAAAGATGCGCAGGGCAAAGATGAGCTGGGCAAGCATCCGTTCACCCACCGGCACCAGGGGCTGGAACCCGCCTTCCGCCGGCCGCAGCCGGGGAAAGGAAACGGTGAGAGCCGTTCGCCAGAAATTTCTGCGCAGCCAAGCGAGATGCAGCCCCAGGGCCAACCCCTCAAGCCGCCAGTCGGCCAGGCCGAGCAGGGCGCCGATGCCGACCTCGCGCATACCGGCCGCCGCCACCCGGGCCGGGGTGGAGAGCCGGTAGTCAAAATCGCGTTTCTTGCCGACCAGATGGACCCGGTCATAGACTTGGCGGTCGTATGTCTCCTGATAAACGGCGACTGCGGTGATGCCGGCCTGGAAAAGGCGGTGGTACTCCGCGGTCGAGAGCGGCTGCACCTCGATGGAGATGGCGGCGAATTTCTCCCGCAGTCGGCGGGCCAGTTCCTCCAGGTAGTCGACCCCCATGCGGGCCGGCGCCTCGCCGGAAACGAGCAGGATATGATTGAAGCCCCGCTGGTGGAGGATCATTGCCTCTCGTTCCGCCTCCTCCAAGGTGAGAACCCGCCGGGCAATGGCGTTGCGGGCGGCAAAACCGCAGTAGAGGCAGTTGTTGGTGCAGAAATTAGAGAGATAAAGCGGGGCATAGAGCTGAATGGTGCGGCCGAAGCGCCGGGTGGTGATGGCGGCCGAACGGGCGGCGAGCTGCGGCAGCAACTCGTCAGCCGCCGGACTGAGCAGGGCGGCCAGTCCCCGGGCATCAATACGCTCGGCCTGCAGGGCGTGCTCGACATCATCACGGGAGCAGGAGGAAACCATCCGGCCCAAAGTGGCGAAATCGGCAATGGTGAATGTCTCTTCTCTCATCGTTTTCATGGGTGGTTGTCAGCGGATAAAATCAAGCCCGGTTTCCGGCGAGGAGGGGGCGGCATCGTTCCGCTGCTCGCCGAGCCCCGCCTCAAAGGCCATGCGGCCTGCCTCCACCGCCTGGGCAAAGGCCCGGGCCATGCGCACCGGATCGCCGGCCACCGCGATGGCGGTATTGACCAGCACCGCGTCGGCCCCCATTTCCATGGCCTGGGCGGCATGGGACGGCGCGCCGAGTCCGGCGTCCACCACCACCGGCACCCGGGCTTGGGCAATAATGATCTCGATCTGAAAGGCGGTGAGGATGCCGCGATTGGTGCCGATCGGCGCGCCGAGCGGCATGACCGCGGCGGCGCCGGCGTCCTGCAACCGGAGGGCGAGGACCGGATCGGCGTTGATGTAGGGCAGGACGATAAAGCCTTCCTTAACCAGAATTTCGGTGGCTTTCAACGTCTCCACCGGATCGGGCAGCAGGGTGCGCGGGTCGGGGGTCACCTCAAGCTTGAGCCAGTCGCCGCCGCCGGCGGCCCTTGCCAGCCGGGCAAGGCGCACTGCCTCCCCGGCATCACGCGCACCGGATGTGTTGGGCAGGAAGAGATACCTGTCCCGATCCAGCACGCTCATGATGTCATCGCCTGGGTCGGCAAGATCGACTCGGCGCAGAGCGACGGTGACCATTTCGCAACCCGAGGCGTCAAGGGCTTCGCGCATGATGCGGGCTGAGGAAAATTTGCCCGTCCCTCCAAACAGACGGGAACGGAACTCCCGTCCGGCAATGGTCAGCATTTCAACCGCCTCCGACAAAACGTATCAGTTCCAGTTTGGCGCCTTCAGTCACAACAAAGCTGGGATACTCGTCGCGCTTGACAATAACGCCGTCACATTCAACAAAGATCGTGTCCGGCGCCACCCCGAGCTCAGCGAGCAGCTCTTCAATCGTAGTTCCGGACCGGATATCTCTTTTTTCACCGTTACAGACTATTTCCATACTTGATGATTTCGTAAAACTGAAATTTAACCACAGAGACCGCAGAGCAAGCAAACAGAAATAACTAATTATGATGGTCTCGTAAAATCAGAAAAACAACCACAGAGACCACAGAGCGTACAGAGATAACTAATTGTAATTAAAGATGTTTTCTCTGCGCTCTCAGTGCGCTCTGTGGTAAAAAAAGACTTTTTACGGGTTTGTCAATTATAATTAAAGATATTTCCCCTGCGACCTCAGTGTGCTCTGTGGTGAAAAAAAGCTTTTTACGGGTTTGTCATATTTTTCGCATACCGCCATCAGGTAAGGAAGCCGTCTCATCACTC
Source organism: Thermodesulfobacteriota bacterium (assembly GCA_049323655.1). Classification (GTDB taxonomy): domain Bacteria; phylum Desulfobacterota; class Desulfobulbia; order Desulfobulbales; family SURF-16; genus DB1. The sequence goes on along the minus strand of JBMONO010000021.1, from coordinate 5,294 downwards.
CTCGCCGAGCAGCAACCGCACCACCTGGTTGGCCTGCTGGTGGGCGGCGATCCCGACCCGGGGAGCCATCAGCCCCTGCTCCGGGCCGACCTCTGATTGTTCATCACCGACAAGATAAACCCTGGAATAGAGTTTACGGACGCGGATCAGATTGCCGTCGCCAAAACCGGCCATCCCGGAAGCGCCGACATAGCCGACTCCCTTGAGGTCGGTAAGGGCGACGCGCAGGGCCGCCGGTTTCATGACCGGATCATCAAAACACTCGACCAGCACATCGACCCCGCGAAACAGCGGGGCAATCGCCTCCTCGGCCAGGCGAACGTCGATCATCTCAAGATGCGCGTGGGGGTTGATCCGCAGCAGGGTATCCCGCAGGGCCCGGGTCTTGGGCTGGCCGAGCTGGTCGGCAAAATAATACTGGCGATTGAGATTGCTCAAGTCCACCACATCATAATCGGCCAGGCGCAACTTGCCAACACCTATTCTGACCAGGGCCACCGCCACCGCCGACCCGAGGCCGCCGAGCCCCATGACGCCGACGCTGCCCCGGCGCAACCGCTCCTGGACTGCCTGACCGTGGCGCTGAACCAGCACCTCATCAAATTCGTTCTGTTGTGGCAACATCACCGCATCCTCCTGTCCCGAGCGCACCATCTATCCGTACCAACAATACCGCAAACCCGCCCTTTTTCCCCTGAAAATCTGTCTGCTAGGTAATTTTACCTGAACAGCGCTTTTCATTTGCTTGAACTTCCCCGGTATCCATGATAAGAAGCATGGCACATTCCAAGGCGACCGCAGCACCCAGCGCCGGCCCGCCGCCACCGATGCCCCCGTGATAGCGGGGCCAGGCGCTCCGCCCTCGAGAGGCGGATGGCGGGGCGTCCCGCACAATACGCACTCACTGAGGTTACAGGTGGGGTACGGATGTGTGGATACCAGGAACCGCACACGCCGCAACAGACTGGCAGCATAGACGAAACTGTGGACAAGGTGAAGGAGAAACTGTGACAACGGTCGATTCAGACAACAGACAATGGTTATCAGGCAACGAGGCCCTGGCCCGGGCCGCCTGGGAGGCGGGAGTGACGGTGGCGTCGGCCTATCCCGGCACCCCATCCACCGAGATCCTGGAAAACCTCTGCACATACCAGGGCGTTTACACCGAATGGGCGCCCAACGAAAAAGTCGCCCTTGAAGTGGGCCTGGGCGCCTCCTTTGCCGGGGCCCGGGTGCTGGTCACCATGAAGCACGTCGGGCTCAACGTGGCGGCTGATCCGCTCTTTACCGCCGCCTATACCGGGGTGCGGGGCGGCATCGTCATCGTCAATGCCGATGACCCGGAGATGCACAGCTCACAAAACGAGCAGGACAACCGCAACTACGCCTTTGCCGCCAAATTGCCCATGCTCGAACCCGCCGATCCGGCCGAGGCGCATGCCATGCTGAAAGCCGCCTTTGCCGTCAGCGAGGAGTTCGACACCCCGGTGCTCGTGCGCACCACCACCCGGGTGGCCCACGTCAAGGGCATGGTGCCGGTAGCCGATCGCCAGACCGGACCGGTGGCGGTCGGCATCGAAAAACACCCGGCCAAATTCGTCATGCTGCCCGCCAATGCCCGCGCCCGCCGCAAGGCCATTGCCGAACGGATGAACAAACTGGCCTCCTGGGTAGAGACCTCGCCGCTGAACCGGATCGAATGGGGCAGCAAGAAACTCGGGGTCATCACCGGTGGCGTCGCCTATCTCCATGTCAAGGAGGCGCTGCCCGAGGCCTCGGTGCTGAAGATCGGCACAACCTGGCCCCTGCCTTTTGCCATGATCCGCGATTTTGCCGCCCAGGTGGATGAGGTGCTCATCGTCGAGGAGCTTGATCCCTTTCTTGAGACCCACATCAAGGCGGCGGGCATTGCCTGTCGGGGCAAGGAGGTCATTCCGGCCATCGGCGAGCTCAATCCCTTTCTCATCAAAAAGGCCCTGGGCCGGGAGACCGACGAGATTTTCGCCCCGGTGGAGATCCCGCCGCGGCCGCCCAACATGTGTCCCGGCTGCCCCCATCGCGGTCTGTTCTATAACCTGGCCCGGCACGACGTCTTCATTTCCGGCGACATCGGCTGCTACACCTTGGGCTTTCTGCCGCCCCTTTCCGCCATGGACTCCTGCGTCTGCATGGGGGCAAGCATCGGGGTGGCGCACGGCATGGACAAGGCCCTGGGCGAGCAGGCACAAGGCCGGACGGTGGCGGTGATCGGTGACTCCACCTTCATCCACTCCGGCATCACCGGCCTGGTCAACATGGTCTACAACAAAAGCGTCTCCACCGTCGTCATCCTCGACAACCGCATCACCGCCATGACCGGCCAGCAGGAAAATCCCGCCTCCGGCGCCACCCTGATGGGCGAGCCGGCGACGGCCCTTGATCTTGAGAAACTGTGCAAGGCGATCGGCGTCAAACATGTGCGCGTCGTCAACCCCCATGACATTAAAGGAACCAAGGCGGTGCTGAAAAAAGAGATAGAACGGGCGGCGCCGTCTGTTATCATCTCCCGGGCTCCCTGTGTCCTGCTGCCGTCGGAGCGGAAACGGCGCAAGATCCCGCTCTCCACTTCCCGTGATGCATGCACCGGCTGCACCAGCTGTCTGCGTCTCGGCTGCCCGGCCATCAGCTGGGTGCCCATCACCCCGGACGAGGCGAAACAGCTTGGCAAGAAGGCTAAACAGAAAGGCTACGCCCGCATCAGCGCCGAGATGTGCAACGGCTGCGGCCAGTGCCTGGCTCTCTGTAAATTCGGGGCCATTGCCGCCATGGAGGAAGGCAAATGACAACACAGGGAAACATTCTCTTTTGCGGAGTCGGCGGCCAGGGCATCCTACTCGCCAGCGAGGTCACCGCCCTGGCCTTGCTCGCCAGCGGGCTTGATGCGACCAAAAGCGAGGTGCACGGCATGGCCCAGCGCGGCGGTTCGGTGGTGGCCCATCTCCGCTACGGAACCAAGGTTCATTCGCCGCTCATCGATCCGGGCCAGGCCGACTTCTGTCTCGCCTTCGAGATCATGGAAGCGGTTCGCTACCTGCCCTTCCTGCATAAGGGGAGCAAGGTCATCGTCAACACCCACCGCATCCCGCCGCCGGCGGTCGCCACCGGCAAAATGGCCTATCCGGCCAATCTGATCGACGAGCTGACTGCCCGGGATATCACCGTTTATCCCCTTGACGGTTTCACCATTGCCCGCGAGGCCGGGGAGATCCGGGCCGCCAACCTCGCTCTGGTCGGCGCCCTGTCCGCCTTTCTGCCGGTGGCCGAGGATGTGTTTCTCGATGTGTTGAAAAAAAGGGTGCCGAGAAAGCTTGATGAAAACATCGCGGCCTTTCAGGCGGGACGGCGGCTCACCGCCCGCTAGCCGCATATCGCAGACGGTTACGGAGGAGGAAGATGATCTATAACGAGGAATACGAAACCCTGCCGCGGGAGGCGCTGGAGGCCCTGCAACTGAAACGGTTGCGCGCCCAGGTCGAGAGGGTCTATGCCACGGTGCCCTACTACCGGGGCAAGATGGATGAGGCCAAGGTGGCGCCCGGCGACATCAGGACCCTTGCCGATATCCGCAAGCTGCCCTTCACCACCAAGGAGGATCTGCGCAAGAACTACCCCTTCGGCCTCTTCACCGTGCCGTTGGAGCGGGTGGTGCGCATCCACGCCTCCTCCGGCACCACCGGTCAGCCCACCGTGGTCGGCTACACCAAGCGCGACATCGGCATCTGGTCGGAACTGATGGCCCGTTGCCTGACCGCGGCCGGCGCCACCCCGAAAGACATCATCCACAACGCTTACGGGTACGGCCTGTTCACCGGCGGCCTCGGCGCCCACTACGGCGCCGAGACACTCGGCGCCACCGTCGTGCCGATCTCCGGCGGCAACACCAAGCGACAGATCATGCTGATGCGCGATTTTCGCTGCACGGTCCTGCTCTGCACCCCCTCCTATGCCTTGAACCTGGCCGAGGCGATGACCGAAATGGGCATCGACCCCAAGGAGATGGCCCTGAAAGTCGGCGTCTTCGGAGCCGAGCCGTGGAGCGAGAACATGCGGGAAGAGATCGAGAAAAAACTCGGCATCACCGCCATCGACATCTACGGACTGAGCGAGATCATCGGCCCTGGCGTTGCCATCGAGTGCGCCGTGGAGCAGAAGGGGCTGCACGTCATGGAGGATCATTTCCTGCCGGAGATCGTCCACCCCGAAACCTTCGAGCCGCTACCGCTGGGTGAAAAGGGCGAGCTGGTCTTCACCACCCTGACCAAAGAGGCCTTTCCGGTCATCCGCTACCGCACCAAGGATTTCTCCCGCCTGATCACCAGCCCCTGCGCCTGCGGCCGCACCTTTCACCGCATGGAGAAGGTAACCGGCCGCTCCGACGACATGCTCATCATCCGCGGGGTCAATGTCTTCCCCTCGCAGATCGAGCATGTCCTGATCAGCATCAAGGGGGTCGAGCCGCACTACCAGATCATCGTCGAGAGGGAAGGGACGCTGGATACCCTGGAAGTCCAGGTGGAGGTGAGCGACACCTTCTTCTCCGACGAGGTCAAACAGCTGGAGGCCTTGGCCAAGAAGATCCAGCACGAGATCAAGGATCTGCTCGGGGTGAGCTGCAAGGTCAAGCTGGTTGAGCCGAAATCGATCCAACGCAGCGAGGGCAAGGCCAAGCGGGTCATCGACAACCGGAAGATCTGAACACCGGGGCCTTGCCGGCCCGCTCCCATCGACAAGGAGAACATCGTCATGAAAGTTAAACAGATTGCTATTTTTCTGGAGAACAAGTCCGGCCGGCTGGCGGAAATCACCTCCATCCTGGCCGAAAAGGGCATCAACATCCGCGCCATGTCACTGGCCGACACCGCTGATTTCGGCATCCTCCGCCTTATCGTCAATGACACGGAAAGCGCCCGCACGGTTTTGAAGGAAAAGGGTTTCACCGTCGGCACCACCGAGGTCATCGTCGTCGAGGTGGCTGACAAACCGGGCGGCTTGGCCGGGGTGTTGCAGACCTTGAAAAAGAATGATATCAATATCGAATATATGTATGCATTTACCCAGAAAAGCGGAGAAACCGGTCTGATTATCTTTCGCTTCGAGAAGATTGACGAAGCGATCACCGCTCTGGCCGCCTCCGGTGTCCGATTGCTGTCCGGTGAAGAGGTTTACGCCATATAAACTGGCATATTACTTAAATGAACAAGGAGACCATTATGAAGCGCATTCTTCACGCAACCGTCACCCTCCTCGCGGCGTGG
>JBMONO010000020.1:37926-87858 GCA_049323655.1 Thermodesulfobacteriota bacterium | reverse complement strand
TCGCCTCGTAATTGATTGAAATTGCGAGGTAATTAAAACATGCATGCTGAACGAAGTCAAGCTGAAATGTTGAATTTATTCTGTAACATCAACCAGATAGATAAAAAATAGATTTTACGATTGCATCATGGTTAGATCATCGCGAAAAAAGAAAAAAAAGTCCCGTGCCCGTCAGCCATGTACCAGCATCGGCACGATCAGAAGGTCACGCCGGCATCGGCAGCCGCATCCTTGACATGCTGGGCAAAGAGTCGGGCAAACTCCGTGTTTTCCCCAAGCCCTTGGAGAACCACCGCCACATCGATGCCGCGGGCCGTTAGCACGCTTTTGAGCGAATCAGGCTCGGCACCGGCCATGTCGTTCTTGGCGTGGTCGCCGGCCACGGTCATGAAGGGCTTGACCAACACTTTTTTCGTGCCGTCTTCTGCGAGTTTGTCGAGCAGCACCTCAACCCCGGGGAAACCCTCCACCATGGTGACATAGGTGGCGACCTCCGGATAGCGGGTGCGCATGACATGCTCGAACTCCAGGTAGACGCCGGTGGAATAATGCTCGTTGCCGTGAGCGAAATAGACAAGCGCCCGATCCTCCTTTTTCGCCCGCTCGACATCTGGGGCAAGCAGGGTGGCCACCCGCTCGATGTCATGGCGGTACTCGTGCTCAATGCCGGCGGTGCCCAAGGCTGGCCGGCCGAGGATAATTTTCCGGAAGGGCATGTTGCGCTCCTTCACGGTGCGAATGCTGTTGAAGGCCGCCACAGAGGAGGCGAGATCGGCAAACTCCTCGCCGCTCGAAATATGGGTGGGTTGGACGATGATATAGCCGTAGCCCTCGTCCTGCAACTCGGCAATGGCGGCCAGCGGACCTCTGACCTGAAGGATCTCGGCTGGCACCTCGGGGTGGGCGGCGGCATATGCCGGATCAGCCCGCCGCTCCTGCCATATCCTGCGGATGATATGCGAGGTGAAGGCAAGCCGCACCGGCACGTCCGCGGGCAGAGCCTCGGCAATCTGCCGGCGGATGGTGAGAATGCCGGGCAGGGCATCTTCATGACTGGTACCGAACACCGCCAGCACCACCGCCTTTTTTTCCGAAGGCGCCGCCTGCACCATCCCGGTTCCAATGAGCAGCAAAAAACAGCAGACCAGCAGAACCACCTTTTTCATCACACCACAATCCATGCCCTCTTTCTTCTCCCCCGCCAATTGGCGCTTCTTCTGGACACCCGACCACACCAGCATCCTCTTCTTCATTCCGCTCCTCCTCAACTCCTAAATTCCTAAACTCCTAAATCCCTCCCCATCACCTACCCAATCACCGCATAATACCCCAGCCCGACAAGCACCAGGCAGACGATACGCGCCGCCTGGCTCACCCCGACCAGTTCGAGGGCGAGGCGGGGCGAAAAAATCCCCACATAATATGGAAACTGATGCCGCGCCGCCCGGATGGGAGCGGCGAGAATATTACCGACCAGCAGCGCCATCACCACCTCGGCCCGGGTGAGACTGTTGTCGGCGAGCAGGGCGCCGGCCGCGGCCACCCCGGCGGAAAATTCGGCGGTGACATGCAAAATGACGATGCCGACGCTTTTGGGGTTGAGCCAGTCGAGCAGCCACGATCGGGCCGCCATTTCCTCCAGCCGGGCAAAAACACCGAACCGACCGAAAAAGAAGAAGAGCACATAAACCGGCACCATGAAGAGCAGGATATGACGGATCCTCTTGCGAAACCGTTTGACACTCTTCTCCAGGGCCTGCCGCGCCGTGGTCCGCGAGGAGGCGGCGGCCGGCGCCGCCTCGGCGCCGCACCCCCCACCGAGAAAAAAACGCCCGGCCAGCACCACCGCCAGGGTCAACAACAACGCAGCGGAAAAGGTGATGGCCACATAGGCCACTGCCGCTCCCTTGATCAGTGGCGCGGTCAGAAAAAAAACCGTGGGCAGGTGGAGAAAAAAGCGGGGCAGGCTGTTGAGCAGATTAGCCAGAACCAGCTCCCGTTTGCCCATCCTCCCCTGGTCATAGGCCTCGGCCAGCATGGTATTAGCCGACACCCCTGAAAAAAAGGCCAGGGAAAAACTCGCGCCGGTGACGGCGGAAAAGCGACCATAGCGGATAAGGGGCCGGGCAAGCGTGGCCAATCGCTCCGCCCAGTTCAAGGCCTCAATGAAATTGGCAGCCACCAACCCGGCGGAGATCAAAAAAACAATCCGCAACAGCGGCCAGATCAGCTCCGCCCACAGCTCGACAAGAAATTGCCCTTCCATCGGCAGGTCCGCCGGTGCGCGTGTTCAAAAAAAATCCCCCGGTTCGAGCACAAAAACTCGATCCGGGGGATTTCCCATAAATATCCTCTAGATCCGTGCCGAAACTTCCGTCCACGAAGTATCAGCGTTCTTCAGGTAGGTCTTCTGACTCCCGGTTCATCCTTCCCTCACGCCTTCCCATCCCTGCCAACGGACAGTGGCTTTCACCTGAGGGTTGTCCCCGGTCACAGCGGCGGGCCCGCCCCTGATTTGCACAGGGTTCCCTTTTATGCTCAACAGAGCACCTGAATCTGGTGAACATATCCGAATTTCCGGCAAAGTTCAAGGAAGGAGTCGGAAATGTTTTTGCGGTTTCGTTGCGCCCCTGTGTGCTGTATAGAGAGGAAATGACGCGCGGAGACGCCCGGCCTGTTCTCTTTTTATTATTCTCCACGGAGAACGGCGTGATTCTTGAAATCCGCAAGCGACATAATGGCGGCCGCTCAGCGGAGCGGTCGCGGGTTCGGAGGCAACGAGGAATCATCAACGATCTGAAAGGAGAAAAATGATGAAAAAAATGTTGGCAAAATGGTGTGTTCTGGCCGCGGCCAGCGGTGTGATCATGCATGGCGGAACGTCTGGCGCCGCGGCAGTGCAACCGCTCTCTCCGGCCATGTACCGGCCCGGCGAGGTGGTCGTGGCCGCGGCTCCGGAACAGGCGCCGGCCGGCTATAGGGTGAAAAAGGTTCTGCCCAACGCCGGGCTGCTCGTCCTCGAGGTGGAGCGGGGGGCGGAACAGCGCCATGTCGAAAAGCTTGTAGCCAGGGGGAAAAAGTGCGGGCTGAACCTCATCTACCAGGCCTTCACCGCCCCGAACGATCCCTATTACGCCTCTCAATGGAACCTGCCCATGGTGCAGAGCGAGGCGGCCTGGGAGATCACCACCGGCACCGGCGTCAGCGTGGCGGTGCTTGATACCGGCCTCAAAAGCGGCGGCCCGGACGGCATCGGCTGTGTTGAAATTCTGCCCGGCAGCGACATCGTAAACAGCGACAGCGACCCCACCGACGGCGACGGTCACGGCACCCATGTCTCCGGCACCATCGCTCAGAGCACCGACAACGGCATCGGCGTCGCCGGCCTGGCCCATGACGCCTGCGTCATGCCGGTCAAGGTGCTCGACGACAACGGCGCCGGCACCTCGGCCGACCTGGCCGAGGGTGTCGCCTTGAGCGTCGCCAACGGCGCCTCGGTCATCAACATGAGCCTCGGCTGGAAGGCGCAGCTCAAGATCACCGGCGACCCGATTCTCGATCCGTGGCTGGCCGCGGCCTACAACGCCGGGGTCACCATCGTCTGCGCCTCGGGCAACGACGCCTACAGCAAACAGGTGAGTTATCCCGCCATCTCGCCATACACCATCGCGGTGGGTGCGGTTGACATTACCGGCGCCGTCGCCTCTTACTCGAACGGCGGCACCGGGCTTGACCTGGTGGCGCCGGGCGGCGGCAACACCACCAGCGGCGACGGCATCCTCCAGGAGACCTTTGACGACAACAACTGGAACTATTTTTATTACATGGGAACCTCCATGGCCACTCCTCATGTGGCGGCGGCGGCGGCCATGCTCTATGCCGCCAATCCCGGCATCACTCCGGCCGAGGTACTTACCGCCCTGACCGAAAGCGCTCTCGACCTCGGCCCAACCGGCTGGGACAGCGCTTACGGCCACGGCCTGCTGCAAGTCCATGCCGCACTCAATCCGGACACCGTCTGCCTTGACGGCGACAGTGACGGCTGGACCACCTGCGACGGCGACTGCCTGGATAACAACCCCACCGTCTTTCCCGGGGCAGCGGAACTCTGCGACGGTATCGACAATAACTGCGACGGCAGCGTTGACGAAGGTTGCCCCCTGTGTCCTGACAGCGACGGTGACGGCTGGTCCACCTGTGACGGCGACTGCGACGACACCAACCGCTTTGTCAATCCCGGCCGCACCGACACGGTCGGCCGCTGGGGCCGCGACGGCATCGACAACGACTGCGACGGCCTGATCGACCAGTAACTGGAATGGCAATCCGGGGCGGACGCCTGTTCGCCCCGGACCGAATGCAAGACAGGCCCCCCGCTGCCGCCGGCTAATCAAACTTTCATTCTTTTTTAATCCCGATCCAACAAAGTTCCGCCAAAGTAAGGCCAGCATCGCAACCAACGGCCCGTGCGCCGTCATTTTTCAACTCTTTACGGAGGATCAGATTATGAAAAAAAAGTTCATGCAGGTTGCAGTGGTGGCAGTGACGGGAGGCATCATTGTGAGCGGCGGCCCGGCCGGCGCCGGCAACAAGAAAGAGGAACACCGTCACCCGGAACGCGGCCAGGCCCGCAACATCATCTTTATGGTGCCGGACGGTATGGGTCTGTCCAACGTCACTGCGGCCCGTATCTTTGTCAATGGCCCGGACGGCGATCGGTTGAGCTTTGAAAAACTGCCGGTCATCGGCTATCAGTCCACCCATGCCGCCAACAGCACGGTGACCGATTCCGCCGCCGCGGCCTCAGCCTGGGCCACCGGTGAAAAATTCAACAACAACGAGGTATCCTGCCATTCTGAAGGCGCCACCTGTGTCGATTCTCCCAAGACGATCCTCGAGCTGGCCCGGGAGAAGAACAAGGCCACCGGCCTGGTCGCCACCTCAACCATCACCCACGCCACCCCGGCCGCCTTTGCCGCCCATGTCAATCACCGCAACTGCGAGGCGGAAATCGGCCGCCAGCTTGTCCAGGAAAGCAGCGTCGATGTGTTGCTCGGCGGCAACATCGGCGCCAACAGCAGCAATGCCGCTTACAACTGCGCCCAATACCCGGGCCAGGATGTTGCCGGAATCATCGCACAGGCGCAAGATGACGGCTACGTGCTTGTCAGCACCGCCCAGGAGATGCACGCTACGGTGGCAAGCGATGACACCGTGAAAATTCTCGGCCTCTTCAACCCGGCCGGTCTTACCCCGGAATACCTTCGCAGCCCTGACAGCACCGAGCCGCGCCTGCCGGAAATGACCAGGGTCGCCCTCGACATTCTCGAAGAGGACAAGGATGGTTTTTTTCTCATGGTGGAAGGCTCGCAGATCGACTGGGCCAACCACGACAATAACGCCGCCTACCAGCTCGGCGAGATGATCGCCTTCAACGAGGCGGTCGAGACGGTGCAGGCCTGGATCAACGCCAGTCCAGCCCGTCGCAGCAGCACCCTGCTCATTGTCGCCGGCGACCATGAAACCGGCGGCCACGCCATCAACGGCCCTTACGGCACTCTGAGCAATCCGGGCGATCAGGTCGACCCGGGCTGGACCAGCACCAATCACACCGCGGTCGACACCGTGGTCTGGAGCCAGGGGCCGGGCAGCGCCAACCTCGGCCGGGCCATGGACAACACCGACCTCTTCACGGTAATGAAAAATGCCATGAAATAATTTTTGACAAACCCGTAAAAAGTCTTTTTTTCACCACAGAGCGCACTGAGAGCGCAGAGAAAACATCTTTAATTACAATTAGTTATCTCTGTACGCTCTGTGGTCTCTGTGGTAAAAAAAGACCTTTTTGCGATTTCATCAATCTCGACGGCACGAATGCCCGGCCGCATCACTTCCTTCCCTCGCACCTGAGCCTGGCAACCCAGGCTGGCAACCCAGGGCGGAGCAAACGTCCGCTCCTTCCAGAATACGACAGAACAAGTCCTGACCCAATATGCAAAGGCTGGATTTTCGCCTGTTTGCGCCGAAAAAGCCGATCTTTTTCTTGCCAAAGCGGTCGATACGGCTATAGTAAAGCAGTCAACACTGTACGCCGCTCGTCATCCTGCCGCATTTGCTGCCCGACACTCTCTTATTAACCGCTCAACGAGGACGCCATGCTGACCACCATGAACCGACTAACATCCTTTTTCCTTCTCTTTCTTGGCCTGATGCTGATCGAGGGCGGCATCAGCACCGATTACGCCGACGCCCGCTCCCGCTCCGGCGGCCGCAGTTTCACCCGCAGCGCGCCGGTCCAGAAAACACCGACAACAACCCAACAGGCGACAATGGACAAAAAGCCCGGATTCGGCAAGGCTTTGGCCGGCGGCCTGCTGGGCGGCGCCGTCGGCGCCATGCTTTTCGGCAGCCTGTTCGGCATGGGCGGCTCCGGATTCGGCATTCTGCCGCTCATCCTGCTTGCGGTCGGCGGCTATTTCCTATACCGCCGCTTTGCCGGCAAGCCGGCCTCGGCCGGGATGGCAGGCTATCAGCCGCCACCGCCGCCGGCCGGCTTTGGTGGTTTTTCCTCCTCCGCCACCGACACGGTTGCCGGGCACGACAGAAAGGCCCAGGGACTGGCGATGATCCGGCAGACCGATCCCGGCTTTGATGAAAAACATTTCGTCGAGGTGGCCTCCGACGTCTTCTTTCAGATCCAGGCTGGCTGGATGCGGCGCGATCTCTCCTCCTACCGCCACCTCCTGGGTGACGAGTTGGCCGCCCAGTACGAGGGCCATTTCGAGGAAATGCGCGAGAAGGGCGAGATCAACAAACTCGAAAACATCTCCATCCGCACCGTGGAGATCATCGACGCCGGCAAGCAGCAGAACGAGGACTTTGTCACCATCCTCTTTACCGCCAACCTGCTCGACTACACGGTGAATGATACGAGCGGCGAGCTCATTGCCGGCAGCATGACCCAGCCGGTCAAGTTTGCCGAGGCCTGGACCTGGGCGCGGCCCGCGGGCACCGAAAACTGGCGCCTGGAAGGGATCCGGGAGGTGAACGGCTGAGGATGACTCTCCCGCCGTTTTTCCCGAATAAACGCCGCGGCACCGATTGCACCGGTGTTGCCGGCCAGTAACGCCAATCAACAAACCGGGGCGGAGGCCCGTCCGCCCCGGCGCCTGATATGATTCACCACGACCTGATCACACCTCCCCCTGACCTGAATCCCCCCAAATCTCCTTTGGCCGCCTCCCCTCTTGTGGACGCGATAACCCCCCCGATTGACTTAAGTCAAGGACTGTTCCGATCTCCTGCGGTAGATTGAAAACAGAGAGACGCAGCGACGGGAGGCTTTTTCTCGCGCTGGGTCGGCACTGATTACGGAAGCTGAAACCTTTTCCTGCCGGGGGTGGACTATGATGACCATGGATGAGTTGAAAAAAGATCGGGAAATTATCAATGCGGTGGACTGGCATATGACTCCGGAAAAAGCGGTGGATATGTATCTCGAATGGGGAGCGGGCTGGACCCGCGGCAATGATTTTGTCAGCGGCAATGACCAGTCGATCTATTTTGTTCTCTTTGACTGGGAAACACCACCGCAGGCGACCCTGATCCGGCGCAGCATGAAAGAAGCCGTCGAAATTGCCAAGATCCCGGTGCCGACCGATCTCTTTCATGAGGCCTGTGCTGAAGACGGCTACCGGCCGGGCGGGACGGTCCATCGCCTCAATGACAGACTGAAACAGTGGCTGGCCAGAGAAATTGGCGGGGTCGTTGGGTTGTAACGGATTTTTTTGGCGGGGAACAGGGCGGAGTTGAGCGGCAGGCAACTTACGGAGTTACTGTGCGTTGCGTTCTTTTTCGATGCGCTTTGCCAAAAAAATTTCGGTGATCATACCGTTTCCCATGATATCAGCAAGCCTCCCTGCATTCGCAATGCAGCCGGCGGGCAAAAATCTTGCCGGGAGGCCGTCCATTTGCCCAACCCTCCACATCCTGTATGTACTTGCCAGATCATGATACACGAGTTTGTTGCCGGCAAGCAAAAAAAATCCCCCTGAAAAAAAGAAGGCCCCAGGGCGACAGTTCCCAGCCATGGTCTTGCCTTCTCCGAGGGAGTAGGCTATGGTATTGACGGGTGCCGCCCGTCAATACCATGCCCAGGAAACCATGCCCATGCGCTTGCCCGTCCTCGCCCTGCTGGCCTTCCCTTTTCTTTTTTTCTGCCTGAGCATTCCCGCCGGCGGCCATCCGCATATCCGCGATCTGGCCAGGGGACAGGAGGTCGCCGCGACCGACTTCATTGCCGCGCTGCAAGAGGTCCAGCTCGTTTTTGTCGGCGAGAACCACGACCATGACGGCCATCATGCCATGCAGGCGGCCATCATCCGGGCGCTGAAGGAACGCGCGCCGGAGCGCAACGCCCTTGCCGTCGGTCTGGAGATGTTCCAGGCCGACTTTCAGTGGGCCCTCGACAAATGGGTGGCCGGCGACTTGACGGAAGCCGACTTTCAGCCCCTTTATGCCCGCAACTGGAGCATGTGGCCGACCTACCGGCCGATCTTTCTCCTGGCTCACGACCGGGGCGTGCCCCTGCTCGGCCTCAACATCTCCCGCGATCTGACCCGTCAGGTGGCGCGGCACGGCTTTGCCAGCCTCAACGCAGAACAGCGCCGCGGCCTGCACGGCATTGTCTGCCGGGTCGATCCCGCCTATGAAAACTTCATTCGCCGCGCCCTGGGCGGCCACGGCCATGGCGACAGGGACTTCACCCACTTCTGCGAGGCGCAACTGCTCTGGGATGCGGCCATGGCCCGCAATCTCCTGCAATTTCTTGAAAAAAATCCCGAAACCCAGGTCGTCGTCCTGGCCGGCAGCGGCCATTCCTGGAAATACGGCATTCCCCATCAGATCAGCCAGCACGCCGAGATCAGCTATCGGGTGGTGTTGCCGGAGGTGCGAGGCCGCATCGACCGCGACAGCGCAACGGCGGCGGATGCCGATTTTCTCTGGCTCGACGCCGGCGATGACGGCTGGTTGCTGCCCTGACAAGGACGGACATCGGTCATGTCAGTCCGAACCACTCTGCAAGAAGGAGAAATGAGAGATGAAAGAGCTGACCGCCTGTATTGCCGCCCTGCTGTGCTGGGCGGGCCTTATCCCCGCCGCCCTCGGGCAAGGCGGGCTTGAGAAGGACATCATCCCCACCTCGGCCGGTGCGGTGGAAATCACCTTTATCGGTCATGGTTCGCTGATGCTGCGCTTCAACAACCGCATCATCCATGTCGATCCCTACGCCAAGGTGGCGGACTACCGGGAGCTGCCCAGGGCGGACCTCATCCTGCTTACCCACCATCATCAGGACCATCTCGACGAAAGCGCCCTGGCCCTGGTCCGCGACGACAAGACCGAACTGCTCCTCACCGAACTCTGCGCCCGCCAGGTCGGCGGCGGCACGGTGATGGCCAACGGTGACAACCGAAAAGTTCTGGGCATCGGGGTGGAGGCGGTACCGGCCTACAACATCGTCCACAGGCGCGACAGCGGCGAGCCCTTTCATCCGAAAGGCGAGGGCAACGGCTATGTCCTGACCTTCGGCGACACCCGCATCTACATTGCCGGCGACACGGAAAACACCCCGGAGATGAAGGCCCTGAAAAAAATCGACTACGCCTTTCTGCCGATGAACCTGCCCTATACCATGACCCCGGAGATGGTGGCCGACGCGGCCCTGACCTTCCGGCCCCGGGTCCTGTATCCCTACCACTACGGTGAGACCGACACGGCGCAACTGGTCGAGCTGCTCAATGAGGCCGGCGATATCGAGGTGCGGATCCGGAGGATGCCGTGACAGCTGCCAAAAACGCCATTGATTACTGGGAGGAGATCGGCGCACTGGCCGATGACGAGGTCATGCAGACTTTGACCCGGCTGGTCGCCCTCTATGGCGACCGGCTGGAGCAGAACGACGAGGACCGGGAGGCCCTCACCTTTTTCCGCACCCTCGACATCGCCCTGGATCAGGTCCGCCAGTGCAACCTGAACCGCCGATGAAAAGAAGGGGCAAGCAAATGGGCAATGATATACGAATACATTCCTTGCAGCCGCCCTCAACGAACCAGAAAAGTAAGCGATTATAGCCTTGACGGTTGGCCACGAAATCATAGCCCCTGAGGTTTTGCCATTTGAAATTGGCAATGCCACTTCGGCCATGATCAAGAGAGGACGATTGAGCGGCAAGGATGGATTAGCCCCATTTGATGAAGACATCCAGCCTTGCCTTGCAATTCCCAGCCTTTCAGCATGAGGCTTATAGCATATCAAACTGGATTTGAGCGGACAACGGAAAAAGAAAAAGCCTTGATTTCTCAAGGCTTTATGGATGAATCCGAATTATTTCGGATTCTATGCTGGTGCCGGAGGTCGGAATCGAACCGACATGGGGTTGCCCCCGCGGGATTTTGAGTCCCGTGCGTCTACCAGTTTCACCACTCCGGCATATGGGCAAGACGATCCGCCGGCGGCGGCAGGAGCCGGACCGGCCATCGCCAGGTGAGCAGTGATGGTGACAATCTAATAGCCTACTTCCCCGCCTTTTTCAAGACATTTTGCCGAAGCGGCCGCCGCTCACTGCCGGCAGATGCCGCCGAACACCTGACGCAAAATCCTGTCGTCGAGCCGGGCGGCAACAATCTGTTCATACTCGTCCGGCTCCGCACCACCGCTGCCGCCCTCCGCAAGGTCGGAATCGGCAGCGCCCGGCGCATCGATGAACACAAACGCTGCCGTCTCGATCTCAAGCTTTGTTCCCCGCCGGTTATTGAGCCAGCGGTCGCATTCATCGTGAGTGCCGGTGTAGAGGAGATAGATGGCATTGCCCTTTTTCAGACAGATGAGCCGGTAGCCGCTGCCAAGGTCGAACTTGACACAGCCGCGCACCCGCATTTCACCGTGCCGGGTTCGTTTGTTTTTCAGGATAACCGGGGCACCATCAGTGCGGGTGAGGTGGCGGACGATCTCCTCGACCCGGGCCCCGGCCAGGGCGCCCTTGCGATCGGTCCGCGTCAGGGCAACAAGCTGCTTCTCAAAAAGCGGGGTGCGGTAAACTTCCATGGCTCCTCCCTTTCAGGCAATTCCCGCCTGGATCGCCGCGCCGATGGCGCCGACAATGTCAGGATGCTCGGGGGTGACGATGCGGACCCCATCGAGCTTCATGGCCAGCAGCCGCACCATGGCCGGGTTGCGGGCCACCCCGCCGGAAAAGACGACGGTGTCGCCGAAGCCGACCCGGTTCAGCATGGCGACGAGGCGATTGACCACCGACAGATGGACGCCGCGGGCAATATCGGCGGCCGGCACCCCCCGGTTCTTCATGGAGATCACCTCGGACTCGGCAAAGACCGTGCACATGGAGGTGATCGGCGCATCCTCCGCCGAGGCCAGGGCGGCCGGTCCGAATTCATCCAAACGAAAGCCCAGGGTGGCGGCCATGATTTCGAGAAAGCGGCCGGTGCCGGCCGCGCATTTATCATTCATCTGGAAGGTGACGACGCGGCCGGCCTCGTCAAGGGCAATCACCTTGGAATCCTGGCCGCCGATATCAACGATGGTCCGGCAGTCGGGATAATAGTGGCGGGCGCCCAGGGCATGGGCCTTGATTTCGGTGATCACCTCGTCGGCAAAGTGCTTGCGGGCCAGGTGGCGGCCATAGCCGGTGGCCACCACCCGCAGCGGAGTAAAATCAGCGAGCATTTCCAGAGACTGGCCGTGCGGATCAAAGCCGCTTTCCCGGATCCGGTGGCTCACCAGTTCACCATCGCGCAGGGCGGCAAGCTTCACCGTCCGCGAGCCGAGATCAACGCCGACGTACATTCCATCACCCCCGCAGCTGTTCGAGAAAGGCCTCGACCCGGGTCTGCAACTGGCCGACGTCCTCGGTCGAGTAATCCGATTCGATGGAGAGATAGGGGATGCCCGCCTGCAGGCAGGCCTCCTTGATACGGATCTCCTCGATGTTGTAGGTGTGGCAGAACTGCAGGGAATAATGAATAATGCCATGGGCCTTTGACTCGCGGTACTCCTTGAGCACCTGGTCGATGCGCTCGTTGTTCGGGGTGAAGCAGGAACAGTCGATCTGCATGTAGCGGTCGGTCAGCACATCGAGCTGATCGTCCAGCTCCGTTTTGTTTTCGTCGATGAGATCCTTGAAATAGCGGGTGCCGATGCAGCTCTCCTCGTTGACGATCACCGCGCCGGCGCTCTCGACGATGTGGTGGAGCTTCCAGTTCGGCAGGGCCATCGGCGTGCCGGAGATCATAATCCGCGGTGCGTCGGCGGCCAGCACCCCCTTGCCCTCCTTTACCCGCCGGTCGAGTTCGTCGCACAGCTCATTGACCTGGGCCGCGAAACGGACCGGCTCGTCGTAAAAGGCAATCTGTTCGATGAGCAGGGCATCCTTGCCGCTGATCGGCGCCGGATTGTGGCTGCGCAGCCGGGTGAGGCGCTGCAGGGCGCGGCGCTTGTCGTTGATCACCCGGATCGCCGCGGCCAGCTCCTCGCTGCCGATCGTTTTGCCGGCGACCTCTTCGACCTTGGCCTTGAAGTCACGCACCTCCTCACGCCACAGGGTCTTGTCCCGCTTGTTCTTCATCTGCGTGATCTCCATGACATAGGTGGGCACCAGGCGATCAAGGATCTCCCAGGTCTTTTTCTTGGCGTCGCAGGTCGTCTCGCCGTAAACGAAATCAACGGCCTGGAAATAGGGGCAGATGCGGCCGGCCTTGAAGCCGAAGGCGGATTTGACCATGGGGCAGATGTTGCGCGGCAGAATCTTTTCCGCATCCGGGATCGAGCCCTGGGAGCCGCCGCACAGGCCGACGCAGACGCCGCCCGCCGCCACAACCACCTCCTCCGGGATATAGACGCAGAAGGTGCCGACCACCGGCCGTCCCTGCTTTTTGGCCTCGACCAGCTCCTGGACCCGGCCACCATGGATCTCGGCGATCATATTGTCGAAATAGGCCATCTTTTCCGGCCGATGGTCCTGGCAGAGATAGATGGAGCCATAGGCCTGGCCCAGCATCTGCCGCGCCTTGTCAAAGCGCGCCACGTCCATGTCCAACTCCTGCCACAACTCCGGATATGCCCTGACTTCAAATTCCGCCATGTCGATTCTGTCCTCCGCCGATTTCAGGCCCCTCACCCCCATGGTGAGCGCGGCCCTGTAGAGACAAAATTATCGACTTATTTCTATAAGTCAAATCGATAATACTGATACCTATGACTTCCGGCATAGGCAAAGGACGGCAAGACGGGAGGGGCGGGAATTTCAGGGATTGAGATAGACCTTCTGGAAGCGGTAGAAATAATCGACCCCGGACCAGATGGTGAGGACGAGGGCGATGTAGAGCAGCGCCAGGCCGACCTGGTGGAGAAAGGGGATGGGGAGGACGCCCAGGGGGAAGACGAGGGTGCCGAGGGCGATGAGCTGCACCAGACTCTTCCATTTACCGAGCCGGCTCGCGGCAATGACCAGCCCGGACGAAGCGGCGACCCCGCGCAGACCGGTGACGATCATCTCGCGGGCAATGATGAGAAAGGCGACCCAGGCCGGCATGCGGCCAAGCGGAATCAGCATGATGAGCACCACCAGCACCAGCACCTTGTCGGCCAGCGGGTCCATCAGTTTGCCGAGCACCGATTCCACCTGATATTTGCGGGCGATATAGCCGTCGGCCAGATCGGTGAGGGCGGCGGACAGGTAGAGGGCAAAGCCGGTCAGACTGATCCACTTGCCTGCCCCGGGATAGAGAAAAAAGAGGAGCAGCGGGGCAACGACAAAGCGGTAACCCGTCAGAATATTGGGGACGTAGGCCATCTGGCTCACAGCTTCACCACCTGCCCATTTCAACCGCCCTTGCCGGCGACTGAGGCGATCTGATAGCGTTTGTAGTGGCGGAGCACCCGTTCCACATATGCCGTCGTTTCCGGATAGGCGGGGATGCCGCCCTGGTTTTTGACCACCTCCGGCCCGGCATTGTAGGCAGCCAGGGCAAGATCGAGATCGCCGTCAAAGATATTAAGCAATTGCCGCAGATAGCGGGCCCCGCCCCGGATGTTCTGACGGGGATCAAAGGGATCGCTCACCCGCATATCGCGGGCAGTACCGGGCATGAGCTGCATCAGACCGAGGGCGCCCTTCGGCGACACGGCCAGGCAATCGAAATTGGACTCCGCCTTGATCACCGCTTTCAGCAGCATCGGATCAAGGGTATAGGCCGCCGCGACTTCAACGATATACCCCTCGAAGTCGGCCGGGTCGACATACCGAGCAGTGGGAACCCGGATCTCCCGGGACTTGACCCATTCCACCTTTTCATAGCGCCGGTCATTGGGCACATTGGAGAAGTGGCGCACGCCCTTGGCATCGACAAAGGAATACATCTCCGCCCCGGCCGGGCCGGCCAGGACGGCGAGCAGCAGGGCGGCGCATCCGGTTCTGACGAGTAGTGTTCTCATGACGTGATTTCAGCGTTTGCAGGCACTGTCATATTATACAGATCGCGCCGCCCTGAGTCAGCTTACTTTTTCCGTTTTTTCCAGTCAGCCAGAAATTTTTCCATGCCGATATCGGTGAGCGGATGTTTGGCCAGCTGGGTGATGACATTGAAGGGGATAGTAGCAATATCCGCGCCGATCAGGGCGGCGTCGAGCACATGGACCGGATTGCGGATGCTGGCGACGATCACCTCGGTCTGGTAACCGTAATTGTCGTAAATGGTCATGATGTCGTTGACCAGATCCATACCGGTCAGCGAGATATCGTCAAGCCGGCCGACAAAGGGGCTGACAAAGGTGGCGCCGGCCTTGGCGGCGAGCAGGGCCTGGGTGGCGGAAAAGACCAGAGTGACGTTGGTCTTGATCCCTTCGGCGGCAAAACGTTTCACCGCCTTGAGGCCGTCGGTGGTCATCGGCACCTTGATGACGATGTTGCTGTGCAGGGCGGCGAGCTTGCGGCCTTCCTCCACCATGCCGTCGGCATCGAGGCTGATGACCTCGGCGCTGATCGGTCCGTCCACCGTGGCGCAGATCTCCGCAAGGATTTCCTCAAAGGGCTTCTTTTCCCTGGCGATCAGAGACGGATTGGTGGTGACGCCGTCTACCATGCCCATGTCCACCCCTTTGCGGATCTCGTCGATATTGGCGGTATCAATAAAAAATTTCATGGCCCTTCTCCTTTGTCCTCTAAAAATTTTTGGCAGCATTTTTCACTGCAGAAGTAATACTGGCGGCCGTCCTTCATGGCGCGAATCGCCTGGCGGCTCGGCACATAGGTGTGGCAGACCGGATCCTCCACCAGCACGTCATCGGCGGGCAACGAGTCGGCCGGCGGCGACGGCGGTCTGTTCATGCGTTTTTTCCCGAAGAGCAGGCGATAGAGGATATAGGCCAGTATCGCCAGGATAATGATCCGCAGCGGCGTCATGATCGCTCCCAGTCGATTTTCGTCACTCCGGTGGCATCGCCGAGTTTGTCCAGCATGGCGGCGACGGTCAGGCCGGTGAGGGGATGAAACCGGTCCGGCAGAATCTCGGCCAGCGGGACAAGGACAAAGGGACGCCGGGCGAGATGCGGATGAGGCAGCACCAGCGCCGCCGTCTTCATCACCAGCTCGTCGTAAAAGAGCAGGTCCAGGTCAATGGTGCGATCCCGGCCGTTACGACGGTCGCGGCCCATTTCCAGCTCAAGCTCGAGCATCGCGGCGAGCAGCCGTTCCGGCGACAGGGCGGTCTCCAGCAGGCCCACCGCATTGGTGAAGAGAAGGCTGCTTGCCATATCCATCGGTTCGGTGAGATAGGGCGAAGAGAGGGCCACAGCCCGCCCGGCCCGTTTCACCAGCCGCTGCCAGGCGGTTTGCAGATTCACCCTGCCGTCGCCGAGATTGGAGCCCAGCCCGATAACGGCCTGCGTCATCACCGCTCCAGGCCCCGCACAGGATTGGACAGCGCGCCGATGGGCTCGATGGAAACCGCGACCCGGTCGCCGCTTTGTAACGGGCCGACCCCGGCCGGGGTGCCGGTGGCAATGACATCACCGGGCAGCAGCGTCATGACCCTGGAGATGAAACTGACCAGTTCCGGCACGGAACGGATCATGGTGGCGGTGCTCGCCTCCTGCCGCTTGTCGCCGTTAACGAAACTGCGCACCATGACGTTACCCGGATCAAGCTTTGTTTCGATGCAGGGCCCTAAGGGAGCGAAGGTGTCGAAACTTTTCGAGCGGGTGAACTGTACATCCTTTTTTTGCAGGTCACGGGCCGTGACATCGTTGCAGCAGGTGTAGCCGAGGACGAAGCGTAATGCCTCCTTTTCCGCCACATTCTTGCAGGACCGGCCGATCACCACCGCCAGTTCGCCCTCGTAATCGACCTGGGCGCTCATCGCCGGCAGAATGATCTCCTCCTCCGGTCCGATGACGGCGGACGGTGGTTTGAGAAAGATCAAGGGTTCCGGCGGGATGCAAAAATCGAGTTCCCGGGCATGCGGGGCGTAGTTGATCCCCACCGCGACGATCTTCGACGGCCGGCAGGGGGCGAGCAGCTTCACCGCATTTGCGGCCACTACCTCGCCGCTCGGCGTGATACCGGCAAAGGGTTCGCCCGCGAGCAGACGGATAACCTCGCCTTCCCACAGCCCGTAGCACTCGCCCATATCTGTGCGGCAACGGACTATCTTCATCGCCGTTTTCCCAGCACGATCAAATATCGGTGAGTCCCAACACGTCGAACATGGTGTACATGCCGTTCGGCTTTCCCGCCACCCAGGCGGCGGCCAGGGCCGCGCCGCGGGCAAAGTTGTCCCGGCTGTGGGCGCGGTGGATCAGCTCAATGCGCTCGCCCGGCCCGGCAAAGTAGACGGTGTGTTCACCGACGATGTCACCGGCCCGGATCGTCTGGATGCCGATCTCCTCGCTGGTCCGCTCGCCGATGATACCGTTACGCTCGAAGACGCCGACCTTGGCCAGATCACGGCCAACGCCGAGCGCCGCCATCTCGCCGAGCTTGAGCGCCGTGCCGCTCGGCGCGTCTTTTTTCATGCGATGATGGGCCTCGACGATTTCAATGTCGTAGTCATTGCCGAGAATGGCGGCCACCTTCTGGGTCAACTTGAAGAGGACGTTGACCCCAACCGCCATGTTGGGCGATTGGACAATAGGGATGCGTCCGGCAAGTTCTTTCAGCTCCGCCAGGTTCTCCGCGCTCAGGCCGGTGGTGCCGATGACCATCGCCTTGTTGTGTTGGGCGGCGATCCGGGCAAAGCCCATGGTGGCGGCATGAAAGGTAAAGTCGATGATGACATCGCACCGGTCGATGATCGCTTCCAGCGCAGGGGCGATGGTCGCCCCCACCGCGCCGTAGCCGCCCACCTCGCCGATATCCTTGCCCACCGCCGGATTGTTTGCCTGCTCGAACCCGCCGACCAGCGCCAGGGCGTTGTTCTGGGTCACCATATAGCCGATTCTCTTGCCCATCCGGCCGGCGGCGCCGGCCACAATGACTTTGGTCATGCTCTTTCTCCGTTGTCGTATCCGGTCACGTGTGGCGCCGTCGATCAGATCAGTTTTTGTTCCTTCAGCACCGCCTGCATCCGTGCCAGGGGCTCGTCGCCCATCTGCCACAGGGGTTGGCGGGGCAGGCCGGAGCTGATTTTCCCCATCAGCTCCAGGGCCTTTTTCGCCGGCACCGGGTTGGTGTCATAAAACATGGCCCCCATCAGCGGGAAGAGCCGGTACTGGATCTCCCGGGCGGTGGCCACGTCGCCGGCCAGGCCGGCGTTCATCAAATCCGCCATGCCTTTCGGGTCTACATTGGAGGTGACCGAGATGACGCCGGAACCGCCGAGCAACACCATGGACAGGGAGGTGAAATCGTCACCGGACAGCACGGAAAAATCCTTCGGGCAGCGACGGATGACGTCACATGCGCGGTTCATGTCACCGGTCGCCTCCTTGATGCCAACGATATTGTCCACGGCGGCGCAGCGGGCCACGGTGGCGGGCTGCATGTCAACCGCGGTGCGGGACGGCACATTATAAAGGATGAGCGGAATATCCACCGCCTCGGCCACGGTCTTGAAGTGCTGGTAGAGTCCCTCCTGGGAAGGCTTGTTGTAATAAGGGGTGATGACCAGCGCACCGTCGGCCCCTGCCTCCTTGGCATGGCGGGTCAGCTCGATGGTTTCCTCGGTCGAGTTCGAGCCGGTGCCAGCCAGCACCGGCACCCGGCCGGCCACCGTCTTGATGGTCAGCTCCACCACCCGGTGATGCTCCTCATGGCTCAGGGTGGCGGACTCGCCGGTGGTGCCGCAGGGCACGATACCGTGGGTGCCGCCCGCGATCTGGAACTCGATGAGATCCTTCAGGCCCTGTTCATCGATCCTGCCGTCAACAAAGGGGGTGACGATTGCGACAAACGCTCCGCGAAATTTTGTCATGACTTTCTCCTTGCTCTTCCTCTATGAAAATTTTTTTGTTCGTGCGTCGTTATGTTGAAGCGACCCGGCTGACCGGCTAAGCGATCGCCTCGGCATGCAGCAGGCCGTCATAGATAAAATGGGCCGGCCCCTCCAGGCAGACGCTGCTGATCGCGTTGTCCACCAGGGTAAAATGGATGACAAGCCTTTCCCCGCCCGAGGTGGTCACCCGCACCGGCGCCGTCACCCGGCCAAGCAGGCCGGCGATGATGGCCGAGGCCACCGCACCGGTGCCGCACGCCATGGTCTCGTCCTCGACCCCGCGCTCGTAGGTGCGGACATGGAGGGCATCAGGCCCCAGCACCTGGACGAAATTGGCATTGGCGCCGGAGGGTTGAAACAGCGGGTGAAAACGGACGACCGCCCCCCAGCTTTTCACCGGCGTCGCCAGGTTGTCTTCGACAAAACAGACTGCATGGGGCACTCCGGTATTGAGAAAGTGAAGGGTGCGACTCGTGCCGTCAAGTTCCACCGTAAGATCGAGTTTGAGATGGGTCGGCGCGGTCATCTCCAGCTTGACGTTGGTGCCGGTCACCTCGGCGCGGATCTCGCCGGCCAGGGTAAGAAAGTGCATCTTCGCCGGCGCAATCCCCCTGTCGTATGCAAACCGGGCGGCGCAGCGGGCGCCGTTGCCGCACATCTCCGCCTCGCTGCCGTCGGCATTATAAAAATGCCAGCGGAAATCGGCGCCGTCGCAGTTCTCAATAAGGATAAGGCCGTCGGCGCCGGCCGAGAATTTGTGGCGGCAGACCGCTTTGGCAAAGGGCCCCATTGCCTCTTTGGTCAAAAAGGGTTTGCGGTGGTCGATGATGATGAAGTCATTGCCGGTGCCGCTCATCTTGGTAAATGCAATCGGAAAATTCATTGGTCGTTCACATTGCTCGTCGGGAAAAGGCTGCCGTTCTCGTGGCCCCTGCCTTCAGCCTCCGGCCCCTCTCTTTCCGTCACTCCGGAATCGTCTCGCCGGCAATCAGCGATTCATAGGTTTCCCGGGCACGGATGACATGAAATTCATTACCGCGCACCAGCACCTCAGCGACCCGGGGCCGGGAGTTGTAGTTGGATGACATGGAAAAGCCGTAGGCCCCGGCACTCATCACCGCCAGCAGGTCATTCTGGCCAACCACCGCCACCTCCTTGCCCCGGGCAAGAAAATCGCCGCTCTCGCAGATCGGACCGACGACATCGACCACCTCGGTTTCCGCACCGCGCCGCACCACCGGCTGGATGGCATGATAGGCGTCATAGAGGCTCGGCCGAGCGAGATCGTTCATGCCGGCATCGACAATGACGAACTTCTTGCCGCCCTGCTTGGTATAAAGGACCCGGGTGACGAGAATAGCGGCATTGCCGACGATGACCCGGCCCGGCTCCAGCACCAGGGTGCTGTCGAGTCCGGCCATCTCCCGTTCCAGGGCCTCGGCGTAGGCAGCAGGCAAGGGCGGCTCCTCCTCGTTGTAGCGGATACCGACCCCGCCGCCGAGATCGAGGCAGGAGATGCGGATGCCGGCCTCAGCAAGCCGGCCGACAAAACCCTTGACCTTGACCAGCGATTCGACAAAGGGCGAGACATCGGTGAGCTGGGAGCCGATATGACAGCTCACCCCAACGATGCGGATATTGGCCATCTTTTGGGCCGCCAGATAGGAGTCAAGGGCATCGGTGATGGGGATGCCGAACTTATTCTTGGCGAGCCCGGTCGAGATATAGGCATGGGTCTTGGGGTCCACGTCCGGATTGACCCGGAAGGAGACCGGCGCCGTTACCCCGATGGCGGCGGCCACCTGCTGCAGGGCCTCCAGCTCCTGGTGGGATTCGACGTTGATCATGCGGATGCCGGATTCGAGGGCGAATCGCATCTCCTCCCTGGTTTTGCCGACCCCGGAATAGACGATCTTCTGCGGGTCCACTCCGGCCTGCAGAGCCCGGAACAACTCGCCGCCGGAGACGATGTCGGCGCCGCCGCCCAGCCGGGCGAACAGGTTAAGGATGGCGATGTTGGAGCAGGACTTGACCGCGAAACAGGTGATGTGCGGCAGGGTAAAGGCGCCGTCAAAGGCGGTGAAGTGACGGGTCAGGGTGGCGGCGCTGTATAGATAAAAAGGAGTACCAACCCGGGCGGCGATACCGGCCACCGCCACCTCCTCGCAAAAAAGGGCATTGTCTCGATAATGGAAATGGTTCATGTCTTCGTCTATGCTGTCTGGATTAAAGGCCCGGCCGGAGGCGACGGCGCACCTCGATCTCCCGGGAATAAATGCTTTCATTGGGCGGGGTGGCGCTGTCAATGGCGGTTACCGCATAGTAAAGGGTCTCCTCGCCGACCGGCGCCTGTGCATCGGTAAAAGAAAAGGAGGAGGCGCCGGTTTCGCCGACCAGCACATACTCTTTTTCCCCGGCGGTCCGCCGGTAGATGCGGTAGCCGGCTACATCCTCACCGGCGATGCTCTCCCAGAGGATGGTCACGCCCTTGGCGCCGACGGCAGCGGTGAACTTGTGCGGAGGCGCCGGCGGGGTAAGATCGCGCGGCGTAGCGGCGATGACCTCGCTCGCCACCCCCGGCATCAGGCTGTCATCAAGGGCGGCAAGGGCGCGGACCTGGTAATAGTATCTGCGGTTGTTGGTCAGCTCCGTGTCCTGCCGGGAAAGAGCAACCTGCGGGTCGCCCACTCTGGTGAATGTTGCGCCATCCTCGCTGCGATAGAGCTGATAGAGGACCGGCATATCCGCCACGCTTCCGTCGAGCCGCGCCGCCACCGGCTGCCAGCTCACGGTCAGGCGCTGATCGGCAACCTCGACGCGCAGGCCAACCGGGGCGATCAGTGGGCTGTCCCAGGGAAAAGAAACCAGATTGGAATCACGGCTCGTGATCTTCCAGCCCCGCTGGGAGATCACCTTGTAGGCATAGTGATGCCGGTTTTGCAGATCCGTGTCGCGCCAGGTCAGTTCCGAGCCGGGCTTGACATCATCGCCGCTCATGGTGATGACATGGGGAAACTGGAGCGGGCAGTCGGCGCAGAAGCTGGCAAAGGGTACCTCGCTTTTCAGGATGGCGAAGGTGCGCACCTCCTCCAGCCGGGTGCCGTCCTCGGCCCGGGTCGGGCAGGTCCAGCGCAGGGTGATGCCGGTGTCGTCCGCCTCGAACCGGAGATCATCAATGGGCAGGGGCACCACCGCATGGGGCGGGATGACCGGCGTCTTGCGGCCGCAGCCGGCCACCGCCAGCAGCAGCGCCAGCCAGATCAGAATGCCGATGCCCATACTGCGCCGCGTCATGAGGCCAGTCCCATCTCCTGCTCGGCCAGGGCCAGGGCCTCGCGCACCCGGCTGATGGCGGTTCCGCCGATGGAACGGCGACTGTCCACCGATCCCTTGACCGCCAGCACATCAAAGACATCGGTCTCGATCGCCGGGGCAAACTGGCGAAGCTCTTCCAAAGAGAGATCGACCAGCTCCTTCTTCTGTTTGATGCAGTAGGCCACGGTCTGGCCGACCACCGCGTGGGCCTGGCGGAACGGCATGTTTTTCAGGACCAGATAATCGGCCAGGTCGGTGGCGGTCATGTAGCCGCTCTTGGTGGCATCCTCCAGCCTGGCGGTGTTGAACTTCAGGTTGGCGAGCAGCTCGGCGGTGATGGCCAGCTCCCGGGACAGGGTGTCCACCGTGTCGAAGACCGGCTCTTTGTCCTCCTGCAGATCGCGGTTGTAAGTAAGGGGCAGGCCTTTAAGCATGGTGATGAGCGCCATCAGATTGCCCACCACCCGGCCGCTTTTGCCGCGGATCAGCTCGGGGATGTCGGGATTTTTCTTCTGGGGCATGATGCTGCTGCCGGTGCAGAAGCTGTCGGCCAGCTCGACAAAGCGAAACTCCTCAGTGGACCAGAGGACCAGCTCCTCGGCCAGCCGGCTTAAATGGAGCTGGATGAGCGTGCAGACCGAGACGAACTCCACGGCGAAATCGCGGTCCCCCACCGTGTCCATGCTGTTGGCGGTCACCCTGGGAAAATTGAGTTCCCGGGCGACGAACTCGCGGTCAATGGGCAGTCCGGTGCCGGCCAGCGCCGCCGCGCCGAGCGGCAGGACATTGATGCGCTTGGCGCAGTCAACCAGCCGCTCCTCGTCGCGACCGAACATCTCGTAATAGGCGAGCAGATGATGGGAGACGAGCACCGGCTGAGCCCGCTGCAGATGAGTATAACCGGGCATCACCGCGCCGAGATAGCGGCCGGCCAGTCGGACAAAGGCGGCGCGGACCTCGCGCACCAGTCGGGTCAGTCTTGCCGCCTCGTCGCGCAGATAGAGACGCAGATCGAGGTTGACCTGATCATTTCTGCTGCGGGCCGTATGCAGCCGGGCGCCGGCCGGCCCCACCTTCTCCACCAGCGCCTTTTCGATATTCATGTGAATGTCTTCCAGCTCCGGCCGGAAGACAAAGATCCCCTCGTCGATCTCCCGCTCGATCTCCCGCAGGCCGGCGGCGATCAGCTCACCCTCCTCGGCAGCGATCAGTCCTTGCCGGACCAGCATCCGGGCATGGGCCAGGCTGCCGGCGATATCCTGCTTGTAAAGCCGGCAGTCATAGTGGATGGAGGCGGTGAAGGCCTCCACCGAGGCGGCGGTCTTTTCGGCAAAACGACCACCCCACAGTTTTGTTTCATTGCTCATGAGGGCGCACTGGTCAATTGGTTACGTGGTCAACTGGTTGATTGGCTGGTTGGTTTCACCCGTGAACAAAAACAAACCAATAAAACCCACTCAACCAATCAACTTATTTCTTCTTCAAGGCCTGCATGGTCATGCGCAGGGCATTGAGGCGAATGAAGCCGCCGGCATCGGCCTGGGTGTAGACCTCGTCCTCCTCAAAGGTGGCGAAGCTCGCCTGGTACAACGACTGGTCTGATTTACGACCCGCCGGGATGCAGTTGCCCTTGTAGAGCTTGAGGCGGACGACGCCGTTCACCGTCTCCTGGGTGGCATCCATGGTCTTCTGCAAGAGCTTCATCTCCGGCGAGAACCAGAAGCCGTTGTAGATCAGTTCGGAATAGCGCGGCACCAAGCTGTCGCGGATTTTCATTACCTCCCGGTCCAGGGTGATGGTTTCGAGATCGCGGTGGGCGATGCGGAGGATAGTGCCGCCCGGCGTTTCATAGACCCCGCGCGACTTCATGCCGACAAAACGATTCTCCACCATGTCAAGCCGGCCGATGCCGTTCATCCCCCCCAGCTCGTTGAGCCGGGCCAGCATGGCGGCGGGAGAGAGGGTCTCGCCGTCGATTGCCACCGGGTTGCCGCCGGCAAAAGTGAGTTCGATATAGGTCGGCTTGTCCGGTGCCGTCTCCGGCGAACGGGTCAGCTTGAACATGGACGGGTCCGGCTCGTTCCAGGGATCTTCGAGAATGCCGCCCTCGAAACTGATGTGCAACAGGTTCTCGTCCGAGCTGTAGGGTTTTTCCTTGGTCACCGGAATGGGAATGCTGTGCTGTTCCGCATAGGCGATGAGTTTGGTGCGGGAGTTGAGCTGCCAGATGCGCCAGGGGGCGATGATGGAAAGCTTCGGAGCCAGGGCCAGGTAAGCCATTTCAAAACGGACCTGGTCATTGCCCTTGCCGGTGGCGCCGTGGCTCACCGCGTCCGCCCCCTCTGCCAGGGCGATCCGCACCTGTTCTTTCGCGATCACCGGTCGGGCCAGTGAGGTGCCGAGCAGATAGGAGCCTTCGTAGATGGCATTGGCCCGGAAGGCCGGGAAGACATAATCGCGGACAAACTCCTCGCGCAGATCGGAAATGATCACCTTTTCCGCACCGGTGGCCAGCCCCTTGGCCCGCACCCTGTCCCAGTCCTCCTCCTGGCCGATGTCGGCGGCATAGGCCACCACCGGGCACTGATACTCCTCCTTCAACCATTTGAGAATGACCGAGGTATCGAGTCCGCCGGAATAGGCCAGTACAATCTTCTTGATCTCCCCTGCCATGAAAAGCTCCTTTATTGCCCTGCCGCCAGGATGTGTTTTTCCAGAATCGCCTTGTGGATGTGCATCTTGTTCTCCGCCTGATCAAAGGCGCAGCACTGCGGCCCCTCCAGCACCTCGTCGGTGATCTCCTCGCCGCGGTGGGCGGGCAGACAGTGCAGCACCGTGGCGTTCGCCCCGGCCGCGGCCACCAGGCTCGCATTGACCTGATAGGGTTGAAAGACCTGCAGCCGCTCCGCCTGTTCGTCTTCCTGGCCCATGCTCGCCCAGACATCGCAGTTGATGATGTCGGCTCCCTGCACCGCCGCGAAGGGGTCGCGCACCACGGTGATCGGCTTTTCCGCCTCCCGCTTGGCAGCGGCAAGGATCGCCGGATCCGGGTCATAGCCCTCCGGGCAGGCCAGGGTCAGCGCGAACCCCATGCGGCCGGCGGCCTGGATCCAGCTGTTGGCCATATTGTTGCCGTCGCCGACCCAGGCGATCTTCAATGTGGTGATGTCGCCCCGGAGCTCCTCGACGGTCATGATGTCGCTCAAAACCTGGCAGGGGTGAAAGAGATCTGTCAGTGCATTGATGACCGGCACCGAGGCGTAGCGGCCCAATTCCTCCACCACCTCTTGGCCGAAGGTACGGACGACGATGGCGTCCACATAGCGGGACATCACCCGGGCCATGTCTTTCAGCGGCTCGTTGCGGGCCAGTTGGGTGTCACGGCCGGAAAGGTAAATGACCTGACCGCCCATTCCGTACATGGCGGACTCAAAGGATACCCGGGTGCGGGTCGAGGGTTTCTCGAAGATCATGCCGATCACCCGACCGGCAAGCCCGTTGTGCCGGACGCCGCGGCGGGATTCCTCCTTCAGCTGCAAGGCACGCCGGATATAGGAGAACAACTGCTCCCTGTCGAAATCACCCAAGCTCAGTAGATGTTTTGCCATGAATGTACGCTCTTTTCCCTGACAACCCGTTTCGTGTAGTTACCCTTTTCGGGCTGCAGGTCGTCATCATTCGTTGCGGCCGGTCACCCCTCGACCATGCCGGTTATTCTGAACCAGAGAGCCCACAGGCGGTGCAGGAAGCCGCTCGCGGGGCTCTACCGGCTCTGTGGGCTCAACGGCTCGTCTGGTATCCGGATGAATGGCGTCCGGCTTCACCCGGACGGTTCCGCACTGAACTAAACCATAATCCATACAAAAAAAAGGGCTCTTTGGGAAGTTTTTTTTCCGCCCTCACCGGCCTGCCAGAACTTCCCGCAGCCGGCTTATCATCTTATCCACCTGGCCTTCGTCGACAATGAGCGGCGGAGCAAACCGCAGGGCCACCCCACCGGCAAAATTAGCCAGCACCCCTTTGGCAAAAAGCTGTTTAACGATCTCCGGCCCCCGCTCCGCGCCTTGTTCCGTCAATACCAGACCCTGGATCAGGCCAAGCCCGCGCGCGCCCCGGGCCAGCTCGGGGAATTCCCGCGCCAGCTCCTCCAGGCGATCGTGGAGATAGGCCCCCTTGCGGCGGACCCCGGCAAGGAAACCGTCGGCCAGCATAATGGTGAGCACCGTTACTGCGGCGGCGCAGGATACCGGATTGCCGCCAAAGGTGGAGGCATGATCGCCGGGGACAAAGGCCGCCGCCACCTGCTCGCGGGCCAGCATGGCGCCGATGGGCAGTCCGTTGCCGAGGGCCTTGGCCAGGGTCATGATGTCCGGCTCGACCCCGAACTGTTCATAGGCAAAGAGGGTGCCGGTGCGGCCCATGCCGACCTGCACCTCATCGAAGATCAACACCAGGTTGTGGCGGTCGCAGAGGTCGCGGATGCCCTGCAGGTATGCTTTTTCCAGGGGCCGCACCCCGCCCTCGCCTTGCAGCGGTTCACAGAGGATGGCGCAGGTCCTGGCGGAAATCATCTTCTCCAGGGCGGCGAGATCACCGAAGGGGGCATGAACAAAGCCCGCGGGCAGCGGCTCAAAACCCTTGTGGAACTTCTCCTGGCCGGTGGCCGCCACCGTCGCCAGGGTCCGCCCATGAAAGGACCCCTGCAGGGAGATGATCTCATAACGGTCCGGCCCGCCATGTTTCCTCGCCAGCTTGATGGCCGCCTCGTTGACCTCGGCGCCGCTGTTGGCGAGAAAGACCCGGTCGGCGAAGCTGTGGTTGACCAGCAGCTCAGCCAGCTCGGTCTGCGGCACGGTGTAATAGAGATTGGAGACGTGCACCAGTTTGCCGGCCTGGGCAATGATAGCCTTCGTTACCTCGGGATGGCAGTGGCCGAGGCCGCAGACGGCGATGCCGGCAAGAAAATCAAGGTACTCTTTGCCGTCTTCATCCGTGAGCACGCAACCGCGGCCCTCGACCATGACGGCGGGGAATCGGCCGTAAGTATTCATGAACAACGCATCGCTCTTTTTCATGATATCGGTCATGGCCCGTCACCTCCGACAATTTCGGTGCCGATTCCCTCCCGAGTGAACATCTCCAGGAGAATGGCGTGCTTGAGCCGGCCGTCGATGATATGGGCCTTGCCGACGCCGCTGGCCAGGGCATCCTGGCAGCACTTGATCTTGGGGATCATGCCGCCCGCCGCCACGCCGGAGGCGATCATCTGGTCCGCCTCGCCGCTCGTCATCGTCGGCACCAGTTTGCCATCCTCATCGAGCACCCCTTCGACATCGGTGAGCAGGATGAGTTTTTCCGCCTTGAGATGGGAGGCCACCGCCCCGGCCACCAGATCGGCATTGATATTGTAGGAACAACCATCCTCGCCCACCCCGACCGGGGCAATGACCGGGATGAAGTCCTCCCGGTCAAGGGCGATGAGGACCTCCGGGTTGACCTGGGTGACGGCGCCGACCCGGCCGAGGTCGATCAGTTCCGGCGGTGCGTTTTCCGCCAGACTCTTCATCACCTGCATCTTTTTCGCCTTGATCAGGTCGCCGTCGCGGCCGGAAAGGCCGATGGCCTTGCCGCCGTGAAAATTAATCAGCCCGACGATTTCCTTGTTGACCTTGCCGACCAGCACCATCTCCACCACATCCATGGTCTCGCCGTCGGTGACCCGCATGCCCTGCACATAGCTCGACTGGATGTTCATCTTTTTGAGGAACATGTTGATCTGCGGGCCGCCGCCATGCACCACCACCGGGTTGATGCCGATGTACTTCATGAGAATGATGTCAAGGGCGAAGTTTTTCTTCAACTCCTCGTCCACCATGGCATGGCCGCCGTATTTGATGACAATGGTCTTGCCGTAGAAATTCTTGATATAGGGCAGTGCTTCGATGAGAATATCCGCTTTTTCTATTCCCTTTTCCATAAGCTGCATGCATCCTGCTGAAGGTTCAGTGATCCGGTCCGATCCGGCCGGAGGTCAAAAGGATTTGTTTACCGCAAAGATTGTCGGGACGCAAAGAAAAACAACGGCAGCCAGCCAATTTCCGTACGCCGCTTTCCCGACCGCATCCCATTGGCGACTTTTCATGATCCGACGAATTTTCCCTGCTTTACATTCCGCCGTTCAACCATTATTATTCGCAGCCATGACGACACGCATCAGCACCTCCCAGCACCACTCATCCGGGACGCGCCGTTTCACCAAGGCCGCGGCGAGACTTCTTCCCTGTCTCATTGCCGCCATCTGCCTGCTGTCGGCAGACGCCGACGGCGCCGAACCGCTCATCTCCAAGGATCCGATCCATGTCGAGGCGGATCTCATGGTCTCCCGCCAGAAGGACAACGCGGTGGTCTTCACCGGCGACGTCGAGGCCAAACAGGGCCGCCTTACCATCTTTGCCGACGAAATGACCGTCCACCACGACAGCCGTGCCGGCACAGGGACGGCGACGAGCGGCTCGCCGCAGATCAGAAAGCTCGTTGCCGAAGGCAATGTCAAAATCGTCCAGGGCAGCCTGGTGGCCACCGGCGACCGGATGGAATTCTTTTCTGAGCAGCGCAAGGTGCTGCTCACCGGCAATGCCAAGGTTTGGCAGGACAACAACCTGGTCACCGGCGAGAAGGTCGAACTCGATCTTGCCACGGAAACAACGGTCATCGAACCGGACAAAAAGGGCGGCGGCCGGGTGAAGGCCTTTTTTTATCCGGACGAAGAAAAAAAATAATGGCGATTCTCGAAGCGCAGGATATTGTCAAATCCTACCGGAAACGCACCGTGGTGGACGGCATCAGTCTCCAGGTAGAGACCGGCCGGGTGATCGGCATGCTCGGCCCCAACGGCGCCGGCAAGACCACCTCGTTTTATACCATCGCCGGCTTTATCCGACCGGACCGGGGCAGGGTTCTCCTCGACGGCCGCGACATCACCGACCTGCCCATTCACCAGCGAGCGCTGAGCGGCATCTCTTACCTGGCCCAGGAGCCTTCCATCTTCAAGAAGCTGACGGTGGAGGAAAATGTCCGCATCGTCCTCGAACCCTTGGGCATCCCCCGTCGAGAAATTGATGAGCGCATCTCCCGCCTGCTGGAGGAACTGAAACTCTCCCACCTGGCCACGAACAGGGGGCATGGCCTGTCCGGCGGCGAGCGGCGGCGGGTTGAGATCATGCGCGCCCTGGCGATTACCCCCCGTTTCATTCTCCTTGATGAGCCCTTTGCCGGCATCGACCCGCTCTCGGTGGCCGATCTGCAGCTCATCATCCGGGGCCTGAAACAAAAAGGACTGGGGGTGCTGATTTCCGACCACAATGTCCGCGAGACCCTTGCCGTCTGTGATTTCGCCTACATCGTCAACAACGGCAAGACCCTGACCAGCGGGGCGGCGGAAGAAATCGTCAATTGTGAAGAGGCGCGACGAATGTACCTTGGCCAGGACTTTACGATGTGATAAAAAAGAAGAAAGCTTTCTTCTCCATATGCAATACGAAATGAAAAAACAGGCGTCCACCCGGCCGCGCAAACAAACCTCGAAAACAGTGTCAGCCCATGTCCTTTCTTGAACTCAAACAGCATCTCAAGCTGGCCCAGCAGCTGGTGATGACCCCCCAGCTGCAGCAGGCGATCAAACTGCTTCAGCTCTCCCGGCTGGAACTGGCGGACACCATCCTGCAGGAAATCGAACAGAATCCCCTTCTGGAAGAGGATATCCCCGGCAGTACCCCGGACAATGAACCTGCCCAGGAAATGGAGGCGCAAACAGAGGCTGGCGCCGAAATTCTCATCGAAAAGACCCCGGAGGTCAACTTAACCGAAAACCCCTCAACCCTCGGTGAAATCGACTGGTCCGATTACTTTAACGAATACGAGAGCGCCGGCGCCTATTCGCCCCGGGAAAGCCCCGGCGAGGAACAGCCTTCCCGTTTCGACATCCTCACCCAGAAGCCCGATCTCCACAGCCATCTGAGCTGGCAGCTCAATCTTTCCGACATCAGCGACGAGGAAAAAGAAGTCGGCATGTTTGTTCTCGGCAACCTCGACCGGGACGGCTTTCTCAAGGTCAGCAACGAGGAGATCGTCGAGGGGACGGGCTGCGACCTGGCCATGGCGCAGAAAATGGTCGCCATGATCCAGGAGATGGACCCTTCCGGCGTCGGCGCCCGCGACGTCAAGGAATCCCTGCTTCTGCAGCTCAAAAGACTCAATCTGGACGACTCCCTGCCAGCCAGGATCGTCCGCGATCACCTGCACTTTCTTGAAACAAAAAACTACAGCGCGATCAGCAAGGCAACCAAGCATTCCATCCAGGACGTGATCAATGCGGTCAAGATCATCGTCGGCCTTGATCCGCATCCGGGCCGGGTCTATTCAGACGAGGAACCCCACTACATCCTGCCCGATGTCTTTATCCAGAAAATCGATGACGAGTATGTCATCATTTTAAACGACGAAGGCCTGCCCCGCCTCAAGATCAGCAGCTACTACAAGGAAATTCTCAAACAGAAAAAAGGGGTGCAGGACCCGACCAAGGATTATATCCAGGAAAAGTTGAAATCCGCTGCCTGGCTGATTAAAAGCATTCAGCAGCGTCAGCGCACCATTTACAAAGTCGTGGAAAGCATTCTGAAATTCCAGTACGACTTTTTCGAAAAAGGCGTTGCCTATCTCAAACCTCTGGTGCTGCGTGACGTGGCGGAAGACATCGAGATGCACGAATCCACCATCAGCCGGGTCACCACCAACAAATATGTTCATACCCCGCAGGGTATCTTCGAACTGAAATACTTTTTCACCTCCTCCATCGAGCGTAAGGACGGCGGCGACGCCCTCTCCTCGGAAAGTATCCGGGAACGCATCCGCCAGATCATCGCCGCGGAAAAGCCGGATCACCCCTTGAGCGACAAGGACATCTCAGATATCTTCCAGAAGGAAGGCATCCAGTT
Organism: Thermodesulfobacteriota bacterium; assembly: GCA_049323655.1. GTDB lineage: Bacteria > Desulfobacterota > Desulfobulbia > Desulfobulbales > SURF-16 > DB1. The sequence continues at coordinate 57,044 of JBMONO010000020.1, read as the reverse complement.
GGCCCGGCGCACCGTGGCCAAGTACCGGGAACAGCTCGGCATCCTCTCCTCGAAATTCCGTAAACGTCCAAAAATGAACTAAAAACGGATTCCCTGTGTTTCAATCCCTGACGATAGAACGCATCATTCCAGACCTGCGGGCTGCCGGAAAAAAGGATGCCCTGCAGACCCTCGCGGCCCTCGCCTCGTCTACCTGCCCCTCCTGCGGCAGCGCCGAGGAGATTTTTGCCGTGCTCTTTGAAAGGGAACAGATCGGCACCACCGCCATCGGCGACGGGGTGGCGATCCCGCACGGGAAAATTGCCCAGCTTGACCGCATTGAAATCTTCTTTGCCCGCAGCCCGCATGGGGTCCCCTTTGCGGCAACGGACAGCAAACCCGTGCACCTGTTTTTCGTTTTGCTGGCCCCGGCTGAATCGGCCGGTCCCTATCTGAAAACCCTGGCAACACTGGCGCGATTTTTAAAAAGCTCCCATGTCCGCTCCCAGCTGCAGAATGCCGAGTCCAGGGAAGAACTCGCCGCGATTTTCGCATCCGCCCGTGAATTCCGCTGATCTGCAGGTCGTCATCATCACCGGCCTGGCCGGCGCCGGCAAGAGCACCGCCTCCCATGCCATGGAGGACATGGGTTTTTACACCATCGACAATCTGCCCGTCTTTCTCTTGCAGGCGCTGTTGGAACAGACCATGGCCGGCAAGCTGCCCCACACGAAACTGGCTCTGGTCATGGATTGCCGGGATCCCGCTTTTCTTTCCTCCTTCGGCCCGGTGGCAAAGCAGCTTCCCGCCGACATCGCCCTCGACATCCTCTTTCTCGACTGTGCGGAAGAAACCCTGCTGCGCCGCTTCAGCCAGCTTCGTCGTCAGCATCCGCTGGCCGCCGGCCGGACCATCAGGGAATCCATCTCCCTGGAAAAAGAACGGTTGCGCCCCCTGCAGCAACTGGCCGGCCGGATCATCGACACCACCTCCCTCAATCCAACCCAGCTGGCCGGCCAGCTCCGCCAGTGTTACGGCGGGGAAACCGACACGCGCCTGGCCGTCAATCTGATGTCCTTCGGCTTCAAGCATGGCGCCCCGCCGGAAACCGATCTGCTCTGGGATGTCCGTTTTCTCCCCAACCCATACTGGATCCCGGAGCTGAAACCCCACACCGGCCTTGAAGAGCAGGTAGCAACCTATGTCCTTGACAACGGTGTTGCCGCCCGTTTTTTCGACCTACTGGAACCTCTGCTCACCTTTCTTGTCTCCGAATATATCAGGGAAGGAAAGGCCCAGCTCACCATCGCCATCGGCTGTACCGGCGGCAGGCACCGTTCCGTGGCGGTCACCGAGAAACTCAAGACCCTTTTTGACGGGCTGAAGGTGACGCTGTTCGTCTCCCACCGGGATATCGGCAAGGCGTGAGCCGGCCGTCTCCTCCGCTCCTTCCTCTCCCGGCCGCACCGGGAAAAACTCTTGCGAACCCTTTGCCCTTCGGAGTAAGGTAGCGGGCGATTCCGGCAACGCCCGCTCATCACGCACTCCCCCTTTTACCCAGGATTTTCCTGGCAGGTTTCAGGATAATGGCCATGAACAGAAAAACCCTTTGTTTTCGCCTCCTCGTCGTCCTCCTTGCCCTGCTCTCCCTCTCCGGCACCTGCCTGGCCGCAGAGAGCGTTGCGCGTAAAACGATTGCCCTGCTGCCCCTGCAAACCACCTCCGCCGGCCGGGACATTTCCTATCTGCAAACCGGCATCCGCAGCATGCTGACCAGCCGGCTGGCAACTAATGCCGCGGTCGACATCGTCGACCAGCAAAAGGTGGACCAGGAAGCGGCCGCCGGTCCCTTTGCCGGACCCGACCAGGCGATTGCCGTCGGCCGGGCGGTGGGGGCCGATTTCGTCCTGGCCGCCAGCCTGACCGCCATCGGCAACAGCCTGAGTCTGGACGCCAAGCTCTATCCGGTCAGCAGCCAGGGTCAGGTCGAAACCTTTTACGCCTCCGCACCGGGCGAGGATGACATTATCCCCGCGGTGGACAGCCTCTCCTGGGACATTGCCGAAAAGTCCTTCGGCAAAAAGCGGCCGGCAACCGCCTTCAGCCAGCAGGCCCCGGCCCAGCCGCCGGCCGTGACCGGCGAGCAGGCCATCCAAGCCCCGGCCCTGCCCAGCGGCCAATCCCAAGGTGACAACCCGGCCTACATGACCGCCCATCCGGATCGACCGTTCATGGCCAATCGCGGCGGCGGCATGGGTCCGGCGCCGATCATGTTCCCCTCCGCCATGACCGGCCCCTTCGGCTTCAACAAGACCCAGAACCTCAACTTCTCCATGCAGGGCCTCGATGTCGCCGACATCGACGGTGACGGCCAGCTCGATGTCGCCATCGCCGAGGTCGATAAGGTGACGGTCTATCACCTCATCAACAACAGGCTGGTGCCCTTTGGGGAAATTCCCTCCCGCACCGGCGCCCGGATCATCTCCCTCGACCTGGCCGATCTCGACAACAACGGCAAGGCGGAGGTTTATGTCACCGCCATCGACTGGATCACCCCGGAATCCATGGGCGCGGAATGGCAGGGCAAGGAGTTCTCCTATCTCTTCAAGAACGAGCGCTGGTATGTGCGTCCCCTTTCCGTCCCCGGTCCCGGGTTGGTGCTTGCCGGCCAGCGGCCCGCCGTTGATGCGGCCTTTTCCCCCGGCATCTACCAGCTCCGGGTGGCGGACAGTATTCTCCAGCAGCAGGAAAAACTACCGGTGCCCGATTCCGTTATCCTCTATGATTTTTCCCTGGCCGATCTTGACGGCGACGGCAAAAGCGAGGTCATCGCCCTCGACGAGTCCGACAAGCTCGTAGTCATGCAGGGCGGCGGCAAGGTGCTGTGGAAAAGCGACGAAACCTTCGGCGGCAGCCTTCGTTATGTCGGCGGCGAAAATCCCCGGGCCCAGGCCAGTCGTGATTATCAGGAAACCCGCACCAAGGATCGTCGTTACATCCATACCCGCATCGTCGTCGAGGACATCAATCAAGACAATGTGCCGGACATCATCATCAACAAAAACCTCTCCACCGCCTCCCGGGTTCTGAAAAACCTGAAAACCTACCCGAGCGGCGAAATGCATGCCCTGACCTGGAACGGCATCGGCCTGACCGAACTGTGGCGGACCCGCAAGATCGACGGTTATATCGCCGCCTATCAGTTCACCATGGACAAAGAGCAGGACAACCGCGCCACCCTCTTTGTCGGTACCGTGCTCAACAGCGGCTGGAGCGACATCTTTTCCGCCAAGGACAGCACCATGCTGATCTACCCCCTGGATCTCGCCAAGATGAAACAGCAGATGGAAGAGGTTCCCCAGGGCTACCAGTACATGGGCCGGTAAGATGATGAATGCGGCGCACCTGCACCGGCTGCGCACCCTGGTGCAGTGCGCCTTTCTTCTCTTCTGCCTCTTTGCCGGCTATCGCTTTTACCGCTTTTTTCTCTGGGCCACGGCAAACGCGGAGTACACGCCGCGGCCTCCCTCGGTGGAGGCCTTTCTGCCCATCGCCGCCCTGATGGGGCTTAAACAGCTCGTCATGACCGGCATCTACGACCCGATCCATCCGGCCGGGCTGACCATCTTGCTCGCCGCTTTGACCCTGGCCCTGCTGCTCCGCAAGGGTTTCTGCGGCTGGATCTGTCCGGTTGGCTGCGCCTCGGAGCTGGTTGGCAATCTCGGCCGCTGGCTCCGCGGCCTGCTTTCCCGCAGCGGCACCCGGCCCTGGCTGCCGCCGCGAACGGTTGACCTTCTTCTCCTTTCCCTCAAATACCTGCTGCTTCTTTTCTTTCTCTACGCCATCGCCTGGAAGATGGACATAAGCACTCTCCAGCGTTTTGCCCGCTCCCCCTACAATCTGTCGGCGGATGCCCGCATGCTCCTCTTTTTCCTCCAGCCCTCCGGACTCGCCGCCGTCATCATGATCTCCCTGGTGCTGGTCTCCCTCTTCTGGCGCAACTTCTGGTGCCGCTATCTCTGCCCCTACGGCGCCCTGCTCGGCCTTGTCGCCCTCTTCTCGCCGCTGGCGGTCAAACGCGAGGCCGCCGCCTGCATCGACTGCAAAAAGTGCGAAAAGGCCTGCCCCGCCTCGATCCGGGTGGCGGAGAAAGTGGCAATCCGCAACCCGGAATGTATCGGCTGCCTGGAGTGCGTAGCCGTCTGCCCGCAGAAGGATTGCCTGGATCTCGTTGCCGCGCCGGGGAAAAAACTGCCGCCGCTCCTCCTGCCCCTGCTTGTCCTCGCCCTCTTCTTCACCTTCTGGGCCGTGGCCCTGATCACCGGCCACTGGCACAGCGCCGTGCCGGACCAGGCCTTTCAAACCTATTACCGGATGATCGGCCGCTGAACAGAGGTCGCCCCTTCCCAAAAAGCCAAAATAGATATGGTCAGGTCTGCCACTGCCCCAGGCAATCTTCACCATCATCCACCTCTCTCCCGCTTTTCCTGCAGTGAGGTGCCGGTAACCGCTGATGGTGAAAAAATATCCCCCACCGCCATCCTAGAAAGACATTTTCTCTCTGCCCAAATTTGTGATACAACAGTGTTACTAACCGCAACGTGAAAGGCAAGGAGGAGCATCGTCATGCAGTGTCCGAAGTGCGGCTGTCAACAGCCCGGCAGTAATAGCGAATGCGAAAAATGCGGAATCATCTTCGCAAAATTCCGTGAACGCCAGGAGGCAATGGCGGCCAAAACAAACGCTGCAGCGGGAAAAAACAGACTCGCACAGGGAGGGGTTTGGAAGGTGGCGCTTGCCGTCTTTCTTCTTGCCGGCATCGGCCTCGGCAGTTACTGGCTGGGCACCCGACAGGGGGGTAAGCACGACGCGGACAACGACCGGCAGTCGACCTTTTCCACCGAAAGCCCGGCACCACGCCCCCAGCCGGTGACGGAGCGGGTGACAGGAAAAACGTCGTCGCCCTCTGCGGCCCCAAATGCATTTGGACTCGGGCAGCAGCTCAACGATCAGTTCCCGGCCAGCAACGCCATCGAAGCGGCCAGAAATGCCACTGTTTTTATCAAAAGTCCCTGGGGAAGCGGGTCCGGCTTCTTTATCGATGATCAGGGCCATGTGATCACCAACAAGCATGTGATCGAGGTGGATAAGAAAATCGTGGCAGACACGCAGCAGAAAAGAGACCGTCTTGCCGCCGACATCAAGGCCGCCCAGGATCATCTCAATTACCTGCGCAAAAACATTCCCCAGGTCAGGGACAAGGAGCTTGTTGACCAGATCAGGCGCCAGATCCAGGTGCGGGATGAGGAGATCGCGCAGGCGCAAGCAATCCTGTTACAACTGGAGGAACAGCTTCAGGCCTATCAGCAGTCTTCTTCCGACAATCTCCGGGTGATTCTGATCGACGGCAGCGAGCATCAGGTCAGCAGCGTCAACCCGAGCAGCACGCACGATCTCGCCCTGCTTTCCCTTTTAACGGTCGATACTCCCGCCATCGCTGTCTCCCCTGCCGCGCTGCAGATGAAACAGGGGGATAAGGTCTACACCATCGGCAATCCCGCCGGGCTGACTCACACCGTCACCGCCGGCATCATTTCCGGCTATCGCAAATATAACGACAATCTGGTCATTCAGACCGATGCCCCCATCAATCCTGGCAACTCGGGCGGCCCGCTCATCGATTCCCAGGGCAGGGTGATTGGGGTCAATACCGCCATTCTGCGGGAAACCGAAGGAATCGGTTTTGCCATACCCATCACCGATGTCCTGAATGATTTTTCGTTTTATATCCAGCGGACGGAGTAAACCCGACTGACGCCGGATTTTCTTTCTCTTCTTGCCAACTCTGCCGGCACTCATTGCTTCGATCCTCATCACCCATTGCCCGGCCCCGGCAATGCCGGAACCATTGGTGGATATCCCTGCCCCTCGCACAGGCAACTTTGCGCCAGCGGCAGGATGAACCGCACGAAAAGCATCCAACTCCCATCACATAACTGTTGCCAAACCAGCTCCATCGATTATGGTGTTCCTGACAACACCCACGAACACATAACCGTTTGAGGGAGGCGCAGAACTGCCATGGGCAACCAGCATCTGGTCGTTGACCGCTATCTCTGGTTCGACGAAGAAATCCGTCGCAACCGTTACCCCAATGCCCGTAACCTGGCGGAACGCTATGAAATATCCGAGCGCACCGCCCAACGCACCATCGCCCGCCTGCGGGACCAGCTTGGCGCACCACTGCTCTACAACCAGCGCCGCCGCGGTTATTTCTATGACGCGGCCTTCACCCTGCCCGATCTGCCAATCAGCCAGGAAGAACTGCTGGCAATCCTGCTGGCCCGCAAGCTGCTGACCGCTGCCGACAGCGGTTTCATCGGCCAGGCCATCCAGCGTTTCGGTCGCAAGCTCTTTCGCAGCAGCCGCGAGATCGGCATTGACGAAGTGCGTATCAGCCGCTGTTTTTCCGCCGTCTGGCATGGCCATTCATCCGGTCAGGCCGCGGTGTTCCGGACCGTTTCCCGCGCCCTGCTCAATGATCGCCAGCTCACCTTCACCTACCACTCACCACAACAAACCGATCCCGTCCGCCGCACGGTGGAACCACACCACCTCCAGCATTACATGGGCAGTTGGGTGCTGCTTGCCTGGTGCACCCTCCGACGGGACTGGCGCCACTTCTATCTTGCCCGCATGGACGGGGCGACGGTCGCCGAGCAGCAGTTTGCCCGCCGTCCGGCTTCGAGCTGGCGCCATCTGCTCGACACGAGTTTCGGCATCTTCCAGGGCGCCGAAATTTTCCCCGTGATCATCCGCTTTTCCCCCGCCATGTCCCGCTGGGTCCGGCAACAGACCTGGCACCCGGCCCAGGAAACACGGGAAAACCCGGACGGCTCCCTGATCCTGACCCTGCCTGCCGCTGATCTTCGCGAGATCAAGATGAAAATCCTGCAATTCGGCCCCACAGCCGAGGCCCTGGCCCCGGTTGCGCTGCGCGAACTGCTCCGGCAGGAGGCGGAACAGATGTATGCGTTGTATGCCAAAACGGACACATGAAAAACATCTCGAAAAAATTTTTACCCTGACACTGCCTGTCGGGGGTGGTGTGGTAGGATCGGATGCAAGGAGAAAAAAGAGGGGTATGCCGTCCGCTTTCGCCGGGCGCGCGGGGTGGGTTTTCAGCAAGACAAGGAGGTCAACGTGTTGAGTTATCATGATTTTTTCTGGAACATTACCGGGCACCGACCTTTTCCCTACCAGGAGCGTCTCGGCTGTGGTCAGTGGCCACAACTGCTGGATGTCCCGACAGGATTGGGGAAAACCGCGGCAGTTATCGTCGCCTGGCTTTATAAATGCCTGCGCCAAGACCAGGAAACCCCGAGACGATTGGTATATTGCCTGCCGATGCGGGTCTTGGTCGAACAAACCTGTGCAAACGCCCAAGCATGGCTTGATAGCGCGTCACCTTTTTTTCGTGACGCGGGAGTTTCCTTGCCAGACATCCATCTGCTGATGGGCGGTGAAAATGATACTGGCTGGGTCGAATATCCCGAAAAATCCGCCATCCTGATCGGCACCCAGGATATGCTTTTGTCGCGGGCGCTCATGCGCGGTTATGGTATGAGCCGCTATCAGTGGCCGGTGCATTTCGGACTGTTGCATAACGACGCGCTGTGGGTTTTCGACGAGATCCAGCTCATGGGATCGGGGCTTGCCACCTCGGCCCAACTGGAGGCGTTTCGGCGCCGTTTTGTTCTTGCCTGCCCCAGCCGTTCCCTCTGGGTTTCGGCAACGCTCAATCCTCGCTGGCTTGAGACGGTGGATATGAAGCCTTATCTCGAAAATTCGCTTCATCTGGCCCTAACTTCCGATGAACAGAAACATCCTGCGGTCAAAACACGGCGAGCGGCAATAAAACGCTTGAAAAAAGCCGAGACTCTTTTGAGCGCTGACAACCAGAAGCAATTTGCCAAGATTTACCTGGAGGCCCTGGCCAATGAAGTTTTGGGTCAACACCTCGCTGGAACAACCACCTTGGTGGTTCTGAACACGGTGGAACGGGCGCAGAATCTGCTATCTGCCCTTGAGAGGCAGAAACCGGCTGCCGAAACGATGCTGATACATTCACGCTTCCGTCCATCGGAACGAAAGCGCCTCAACAGGCAACTTGGAGAAATACCTGCCACCGACGGAGCGGGTCGAATCATCGTCGCAACCCAGGCTGTGGAGGCGGGGGTGGACATGACATGTCGCGTTCTCTTTACCGAGCTTGCGACCTGGTCTTCTCTCGTCCAACGTTTTGGGCGCTGCAATCGTTACGGCGAGTGCAATGGCACCGGCGGTGCCGATGTCTTCTGGATAGACTTCGAACCAAACGCAAAACTGGAGACCCCTTACGAACCGGCAACAATTTCCATTGCGCGAAGCAAATTGGATGACCTCATCAGCGCCAGTGCCGCCGATTTGCCCGCCACCAACGAAGACGCGCCATTGTATCCCGTGCTGCGCGCCAAGGATTTTCGGGATCTGTTCAACACCGACCCAGATCTTTCCGGTTTTGATGTGGATGTGTCGCCCTATATCCGTGACGGCGAGGACCTTGATTCCCAAGTTTTCTGGCGGGATCTGACCATCGGTGTGGAAAGCCAGCCGCAGCCTCGTCATGAAGAGTTATGCCGCGCATCCCTTGGCCATGCGAAAACATTGCTGGAACGGCTCCACACACAGGGCTCTTCTGCATATTGCTGGGATGGTCTTGATGGAAAATGGAAACCATTCAGGGGAAATATCAGGCCGGGAAATGTTCTAATGCTCGACGGCAAAGCCGGTGGCTATTTGGAGCGTTTTGGCCTGATGCCATCTTGGTCGAAACCCGTTTCTCCGATTGCGCATCCAGAAACAGACCCTTCGTCCGAGAGCTTCGGCGATGACTGGCGCAGCAGGCGGACCCTGGCGGTGGAACTGCACCGGCATCTGGCGGATGCCGAGGAGCAGGGAAATGGGCTTTGCCGGGCGCTTGGGGTGGTTGAAGGGAAAAATGCGGTTATTCAGGCCTGTCGCTGGCATGATGTCGGCAAGGCCCATGTCGTTTTTCAGGCAACTCTGCATGGTTGTCCTCTCGAAGAGGCGCGAAGGCAAACTCCCCTCCTGGCGAAGTCTCCCTCCAAACGCCGGCACCAGCGAAAATATTTTCGCCATGAACTGGCCTCCGCCCTTGCCTGGTTGGAACATGGCAACACAGAAAAGAATACTGATCTGATTGCCTATCTGATTGCCGCCCATCACGGCAAGGTGCGACTTTCTCTTCGGGCGATGCCCGATGAAAACGAGCCGATCAAACCGTTTGGTCCCCGCTTTGCGCGCGGCGTGTGGGAAGGCGACGAATTGCCCGCGATGATAATTCCGGGCGGCCATAACCTTCCGCCAACCCGACTTCGGCTCGATGTGATGGAACTCGGTGCAGGAAGTATGGGGCCGTCCTGGACCGCCCGGACCCAAAAGCTGCTCGACACCTACGGCCCGTTTCGCCTGGCATGGCTGGAAACCCTGGTTCGCCTTGCCGACTGGCGAGCCTCCGGAGCTGAAGAAGAGGAGGAAAAACAATGACACACGAGCATCTGCTTGACGGTTGCACGCCTGCCCCGCTGGCGCATTACCTTAAGGCTCTTGGTGTTCTGAAACTGGTGGCGGAACAGAAGGATCCAGACGCCGCCGGACGCTGGCAGGGCGAACGGTTTGTCCTGCGCACTGTGTTGAACCGGGAGGAATTGGAGCGATTTTTCCTGGAGGAGTTTAAACCGACTCCGATAGTCGCTCCCTGGAATGGCGGAAGCGGCTTCTATCCAACCGACAACAAAAACGGTATCGATTCCATCGCTTCGGCAACAGCACAGAGAGTTATTCCTTATAGAACTGTAATCACCCTTGTCAGAGATTTGGTTGGCGAGAAAGAAGAGAGCCCCAAACAAGAAGAAAAAACGCTATTTCTCTTACATCTCAGAGCCTCATTACCCGACACTGCCTTGTTATGGTTTGACGCTGCTGTCCTGTTGAGCACAGAGAAGCCCAGCTACCCCCCTTTACTTGGAACAGGTGGGAATGACGGACGTCTCGATTTCACAAATAATTTTATGCAGCGGCTAACAGAACTTTTCAGCATGACAGACGGCAAATCGACCAGCAATGCAACTGCTTGGCTGAAAGGTTCATTTTACGGCACATCCTCTCCCAGCTTGATACGCAGGGCGATTGGTCAATTTGCCCCCGGCAACGCTGGCGGTCCTAATGCAACAACCGGTTTTGATTCAGCTTCGCTGATAAATCCGTGGGATTTTGTGCTTATGCTGGAAGGAGCATTGCTTTTCGCCAGTTCTGTAACGCGACGATTGGAGAGTTATGATTCAGCAACGTTGAGTTTTCCCTTTACGGTACGAACAACTGGTTCTGGCTCCGGTTGCGGCAAAGTGGTCGATGAAGGCCAATCGCGAGCCGAGACCTGGGTGCCATTATGGCGAAACGACATTTCTTACAGTGAACTCCGATCCTTACTGTCCGAAGGCCGCGTCACCGTAGGCCGCCGTGCGGCAAAGGATGGTCTTGATTTTACCCGCGCTGTGAGTAGATTCGGGGTTGATCGCGGAATTTCCGACTTTCAGCGCTACGCATTTTTGATGCGTTCAGGAAAGGCCTACCTGGCCACCCCTCTGTCTCGCATTCAGGTCGTACGGACCCCCCAAACCGATCTTCTCAACCACCTCGACTGCCATGCCTGGCTGGATCGTCTTCGCCGATTTGCCCGTGACAAAAATGCCCCCGGCCGCATCCAGCAACTGGTGCGACGGCTGGAGGATGAGATATTTTCCCTGACCCAGGGCGGCGGACGTTTAGCCATCCAAAACCTCCTCATGCTCCTCGGGCAGATTGAACTGGTCTGCGCCAAAAGCGGCAAGATGCAAGAGGCTGTGGCCCCGGCACCAAAACTTGGCGCGGAATGGGCGCTGGAAGCCGACGACAATTCTCATGAATTCCGCCTCGCCTGTGCCTTGGCCGGACTTTCCGCCATGCGGAATTCGGTTGTGCCGCTCCGGGAGGATGAGAAAACAAAAAAGGTTGAATGGCATCCCGGCAGCCGCCTGGCGGTCTGGAGCGGTAACGATCTGCTGCCCAATTTGATCCGGATACTGAACCGCCGCATGCTTGAATCCCAACGAGGACAACAGGAAAGTCCCCCCTTGGTCGGCCATCCTGCGGCCGACTTGGCTGCGGTCATGGCCTTTTTGCAGGCCAAAACAGATGACCGGCGCCTTGCCGGGCTTCTTACCGGTTTGGTGCATGTCGATCTGCCCAAACATCTGCCTTTTCGAGATGTTGCAAGTGAACAACCGCCGGCGGTGTTCATCATCCTGAAACCACTTTTTACGCCGGGCAGTATTCTGCATCAACTTGGCCTGCTGCCACAAGACAGCCCTCTGCCGTTACCAGGAAAAATTGTCACGCTGTTATCTACCGGCAATCGACAGCAGGCTGAACGGGCGGTTGCAATTGCCTGGCGTCGTTTGCAAATCGCCGGACTGAAAATACCTGCTCATCCCCGGCAACCACCGGGGTTGGCAAACATTGATCCAGTCCGGCTGGCTGCCGGGCTGATGATTCCGCTTGCCAAGGGCGATCTTTCCCGTATCGGCAAGCCCTTCATTCCTGTCCAGGAAATAGTGTAACCCATGTCAAAAAGGAGGAATACCAATGTCACTCGATTTTTCTGTACTCGCCACCGCCCCCCGCCTGCTGTTTGAGGCTGACCTCAAGCCGGTTCAGGGAACCCGTTTTCAACCCACCGGTTTTCCCGACTTGGGAGCGGCCCGCTACGATAGCCCCGATGGTCGGCCGATGCTGCTGGTGGAGTCGGCCCAGAGCATGGCCAACCGTCTGGAGGCGGTTTGCTGGGATACGGCTGCCGATGACTGGTGTACGCCCTTGGCAGGGCTGCCGGTCATTAAGGTAATCGACGAAAAAGGAAAAGCGTTGACCAATTCCGTGCTTGAGGCCCACCGAATTAATTCTCCGTATATTTTGGAGGGAAAAGACAAATCTGTTTTCGACAATTTAAAAAAAGAACTATCCGACATGGAAGAGGGCGCTGTCGATATCCGTAAGCTCGCTAAAATCCTTTTGCGACTCGACCCCAACGCCTTGATCCACGGCGTCTTTCTCGCTAAAAAAGAACTTTCCGGTGGCCGGTTGCGCCTGCCAAGGATTTTGTCGGCCTTTATTGAAGCTGCGGATGCCTCCGTAGCCCAAAGTGGCGGCGTCAAAAACGATCATGTCAATCCATCCGGCGATACGGCCAAAGGCTTCGGAAATGTACCGTTTCCGCGTGATGAATACACAGCGCCGCAAATCATCGCCTATTTCAACCTGGATCTTTCACAGTTACGCGGCCTTCAAATCGGAGCGCATGCCGAAAAACTCCTGCTGGCCATTATGTTTTATAAAATTCGCCGGTTTCTTGACGAAGGATTGCGATTACGCACTGCCTGTGATTTTGATCTGCTCCGGCTTCGAGTGACTCGTCCCGAAAGCTTTCCCATGCCGACACGACAGGAAATTGAAGCAATGTTGCCTGAACTCATTCAGGCCGTCGCTGCTGAAAACCTTTTCGCCGATCCGCGCGTGACTACCGTTACATGGAGGAAATAATATGCTCACCATCGGTTTTCGCTTTTCCGGTGGTCGTTATCACGCTACACCATGGGGGCGCCATGTAAACGAGGCCGATGTTGAATGGCCGCCATCCCCCTGGCGCATTATCAGGGCGCTGATCGCCATTTGGCATCGTAAGATTGACCGGTCGCAGTATCCTGTTGACCGGCTGGAATCCCTCCTGGCAAAACTTGTCGAATCACTTCCATGCTACCGATTGCCGGAAGCCATTCACTCCCATGTCCGCCACTACATGCCGGTGCGGGAAGGGGCAAGGGACAAAAATACGCTGATATTTGACGCCTTTGTCCGCGTCGCGACGGATGACGAGCTGATTGTCTCCTGGTCCGGCGTCACTCTCGATGCGGATGAATTGCGGTTATTTGACGAACTTCTGGCCAGTCTTGCCTATCTCGGGCGTGCAGAAAGCTGGGTTGAAGCCCGACGGCTAGCGAACTGGCAGGGGGATTTTCATTGCAGGCCGGGAGATACCGCCCTTGATACGGCAACAGGAGAAATCGGTGAAGTGGTGCCGCTTTTCTGCCCCCTGTCACCATCGGCATATGTTGCGTTACGAGAACTATGGATACGGGGAAGTGAGGGAAAAGGAATCCAAAAACGAGGAGGGAAAAAATTCGTCCTGACGCTGCCTGATTCCTGGCTTGCGGGCGTGAGCATGGAGACAGGCGAATTGCAGGCAGCGGGCTGGAGCCAGCCGCCCGCTGCGCGACGTGTCTTTTACAGGCGGCCGGCAAGGTGCCTGAAACCAGCGGCAAGCACTGTCACGCATTGGACGGCACCCGAAATTGAGCCTGTCACTACCATTCGGTTCGCCATCTACGGCAAACCGCTTCCCAGAATGGAGGATGCCGTCAAAATCGGCGAATTAACACGCATTGCGTTAATGCACTTGACGCAAAAGCATCTCGGACAAATTCCCGCGCTCTTGTCAGGCCATGATCTGCCTCACGGGAATCACCACGAGCACTCCTTTTTTCTTCCGGAAGCCAATACTCAAGGGCGGATCGATCATCTGCTGATCCACGCCTCCGCCGGTTTCGATATCTCACAGGTTCGAGCGATGCAAAATCTGAATCGTCTCTTTAACCGCGATGGCAGCGAGTGGCAGGTTTTTTATGAAGGAGCGGGCAATATTCGGATGTTCTCAATGGATAGTCATTATGCAAAGGAGGGTAGAGTTTGGCGGTCTGTCACCCCTTACCTACGGCCCTGGCATGCAAAGAAAAAATTCGGGGTTGCGGAGCAAATCTGTCGAGAATGCCAACTTCGCGGTTTACCTGAACCGTTGGAAGTCAATACCTTGGATGAAATTATGGTCGGACAACGACTCCGGCGAGCCGTCCACTTTTACCGTTTTCGGGGAAAACGCGGATTGATCCAACCGGATACAAGCGGCACTCTCCTTGAAATTATTTTTCCGGAACCGCAATCCGGCCCCCTTGCACTTGGTTTCGGCTGCCATTTTGGCCTCGGCCTGTTCACCGTGGTTAAGGGGTGATCCAATACGATACTTGCCTCAAGAGAAGAAAAATGACCACATTTCGACATACTCCCCTCTGGTATCGGCTGTTGAATCACCTCAATTGCGGCCTGAACCGACTGTTTGGTTTTGAGAGCGAGCGACCCCTTTTGCTGCTGCTGTGGGGAACCCATGCCGGGCTGTTTTTCGCCTTTTGGCTCGCCGGGGAAGCATTCTTTCCGGGTTTGGTGGTTACCCTGCTGATCGGCTGGCCGCTGGTGCTTGCCCTGTTGTTTCTGTTTCTGAGTTTTTGTCTTGTCATTGCGGTCTTAAACGGGCTGTTCGGCCGTAGCATCGGCTGGATCGCCCGCCGTAATCGCTGGCAGCGCCGGGAGCTCAGGCCGGCACCCGTATGTTTACCGCCGGTGCTCCAGGATAATGCGGCGGCGAGAATTTCCGGCAGCAACAAACGTTCGGACTTCTGGACCGGCGTTCTGGTCGGGGTTGGCCTGGCGTTTCTGATCGGCGGCACCTGATACAGCTGCCAGCAGACCGTAGGTTGCGAGAATCACCAAAGGAATCCACTCCACTCTCTGGGATAACCAGCACCCTGGCGAGATTCGTGCACCATGCCGGCCTGCGCAGCGAGAATAAGGAGCGAAAGATTGTTTTTTGCTTCACGAATACCGACCCGCATCGACTGCCTCCCATGGCGCTTGGTGCTGGTTCGACCATAAACGAACGTATGTCATCCTCAACGGGATGTCAATCCGGGAAACAGAGATGGGCCACGACGAAATCCCTTTACATCGTGAATCTTCCCCCACAAGCAGCGGTGTCGGCAGTCTCCCCCCTATCCCGGCCCGGATGCTGAACGAATTTGTCTACTGCCCCCGACTCGGTTATCAGATGTGGGTGCAGGCCGAGTTCGCCGACAGCGCCGACACGGTGGAAGGCCGGGCAAAACACAAACGGGTGGACAAACAGTCCGGCCCCCTGCCGGCCGCTCCGGAGGAGGGGGAAACCATCCACGCCCGCTCGGTGTGGCTGACCTCGGACTCCCTCGGTCTCACCGCGAAAATCGATCTGGTGGAGGGCGAAGGCCGCCGGGTGACCCCGGTTGATTACAAACGGGGCAAGCGTCCCCATGTGGCGGCCGGGGCATACGAACCGGAGAGGGTGCAACTCTGCGCCCAGGGCCTGCTGCTGCGGGAGCACGGTTTCGAATGCCCGGCCGGCGTCCTCTATTTCGTGGCCTCGCGGGAACGGGTGCGGGTCGAGTTTGACGAGCCGCTCGTCGACCGGACTCTCGATGCCATGCAGGAGTTCCGCCAGGCAGCGGAAAAAGGGGAGCTGCCCCCGCCGCTTGGCGACAGTCCCAAGTGTCCGCGCTGCTCCCTGGTCGGCATCTGCCTGCCCGACGAGGTGGGTTTTCTCGGCCATGCCGGACTGGAAGAACCGCGGCCCCTGGTGCCGGCCCTGGAAAGCGGCCTGCCCCTCTATGTCCAGTCACCCCGCGCCTATGTTCGGAAAAGCGGGGAGACCCTTGTCATCGAAGAGGAGAAAAAACAGGTGGCCGAAGCCCGGCTGGGCGAGATCTCGCAGCTCGTCCTGTTCGGGGCAAGCGGCATCTCCACCCCGGCGCTGCACGAGTGCATGCGGCGGGAAATCCCGGTCACCTTCATGAGTTACGGCGGCTGGTTCATCGGCCACACGGTGGGCGTCGGCACCCGCAACATGGAGAATCGGGCCAATCAGTACCGGGCAAGTTTTGATCCGGCCTCCTGTCTCGCCCTGGCCCGCTCTCTGGTGGCGGCCAAAATCGCCAACTGTCGCACCATGCTGCGCAGAAACCGCAAGACAAGCGACGGCGCCGCCGAGGAGGCCCTTGCCGCCTTGCGGACAGATATCGGACAGGCAATGCGGACCGCTTCGCTTGCCAGCCTGCTTGGCATCGAGGGCAGCGCCGCGGCCCGCTATTTCCGCTGCTTCCCGACCATGCTGACCGTGAATGGAGACAATGCGCCGATCTTCGATTTCATGGGACGCAACCGCAGACCCCCCCGCGATCCGGTCAATGCCCTGCTCTCCTTTGCCTATGCCATGCTGACCCGGGAATGGACAGTGACCCTTTCGGCGGTCGGCCTGGATCCCTACCGGGGCTTTTACCATCAGCCCCGCTTCGGCCGACCGGCACTGGCCCTGGACCTGATGGAACCGTTTCGCCCCCTGGTGGCCGATTCGGCGGTGATCATGGCAGTGAACAACGGCGAGGTGAAACAGGAGGATTTTGTTTATGCCGCCGGCAGTTGCGCCATGAAGGAAGCAGCGCGCCGACGCTTCATCGCCTGCCTCGATCGCCGGCTGGAACAGGAGGTGACCCACCCGGTCTTCGGCTACCGTATCAGTTACCGCCGGGTTTTCGAGGTCCAGGCCCGCCTGCTCGCCCGTTATCTTGCCGGGGAGATTACCCGCTATCCGAATTTTCTGACCCGATGAAGGCAAAGGACGAACGGTTCTATCTCATCAGTTACGACATCCGCGAACCCCGCCGCTGGCGGCGGCTTTACCGAGCCATGCGCGGTTACGGCGAATGGCTGCAACTCTCGGTCTTTCACTGCCGTCTGAGCAGACGACGACTGGTGAGCCTGGAGGCGACGGTGCGGGACATCGTCAATACCGCTGAAGATCATGTGCTGATCATCGATCTCGGCCCGGCGACAGGCGGAGCGGCACCGGCGGTCGTCAGTATCGGCATTGCCTACCGGCCGCCGGAACGCCTGCCGGTCATTGTCTGACTGCGCCGACGGGAATCGAGCGCTCCGGTAACGCGCAATGGCCGGGCAGCGCTCGTCACCGCCCAGCTCTTTGATAACACGACATATTTTTTTGCAGGAAAAGACGATGATCGGCTGTTCCCTGCCGGGGCGCTCTGCTATAATGAAGCTATCGCAACCATGCCCGGCACACCACGCACTGCACGGCCCCGCCACGGGGCGGTTTTCCGGGGCAGAAATGCCCCGGCCTCATTGAAGCATCATGGCGAGGTGTACCGGCAGAGCGACGAGAGGAGTTTTCCGGGGCAGAAATGCCCCGGCCTCATTGAAGCCTGGCGGAGCCAGTCTATTGCCGCGTCTCCGAGGTGTTTTCCGGGGCAGAAATGCCCCGGCCTCATTGAAGCCACCTATTACCGCAAGAATGAAGATGGCGCCTATTTGGTTTTCCGGGGCAGAAATGCCCCGGCCTCATTGAAGCCCGGGGATCGGCGAACCGGTCACCGTTGACCAGCTGTTTTCCGGGGCAGAAATGCCCCGGCCTCATTGAAGCCATGCCGGTCTCCTTTGTCAGCCGTTGCGCACCATCGTTTTCCGGGGCAGAAATGCCCCGGCCTCATTGAAGCATCTGCGAGGCCGGCAAGCCCGGCAAGGTGCATCCGGCGTTTTCCGGGGCAGAAATGCCCCGGCCTCATTGAAGCTGGTTCGGCATGGGCAGCCGCAACCGGTCGCGGGAGGTTTTCCGGGGCAGAAATGCCCCGGCCTCATTGAAGCTATGGCAGCCCAGTCTTGCCGTGAAACGTCCAAATAGTTTTCCGGGGCAGAAATGCCCCGGCCTCATTGAAGCTCTCCAGGATGATGGCGTGGAAAAACGAGCTAGAGAAGTTTTCCGGGGCAGAAATGCCCCGGCCTCATTGAAGCACTTCGTCCGGGACATGGACGCGGCCTGCAGGAGTCGTTTTCCGGGGCAGAAATGCCCCGGCCTCATTGAAGCTCCACCGCCTCGTCGACATCGATCACCGAGACATCCAGGTTTTCCGGGGCAGAAATGCCCCGGCCTCATTGAAGCCACCAATAACGCAAAAATGTAGTGGTAGGTTGACCCTGTTTTCCGGGGCAGAAATGCCCCGGCCTCATTGAAGCATCGCCTTCGCCCCGCCGGTCTGCCGCGAGATCAGACGTTTTCCGGGGCAGAAATGCCCCGGCCTCATTGAAGCCACGCAACGCCTGCAAGACCCCAGCAGCAACACCAGTTTTCCGGGGCAGAAATGCCCCGGCCTCATTGAAGCGGCTTTTGGTCCTCGCGGATGCGCGCCCCGATCTGCGTTTTCCGGGGCAGAAATGCCCCGGCCTCATTGAAGCCGGTTGTTTGCAAGAATAACGAGGAAAAATATGCAGTTTTCCGGGGCAGAAATGCCCCGGCCTCATTGAAGCTTGATCTCTTTCATCCATTCCCCCTCCGCTCACATGTTTTCCGGGGCAGAAATGCCCCGGCCTCATTGAAGCCTCATGCCGCCTCCTTTCAGTTCGGCCAGGGACGGCGTTTTCCGGGGCAGAAATGCCCCGGCCTCATTGAAGCAATTACAGAAGCACTCTCGAAAAGAATAGGGCTTCTAGTTTTCCGGGGCAGAAATGCCCCGGCCTCATTGAAGCGTCGGCGACGGCCATGAGGTGCTATCTCTCACCGCCGGTTTTCCGGGGCAGAAATGCCCCGGCCTCATTGAAGCTTCCTTCCTGGCCGCCGGGAGCCGCGCCGGCATGTCGTTTTCCGGGGCAGAAATGCCCCGGCCTCATTGAAGCGGGAAGGATTTCATGATCTGGTCGAAAGTCATACACTGCGTTTTCCGGGGCAGAAATGCCCCGGCCTCATTGAAGCAACGCTACGCTGTCGTGGCGCACACCCTCCCCGGCGTTTTCCGGGGCAGAAATGCCCCGGCCTCATTGAAGCGGCCGCTGAGACAACCGGCGAACCATCCTTGTAGGTTTTCCGGGGCAGAAATGCCCCGGCCTCATTGAAGCGGGCGTAAAAAAACCACGGCTGACGGGCGCGGGAGAACGTTTTCCGGGGCAGAAATGCCCCGGCCTCATTGAAGCATGTCCTTGCCGCCGCACGGCAAAGGATTTCATGGGGTTTTCCGGGGCAGAAATGCCCCGGCCTCATTGAAGCGACGTGATCAGGCTCT
>JBMONO010000020.1:0-37826 GCA_049323655.1 Thermodesulfobacteriota bacterium | reverse complement strand
GGTGCTGCCGATCGGTGTTTTCCGGGGCAGAAATGCCCCGGCCTCATTGAAGCTCGTCAATCGGGCCGTGTCGCATGAACTCGTGCGGCGTTTTCCGGGGCAGAAATGCCCCGGCCTCATTGAAGCATCGTTTCAAATCCGGCGTCAGGTTACCCTTGGCGTGTTTTCCGGGGCAGAAATGCCCCGGCCTCATTGAAGCAGCCGCTCGATCTTCTCCGATGCGGAACCGAAGGCCGTTTTCCGGGGCAGAAATGCCCCGGCCTCATTGAAGCATGACCACGCCCCTTCACCGGAGACTGTCACCGTCTGTTTTCCGGGGCAGAAATGCCCCGGCCTCATTGAAGCCTTGACCTGCAACAGCAGGAGCTGCAATTTAGAACCAGTTTTCCGGGGCAGAAATGCCCCGGCCTCATTGAAGCTGCTCCTCCGAGGCCGTTGCGACATCATCCTTCGAGTTTTCCGGGGCAGAAATGCCCCGGCCTCATTGAAGCTTCGCCAGCCGCGCCACCGATGTCGCCCAGGCCATAGTTTTCCGGGGCAGAAATGCCCCGGCCTCATTGAAGCCCCCCAGAGCGGCGACAATGGCATCGGACACATCAGAGGTTTTCCGGGGCAGAAATGCCCCGGCCTCATTGAAGCGTGCGGGCCGTGGCATAATCAGCCAGGCCGGACAGATGTTTTCCGGGGCAGAAATGCCCCGGCCTCATTGAAGCATCGAGGAGTGCTGCAAGACCGGCCCTGGATACGAGGGTTTTCCGGGGCAGAAATGCCCCGGCCTCATTGAAGCCCGGACTGCTCCACCCCGCAAAACCACACCTCCCTGTTTTCCGGGGCAGAAATGCCCCGGCCTCATTGAAGCCGGCTGGTCCCCGGCCAGGTGCTGGCGCCGGGCTGGGTTTTCCGGGGCAGAAATGCCCCGGCCTCATTGAAGCGCCACCAGGCGCACGCCCAGGGCGGCGCAGACGCGGTGTTTTCCGGGGCAGAAATGCCCCGGCCTCATTGAAGCCAGTACTGCGATTTCAAAGCATATTTTGCGTTGACCAGCGTTTTCCGGGGCAGAAATGCCCCGGCCTCATTGAAGCCCGTCCATGATGCCGAGATGCTCGCCGCTCCGGCTCGGCGTTTTCCGGGGCAGAAATGCCCCGGCCTCATTGAAGCGATCCCGATGCCCCATACAGTGTTGCGCGATGGGCATTCAGCAATCATTTGACTTGCCCTCGTTCCAGCGGTAAAATCCTGTCAACAGAATTCGCCGACCGGATCGGCCACAGGCTGCCGACGCCTGCGGGGCTTCCCCGTTGATGAGCGCTTGCGGGTCTGCCGTCCCGCCGAGGTCAGCGAATTCTGTTGTTATCGACAATCGCACCCTGCTGCAACTCCCTCAATGCCCCGGCTCTCCCGGCCGGTGAACTTTTTATCACCAACGCTCATTTTTAACCCAGGAAGGTGGGCAGACACTGGTTCCCGCAGCCCCCCACCCCCTCCTCTCTTTTTACATTTTTGTAAAACAAATCGCCGCAGCAGTCGCTGCCGGCCGCCACTCCCGTCTTGACGGAACGAAAGCGGACGAAACCGGGCACGACAGCGGATTGCCGTCAGCCCCAAAGGCCAATCCCGCCAGAAACGACAATTTTGAACAATTGAAATAAATTAAAATTACACTATTGTAACAAAATGATGATATCAGCGCGAACACGGCAAGTCGAGTCGCAAAGTTTTTCTTTCAAAATCAATATTCTAGAAACAAAATTTCCCAAACGATCAACAATGGCACACTACTGGCATCTCACAACAGCAACACAGCAACCCACGGCACCTGTAAGGAGGAAATGCCATGAAAAAAATAGAAGCGATCATCAAACCATTCAAACTTGACGAGCTGAAAGAGGCCCTGCACGACCTCGGCGTCCACGGGATGACCGTCACCGAGGTCAAGGGGTTCGGCCGTCAGAAGGGCCACAAGGAAATTTATCGCGGCGCCGAGTATGTGGTGGATTTCATCCCCAAGGTCAAGGTGGAAATCGTCTGCCAGTCCGAGCGGGTCGCCGAGGTAACGGACACCATCATCAAGACCGCGAAAACCGGCAAGATCGGCGACGGCAAGATCTTCGTCATGCCGGTCGAGTCCGTCTGCCGCATCAGGACGGGCGAAAAAGACAATGACGCCATCTGAGTCAGCCAAACACCGATCAATCCACTTTATCACTGGTGACCTATCATGAAAAAACCACTTTTACCCCTTTCCGTTCTCGCCGCGGCGCTCCTGTTCGCCGCTTTCGCCGGCACCGTCTTCGCCGCCGATGTCCCGGTGCCCGACAAGGGCGACACCGCCTGGATGATCGTCGCCACCGTGCTGGTATCCCTGATGACCATTCCCGGGCTTGCCCTTTTTTATGGCGGCCTGGTGCGCACCAAAAACATGCTTTCCCTGCTCATGCAGGTCTTTACCGTCTTCTGCCTCTGCATCGTGCTGTGGGTGATCTACGGCTACAGCATCGCCTTCACCGAGGGCAACGCCTTTTTCGGCGGGTTGAGCAAGATGTTCCTCAAAGGTGTGACCATTGATTCGGTGGCGGCCACCTTCAGCAAGGGCGTCGTCATCCCGGAATATGTCTACATCTTCTTCCAGGCGACCTTTGCCGCCATCACCCCGGCCCTCATCCTCGGCGCCTTTGCCGAGCGGATGAAGTTCTCAGCGGTGCTGGCCTTTATCGTCCTCTGGTTCACCTTCTCCTACCTGCCGGCGGCCCATATGGTCTGGTTCTGGGCCGGCCCCGACGCGTATACCGACGCCGAGGCAGGAGCCAGGGCAGCCGCCACCGCCGGTTTCCTCTTTCAGAAAGGGGCCCTTGATTTTGCCGGCGGCACCGTGGTTCATATCAACGCCGCCATCGCCGGTCTGATCGGCGCCTTCATGGTCGGCAAACGGGTTGGCTACGGCAAGGAGTCCATGGCCCCGCACAGCCTTACCATGACCATGATCGGCGCTTCTCTCCTCTGGGTTGGCTGGTTCGGCTTCAATGCCGGCTCCAATCTCGAGGCCACCGGGCTCGCCGCGCTGGCGTTCGGCAACACCATGACTGCCACGGCGGCCGCCGCCCTCGCCTGGCTCTTCCTGGAATGGGTACTCAAGGGCAAGCCGTCCATGCTCGGCGCCGCCTCTGGTGCAGTGGCCGGTCTGGTGGCAATCACCCCGGCCTGCGGCTTTGTCGGCATCGGCGGCGCCCTGGTCATCGGGCTCATCGCCGGCATGCTCTGCCTCTGGGGCGTTAACGGCCTCAAACGGATGCTCGGCGCCGACGACGCCCTCGACGTCTTCGGCGTACACGGGGTCGGCGGCATCCTCGGCGCAGTGCTCACCGGCATCTTCGCCAATCCCGCCCTGGGCGGCGTCGGGGTCTATGACTATGTAACAAACAGCGCAGCCGCCTTTTCCACCAGCGGCCAGGTCATCAGTCAGCTCTGGGGCGTCGGCACCACCATCGTCTGGTCCGCGGTGGTCTCGGTCATCGCCTACAAGCTGGTGGACATGGTCATCGGCCTGCGGGTAACCGAGGAAGAGGAACGCCAGGGGCTTGACACATCAAGCCACGGTGAGTCAGCATACAGATATTAACACGCAGCGGTCGCCCATCCGGGCCGCATGAAGCCCCCGGCCTACCAACGACGGGCCGGGGCTCCGCAACCAATCCATCTTTCAAGGAGAAAGAAAATGAGAAAGAGTATCCGCACCCTCGGCAGCATCGCCCTTCTCGGCCTGGCAGTCAGCCCTCTTTTCGCCTCCGCCGCCCTGGCGGAAGAAGAGAAACCCACCGCCGATCTCAGTGTCGCGGCCCTCACCAAATACGTCTGGCGCGGTTTTGAGTTCAGCAAGGACAGCATCGTCCTGCAGCCCTCCATGACCGTTGCCTACAAAGGCTTCGGCTTTAACCTCTGGGGCAACCTCGACACCGACGAGCATGAGTTCCTCGGCGGTGTCGACGAGGGATCGAGCAGCTGGAACGAAACGGACATGACCCTCTCCTGGGGCAACTCCTGCTCCTTTGCCGATTACGGCGTCGGTTACATCTACTATGCCGTGGACGGGGTGCAGGACACCCAGGAGGTCTATGCCAGTGCGACGCTGAAAACCCTGCTGTCTCCCTCGCTGACCATTTACCGGGACTATGACGCGGCGCCGGGCTGGTATCTGTCGCTCGGCGTTTCCCACTCCTTTGCCGTCACCGAACAGCTTGCTCTCGATCTCGGGGCAAAAGTCGGCTACTACGCCATCGACGACGAGGACACCATGGCCGACCCGGATGATCCGTCCGACGCCTACAGCGCCTTTCACGACGGCGTGATCTCCGCCTCCATGACTTTCCCGGTGACCGACTACTTCTCCGTCACCCCGATGCTTTCCTACTCCTTCCCGCTGACCAGCGACGCCAAGGATGTCATCGAGGCGGGCAGCGCCAACGGCAAGGACAGCGATTTCGTTTACGGCGGCGTGACCTTGAGCATGTCTTTCTAAACCGACGCCCCCAGCGCCGCCACCAGGCGCGCAGGCGGTCTCCCTCTCCGTTCTGCGCGCCATTTTCCAGCCGATCTATCCGACCGCCATGACAAAACTCGCCATCTTCCAGCATGTTTCCTGGGAAGGCCCGGGAAAATTCCTGCAAACAGCCATTGCCCGCTGTGGGGTGGAGGCCAGGCTGGTCCGGGTCTGGCAGGACCCCATCCCGGATTTCACCTTTTACGACGGGCTCATCATCCTGGGCGGCGGCCCCAATGTCGATCAGGAAGCGCAGTACCCCTTTCTGCGCGAGGAAAAGGCGGCGATCCGCAACTGGCTCGCCACCGGCAAGCCGTGCCTCGGCATCTGTCTCGGCCATCAGCTCCTTGCCGACGCCCTCGGCGCCCGGATCGGCCCCAATTTCTGCCACAGCATCGGCTTCACCGAAGGACTCCTGACCGGCAACGGTCGTCGCCATCCGATCTTTGCCGGCATCGCCAGCCATTTCCCCCTGTTCAAGTGGCATGGTCAGGCGGTGCTGCCCCCGGTGCCGCGCCATTTTCACATCCTGGCGACATCCAGGGAATGCCAGGTGGAGGCCTTTACCCTGGAGGACCGGCCGCACATCATCGGCGTCCAGTTCGACAACCATGCCGCCCACCCGGCCGACGTGACCGACTGGCTGCGGGAAGACGCGGACTGGCTGCAGTCGCTGCCGGACAAGAACATCAACCCCCGCCTCATCCTGGCCGAGGCGACCAGCCGCCACCATGAAATGGCGCGACAGTTCGAGCAATTTTTTGAAAATTTTATTACCATCATCCGCAACAAGGCTCGATTGACCTGACTTTCCCCCCCCCCGATCCAGACGATGGTGAGGCCCTTTCATGACGCGCAGCCACCAGGACAACATGTTTCTCCTCCTCAACCAGCAGGGTCCCTTTGCCACCGAGGCCAGCATCCTGCCGGACCGGACCTTCAGTCGACAGGCACGCGCCATGGCGACCCGGCTCGGCCGGGGAGAACTGGCAACCAAATACCGCATCATCCGCAATCAGATCTTCGAATTTCTCGACGTCCGCTCCTTTGCCGAGATCAGCAAGCTGCTGCGCGACCGAGCCCGGCGTGAGATCATCGAAAAACGGGCCTACATGCTGCTTGGCAACATGTTCGGCATCGAAGGCACCGAGCGGGAGATCATCACCCGGGTCAACAACTACTCACGCACCGCCGACGGCGTCATTCGCTACCTGCGGAGCAAGGTCCTGGCCAACTACAGCGCCCATATCGAGATGACCAACGAGATCGACGCCACCAGCAGTCCCGCGGAGCTGCTCCTTATCGTCTTTGACGATCGCTACCACCAGAAAGCGCGCTTCGAGGCCAAACGCAAACTCATTCTCATGCACCTGGCCGGCTCCATCGACCAGAGGGAACGGGAAACGGGTATTGAAAACAAGTTCGCCCGCTTTCTCGATTTTCTCAATGACTATGTCTGGAGCACGAAAAACAGAATCGGCGAGCTGGAAATCGTCTATCTGCTGAGCAGTCATGAACCGCAGAACTTCACCTGCCGGGACCTCCGGGTCATCTCCCGCGAGGAGGCGGAACAGGTGACCCTCGCACCGGGCCAGAAGCTGACCCTGATCAAGCGACGACGCTTCACCGCCGACGGCCGCGAGATCCCGATCTATGTCTCCATCCGCAAGAAACCGCCGGAGGCGAAGGTGCTGAAGCTTTTGCGCAAGGGCGAGGAAAATCCGGCAGTGGCGGTCGATGACGAGCTGGGACTGATGGGGGTGCTGGCCACCCCCCAGGACATCAAAATCTTCCAGAAGCACCTGACCAGCAGCGCCATTGCCGCCAATTCCTTCATGTCCCTGGAGGATATTTCGGACTCGCTGACCGGGGTGCGGCGGGCAGGCCGCAACATCGGCAGCTCGGCCGCCACCGCCATGTTCAAGTTCTTTGCCCGGCTGGGCGGCATGCGGGTGGAATTTATCGTTCACACCTACGAGAGCTACCTCAACTACATCTATCAGCGGGATGTGTCCCATGACGAATACGAGGTCAAGCGCATTTTCGACACCGGGGTGGCCGAACTGCTCTTCCCGCAGGACATCTATTTTCTTAACATGAAACAGATCCGGGACCGGCAGCTTGCCTGGTTCCGTCGCCAGATCGAGGAGTCATGAGATGAAATCCGGACAGATCGCCACGGCGACGGCCCCCCATGCGCCCCACACCCTGCCGGCCGGGGTGATCAATCTCTTTTTCATCATCGGCCTCCTCTCCGCCCTCTCCTTCCGGGTCTTGATGGCGGTCCAGGATTTCCGGCCGGAGCTCTTCCGCGCCACCTGGTACGCCGGCGTCGTCGGCTACATCCTCTTTTTCTCCTTTCGTTACACCATCGCCAGAAAACGACGGAGAACGATCAACGATTTCGACCTGCTCACCAAGGTGCGCCAAGGAGCCTCCCTGGCCGAGGCCGACCGCCTGGCCCTCTGCTATCTCCTCGATTCCCTGCAGAAATCGCGGGAAAACCTGAACTACCTCTTCATCTTCGTCACCTCGTTCATCGCCATTGTCGTTGACCTCCTTTGGTAAAGGAAATTGCCACCATGAAGGGAATCATTGACAGCACCCTGCGCGAAGGGGCGCAGACCCCGGGGGTCGCCTTCTCTCCGGCCGCCAAGGTGGCCATCGCCCGACTGCTTGATCGGCTGGGCATCGAGGAGATCGAACTCGGCATTGCCACACCGCGCGACCGGGATTTGAACGAACTCATGCGGCGCTGCCGAGGCTCGATCCGCTCAAGCCGGCTCGCCCTCTGGTGCCGCTGCCGACCCGAGGACATTGACCACGCGGTCCGGCTTGGTCCGGATGTCCTCTCGCTCTCCATCCCGGCCTCGGATCTGCACATCCGCGACCGGCTGGGCCGCGACCGGCAGTGGGTCGAAGAAAAGCTGCGCCAGGCAATCGAGCAGGCAATTCGCGGTGGCATCGGCACTGTTTCGGTGGGTTTGGAGGACGCCACCCGGGCGGAACTGCCCTTTCTCATCCAGCTGGCCCGCACCGCGGCCGAGGCCGGCGCCCATCGCCTGCGCCTGGCCGACACGGTGGGCATTGCCAGCCCGGCCATGATCTCCGCCCTGGTGCGGGAAACCGCCCGATGTTCTTCACTGGAAATAGGCGTCCACACCCACAACGACTTCGGCATGGCCACGGCCAACGCCATTGCCGCTCTGGAGGCCGGCGCCCAGTGGGCCGACGCCACCGTGCTGGGACTGGGGGAACGGGCCGGCAACAGCCGGCTGGAGGAGATCGTCGGCTATCTGGCCCTGGGCCGCCACAGCCGATCATACCAGACCCACTACCTGCGCAGCCTGTGCCGGATCGTGGCAAAAACGGCCAACCGGACCATTGCCGACTGCCATCCGGTGGTGGGCGAGGCAATCTTCACCTGCGAAACCGGCCTGCACCTGCAGGGCCTGGTGCGCAATCCGGCCACCTACGAGCCCTACGATCCGATCCGGGTTGGGGGATGCCGCCGGCTGCTGCTCGGCGGCAAGGCCGGGAAAAGGGCGGTGAGCGACCGCCTGCGCGGCCTCGGTATCACCCTGGAGGAAAAGGAGATGGAGCGACTCACCACCCTGGTCCGCCAGCAGGCAAACAGCAGGAAGCGGCCCCTTGACGACGACGAATTACGAAGCCTTGTCGCCATGTAGCAGGATCGACAACCGGACGGCGCGTTCGATTCACTACCACTGTTCCGGCCGTTCGAGGCCGAGCTTCTTCATCCGGTAGCCGATCTGCCGCTGGGTCAGGCCCAGCTCACGGGCGGCCCGGGCCTGTACCCAGCCATGGCGTTTGAGCGCCGCCTCGATTTCGGCCCGCTCCATATCCTTTAAGGCCCGTCCAACGGATCGGGGGGCAGTTGCCGCCCCAACCGGCGCTGGCCGGACCTCCTCTTTGCGGATGCCGCCGCCCGGCGCAAACAGATGATCCGGCAGATCGGCGATCTGCAGCCAGCCGCTGTCATTTAAAATCACCAGGCGCTCCATCAAATTCTGCAACTCCCGGACATTGCCCGGCCAGTCGTAGTCGGTCAGAAAATCGAGAAATTCCCTGGTCAGCTTGACCTTCTTTTCATTGTGTCGGTTGCTCGACCGGAGAAAATGATCGACGAGCAGAGGAATATCCTCCCGACGCTCGCGCAGGGGCGGCAGGGTGAGAGGGACAACGTTGAGGCGGTAGTAGAGGTCGTTGCGGAAGGCGCCGGCCGCCACCGCCTCCTCGAGATGGACATTGGTAGCGGCGACAAGGCGCACGTCCACCATCAGGGTGCGGGTGCCGCCGAGCCGCTCGAACTGCCGCTCCTGCAGCACCCGCAGGAGCTTGGCCTGCAGGGGCAGAGGCAACTCGCCGATCTCGTCGAGAAAGAGAGTGCCACCGTCGGCCAGCTCGAAACGGCCGGGCCTGGCGCTGATTGCGCCGGTGAACGCCCCCTTTTCATGGCCGAGCAGTTCGCTTTCCAGCAGATTCTCCGGCAGGGCCGCGCAGTTCACCTTGATAAAGGCCTTCTCCTTGCGCGGACTGGCCTGATGGATGGCCCGGGCGACCAGTTCCTTGCCGGTGCCCGACTCGCCGAGCAGCAGAACGGTGGCCCGGCTCGGCGCCACCTTTTCGATA
This sequence comes from Thermodesulfobacteriota bacterium, assembly GCA_049323655.1. Classification (GTDB taxonomy): domain Bacteria; phylum Desulfobacterota; class Desulfobulbia; order Desulfobulbales; family SURF-16; genus DB1. The sequence continues at coordinate 28,639 of JBMONO010000020.1, read as the reverse complement.
CTCCAGAACAGCTCCTGCATGGGCTTGCTCTGGCCGATGATGTAATGCCGGTTGAAGCGCCCGTGCAGCTCTGCCTTGAGACTCCTGTTCTCTTCCACCAGCACCGCCTCCTTGCGGACAATCGCCCGGTGCAGACTGAGAAACTGGCCGATCAGGGTGGCGACCATGGTGAGAAAACGGATGTCCTCCTCAAAGGAGACATCGACGCCGAACAGCCGGTCGACACTGAGCACCCCGACCGTATCCCCGGCCAGGATGACCGGCACCCCGAGAAAGGAAATCTTCTCCTTGCTGATGGCGGAGCGTGAGCCGGTGCGGTTGAGAAAGAGCGGTTCGCTTTTGATATCCGGCACGACAAAAGGTGAGGCGGTCCGAAAAATCTGACCGCTCACCCCTTCGCCCAGGCCGTAAACGCCGCGCTGCTCCTCCTCCACGGTCAGACCGTAGGAGGCACGGATGACGAGCCGGGTGCCGCTGCTGTCGAGCAGCATCAGGGTCGCACGCTCCATGCGCAGGACATCATGAAGAATGCGGAGGATCTTGCCCAGGGTGGTATCCAGGTGAACGGCCGAACCGATCAGCTGGCAGATTTCGGCAAGGGCCTGCAATTCGAGGGCGAGGATATTGCCGGCACCTGGGCCGGCGACAGGATGCGGGTCTGACATGGTTTCTCCGTAACGGGCGCCTGGCCCGGCAGCTTGCGAACTGGTTGACACACTTTTCACTCTTGTTGTTTGCAATTTACATTCCACCGACACAATTCGTTGTCACCGAAAGTAACGCATCGAAATTAAAGAATAAAATCTGACAACCTCTCTTGCTTACCTACCGCATCATTACAACATCGAAATATTTACAATAAAAAAAATACTTTTCTGTAATACAACCCCTCGCCTCCACCCGTCCTTTTCGTTTCGACAAAAAGGTAGGCGCTGTTCATTTTTGTCATCTTTGCGACAGATGGCGCCCCTGATCGTTGCAGGCGCCGGCAGAGGAAAAACCCCGTAATTTCGGCATAACAATCTGAAACAACAATAAAAAAAATTTTTTCCAGCCTCTGGCACGTCGCTTGCCATATGGGGAAAGCAAAAGACAGCGCCATCAGCCATCGCGCTGGTGCGCTTGCCAGGCAACCATGAAAATCCGGACACAGTGCACGACAACAACCAAAGGATTTTCGCATACACCCCGAAGGAGAGACGATCATGAGAAAGGTAGCAATTTACGGCAAAGGCGGCATCGGCAAATCGACCACCACCCAGAACACCGTGGCAGGATTGGTGGAAATGGGACGAAAGGTCATGGTGGTGGGTTGCGACCCCAAGGCGGACTCGACCCGTCTGCTGCTCGGCGGCCTCGCCCAGAAATCGGTGCTCGACACCCTGCGCGAGGAAGGCGAGGACGTCGAACTCGACGATATCCGCAAAATCGGCTACGGCGGCACCCTCTGCGTTGAATCAGGCGGCCCGGAGCCGGGGGTCGGCTGCGCCGGCCGCGGCATCATCACCTCCATCAACATGCTCGAATCGCTGGGCGCCTACGAGGAAAGCGAAGGGCTCGACTATGCCTTCTACGACGTATTGGGCGACGTGGTCTGCGGCGGCTTTGCCATGCCGATCCGCGACGGCAAGGCCGAGGAGATCTACATCGTCTGCTCCGGCGAGATGATGGCCATGTACGCCGCCAACAACATCAGCAAGGGTATCGTCAAATTCGCCAAATCCGGCAATGTCCGATTGGGCGGACTGATCTGCAACTCCCGCAACGTCGACAACGAACGGGAAATGATCGAGGAATTCGCCAAAAAACTCGGCACCCAGATGATCTACTTTGTCCCGCGCGACAATGACGTCCAGCGGGCGGAGATCAACCGCAAGACGGTTATCGAATGGAACCCCACCGTGCCGCAGGCCGACCATTACCGCGGTCTGGCCAGGGCCATTGACGAAAACAAGATGTTCGTTGTCCCTAAACCGCTGGAGATCGAGGAGCTGGAACAGCTGCTGATGAGCTACGGCCTGATGGAAGCGGCGTAAAAAAGATTGATCAAACGTTCACACGTTGCAGCGCGCAACCGCTGAAACGCTGAAATGTATACCCCTACTGGAGAAATCACTATGTTGACGATGATCAGAGCAATTGTACGACCAGAAAAAGCGGACAAGATCCTTGCCGCCCTGATGGACGCCGGCTTTCCGGCCGTCACCAAATTTGCCGTCGCCGGCCGCGGCAAGCAGCGCGGCATCAAGATCGGCGAGGTCACCTATGACGAAATCCCCAAGATGATGCTGATGAGCGTGGTCAAGCCGGAGGAAAAGGAATTCGTCATCGACACCATCATGCGCACCGCCCGCTCCGGCGAAAAGGGGGCCTTCGGCGACGGCAAGATTTTCATCTCCGCCGTTGAGGAATCCTGGACCATCAGTTCCGGCATCAGGGAAAACGGCAATCCACCCTCGGAGGTTGCGGCATGAAGGAGGTCATCGCCGTTGTGCGAATCAACATGATGAACCAGACCAAACAGGCCCTGACCGATGCCGGCATCGACGCCTTCTTTGCCCACGAGGCCCACGGCCGCGGCAAGGGCTTCGTCAACCCGGCCATCCTCGAAGGCGCCCAGCAGGGCTATGAAGAGGCCGCCGCCCTGCTTGGTGAAAAGGGCAAACTCTACGCCAAGCGCATGATAACGGTGGTGGTCGAGGATGATCTCGTTGACGACGTGGTGCGGTCGATCATCATCACCAATCAAACCGGCAAACCCGGCGACGGCAAGATCTTCGTCCTGCCCATGGCCGACGCCGTCCGCGTCCGCACCGGCGAAACCGGGGCCAAGGCCATCGCCTGACGCGCAAGGAGACCAATATGACAACACATGCACAGAAAAAAATGATGCAGTGGGACCCCACCGACATCAAGGCGGAACTGTTGAAGAGATATCCGCCCAAGGTGGCCCGCAAGCGCGCCAAGCAGATCATGATCAACGAGGCCCGGCAGAACGACACGCCGACGCTCACCGCCAACGTCCGCACCATCCCGGGCATCATCACCATGCGCGGCTGCACCTACGCCGGCTGCAAGGGCGTCATCATGGGCCCGACCCGTGATATCGTCAACCTGGTGCACGGCCCCATCGGCTGCAGCTTCTACGCCTGGCTGACCCGACGCAACCAGACCGATGCCGGCCCGGACGGCGAGAACTACATGACCTACTGCTTTTCCACGGACATGCAGGATTCGGACATCATCTTCGGCGGCGAAAAGAAGCTGGAAAAGGCGATCCAGGAGGCCTACGACCTCTTCCACCCCAAATCCATCGCCGTTTTCGCCACCTGCCCGGTGGGGCTGATCGGTGACGACATCCACACGGTCACCGCCAGGATGAAGGAAAAATTCGGCGATTGCAATGTCTACGCCTTTTCCTGCGAGGGCTACAAGGGCGTCTCCCAGTCGGCCGGCCATCACATCGCCAACAACCAGGTTTTCCGCCACATCGTCGGCGAGAATGATGAGGCAAAACCGGGCAAATACAAGATCAACCTGCTCGGCGAATACAACATCGGCGGCGACGGGTTTGAGATCGACCGGATCTTCAACAAATGCGGCATCACCTGCATTTCGACCTTCTCCGGCAACTCGACCTACGACCAGTTCGCCTCGGCCCATACTGCGGATCTGAATGCGGTCATGTGCCACCGTTCCATCAACTATGTGGCGGACATGATGGAAACCAAATACGGCATCCCCTGGATCAAGGTGAATTTCATCGGCGCCAAGTCCACCGCCAAATCCCTGCGCAAGATTGCCGCGTATTTCGGCGAGCAGGAACTGATTGACCGGGTGGAGGCGGTTATTGCCGAGGAGATGCCGGCGGTGGAGGCAGCGCTTGCCGAAATCCGGCCGCGTACCGAGGGCAAGACCGCCATGCTCTTTGTCGGCGGCTCCCGGGCCCATCATTATCAGGATCTCTTTGCCGAGCTGGGCATGAAGACCATCTCGGCCGGCTACGAGTTCGCCCATCAGGATGACTATGAGGGACGCCAGGTGCTGCCCAATATCCAGATCGACGCGGACAGCCGCAACATCGAGGAGATCGAGGTCGAGCCGGACGCCAGTCGCTTCCGGCCGCGCAAAAGCGCCCAGGAGATGCAGGCCCTTGAACAGGCCGGCTATCAGTTCAAACATTACGACGGTCTTGCCCCGGACATGGACAAGGGCACGCTCATCATCGACGACCTCAACCAGTACGAGGCGGAAAAGCTGGTGGAACTGCTGAAACCGGATATCTTCTGCGCCGGCATCAAGGAAAAATATTCCATCCAGAAGCTCGGCGTCCCCATGAAACAGCTGCACAGCTACGACTCCGGCGGACCTTATGCCGGGTTTGTCGGCGCCATCAACTTCTACAAGGAGATCGACCGGCTGGTCAACTCCAGGGTCTGGAGCTACATGAAGGCGCCCTGGCAGGAAAACCCCCAGCTCACCGCGTCGTACAACTGGGAGTAAGAACGCTTCAACGTTCCAGCGTATAAACGTTTGAACGTTGAAGCACATACGGCGCATCAACTTTTTTCGAACATGAGGAAGACAATGTTACTTCGACATACACCCCTTGACATCAGCGAGCGATCGGCCTTGACCATCAACCCGGCCAAGACCTGCCAGCCCATCGGCGCCATGTACGCGGCGCTCGGCATCCATGGCTGCCTGCCGCACAGTCATGGTTCCCAGGGCTGCTGCGCCTATCACCGCAGCACCTTAACCCGACACTACAAGGAACCGATCTCGGCGGCCACCAGCTCCTTTACCGAGGGCGCCTCGGTATTCGGCGGCCAGGCGAACCTGCTGCAGGCCATCAACAATATCTTCACCGTCTACAACCCCGACGTAATCGCCGTCCATACCACCTGCCTGTCCGAAACCATCGGCGATGATCTTCCCCAGATCAGAAAAAAAGCGGAGGCGGAAGGGAAAATCCCGCAGGGCAAGCATGTGATCAGCGCCTCCACCCCGAGCTATGTAGGGTCGCATGTCACCGGCTTTGCTAACATGGTCAAATCCATGGCCATGATGGCGGAACCCATCGGCAGAAAGAACGGCAAGGTCAATATCATTCCCGGCTGGGTGGAACCGGCCGACATGGAGGAGATCAAGCGGATCACCGGGCTGATCGGGGTCAAAACGATCCTCTTCCCTGACACCTCGGGCGTTCTGAACGGTCCGTTGTCCGGGGAGTACAAAATGTTTCCGGAAGGCGGCACCACCGTGGCCGAACTGAAATCCACCGGTGATTCCATCGGCACCCTCGCCCTGGGCGAATGGTGTTCCGCCGACGCGGCCCGCGAACTCGACGCCAGCTGCAAGGTGCCGTGCAGCATACTGGACATGCCCTTTGGTCTCAAGGCAACCGATCGTTTCATCGACGCCCTGCGCACCATCGCCGGGGTCACCATCCCCGAGGAGATCCTCAAGGAACGGGGGCAGCTGGTGGACATGATTTCCGACATGCACCAGTACCTGTACGGCAGAAAGGTTGCCCTGGTCGGTGATCCGGACCAACTCATCGCCATGACCGAGTTCCTCGTCTCCCTGGACATGAAACCGGTCCACATCGTTACCGGCACGCCGGGCAAGAAGTTCGAGAAGCGGATCAAGGAGCTGACCACAGACATGGGCTGTCCGGTCAACGTCAAGGCCAAGGGTGACATGTTTCTGCTCCACCAGTGGATCAAGAACGAGCCGGTGGATCTCCTTATCGGCAACACCTACTGCAAGTACATCGCCCGCGACGAGGACATTCCCTTTGTCCGCTGGGGTTTCCCCATCCTCGACCGCCAGGGGCACCAGTACTTTCCGACGGTTGGCTACAAGGGCGGTCTGCGCCTGCTCGAAAAGATCCTCACCGTCCTGCTTGACCGCAAGGACCGCGATGATCCGGAAACGAAGTTCGAGCTGGTTCTCTAACAACAACCGGAAAAAGATGTGCAACCGGACTCCATTGGGAGGGCGCAGTGACCATTATTCCTTTTGCGAAAACCCGGCAAGGCGGCTGTCCAGAAAAGGCTGCGTGGCTCACCCTGCCGATGGCCCCCCAGGCCGTCGCCCGCATCCGTTTCTGCGGAGAGGAGAAACTGCCTTCGGCAGTTCCTCTCCATGGAGTCCTTGCCTGGATTGTCGATCTGCTGGCCCGCGGAACACACATTGCCGGGCTCGACCTCAACGGCCCGGGCGATCCGTTGGCAACGCCGGCCCTGACCGTCGAGATCCTTGCCGGACTCCGAACCCACTATCCGGACCTGCCCATCTGCATGACCACCCTGGGCCTTGGCCTGGCCGACCAGGCGGGCAGCCTGGCCAAACAAGGAGTCGCCAGGGTCGCCCTGCTGGTGGATGCGGTGTCACCGGAGTCCGTGGAGAATCTCTACGCCTGGATCCGACCGGCAAAGCGCAACACGCCGCTGGCAAAGGGCGCCGGGGTTCTCCTTGCCGAACAGGCCGGGGCCATCTCAGCATGCAGAACAGCAGGCCTTCCTTTTTCCATCCGCACCTCGGTTTATGCCGGGGTCAACGAGGGGGAGATTGAGAAAATTGCCCGCCTGGCGGCCGAAGGTGGCGCCGAATATCTGACCCTGCTGCCCGGCAGAGGCTGGTTGACCCATGAAAAAAAACTGTCCCAGCCCTCGACGGCAACAATGGCCGGCCTGGTCAAAAGGGCCGGACAGCACATCAGGGTTGCCTGTCTGGCTGACGATGCCGCCGAAGGCGACATGCTCCCTCGGCCCGGAGGAGAAAGTCCGCTCCTGCCCGGGCCGAGCAGGGAACGGCCCAATGCGGCGGTGCTCAGTGCCAGCGGCATGGATATCGACCTCCATCTCGGCCAGGCGACCAAGGCCCTGGTTTATGGGCCGAGGGAAGACGGTCTGGCCTGTCTGCTCGAACCCCGCGAGCTGCCCGCGCCGGGCGGCGGTGACAGCCGCTGGCAGCAGGTGGCCGCGATCCTGAAGGATTGTTTTGTCCTGCTGGCCGCCAGCGCCGGTCACAGGCCGCGGGAAATCCTGGGCCGCCACGGCCTGCCTCTGCTGCTCATCGCTGATAACGTCGAAGGTGCGGTGGATGCGCTTTATGGTGGCGCCAGAAGAGGAAAATGCAAAAAATAATTCACTTTCGACCGATTACCCATATCAAAAAAGGAGACGACAATGGCTATTCCGAAACGGCAGATCCTCGTCTGCCAGAGCTTTCGCGTGGCGGGCGACAAAAAAGGCATCTGCCACAAGCAGACCGACGGCTTCCTCCAGTACCTGGAAGAGGAGATACTCGACCGCGGGCTCGATTGCCTCGTCACCGCGACCACTTGCCTCAAACAGTGTGAAAGCGGTCCGATTATGGTCGTTCACCCTGAGAACTGGTGGTTCAAGGGGGTGGACAGCCACGAGGCCATCGACACCATCCTTGACGGCCTTGAGGATGGTGAACCTGCCGCCGACTATCGTATCCCGGCATAGAGGAAGGATGCTCCGCAATCATTCCGTGTGCGCCGCCGGAGAGAAAAAAGAGGAGAGATCCCGTCGCCATGTTTTGCGCCGCAACCTGCGGCTTGCGGATCATATCCACCCGGAACAAGGAGGAAGAGGTATGAATCAGCGGCGAATTTGCGACAACACCATAACACCCACTTTGACAACAAGGAAAAAACGTGAAAAACACATGGGAAAAGATATTTGAATATGCCTCCATGCCCGTGCACGGCACCATGTCGCGCAAATTGCGAAAAGGCGTCACCCTGCAGATCAACGAGGGCAAATCATATGAGGAAGCGGTCATCTTCCTTGGCGAAAAATTCGTACGCGTTACCGAGGAAGGAGCAAACAAACATGCCGTTAACACCTATTACGACTGGAACGGAATCATCTCGTTGCGCACCACCAGTTCCGGGGGTTGAGCCGGAAGACTCCAGCAGGCTCCCAACAATCAGGAGGAAAAGATATGGGCATGAAGCCGCGTGGCCTGACAAGGAAAATTGTCGAATGGAAAAACCTGCCCTGCCTTTTTCACTGATGCGGCGTGAATGCCCTGCACATTCCGGCAGTGCGATAACCAATTTTGCCTGAGGTATCTCTTATGTCCAAAAAAAATGCGGAAAACTTTCTCATTGCCGGCGGCGGCAATCACTCCATGCGGGCCAGGTATGACGCCATCAAGGCCAAGGAGGATTTCGTCGCCGCCGCCAACGCCGAGGGGTACGATTTCACCCTGGAGGAATTCGACCAGGTATTGCGGGAGTCGGGCGACTCATTTGATCTCATCGGCAATCCGGCCAAACGCCAGATCTGGTGGGTGTGACCGGCGACCGGTTCAGCCTGCGGCCCGCAGCAGCGGCAGGGGTTCCGCCTGGGACCACACCTCGTAGCGCTGCCGGGCCGGGCCGATCACCACCGTGTCCTGGCGCATGGGCTGGAAATCCAGGGCCGGATCACGGTCCGGCACCAGAGCCGCCACCCCGCACATCTCCGAGGCCATCGCCCATTCCCCCGGCCTACCGCCAATCACGCCGGGACGCAGCTTTTTCTGATCCATGACCATCAGACAGGTCTCGTCCGGCAGGCTGGCGATGGTGCAGTTCGGGCCGTCGATGGTCAGATTGCGGCAGACATGGCGCAGCCCCTTGAGGAATTCACCCTGGGGATGATGGTCAAGTTCGGCCGTTCCGAGAGGGGTGATGACGTGCTTATAGGCGGCAAGCGGCAGACCGAGTTTTCTGGTGACATAATGGAGGGTATGGGCAAAAACCTCGCTGTCGCTCTGATAACCGCAATAGCCGGGAAAATCGCGGCCAAGCAGCCAGTCTCGATTGGTGACAAAGGCCGTGTTCTCACCGTTGGTCATGGAAGCGATACCCTGGAGAAAAAAGGGATGGCAGGCATGGAGATTGATGCCCCAGTTGGTATTCTGCCGCCCCTGGGCCATGACCAGTCGAGCCCGGATGCGATCGTCGTCCAGTCCCAGCGCCTGGCCGACGGCGAGCGGCCAGCCGATCTCCTTGATCATGATGACATCCGGCCAGACGGAAAAAACCGAAAGATCGCCATTGTTCTCCTCGCCGAGCCTGCGCAGCAGCAGCCGGGTCAGCATCAGCTCCTGCTCGATGCGGGCCTGGTCGTAGCCCTCCCACTGTTTCGGCATCCGGTAGACCCGCACGAAATATTTATAACGATTTCCAACTTCGAGCAGTTCCGGGCGGGCCTTGAAGTCATGGTCGTAGATCTTGGAAAATCCCTTTTCCCGCATAACATCGTTGAGCCGATCCAGCGCCTCTTTCGAGTGGGCAATGCCGGAGAGAATCGGATCGCCGTTGCGGTAACTGTAATCGGCAAAACCGACCCCGCGCATAAGCAGGCCGAGCCCGCTGCCGTCGTACCCCTCCTGCATGGCCTCCATGGCCTGCAGCACGGAAAAGGGTGAAAAGGGAACGAGTGCTGTTTTCAAGGCAAGACGACACATATACTTGTACTCCCTTGTTGTTGACGTGTTGAACCTCAGTCCCGCGCCGCTGGTCGCCCCCGGCCGGTCGTTCGGGACTACGATCGGGCCACAAAGATCATGCCCTTCTGTTCCATTATGTTTGTATGCAGGAACATCGGTAGGCGGAGAGCGCGTAGATCGACGAGGTGGAGCGCCGCGGCGCAGGGGTTGTCGTGGGCCAGGCCGACGGAGAGGGCATCGGGGAGGCTGAGCAGCAGCTCCTCCCTGAAGCAATGCCCGTCATTGACCCGGGCCGGATCAACCCCCAGATAGATGATCCCCATTTCGACGATATCATTAAAAAAATGGGTGCCGAGCGAGATGTCGGGCGTCAACCTGTCATGCATGACGGCCAGCTCGCAGAGCACGGCGACATGGCGGACGTCGCTGAAGGTGACCGGCACGCCCAACTCCGGCATTTTGCTGCCCCAGCGGCCGGGGCCGATCAGCATGGTGCAGCACGCCCCCCCCTCATTGTTGACGATCTCGCCGATCAGACGGGCCACGCCGTAGCGCTCCGCCCTGGTCATGGCACTGTAACGTTGCGGACGGACATAGAGCACCCTGTCGATCCGCTGGGCCGCCGCCTCACCGATGATCGGGCCGCTGGTTTGCAGGACGATGTCGTCCGGACCGATATCCTCGGGCAACATATTGGCGGACAACGGCATCTGCACCTGAAAGGGCCGGCATTGCAAAAGATTGATGCGGTAGCTTTCGCCCGCGACAAAATTGACGGCAAACTCGATGTCCACCGGATACTCATAGGCCCGGGCCAGAACCGCCATCATCTCCCGCATGTCACCGGCCAGCGGGGTATTTTTCAGCACCCTGCGGAAGGTCAGCATCCAGCTGAAGACGTTTTTGACGCCATGGTGCTCCGCGCGCTCCTCCATCTCCTGATCCCGGTCCGCCAGCAGAGTCACCGGCAACCCCGGAATTGTCCTGACCACCTGCTCAAAGGCGACGCTGGCCTGGCGGCGGTTGGCGAGATCGATGACATCGACGATGCGCTGACTGTGCCGGTGCACCTCATCGGCGCTCACCTCCGGCCGTTTCAACGGAACATTGAGGGCGACGATGCGGGTATAATCGTCGTCATGTCGATCCACCGCCCGGGTGCCGAGGCCGAAGACCAGCCGCAGCACCCCGGCCCGGGGATCGATATCCCGATTCCAGACAAAGGGATTGTAGGAATAGCCGACCCCGGCCAGATGGGGCAGATAGAGGGTGCCGCAAAAGGCGCCGGAGACCCGCTGGACGAGCAGGGCCATTTCCTCGTAGCGGTTCCACAGCCCCCGGTGGGCCCGGTAGGAAAGAACGTCGCGGCTCATGGTGCTGGCGTAGACAATGCGTACCGCCTCTTTGAATCTTTCCAGCCGCTCCTCCGGCGAACCCTGATTGGCGAGAAAGACGCTTTCATACTTACCGGAAAAGGCATTGCCGTAGGCATCCTCCAGCAGACTGCTGGAGCGGACGATGATCGGCGCCTGGCCGAAATAGTTCAGCACCTCCTGAAACTGGTCGAGGGTATCGCGCTGAAACTTGCCCTTCAGCAGGCGCTGCCGGATCTTCTCCGCCGCCGCGAAGGGGTCGGGGGCGGATTTCATCTTGTGACGCTCCCACCAGCACCTGTTGTTGATGACAAAGGTGTAAAAGACATCGGAGCCGATGTAAAACGAATCATGGGTCTCCAGCAGGGTCTGCCAGCGCGGATCGGTTTTTTTAAGAATGGCTCGGGCCAGCAGCATGCCGGTTGCCTTGCCGCCGATCAGCCCGGTGCCCACCATCCGTTTGCCGATGGCGACCAGTTCGGCGAGATCGAAATACTCTTCGCACAGCTTCGCCACCTTGTCGTTACGGGTGACGATCATGCGAATCAGCTGCCGGCGATGGGCCCTGCTCCGTTCGCTCGCCGGCCCGTCATCACCCGCCGAGCAGCAGGCCTGCGCCTCGTTCAGAATACGGGCCCAGGCATCCTTGAGGACGATTTTGCAGTCAATCCAGGGCTGCGGGGTGGCGGCAAGGATCTCCGAGACGATGACGCTGCTCGTCACCGGGGTGAAGTCGATGCCGTCCAGCGCATGCAGCATATACATGGTCGGGGTCTGGCGGCCCAGCACCTTGAGCGGCAGCAGATAGTATCTGCCGTTGCTGCAATAGAGATCAAGCACCACCTGGGCGGTGCGATGAATCGGCTGGACCGAAAGCGGAGTATGGGAGTTGCGGAGCAGGGAGAAATAGGCGACGGTGTCGGCGTTGTAGAGATAGGGACAGGCCAGTTTGAAAAAGTTGCCAAGCATCCGGTCGCTGTACCAGTCCGCCGCCAGCCCGGAGAGGCAATCGAAGACATAGCAGGCGCCGCGGCCATATTCGCCGATGACATTGAGAATCTTTGTGATGAACTGCTCAAAGCCGGCGGCGGGCTGCAGGGCAAAGATGTCGGGTTCGAACTCCTCCGGCACCAGGGGCAGATGGCCGGCGAAACGGAAATAGACAAGATTTTTCCCGTCAAGATGAGCGCAGCGGCAGAAAGCACGGACGAACGGCAGTTGATCCTCCACGCTGTCAACCTGCCAGACGACATTGTCCCCGGCCAGGATCCCCTGCAGGATCTCGTCCAGGGACTCTATTCCTGAGCTGAACAGCGGTTTTGCCTGTTGTGCCGCCATGTTTTTCTCCCGCCGCAGGGATCATTCCACCGGATCCCGATCGAATGATCCCCTTGCTTCAGTGTAAAATGCCGGATCGGATCAGACAATACCCTGGTCGATCATGGCATCGGCCACCTTGACAAAGCCGGCGATATTGGCGCCGTCCACATAATTGATGTAGCCGTCCTCATGCCTGCCGTAACGAACACAGGACTCATGGATGTTGACCATGATCTGGTGCAGCTTTTCATCCACCTCCTTGCGACTCCAGGAGGTGCGGATGCTGTTCTGACTCATCTCCAGCCCGGAAGTGGAAACGCCGCCGGCATTGGCCGCCTTGCCGGGTCCGTAAAGGATCTTCGCTTTCTGGAAGACGCGGACCGCCTCGGGCCTGGTGGGCATATTGGCACCCTCGCCAACGGCAATGCAGCCGTTTTTCACCAGGGTTTCCGCGTCATTGGCGTCGATTTCGTTCTGAGTGGCGCTGGGGAAGGCGATGTCGCAGCGCACTTCCCACGGCCATCTCCCCTCCACATAGGTACAGCCCTCCAGATGCTCGGCGCAATCCCGGATCCGGCCGCGGCGCACGTTCTTGAGCTCGGCGACATACTTGAGATCCTCGCTGGTGAATCCCTTCTCCTTGACCACATAGCCGTTGGAATCGGACAGGGTGACGACCTTGGCGCCCAGCTCCAGCAGCTTTTCCGCGGTGAACTGGGCGACATTGCCGGAGCCGGAAATGGTGCAGACCTTGCCCTCGATGAGCATGCCGCGGGTGCGCAGCATCTCCTGGACAAAATAGACACAGCCGTAGCCGGTGGCCTCGGGCCGGATCAGCGAGCCGCCCCAGTTGATCCCCTTGCCGGTCAGCACGCCGGTAAACTCGTTTTTCAGCCGTTTGTACTGGCCGAACATGTAGCCGATCTCCCGACCGCCCACGCCGATGTCGCCGGCCGGCACGTCGGTGTTCTCGCCGATGTGGCGGAAGAGTTCGGTCATGAAACTCTGACAGAACTTCATCATCTCCCGCTCCGACTTGCCTTTGGGATCAAAATCGGAGCCGCCCTTGCCGCCGCCCATGGGCAGGGTAGTGAGGCTGTTTTTGTAAACCTGCTCGAAGGCGAGAAATTTCAGGATACCGAGGTTGACACTGGGATGAAAGCGCAATCCGCCTTTGTACGGACCGATGGCGCTGTTCATTTCGATCCGGTACCCGGTATTGACCTGCACGTCACCGTTGTCGTCAAGCCACGGCACCCGGAAGATAATTACCCGTTCCGGCACGACCATCCGTTCGAGGATCTTCTCCTTCATGTATTTCGGGTGTTTTTCAAGAAAGGGAAAGAGCGACTCCACCACCTCGCGGACTGCCTGGTGAAATTCCACCTCCCCGGGGTTCTTGCGGACAACATCGGCCATGAATTCATCGACACTTTTCATCTGCGTTTTCCTTTTTGGTTTTCGTTGACAATCAGGCTGCCGTCCCTGCCGGTCACAGATCATGGACGGCAGGCCCTGAAGGAAGAAAAAACGGCAACCATCTGCCGGATAACAGCAAAGCCCGGTGCACCGATCCGGCAATTACTTGCCGGATCGGTGTTACATAGTATGGTGCGGCCGATTTTTCAACTGTTAAAATGCTGATTTTATGTTGCTCAAGGCGCCAAAAGAAATTGCTATTCGGCAATTTTGCCAGCATACAAAAAGACAAAACATTCAGCAATCGGCAAATCGTTCGATAAAGTCTCTGCAATGATCGCCGGAACCCGTCTCCATCGCTCTCTCAGGGAGATATCCGGCACGCCCCCTTTCCCGCTATTTCCGGCAATTTTGCCTTTTTTCCGTTTACAAAGCGCCGGGCTTGCCTTTATATTTTTTTTCCATGAGCGACAAAACTGAAAAAAAGGAACTGGCCATTCTGCGTCTCCTGCAAAAAAACGAAGCGCCGCTGTCCAGCGCCAAGATCCTCGAACATCTCCAGGCCATGGGCCAGGAGGTCAGCGAACGAACCATTCGCCATTACTTCAAGATTCTGGACGAAAAAGGACTGACGGAAAATCTCGGCAAACGAGGACGGGTGATTACCCCGCTGGGGCTGAAGGAGTTGAATAAGGCCAGGGTGTATGACAAGGTGGGCTTTCTGGAGACGAAAATCGACCAGCTGACCTATCGGATGACCTTTGACCTCACCCGCAGAAGCGGCACCGTCATCGTCAACATCAGCCTTATCGACAAGGAGACCCTGGCCCGCACTGCTCACCTCATCTGCCGGGTATATGAAGCAGGCTACTCCATGGGTGCGATGATGGGGCTTTTCCCACCAGGCGAGAGGGTGGGCGATATGATTATTCCCGCCGACATGATCGGCTTTGGCACGGTCTGTTCCATCACCCTGAACGGGGTGCTGCTCGCCCACGGCGTGCCGATCCACTCAAGCTTCGGCGGCCTGCTCGAACTGCGCAACCGCAAACCGATGCGTTTCGTGGAAATCATCAAGTATGACGGCACCAGTCTCGATCCGCTGGAGGTCTTCATCCGCAGCGGCATGACCGATTATGCCGGGGCGATCAGAAACGGCAACGGCCGCATTGGCGTTGGTTTCCGCGAGGTTCCCGCCGACAGCCGCGACCGGGTCATCGATCTGATCGAAAAATTGAAGGATGCGGGCCTGGGGGGATTTCTGTTGGTCGGTTGGCCGGGGCAGCCCTTGCTGGAGATCCCCGTGCAGGAAGGAAGGACAGGTATCGTTGTCATCGGCGGACTCAATCCGGTCGCTATTCTCGAAGAAACCGGGACCCGCATCAAATCCAGAGCCATGGCCGGCCTGGTCGAATATGAACGCCTGTTCCATTACGCCGAAATGGCGGAACGGATCCGCACCCTGTGAGCTGATCCCTTACCGGAAACGCTCAGCAATGCTGCGACAGGCGATATCACACACCACATCAACGGGCTGCGCGGCATCAAGCACCATCACCGGAATCCCCTCTTCCCCCAGATATTGAAGAAAGCGGGAGTACTCCGTCTCCATCCGCGCCAATCGCAGCGGAGACTCATGCCAGGCCCGGGGCCGTCGCATCCGCTGCAACTTCTGCTGCAACCGCCCCTCTGCCACGGCGGCGGACAGCCGCAGATAGAGATAGAGATCCGCAGGCAGCCGCCCGCTCAGCCCTGCAAGAATCGCCACCCGCCGGCGCGGCCCGACATGACGGAGAACCGGCAGATAGGCGGTGATGAGGGCGCTGGGGTCGATAAGGGTGTCCCGATCTTCCAGACAGATATCGGGTCGGTGGCGGGCAATAAGAGTCGGCAGCCGCTGCAGGAGCCAGTGGCGCCGCAGATTGCGGCCCAGATGCCGCAGGGGGTGGGCCGCCTCCGGCAGGGGCGGCAGCAGATCATGACGGCCGCCGACTCGGTCGTACACGGTCAGGCGCTGACCAACGATCAACAGACTGCGGCCGGGGGTCAACTGCTCTTCCAGCCCGGCCACCAGGGTGCTCTTGCCGCTGCCGTCAATGCCGAGAATACCGACCCGCAGAGTCATGCCCGCCGCCGGCCGGCGATCACTGCCGTGCCGAGCGCCGCCACACTTTTTTCTCAAATTCCACAACAAGATAGGTCAGAAACCCGGCAACTATGATCTTCGCCCAGGAAAGCAAACCGATGGGTTCGCTCTGGAAAAGGCTGTTCATGATCGGCACATAGGTATAGAGGATCTGCAGGAGCAGCATGCCGGCGGTGCCGGCAAACACCCACATATTGGAAAAAAGACCGAGCTCGGTCAGCGATTTGGTCAACGAACGGCAGTTGAAGAGATAAAAAAGCTCGATGACGACAAAGACGTTGACCGCCACGGTGCGGGCCTGGACCACGGTGGCTCCACTCGCCAGCTCCCACTGAAAGAGCCCGAAGGCGGCGATGAGCAGCAGGGCGCCGACCAGCAGGATGCGGAAACTCAAGGTACGGGTGAGAATGGGGGTGGCCGGGTCGCGGGGCGGCCGCAGCATGATGCCCGGTTCCTTGGGCTCGAAGGCCAGCATCAGGCCGAGAAAACCGGCGGTGGTCATGTTGATCCATAAAATCTGCACCGGCAAAATGGGCAGGGTGACGCCGAGAAAGATGGCGACCAGGATGACCAGCCCCTCGCCCAGGTTGGTGGGCAGAGTCCAGACAATGAACTTTGTCAGGTTGTCGAAAACACCGCGGCCCTCTTCCACCGCCGCCTCAATGGAGCTGAAGTTGTCATCGGTCAGCACCATGGCAGCCGCCTCCTTGGCCACTTCGGTGCCGGTAATGCCCATGGCCACGCCGATATCCGCCCGTTTTAAGGCCGGGGCATCGTTCACGCCGTCACCGGTCATTGCCACCACATTCCCCCTGGCCTGCAGGGCCTCCACCAGGCGCAGCTTCTGTTCCGGGGTCGCCCGGGCAAAGACCGCGGTGTCGGCCGCCGCCTCGATGAGCTGGCTGTCGGAAAGACCGGACAGCTCGCGGCCGGTCAGCACCGGTACCCGGTCCGCTGCCGCCGCGCCGGCCAAACCGACCTGGCGGGCGATGGCGGCGGCGGTCAACGGATGGTCGCCGGTGATCATCTTCACCGCCACCCCGGCCTCCTGGCATTTTTTAACCGCCGAAATTGCCGCCTCCCGGGGCGGATCGATCATCCCCTGCAAACCGATAAAAGTCAGCGCGGCGACATCATCATGCCCAACCCCGCCGCGCTCTTCCGCCATTTCCCGGACGGCAAAGGCCAGTACCCGCCGGCCGCCGGAGGTCAACTCCTCGATGCGGCGGCCGACCTCCTCCCGGTCCAGCGCCACCTGTTTGCCGTCCGCATCAAAAGCAGACTCGCATCTGGGCAGCAGGGCCTCGGCCGCGCCCTTGACGTAGAGAATGTTCGGCCGACCGGCCCCGACCCGATGCAGGGTGGCCATGTACTGGTACTCGGATTCAAAAGGAATGGCGTCAATGCGGGGAATGTCAGCCAGCAGCCGGGCCGGATCAAGCCCGCCCTTCCGGGCGCTGACCAGGAGAGCGCCCTCGGTGGGATCGCCGTGCACCTGCCAGATCCCCTCTTTTTCCACCAGGACGCTGTCGTTGCAGAGGGCGCCGGCACGCAGGCACTGGTCCAGAACCATGGAATCACCGCCTCCTGTCGCCCGGCCTTCCCGTTCGATATTGCCGCCTGCCGGATTATACCCGCCGCCGGTGACCTCGTAGCGGACGCCGCCGGCGATGACCGCCGTCACCGTCATCTGGTTTTCGGTAAGAGTCCCGGTCTTGTCGGTACAGATTACCGTGGTGCTGCCCAGCGTCTCCACCGCCGGCAGCTTGCGGATGATGGCATTGCGTTTCGCCATCCGCGAGACCCCGATGGCGAGCGTGATGGTCACCGCCGCCGGCAGCCCCTCGGGAATGGCCCCCACCGCCAGCGCCACCGCAGCCATGAACATATCAAAAAGCGACTGGCCTCGCACCATGCCCACCAGCACGGTCAGTACGGCCAGGCCGAGAATCGCGTAGAGGAGAATATGGCTGAAATGGGCGATCTTGCGGGTCAGCGGCGTCTCCAGCTCCTCGGTGCTGGAGATGAGCTGGGAGATACGGCCGACTTCGGTATGATCGCCGGTGGCGGTGACCACCCCCATACCCTGGCCGTAGGTTGCCAGGGTGGAGGCGTAGGCCATGTTGGCGCGGTCGGCCAGCAGGGTGTCGTGGCCAAGCAACCCGGCGTTCTTGGCCACCGGCAGACTCTCGCCGGTCAGGGCCGACTCGTCGATCTGCAACTCTCTGACCTGAAGCAGTCGCATATCGGCCGGCACCTTGTCGCCGCCCTGGAGGAAAACGATATCCCCCACCACCAGGTCGACCGCGGAGATGCGTTTTTTCTCGCCCTGCCTCAGTACGGTGGCCTCGGTGGTCATGGTCCGGGCCAGGGCGGCCAGGGCGTTGACCGCCTTTGACTCCTGGATAAAGCCGATGATGGCGTTGACGATCACCACCCCGAAGATGACCCCCGAGTCCACCCATTCCCCCAGCCCGCCGGTGATAACGCCGGAGACGATGAGAATATAGATGAGCGGCTGGTGAAACTGCAGCAGAAAGCGAAGCAGCGGCCCTTTTCCTTTTTTCCCGGTGATGGTGTTGGGACCGAAAGAGTCGAATCGATTTTTTGCCTCGAACAGATCAAGTCCTTTGGTCGGATCGCTGCCGAGCAGATCGAGCACCTCTTCCGCCGGCAGATGATGCCAGTGCTTGCCGATGAGATTATCCATGATTCCCTTTTCCGAAAAGACGAATGTTTATGCCGCGTTTGAAGAACAGCAGGGCGCCCTGCTTGTGCAGACAGAGACGCATTGGTATGATCCGGGAAGACGGCGGCCGGGGAAAAAAGTTCCCGACCAGACTGCAATTCCCTTGAATGCTACCGGACAACGGGGCATAATTCAAGCCGAAAACATTTTTTTCATCAGAACTCGGACCCTTTGCCGCCATCCTTGATGAAGCCGTAAAAAGTATTCGGATGGCTACGCATAAAAGTTCCATATACAAGGCGCGGTGGTGTTGCGAAAGCGGAGGCGTACAGGTGGCACGTCGAGCATTTTGCGATCCCACCGCAACTCGGCAGATCGGACTTTTTGCGACGCCATCATCCTGGCCCACCGCCTATGCCCACGAAAACAGCCCACAAAATCGTCCTGCTCCTCTGCGTGTTTGCCATTTCCTCCTTCTTTCTCGCCATGATCCGCCAGTTTCTCATGGCCATCTTCATGGCCGGCCTCTTTGCCGCCCTCACCACCCCGCTCTACCAGCGCCTCCTCGTCTTCTGCCGGGGACGTCGGCCCCTGGCCTCGCTGCTGGCCATCATGGCCGTCGTCTGTCTCGTCCTGCTGCCCTTTGCCGGCCTGATCGGGGTGGTGATCGCCCAGGCGGTGACGGTCAGCGAATCGGTCACTCCGTGGGTGCAGTCCTTTCTTCGGGAACCGAGCCTGCTTGCCGACTACCGGGACAAAATCCCCTACTATGAGCAGCTTCTCCCCTACCGGGATGTCATCATCGAAAAACTGGGCGCCCTGGTCGGCAACGCCTCAACCCTGCTCATCGACTCGCTGTCCTCCATGACCATGATGACGGTCAACGCAGCCCTGATGACACTCATCATGCTCTACACCATGTTTTACTTTCTCATCGACGGCCGCGCCCTGCTCGAAAAGATTCTCTACTACCTGCCCCTGGAGGACCGCGAGGAAAAACTGCTGCTGGCCCGCTTCACCTCGGTGGCCAAGGCGACCATCAAGGGCACGCTCATCATCGGCATCCTCCAGGGCGGCCTCTGCGGCATCGGCTTTTCCCTGGCCGACATCGAGAGCCCGGTGTTCTGGGGCACCCTGATGGCGGTACTCTCCATCATCCCCGGGGTCGGCACGGCGATCATCTGGCTGCCGGCCCTCGTTATTCTCCTCCTGCAGGGCGACATCACCGGCGCCATCATCCTCGCCGTGATCTGCGGGCTCATCGCCGGCAATGCCGACAATGTCATCCGGCCCCGCCTGGTGGGCAAGGACACCCAGATGCACGATCTTTTCGTCCTGTTCGGCACCCTGGGCGGCATCTCCATGTTCGGCATCATCGGCATCATGGTCGGGCCGATCCTGGCCGCTCTCTTTGTCTCGATCTGGGAGATCTACGGCGAATCGTTCAAGGATTTTCTGCCGGAGGTAACGTCCGCCATGCGGCGATCCGGCAACGAAAAGCCGCCCGCAACCGGAGAAGAAGAGGAAGAAGCAGGACAGAGAAAAGACGACTGAGAGGCCTTCCGCCAAGGCCTGCGCGCCCTCACTCCAACCCTGTTCATCCTCCCCTCTCCCGCCGCCGACAAAATTGTCTCTTTCCTTCCTTTTTGTCATCATCGCGACAAATGGTAAAAGTCCCCGCCTTCTCCACCCGGCCCGGCGAACGGGCACCACTACCCAACCAGCTGTAATCAATACGCTTTCCCCTAAATGTTCTCCATGGCACAGCCGTTGCTAAATCCGGCAGGTAAGAAACACGACACGATCCAGTTGCCGAATTTTACCGGAGAACATCATGGAAGCCATCATTCTGAAGGAACGCGAAAGCCAGATCCACCGCAAGGGCGAAGCGCCCTTTGCCATTGCCTGCGACAAGGAGAGCCTGGCCGGGGCGGTGAGCCAGCGGGCCTGCGTCTTCTGCGGCGCCCGGGTGGTGCTCTATCCCATTGCCGACGCCCTCCATCTGGTGCACGGCCCGATCGGCTGCGCGGTCTACACCTGGGACATCCGCGGCGCCCTCTCCTCGGGACCCGAGCTGCACCGGTTGAGTTTTTCCACCGATCTCCAGGAAAAAGACGTCATCTTCGGCGGCGAAAAAAAGCTTGAAGCAGCCCTCCATGAGCTCATCGACCGCCACCAGCCGAAAGCAGCCTTTGTCTACTCCACCTGCATCGTCGGCATCATCGGCGACGATCTCGAGGCGGTCTGCCGCACGGTGGAAGCGAGCAAAGGCATCCCGGTCATTCCGGTCCAGTCCGAGGGCTTCAAGGGCAACAAGCGTTCCGGCTACCGGGCGGCCTGCAAGGCCATGTTCCGCCTGATCGGTAGCGGCGACACGGCCGGCATCAGCAAACACAGCATCAATATCCTCGGCGACTTCAACCTGGCCGGCGAGATCTGGATGGTGCGCGATTATTTTACGCGGATGGGGGTCGAGGTGGTGGCCAACATCACCGGCGACGGCCGCATCGACGACATTCGCCGGGCGCACGGCGCGGCTTTGAATGTCGTCCAGTGCTCGGGGGCGACCATGGATCTCGCCACCATGATGGAGGAGACATACGGCATCCCTTCCATCCGCGTCTCCTACTTCGGCATCGAGGACATGGCCGAGGCCCTCTACGACGTGGCCCGCTTCTTTGCCGACCCGGCAATGATGGCCCGCACCAGGGCGCTGATCAAGGAAGAGGTCGAAAGAATCCAGCCGGAGCTGCAGCGCTATAAAAAGGCGCTGGCCGGCAAAAAGGCGGCCATCTATGTCGGCGGCTCCTTCAAGGCCTTTTCCCTGGTCAAGGCCTTTCGCCTGATCGGCATGGACGTGGTGATGGTCGGCTCGCAGACCGGCACGAAAGAAGACTACGAGGAACTGGCCGCGATCACCGATCCGGGCACCATCATCGTCGATGACGCCAACCCCCTGGAGCTGACCTCCTTTCTCAAGGAAAAACAGGTGGATGTCTTTGTCGGCGGGGTCAAGGAGCGGCCCATCGCCTACAAGCTCGGCGTCGGCTTCTGCGACCACAACCATGAACGCAAGGAGGCGCTGGCCGGCTTTGCCGGCATGCTCGCCTTTGCCCGCGAGGTCTACTCGTCGGTGATGAGCCCGGTGTGGCGGTTTGTGCCGCGCCGTAACGTTGCAACGATCAAACGGTGAAACGCTGGAACACATGCCAGAAGAGGAAACCCCATGACCACCATGCCCCATTTTATCTCAACCACCAATGCCTGCAAGCTGTGCAAACCGCTGGGCGCGGCGCTCGCCTTTCGCGGCATCGAGGGCTGCGTCCCCTATCTGCACGGCTCGCAGGGCTGCGCCACCTACATGCGGCGCTACATCATCAGCCACTACAACGAGCCCATCGACATTGCCTCCTCGTCACTCAGCGAAAAGCACGCGGTCTACGGCGGAGCGGCCAATCTGAAAGCGGGCCTGGCCAATGTCAGCAAAAAATACCGGCCCAAACTGGTCGGCGTCGCCACCACCTGCCTCACCGAAACCATCGGCGACGACGTGCCGATGATTCTGAAGGAATACGCGGGCGAACTCGCGGCAGCCGACCGTCCACTTTTGGTCAACGTCTCCACCCCAAGCTACAGCGGCACCCACATGGAGGGCTTTCACGCCGCGGTCCGCGCGGTGGTGGAACAACTGGCCGGGGCTGCGCCGGCCAATGCGACGATCAACCTGCTGCCCGGGTTCGTCTCCTCGGCCGATTACCGCCATCTTACCGAAATCTTCGCTGATTTCGGCCTGGATGCCACCATGCTGCCCGATCTGTCGGCAACGCTGGACGGGCCGGCCCTGCTCGACTACGAAAAGATTCCGGCCGGCGGCACCCCGCTTGCCGCAATCAAGGCGATGGGCGGGGCGCGGGCCACCATCGAGTTCGGCCGCACCCTGGGCGCCGCCACCGGCGGCAGCCTGCTCGCCGAGAGATTCGGAACAGACCATCATCGCCTCGGCCTGCCCATCGGCATCCGGGAGACGGATCGGTTTTTCGCCTGTCTGGCGGAACTGAGCGGCCAGCCGACCCCGGCCAAATACGCGGGCGAACGGGGCCGGCTGGTGGACGCCTATGTGGACGGCCACAAGTATCTCTTCGGTAAGAAGGCGGTCATCTACGGTGAAGAGGATCTGGTGGTGGGGTTGGCCGGGTGGCTGGCCGAGATCGGCGTGGTGCCGGTGCTGTGCGCAAGCGGCGGCAGAAGCGGCGCTTTTGCCGCCGCCATCGCCGCGGCAACCGACGGCGTGCTCACCGAGCAGCCTTTGGTTTATGAGGGCATGGACTTTTTCGACATCACCGCAGCAGCGGAGCAGCTGCAACCGGATCTGCTCGTCGGCCACAGCAAGGGCTATCCGCTGGCCCGCAAGCTCCACATTCCGTTGATCCGGGTCGGTTTCCCCATCCATGATCGCATCGGCGGCCAGCGCATCCTCCATCTCGGTTACCGCGGGGCGCAGCAGCTCTTCGACCTGGTGGTCAACAGCCTGATCGACAGGAAGCAAAGCGATTCCCCCATCGGCTACAGCTATATGTAAAAAAAAATGGTTCCAACGTTTCAGCGGAGAAGCGTTCAAACATGCAGACGCTGAAACGCTGGAACGCATACACGTAATTCACTTTCCGGAGTCTGCCATGCCTAAGGACTACAGTCATCATCCCTGCTTCAACGCCAAGGTCAAGGGCCAGTTCGGCCGGGTCCATCTTCCGGTCGCGCCGAAATGCAACATCAAATGCAACTACTGCAACCGCAAGTATGACTGCGTCAACGAGTCGCGGCCGGGGGTGACCAGCACCATCCTCTCCCCGGCTCAGGCGCTGACCTATATGGACCGGGTGCTGGAGCGCGAGCCGCGCATCACCGTGGCCGGTATCGCCGGGCCGGGCGACCCCTTCGCCAACGCCGACGAAACACTCGAAACCATGCGGCTGATCCGGGAAAAACACCCCCAGATGATCCTCTGCCTGGCCTCCAACGGCCTCAATCTCGCCCCCCATGTCGAGGCCCTTGCCGCCCTTGACGTCTCCCATGTGACGGTGACGGTCAACGGCGTCGATCCGGCGGTGGTGAAAAACGTCTACAGCTGGGTGCGGGACGGCAACGTCGTCTATCGCGGCATCCAGGCGGCGGAGCTGATCCTCGCCCGGCAGATGGCGGCCATCGGCAAACTCAAGGAGCACGGCATCACGGTCAAGATCAACACCATCGTCATTCCCGGCATCAACGACCACCATGTCGAGGCGGTGGCGGAGAAGATGGCGGAGCTGGGCGCCGACCTCTTCAACTGCATGGCCATGTTCCCCAATGCCGATACTCCCTTTGCCGACATCCCGGAACCAGGCAAGGAGCTCATGGCCACCCTGCGCCGCACGGCGGAAAAATACCTGCCGCAGATGCGCCACTGCACCCGCTGCCGGGCCGATGCCGTCGGGCTGCTCGGTGAGGACAAAAGTGAGGAGATGGCCGGCTGCCTGTCCGCCTGCGCCGCCCTGCCGATCATCCCCGGTCAGCAGCGGCCCTATGTGGCGGTGGCCACCCTGGAAGGGGTACTGGTCAACCAGCATCTCGGGGAGGCCAGCCGTTTCCAGATCTGGGAGCAGAAAGAGGACGGCACCTTCAACCTGGTGGAGGAACGGTCTGCGGCCCTGCCCGGCGGCGGACCGCAGCGCTGGCACAACCTGGCCCGGGCATTGCACGACTGCCGGGCGGTGCTGGTCAACGACCTGGGCGAGGCACCCCGGGAGATTCTCATCAAGATGGGGATCAGGCCGGTGACCATGAGCGGCTTCATCGACATGGGGCTGGAGGCGGTCTACAGCGGCGTAGGGCTCAATCAGTTGAAAAGCCGCCAGAAAAAATGCACATCCAAGGGCGCCTGCGCCGGCGGCGGCACCGGCTGCGGCTGATCGGGTAACAAAAGCACAGGAGAAACAATTATGAAAATCGCCATCGTCTCAACGGACGGCATCAGTGTCAACGACCATTTCGGCCGGGCAAAGCGCTTTCTCATCTACGAAGCGGGCGACGAGGCTGGCCTGCAAAAAATCGAGGAGCGGGCTGTAGTCCCGCTTTCCACCGGCGATCCGTCCCACGGTTTTGACGAAGAGCGCTTTGCCGCGGTGCTGGCCGCCCTGGCCGGATGCAGCCGGGTCTACGCGACCCGCATCGGCGACCGGCCCCGCCAGGAACTGGAAGAAAGAGGGATCATCCCCGTCATCCATGCAGGAGCGATCAATGCCATCCCCTTTCATGCATGAAAAACCGCCGCCCCCCTTTGCCTTCCCCCTGGAGTGGCGCCAGTTCTTCCGGGAAGGCGACCAGTTTCTCCAACTGGCGGCCAAGGGACTCGATCGGCCGGAAAAATTCTCGGCCGAGACCCTCTACAATCTCACGGCCATGGCCATGGAAAAGCACCTTATGGCGCTGTTTCTCGCCAACAACAGCCTGCCGGAAGGCCACACCCTGACCGGCATGCTGGCCCATGGCGAACGATTTCTCGCCATTGACGGGGAGATGCTCGCTACCCTGGCGGCCATGGACGCCATCCAGGAGATCTGCTCCCTGGATGCGGGGCAGCGCCGGGAGCCAAACGCGATGGAGCTGGCCGGCATGATCGGGGTGGCGGGCCGCATCCGCGACCAAGTGGAAAACGCGCTGTCGAGGTAAACGGATCGTCGGAAGAACGGGAAAAATCAGCGCCGCCGGGCCGAGCGGCCCGGCGGCGAAATGCATGTCAGAATTTGTAGGCGGCGCTCAGGAAGAACACGTTGGCCGTGTAATCCGGATCCATCCCCGCGCCGGTCAGATAGTTATTGCTGGTGGCGCCCCAGACATAGGAGTAACCGTCATAGAACTGGTCGTTGTACTCATAGTCCTCGTACACATACCCGCCGGTCAGGGTGAGATGCTGATTGACCGCATAGATCGCCTTGATCATGAAGGAATCCCGGGTGTAGTCATCCCATTCCTCCGCATCCACCGTGCTGTTGGTGTAGCCGTCCGGCACTGACTCGAAATAGGTATAGTCGGCAAAGCCGTCGGAGCGGATATGGTCGAACTGGGCGCGCAGAGTCAAGGTCTCGGGAATGACCCTGATGTCCACGGCGAGACCGTAATCAAAGGTTTCATCTTCCTGGTCGGCGGTCCAGTTGTAGCGACCGTCGCCGTCGGTGGTGTCGATAGGACCGGCCGTTGCCGCGGTCACCGAGGTACCGAGGTTCCGCTGCATCTGATCAATGTTCACCACCTCGTAATCGAGATACGCGGAAACGGAGAAGTTGGCGGTCACCGCCCAATCGGCGCTGATCCCCACCCCGTCGCTTTCCTTATCGAGCAGGCCGAAGACGGTTTCATCATACTCCGACTTCTGGTGTCTGTAGCTCAACCCGAGATTCAAGCGGTCGATGGGGGTCAAATCCACGTCGATGGTGAAGGTGTCGCGGTCCTGATCCGCGGCGTCGAACCGGCGGATATAGGGCTCGATGGCATCCGCAGTAGACTGGGTGCCGGTGGCGAGGATCAACTGCTCCCACGGCGAATCACGTTCCATCCGCTCGTACCCGACCTTGACCATCATGAAATCAAGGCCGGTCCACTTGACGTCGAGGCCGTAGATGTCGTCATCGGTCTCGGGCAGGTCGCCGCGATGGCGGTCAACATCGACGTTCTTGTAGTAAGGGGTCAGCTTGAAACGGGCCGGCAGCTTGAAGCCCGCCTCAATGCCGTAGCTCTTCTTGTCGTACTCGAAGAGGTGATTGTCAAAGGGCTCGCTGGTGGTCGTCGTCGTAGTGTAGGAGCTGCTGATTTCGTCCGACTTGTTCTCCTTTTCATAGCCGGAGTAAAAGAGCTTACCGTCGAGAAAATTCACCGGACGGGATGTCAGCACCACGTTATAGGTGAGGGTATCCACCTCGCCGTCGAACTCGGTGTCGGACAGGGTAAGGATACGGGCCGAGCCGTTGGTGTTGTAAGCGCTGAGCAGATCCATATCGCTTTTGGACTCCGATTTACCGATATTGACCGCCAGGGCGCTGCTCATCGGCAACTTAACCCGGCCCTTGAAACTGATCTTGGAGTTGCTGTTGTCCGGCGGCAGCGAGAGAAATTCACTGGTATTTGCCGCCGCCAGACTGGGGAAATAGAGGTAGGGGTTGTCGTTTTCAAACCGACTGTAGACATAGGAGAGGGCGGCAAAAAAGGGATCCTCGCCGTAGCCGACTTCGGCCTTGAAGGTGTTGGTCTTGTAATCCACCGGTTCGGGAAGCTCGCTGCTGATGCCGATGTAGGTGCCGGCCGGCTTGATTCCCTCCCGGTCCTCCTGGGAAACGGAGAAATCGGCGAAAAAGGGTTTGAGCAGATTGAGCTTGATGCCGGCCCCATACTGATCGCGACTGACCGAATAGTCAAACTCGCTGGGCCAGACGGTCGGGTCGGTCGGCAGGGAGGCCGATGTCGCTGTGGTGGTCAGGGTGTCACTGCCGACTCCCCGGTAAAAGGTTCTGGCGTCAAAGGTGAGATTGTGGGGAATCTCCTTGTAATAGAGATCGATGGTGAATTTGTCATAGAGGCCGGCGCCAAAATCATATGTCTGGGTATCCCGGCCGATGGCGCCGGAGGAAAAGTTCAAAAAGCCTGAACCGCCATTGTAATTGAGATCAAGGCCGCCGGTGAAACCCGAATCAGGATCATCGTATTCATTGAACTTGGCCTCTTCGCCGCTGACGTCGATGGAGCGGCCCTCCACCGTTACCTGACCGGAAAATTCCTCTGCGGCATAAACCCCTGCGCCACACAGCGCGGGCAGAAGGGCAACTGCTGTGACAAGTATCTTTTTCATGATGGCTCCCTCCTTATTTGATAAACCGCAGGCCCAGGGTGTTCGGTCCGCTGCTGCCATGGATAGTGGTATGGCAGTTCGTGCATGAGCGGGCGACACCGCCCCTGCCCGCCGGTGCACTGGAGACAAAGGAGTTGGCCTGGGTATAGGGAGTGCCGGGATGTCTGGTCCAGTCGTGACATGACTGGCAGATGGTGGGAACCTTCTGGGTCAGCAGTTTCCCGTGATTGCTGCCGTGGGCGGTATGACAGGTGAGGCAATCCTCCTCCACCGGCGGGTGCTCATACATGAAGGGCCCACGTTTATCGGCATGACAGGCATAGCAGAGCTCGTTGATTGAGTCGGCTTTGATGTTTTTGCTGCCGAATGATCCATGGGGGTCATGGCAGTCGCTGCAGGAGATCTTTCCTTCTTTGATCGGGTGGTGCGACTGCCGCTTCGACTCCGCCCGGATGTCCATGTGACAGGAAAAACAGAGTTCAGACTGGGACTGCTTGAGATTTTTCGACTGCCCGGAATGGCCGGAATGGCACGAGGTGCAGGACAGCCCTTCCCCTTTATGCGCACTTGACTCCCAAAGGGCGACATGCTTGCTGCCGCTGTGGCACGACAGGCACTGCGCGCTCATCTCCTCGGCGGAGCGGCCGCCATCCTTGGCAAAGGAGATGATGGTGGTTTTCGACTGCTCGCCACTCAGGTGCTGTTCAGCCGATCCGTGACAGGACTGGCAGCCGTTCGCCCCCCGCCAGACCCGGGCGTGGACCGATGTATTGAAGCTCGCCGTTGCGCTCTCATGGCACTCGGCGCACGATTCCTCGCCGGCAACGGCCGGCGCTGCCATTGGCGCGGCGCCGAGAACGGCACAGGCTCCGGCTGCGCCCAGATAGAGCGCGAGCCTTTTTCGTAACCTCCCGAATCGTTGCAAGGTACGGTCATCCATTCTTTTCCCTCCTTTCTTCGTGATGATGAAACAACGAAACCGCCCGCTCCTGAGCACAACAGCCTTGCCCAGATTGGCGGGCATCGACGACTGCATGGCCGGCGCCGCTCGTCCGGCATCCCCACATACCGAAAGACAGGAGCCGCCATCATTTTTTTGCCAGGACCCACACCTCCCCGGCATTGGCATACCACGTTGTTACAGAGTATAGGGGAAACGACCGCGCCAAATCAAGACGAAAATCACCCGTTCGTCATGACCTGCTTTTTGCGAGACCATCAATGATGATGGTCTCGCAAAAACCTGCAAACCGTGGCAGGTGGAAATGAGAAAACAACGAGTTACAACACGCCGCCCGTCGGAATCGTGGCTTTTTACGATTCCGACAATGATG
>JBMONO010000019.1:0-91065 GCA_049323655.1 Thermodesulfobacteriota bacterium | reverse complement strand
CTTTACGAGATCATCAAAAAAAGAGCTGTGTATCTCATTATGTTATGATACGCGTCATTCCCCCTGAAGCGGCAAGGCGCCATGATAGCCTGTGGAAAATTATTATCGCGTGTTTGCCGGGTGTCGCCGTTCCGGATGGGGCCGACCAGGTTGCATGCAAGATCGTCTGCTGATAATGAAAGGCGGCAACAAAATAACTTGCATGTCGTGGATATTGAGTATAGTTTCCTTTTTTTGTTCGGAAAAATTTTTACGTTCACACGCTGTGGCGATGCCGCTAATATACGGCAAATGCGTATAAAAGCAACCAGCGTCATGAAAAAAAGGAGACCGCCATGCCGGACATCGCATGGGTGCAAAAATATCGGATTCATCTGGAGATTGCCGCGTTGCTGCTGGTGCTGGCCATCGGCCTGTTCGTCCGGCTCGATGATCTGCGGCAGTGGCAGGCGCAACCTGAACGCGCCTTTTTCCAGGAAGAGCCATTGTTGACCAACCAGGACGGTTATTATTATCTCTACCTGGCCCGGGATCTGGTGCAGGGAACCTATGATGCGGTGGATGAGAAACGAGCGGTGCCTGATTATCCGAAGCGTCCGACCCCGCCGCCCCTGCTCTCTGTTCTAGCCGCCGCCATCCAGCAGGTAACGGGTGCATCCCTGAATTGGATCGCGGTCATTGTTCCAGCCTTGCTGGGTGTCCTGCTGGCTCTGCCGGTCTATCTCTTCGGACGGATCTGCGGTGGGCCGGTGATGGGGATCACCGCGGCCCTGACCGCCCTGTTGTCCGAATACTACGTCTATCGCAGCGGGCTCGGCTGGTTTGACACCGACGGCATGAATGTCACCTTCACCATGGCCAGTGCCGCTCTTTTTCTTTGCTTCGCGTTGGTCCGGGAGAAGAGGCGATACGGCTATCTAGTCGCCGGGTTTGCCTGTTGCGTCCTTTTCCTCTGGTGGTGGGATTCCACACCTTATGTGGTAATCGCCATCTCTCTGGCCCCGCTGCTGCTTGCCCTGCTCTTTTTTTACCGGCCGCCTGTCCGGGAGGGGGGCGTTGTGTATGGGCTGATTGGCCTTGGGGTGCTGCTTTCTCTGTTCTGGCTGGGCTGGGACGCGCCGTTGCGGGTGGTGAAGGCGATTGTCAGTCAGTTCGGCTATATCGCCAAGGAGGCATCCGAATCCGGTTTCCCTAATATGAGCATTTCGGTCTCCGAGCAGGAACGATCCTCGTTGCTGGAAATCGTCAGCATGACGACCCAGAATGTCTTTGTCTTTTTCCTCGCCGTTCTCGGTCTTATTGCCCTGGCGGTCCGCAAACCAAAAGAAAGCGTTTTCCTGCTGGTTCCCGTCGCCCTTGCCCTGCTTTCGCTCCTGTATGCGGATCGCTTTCTTATCTTTCTGGCCCCGGTCCTCGGTCTGGGGCTCGGTTTTGTCGTGGCAACCGTCTGGAGACTGCAACATAAATGGGCCTTTTGCGCGGTGCTCGCCCCTCTGCTTGTGATCGGGGCCAGTGCGCCGGCCATGATCAAGAATATTCGGACCACCTACTGGCCGAAGATGCACCCCCTGGTGATCTCCGGTATGGACGTCGTTGCTCGGCAAACCCCGGAAAATGCCGTGGTCTGGGCCTGGTGGGACGTCGGCTATCCGCTCCGTTACTGGGGCGATCGGGGAACGGTTTCCGACGGTACTTACCACGGCGGCGAACTGGCGGTCTACAATGCCATTCCCCTGGCCACCGACGATTTTCGTCTGTCCGCCAATTTTATCCAGTTTTATGCGACAAGGGGGGAGAAGGGTGTCAGGGAGCTGCGCAAGGCGCTCGGCAACGACAAGGCAAAAACCTTCACTTTCCTGAAACAGGTGCTGGCCGCCGGTCCAGAGGAGGGTCGCGCCATTGTCGAAGCGGCATCCCTGTCTGATCAGGGGGGAATGGCAACCACCACGGAATGGCTCACCTTTTTCTTTCCGCCCAATCCGCCGCCGCTTTATCTCTTCCTCGAATCCCGCCTTATCGTCACCGATTACTGGTGGTACTGGCTCGGCACCTGGGATGTGGCGAAAGGTGAAGGCGAACGGCAGTTTTACAAACCGTTTTCCAGCATCGAGATCACCAATACCTATGCCCGGAGCGCCAGCGGCCTCGATGTCGATCTGGTCGCGGGCTATGCCAACAATGTGCAGGGGCAGCGATTGCCGTTAAAGGACATCATCCTCCGCAGCGACGGCGGCAAGATGAAAAAACATACCTTCCATCCGGATGGCCTGAATTTCGAGATCTTTCTGCCGATGGCCTATGGCGTGCTGACCACCGACAAGATCGCCGAATCGGTTTTCAATAAGCTCTATCAGCGGCATGTCGCCCCCAAGACCGACTATTTTCGACCGGTGAATCTGCTGACCCCGGCCTATCAGCTCTGGGTCGTCAAGGGCGATAAGATCGGAGCGGCCGAGGCGACGGGAAAGGAAAACGGTGATGTTTCACGATAACCAGCTGGCCGTTGTCGTTCCGGCCTACAATGAAGAGCTGCTGATCGGTCGGGTGATCGACACCCTGCCGGACTATGTCGATCACATCGTTATTGTCGACGATTGCAGCAGGGACAGAACCGCCGAGGTCGTACGGGAATACGCGCGCCGGGATGGCCGAGTGGTGCTCATCAGCCATGAGAAGAATCAAGGGGTCGGTGGCGCCATCGCCAGTGGCTATAAATGGGCCAGGGACAACAAAGTTGATGTGACGGTGGTGATGGCCGGTGACGCCCAGATGGACCCGGCCGATCTACCCAATATCGTCCGGCCGGTCGCCACCGGCGAGGCGGATTACACCAAGGGCAACCGCCTCTTCCATGGCGAGGCCTGGAAGGTGATGCCCACCTATCGCTACCTCGGCAATTCCTTTCTCTCCCTTTTCACCAAGATCGCCTCCGGCTACTGGCATATTGCCGACTCCCAGACCGGGTATACCGCCATCTCACTCGACGCCCTCTATCTGCTTGATCTGGACTGCATTTACAAGCGCTACGGCATGCCCAACGATATTCTCATCCGCCTCAACACCCTCAACATGCGGGTGCGGGACGTGCCCATCCGGCCGGTCTACAATGTCGGCGAAAAGTCGGGCATCCGTCTGCGCAAGGTGCTGTTCACCATCTCCTGGCTGCTGGTCAAGGGGTTTTTCCGTCGGATGTGGTTGAAGTATGTCATCGAGGATTTTCATCCCCTCGTCTTTTTTTACATGATGGGCATTGTCCTCTGTCCGCTTGGACTTCTCTTCGGTAGCTATCTGCTTTTTTACCGGCTTTTTATCGGCGGGGTCGAGACGACCAGCGCCCTTTTCGCCGCCTTTCTCTATATCTCCGGCCTGCAGTCGCTTTTTTTCGCCATGTGGTTTGATATGGATTACAACAAAAAGCTGCGGTGAAAATGTGCGGGTTCTCCATCTCGCCACCTCCTTTCCCACCGGACCGGACAGCTTTGCCGGAGCCTTTGTCCATCAGCTCGTTGCCGCCCAGGTCGGTCTTTCCCTTGCCTGCACGGTGCTGACGCCGGCCGGACCTTACCCGGCAGAGTGGCCTCCCCTTTACCCGGTGCGACGTTTCCGCTATGCACCCTGGTCTCTGCAGCGACTGGCCCAGCAACCGGGCGGTATGCCGGCGGCCCTGCAGGCGCAACCGCTGCTCTTTACCCTGCTCTCTGTCCCGTTTTTTGCCGCCATGGCCGTGAGCCTCATCAGGGAGGGGAAACAGCATGATCTGATTCACGCCCACTGGTCGATCTGCGGCGCCCTGGCGGTTCTTACCCGCCCCTTGCACGGCCGGCCGGTGGTGACTACCCTGCGCGGCTCTGATGTTCATTTTGCCCGGGACAGAACGGCTTTTCGTTTCCTGCTGAATCGGGCAGTGCGGGGTTCGGCCTTAGTCGTCGGCGTCAGCAAAGGGATGGTCAATGATCTGCACAGGCGCTTTGTCGAAATTGAGGAGAAATGCAGGTTTGTCCCCAATGGCGTTGATGAAAGATATTTCCGCATTCCCCTTGAACGAGCCAGGGAGAACCGGCCCCTCCGCATCCTTTTCATCGGCAGTCTGCTCTCACTGAAAGGGATCGATGTTCTCATCCGCGCCCTTGGTCGCATCCGGGAGCAGCCGTGGACCCTGACCCTGGTCGGCGACGGTCCGCAGCGGTCTCAATTGCAGGAGCTGGCTGGTCGCGAGCAGGTGGCCGAGCGGGTAACGTTCCGGGGCGCGGTTGCCCCGGCGGAGATTGCCGGGATCATAGCTGACCATCATCTGCTCGTGCTCCCCAGTTACCGGGAAGGCTTGCCCAATGTCGTCCTCGAGTCGATGGCCGCGGGCCTTGCTGTCGTTGCCTCCGACATTGACGGCTGCCGGGAGCTGATTGACGACGGCAAGAGCGGCTGGCTCTTCCCTCCGGGTGACGTGGAGAAATTGGCTGCCCTGCTGCGCACGATCGTCGCCGGTAACATCGACCTCCTTCAAGCCGGGAAATGGGCGCGGGCGGAACTGCTGCGCCGTGGCTTGACCTGGCGCAATACGGCCGAGCAATATATCTCCCTCTACCATAACGTGCTCGGCAGGGCGTAGCCTATGTGCGGCATCTGCGGAGTCATAGCGGGGAGGAGTCGGAGTGCGGGACAGGTGCGGGCAACGGTGCGGACCATGACCGAGCGGCTTTGCCATCGCGGGCCGGATGCCCATGCTATTTGGGGTGAAGACGGAACGGCCCTCGGCCATACCCGTCTCTCCATCATCGATCTGGCCGGCAGCAGCCAGCCGATGGTTGACCTCTCCGGTCGTCATGTCATTGTCTTTAATGGGGAGATCTATAACTATATCGAGCTGCGGGAAGAGCTGCGCGCCAGCGGTGCGGTTTTTACCACCAGTGGCGACACCGAGGTGCTGCTCGCCGCCTATTTGGCCTATGGTCCTGATTGTCTCGAAAAACTCAACGGCATGTTTGCCTTTGCCGTCTGGGACCGGGAGAAAAAAGAGCTCTTTGCCGCCAGGGATCGGCTCGGGGTGAAACCCTTCTATTACGGCCAGGATGAGGACGGCCTTTTTGTCTTTGCCTCCGAGTTGCAGGCCTTCAAGGGATTACCCCTCGATTTTTCCGTAAACGGTGGGGCGCTGCGTCACTACCTGCGGCATGGCTTTATCTGGTCGCCGGCTACGGTTTTCACCGGCATCAGGGAGTTGCGGCCGGGTCACTGGCTCCGCCTTGACAAGAGCGGTCTTATTGTCCGCCGCTACTGGTCGCCGCCCTATGCCGAACCTTCCTGGGAGACCAGACGGGAGGAGGATCTGGTGGCGGAGCTCAGGCAGCTCGTTGTCTCGGCGGTGAGGTTGCGGCTGCGCAGCGACGTGCCGCTCGGCGCTTTTCTTTCCGGCGGGCTCGATTCGAGCATCGTCACCGCGATGATGTGCAAAGAACGCAATGCCGGGGTACATACCTTCTCCATCGGCTTTGCGGAAAATACCTTTGATGAAAGCTCGCAGGCCCGAGCGGTGGCGGCCTGTCTCGGCACCGAACATCATGCGAGTCGCGAGGAGCTGCGTCCCGCCGATCTCCTGGCCGGGCTCGTCCGCCATTACGGGCAGCCCTATGGTGATTCGTCGGCAATCCCCACCTGGCATCTCTGTCAGCGCACCAGGCAGCAGGTGACGGTGGCGTTGTCCGGCGATGGGGCGGATGAGCTGTTTGGCGGCTATCGCCGCTATCAGGCCAGGCGGCTGCTTGCCCTTTATCAGAAGATTCCTCGTTTTTTCCGGGAAAAGATCATCGGCGCAGTTGTCGAAAAGCTGCCGGAGGGCACCGGCTATTACGACAGCAGTCTCCGCAAGAAGCTGCGCCTCTTTGTCGCCCTGGACAAGCGGGTATCCCGGGATCCGTCAGATATCTACCCTGCCTATTTTCGGGCCGATGAGCTGGCCGGGCTCATCGCTGGACTGACGCCAGCGGAGAATGACCTGATGGAGGAGGCGACGACGATCGGCAGCGGCGCCACCGTGACCGAGCTGGTGGAGTTGATGATGCGGTCCGACCTGCTCCACTATCTGCCGGATGATATCCTTGTCAAGGTGGATCGGGCCAGCATGGCTCATGGCCTTGAGGTGCGTTCCCCCTTCATGGATTGCCGGTTGGTGGAATTTGCCTGCCGGCTGCCGCTGCGTTTCAAGTTGCGCGGTGGGGTCGGTAAATATCTGCTGCGCCGCGCCTTTGCCGGAGATCTGCCGGCCGAGCCGCTGCAACAACCCAAGCACGGTTTTGCCGTGCCGGTGGGGGACTGGTTTCAAGGTGAACTGCGTGACCTTTTCCGCGACACCGTCCTGGCCGACAACCGCTGCCAGCTGGTCAGCCGAAAGACGGCGGCGCGGCTGCTGGCCGAGCATCAGGAGGGCAGGGTGGACCATGGTTACCGTCTCTGGCTGCTGCTGTTTCTGCATCTCTGGCAGGAGTGGTGGCATGGCTGCTGAGAGACGGCACAAAAACGGCCCTCTCATTTTTCTGCTGCCTTCCCTTGCCGGTGGCGGCGCCGAGAAAACGGCGGCGCTTCTCGCTCCGGAACTGGCTCGCTTCGGCAATCTGCTGCTGGTCCTGCTCCAGGACCGCTGCATCTTTCCCCTGCCCGATCATGTCGCCCGCATCGCTTTTTCTCCCCCGCTCCAGGGTGCCGCCGCCCATCTGATCCGTTTGCCTTATCACGTCTGGTCGCTGGTCAGATTGGTGCGACGGAGCGGGGCGGGCACGGTGCTGAGTTTCATGGAACAGGCCAATCTCGTCAACCTGCTGGCCGCCCGGCTCACCGGGCACCGGGCGGTGCTTTCCCAGCGGACCAATCCCCGCCGGCAGTATGCTGCCAAGGGACTGCTCGGCAGGCTGATCGTCCGGGCCAGCGCCGCCCTTTACAAACGCGGCGAAGGCGTGATCGCAGTTTCCGCCGGCATCCGGGACATCCTGATTGCCGACTATGGCGTGGAGCCGGAGCGGGTGCGGGTCATTGCCAATCCGGTGGATATCGACACCATGACGGCGCAGGCCCGCAGCGCTCCCGCCGTTGAGCCCGGCGGCCGTTTTTTGCTCCATGTCGGTCGTCTTGATCTCGCCACCAAGCGACACGATTTTCTCCTGAACGCCTTCCGCCAGGTGCAGGAGGCGCGGCCGGATATCCGGCTGCTCCTGGTCGGTGACGGTCCGGATGAACCGGCCCTGCGGGCGATGATTGCTGGCATGGGCCTTGACGGAGTGGTCGTGCTGACCGGCTGGCAGGACAATGTCGCCAGTTTCATGGCCCGGGCGGTGGCGACCCTGCTCTGCTCCCGTTACGAGGGCTGGCCCAATGTGCTGATAGAGGCGATGAGTGTCGGCTGTCCGGTGATTGCCACCGACTGCCCGACCGGGCCGCGGGAAATTACGGCCGGTGGCCGCTATGGCCTGCTGGTGCCCCAGGAGGATGTGGCGGCATTTGCCCGGGCCTGTCTCTCCCTGATTGATGATCCGCTCGAGCGGGAGCGGTATGCGATCCTGGCCCGGCGGCGGTCGCGAGATTTTTCCCTCAAGGCGGTGGCCGGGCAGTATCGTCATGCGTTGCGGTGACGGGGTTGTATTTTTGCCCGACAGTCCCATTTCTTTATGAAAGCCTTGCAAAAGGATCGGCTCTCTTGTATTTTGTTCTGAAAAACAGAACAAAATACACGCCGTTTACCGGCTTTGATCGGCCCACCCATGACTTCTCTGTTCAATGGACTCATCACCTCGAAGACGAGAATCCGTATCCTGATGCGCCTCTTTCTCAACCCGGCCCGCCATGCCTATCTGCGGGAGCTGGCCGGCGAGTTCGGTGTTTCGCCCAGTCAGGTCAGAGAAGAGCTGGAGCAGTTGCAAGAGGCCGGCCTGCTGGCCCGGGAGCGTTCCGGCCGCAAGATCCATTATCAGGCCAACCCCGGCCATCCGCTTTTCCCGGAACTCCATTCCATGGTGAAAAAGGCGATGGGCATGGATCATATCTTTGACAGCATCATCAGGCGGCTCGGCAATCTGGAAAAGGTCTACCTGCTCGATGAGTATGCGGAAGGCAAGGAGGGGGGGTTCATTGACCTGCTGCTGGTGGGCAATATCGATCAGGCCAATCTCGCAGATCTGGTGGCGAAAACCGAGCGCTATATTGAGCGGAAAATCAGAACGGTTATCCTGTCCGGCGACGAATTCCGGCAGATGTGGCCAGCCCTTCAGAGCCGGCCGCATCTCTTGATCTGGGAAGGTGGCGCGGCGAAATAAATGCCGGTTCGTTTTTCCTGAGAACGATCTGGTGGGGAAAAGAGCATGGAAAATCAGAAAAACAGTCAATCCGTCGCCGTCATCGGCACCGGTTACTGGGGAAAGAATCTGGTTCGCAATTTCGACGCCCTTGGCGCGCTGCATACCATTTGCGAAAAAAACCCCGATACGTTGCAAATTTTTGCCGGGCTCTATCCGGCTGCCCGGACGGTGAGCGCCTATTCCGAGGTGCTGGCCACACCCGAGATTCAGGCGGTCGCCATTGCCACCCCGGCCCCGACCCATGCCCTGCTGGCCCGGGAGGCGATACTGGCCGGCAAGGATGTCTATGTGGAAAAGCCCCTCTGTCTGTCGGAACAGGAGGGCCGGGAACTCGTCGATCTGGCCCGGGAGCGGGGGCGGATCCTCATGGTCGGCCACCTGCTCTGGTATCATCCGGCGGTGATCCGGTTGAAGGAGCTGCTCGACAGCGGCGCTCTGGGTCGCATCCAGTATATCTATTCGAACCGGCTCAATCTCGGCAAGCTGCGGCGGGAGGAAAACGTTCTCTGGTCCTTTGCCCCCCATGATATCTCGGTCATCATCGGTCTGGTCGATGAGATGCCGGAGTCGATCCGCGCCCAGGGCGGCAATTTCCTCCATCAGAAGATCGCCGACACCACCATGACCCTGCTCAATTTTGCCAGCGGCATCCGCGCCCATATCTTTGTTTCCTGGCTTCATCCCTTCAAGGAGCAGAAACTGGTGGTGGTGGGGGAGCGACAGATGGCGGTCTTTGACGACACCTTGGCCTGGTCCGAGAAGCTGCGACTTTACCCTCATGTCATTGCCTGGAATGACAATATCCCGGTGGCCAGCAAGGCGGAGGCCGAATGCGTCGAGCTGATCCAGCAGGAGCCGCTGCGGGCGGAGTGCGCCCATTTCCTCCACTGCATCGCCAGCCGGCAAGCCCCCAGAACCGACGGCGACGAGGGCTTGCGGGTGCTGCGAGTGCTGAACTGCTGCCAGGAATCGCTGGAGCAGGAGCGCAAAATTAAGGTGCCGACCGAGCGCCGGAGCGCAGCCGACTGTTTTATTCATGAGACGGCGGTGGTGGATGAGGATGTTGAAATCGGCGAGGGGACCAGTGTCTGGCATTTTTCCCATCTGCTGCGCGGCACGCGAATCGGGAAAAAATGCATTATCGGTCAGAACGTGGTGGCCGGCCCCCGGGTCACCATCGGTAATGGCTGCAAGATCCAGAACAATGTCTCGGTCTATGAAGGAGTTACCCTGGAGGACGAGGTCTTCTGCGGGCCGAGTATGGTCTTCACCAACGTCATGAATCCCCGGGCCGCCATCTCCCGTAAAAATGAATTCTGCAAAACCCTGGTCCGCCGGGGCGCGACCCTGGGCGCCAACTGCACCATTGTCGGCGGCATCGAGATCGGTGAATACGCCTTTGTCGGGGCCGGCGCGGTGGTCATCAGAAATGTGCCGGCCTATGCCCTCATGGTCGGCAATCCCGCCCGTCAGATCGGTTGGATGAGCAGGTTCGGCAAACGGCTGGAGCTGCCGTTGACGGGGGAGGGCGAATGCGAGTGTCCCTATACCGGTGAACGATATCGATTATCCGCCGGCACCGTCGCGCTTTTGTCGTGAAGAGAGGTTTGTTCGTTTGCTTTTGCACATTATGAACACGATACACCACTTTATGAAGCTTGAATTTGTTCGGCTGCTGCGATTTTTGAATGTCTATAAACTGACGCGATATCACCGTGATGAGACCATTCGAGACAGAGATTATTATACTGTCATTGAATATCCAAAATGCGGACGAACGTGGTTGCGTTACATGCTGAATCAGGCTCTGGCGATCAAGACTGGTGTTCCCTTGATGAACATCATGCATGACGTTCCGTACAGAAAATCAATATTGAGGTTGCCTTATATTTATTACGTCCATGGAATGGATCCTGAAAAAAGTATCGAAGGATGTCATTACCAGAAATTATTCAAAAATGAACTATGTCCGTTTGGTTTTATTCTGTTGGTGAGAAAGCCTGAGAATGTGATGAAATCATATTATTATCAGATATTGTACAGGCAAAGCAATGTGTCGTTTCGGGGAGATTTGTCTGATTTTATCAGGTCGGAAAATTTTGGAATAAAAAAATATGTTGATTATGTTGATTTTTATCTGAAGGCACTCGCCAGGAAAAACTGCCTGGTGGTCCGATACGAAGACATGGCAGCCGACACCTGTCACGGGTTGAGGGAAATTTTAAATTTTATCAAGATGCCGATTGATGATGAACAGATTGCCTCGATCGTAGCCAATAGTACCGCCGACAAAATGAGGGAGGTGGAAGAAAAAGATTTCTACAAGGTGGGGTGGTTGCGCACCAGAGATGCGAACAATCCCCAGTCGCGTAAGGTGAGAAGTTGCGGTGGGGAAAGCGTCGAGGAGATGTTTTCTCCCGATGATTTGCGCTATATGCGGGAAGTATACGAGAAAAATAAATCTTTTCAACTTCTTGGATATGTGTAGTTCGTGCCTGTCATGCCCGAAATCAACCATATAAAAAGGGCGACGGTTCATAATCTTTTCGCGGCATATCGTTATGACGTACTTTTCGGCCTTTTCTTGCAGGTCGTTCTTTTTGTGAACAGTATCCTTTCTGTCAGGATTCTGGGGTTGCGGGGATTTGGTGAGTATGCTGTTCTGGGTAGTTTGCCCGTTCTGCTCCCCATCGTGATTCAGCGGGGCAACAGTGAAGCGCTGGTGCGTTTTCTGCCAGGGATCAAAAATGATCCGCGCGCCATGCAGCGCATCGTCTTGCGGGTGATGTTGGAGAATATTCTTTTCTTTGTGCCGGTGAGTCTTCTCCTTCTTCTTTTCCATGACCGGATTTTCAAATGGTTGGACTTGCAGCAGGTATCGGGAGCTGTTCTCTGGATTTTATTGAGTACAATTTTTTTTGTCGTTATTCAGGTGCCGTTACAGCGGTATCTGCGGGTCGCCCTTGATAATTTTTTTCTCAATATCTCCCTGGTGGTGGAGCGGTGTGTTG
The DNA here is from genome assembly GCA_049323655.1 of Thermodesulfobacteriota bacterium. Classification (GTDB taxonomy): domain Bacteria; phylum Desulfobacterota; class Desulfobulbia; order Desulfobulbales; family SURF-16; genus DB1. The sequence goes on along the minus strand of JBMONO010000019.1, from coordinate 79,715 downwards.
TCATTGTCGGGTTTTATCTGTTGTTTTTTCTTAAGCTGGTCAGCGTAAAAAACCTGCTGCTGATTGCTGCTGTCGGGCATGGGGTTGTTGCTCTGCTGCTGCTCTGCCGTTTTGTTTTCGTGAACAGAAAGGAGATATGTCATCGGCTTGCCTGGAGCAGGATGGGGGTGCCCGGCTTTTATTCGTATTCGCACAAGATGTTTGTCTATTCCTTGCTGAATTATCTGGCCAGCAAGCGGGGGGCTGTTTATTTTATTCAGATTTTCATTGGTCCGACCGCAGTCGCGGTGTTTAATCTCGTTGAACAGCTCACTGACAAGGGGCTTTCTGTTGTTGTCCCGAAGTCGTTGAATGTGATGATCAATATCGCGTCGATTGAGGTAAAGGATGAACATGGAAACAATGGATTGCATGATTTTTTGTATAAATATTTTGTCTTAAACTCCATTGCCCGTTTCTTTTTTCTTGTCTTTCTTGTCGCAAATGTAAGATGGATCATGAATTTGTATGGGGTAGATATTGATGAATGGGAGTATTTTTTTGTCAGTTATTCGTTATTTTTCTGTGCGCTGTCATTGGTTGATGTTCAGAGGAAATTTGTTTTTCTTGATAGGAGGGTTGAGTTTTTTGCGTATATTGTTATCGTGAATTTTCTTATTGCATTATTGCTTTTCTCTCAATGCTTACAATATGGATTGTATGTTATACCCTTTGTTTTTGTGTTGCAAATATTTGTTGAATTTTTTATTTGTATTATTTTTTTTGATGATTTGAAAAAGTTTGTTATTTATCATTTTAGTAATATTTTTGAATTATTATTTTTGTTGTTCTCGATGCTTTGTTTTGTTTTGTTTTTTATTTTTCAAGGTTACAATGTTGTTATTTTAAATATTCTATCGTTTTTTTCTTTTTTTTGTTTTCTCTTGTTGCTCTATTTGATTTCGAATGCTCAGACAAAATCAATGATGGTGAATTTTTTTATCCGTTTGAAGAAATTTTTCATATTTTCTTGATTTTAATTTTTATTCAACACTGTCAGATTGACAAACCCGTAAAAAGTCTTTTTTCACCACAGAGCGCACTGAGAACACAGAGAAAAAAATAATTACAATCAGTTACCTCTGCGAGCTCTGCGGTCTCTGTGGTTGATTTTCAGCTTCACGAGACCATCAACAGATTATTTTGGACCATTTTTTATGAATGAACTCTTTCGGAAAGGCGGCAGGTTTCTTGGCCGTATGCTGCGCAAACCTTTCGCTCCACCTTCGACCGGCTTTTCCGCATTTCGCTATCAGCAGCATAACCAGCGTCGGCAGGAGCATCTCGCCACCCTCGGGCTTGATCTCTTTGACAAAACCGTCCTTGAAGTCGGCGCCGGAATTGGCGATCATACCAGTTTTTTTCTTGATCGCGGCTGCACGGTGGTATGTACCGAGGCGCGGGAAGAAAATCTGCGGCTACTCCGCAGTCGTTTTCCCGGAATCGAGGTCTTTCAACAGGATCTGGAAAATCCCTCTCTCCCCGCGCTGGAGAGGGATTTTGATGTGGTTTATTGTTACGGGCTGCTCTATCATCTGCGGACACCCAGTCAGACACTGGCCTACCTGGCCGCCAGATGCTCCGGGCTGCTCTTGCTGGAAACCTGCGTATCCTTTGCAACGGATGTGACAATTAACCTGATTGATGAAGATAGAAAAAAGAGAACACAAAGCTATTCCGGAACCGGTTGCCGGCCAACCCGTCAGTGGGTTTTTGCCGAGCTGAAAAAGCATTTTCCCTTTGTCTATATGCCGGTGACCCAGCCCAATCATTTTCAGTTCCCTCTCGACTGGACGGTGCCTCCTCCGGATAACCAGCTGATTCGTTCCGTTTTTATCGGCTCACGGGCAAAGCTCATTAATCCTGTCTTGATGGAAACCATTCCGATGCATCAGACGAAATCTTCCTGATGGGCGCGTGGATAAGTTATGTTGAAAAAAATTGCCAGGATTGCCGAGCGCTTTACCCAGAGCCATGAAAAATGGCAAAAGAGTTTTGCCGATATTCATGGTGAGATCACCGAGCGCGGTCCCAGGCCTGACACCTTGCGCTTTATTCTCGGCAACGGTCGGAGCGGCACTTCCTGGTTTGCCCGAGTCATGTCCCGGTCGGCAACCCCCCTTCGCTACTGCCATGAAATTATAACCTATGCCAGGCCGGCTTATTATTTTTCCCGGACTTATGATTATGTCGCCTGTCCCTATCGTCCCGAGCTTGCCGATGATGATCCCCTGGTTCTCTATTATGCCGTGACGACCCATCCGGATCTCAACTGGCAGTCATTTCTCGGTGCGCGCTATCCACGGCAGGTCAGAAGAGATGACAATAATTTCACCTATGCGCTTCATAAGGAAGTCCATGCGCTGCTGGCCACCGAAGGGCTCGTTAAAAAGTTTCGGTGTCCGACCATTGTCATCACAAGAAACCCGCTTTATAACATTGACAGCCTTTTTTCATACCAGGATATTTCGTCGATTATCTGGCGCAATGAAGCGCAATACATTAAAGATCCTCTCTTTTTACAAAACTATTTCCCGGATAATGGCGATAAAATCATCGAGCAACTGGAGAAGCATCCGGATAATGGCGTCAATCGGCACGATGTGCTGGTGTCAAAGACGATTACCGTGGCGGTTATCAACGCCATGCTGCGTCAGCTTGCTGATCGCTCTTCATGGGTCAGCCATGTTGCCTATGAGCGATTGTGCGACAACCCCCTGGACATCTTCCATGAATGCGCCGTCTTTCTCGGACTGCGGTTTGATGACCAGTCACGAACGCTGCTGGTGGAGACAATGATGAAACAGGATGACCGCCTTGACCCGATGTCCGTGCATCGGGACACGAAAATGCAGCAGTCGCGGCCATTCCGTTTTCTGACGCCGGAGGAGGCTCGCGTTCTGCAGTCAATTCTTGAGTATACCGGCCTTTTTTAGGTGCCTATGGAAAAGACGCTCAACGCCTGTCTGCTGTTCTTTGCAAAGGTGAACCGATCTGTTACGTCCGGCCGTGGCCGTTTGTTGTGGGCATGGCGATGCGGTCATTACGGCAAGGGGGTAACGATCGACCGCCATGTGCGGATCAGCAATCCGGAACGGGTTTTTTTGGGAGATTTCGTTCAGTTGAATCAAGGTGTTGTTTTGCGACCCGGCCATCATGAGATTCATATCGGCGCCTCTTCCGGCATCAATCCCTATGTGACGATATACGGTAAGGTGCGCATCGGTCGGTATGCGATGATTGCTCCGCATGTTATGATCGCCGGTGGCAACCATGTCTATGACCGCACGGATATCCCGATGATCAAAATCGGCAGGAGTATCAACCTGGGCGTCATCATTGAAGACGATGTCTGGCTGGGGGCGAATGCAGTGGTGCTGGACGGGGTGACCATCGGCACCGGCGCGATTGTTTCCGCCGGCGCGGTGGTGGTTGCCGATGTCGCTCCTTACGATATTGTGGCAGGCAACCCGGCACGGGTCATCAAAAACCGAAAAACCGTTGCGCAGGAAAGGTGACGCCCATGTTCGGTCGCTTGTATAGATTTTTTTCTCCCCAGTTCCCGCTTTCTTCCTATTCCCAGAGCGGCGAGGATATCATTGTTCAGCGGGTGCTCGGCAGAATGGGGGTAAAAGAGGTGCGCTATCTCGATATCGGCGCCAATGACCCTGTCCGCCTCAACAACACCTATCTCTTGTATAAGAAAGGGGGGCGGGGAGTGCTGGTGGAACCGGATCCCGCCCTCTGTCGGCGACTCTCCCGCCGCAGAAAGGGGGATGTCGTGCTGCAGGCCGGCATTGGTTCGATCGGCAGCAGCGAAGCCCGGCTTTATTGTTTTGACAACGCCTATCTCAATACCTTCTCCCGGGAGGAGGCCGACAAGATCGAACAGTACGGCAAGCATCGGGTTGTCAGAACGGAAACGGTCAGGCTCCTCGATGTCAACACGATCCTGGCCGACTACTTCGACCATGGACCGGATTTTCTTTCCCTTGATGTGGAGGGATTTGATCTGGAGATCCTTGCCGCCTTGGATTTCAACCGATTTCGGCCCCGGGTGCTGTGTGTCGAGACCCTGATCTATACGGAAGACAACACCGAAAAAAAACGGGAGGAAATTTTTTCCCTGATGGAGGGCAACGGCTATCTCCTCTATGGGGACACCTATATCAATTCGATTTTCGTCGATCGGGAAAAATGGCGGAATCGGATTCGGTGAGATTCGTATGAAGAAGATCCTCTATCTCTTCACCAAAGGGCGGAAAGAGAGGCTGTCGGCCATGGCAAGCGCTCTCCGGCCCGCGGCGCCCCGGGAGTTCCTCTTCGGCCTGCCGCATCTGCGGGAAAAGGGATATGAGGTGGATCTCGTCGAGATCGATGATCTTCCCTGCCGGCCGGGCAGTTTTTCCTACCGGTGGCAATTCTGGAAAAATAATGTGATCGGCGCCCTCACCGGTCTCAATTCAAGCAGCCATTTTTTTCATGATGCGGAGCAAATGCTCAGTGGCTATGACCTCATCATCGCCGCCAACGAATATATCGCCTTCGGGGTTGCTGCGCTGATCAGGAAACGGCGTCTCCGGGGGAAGCTGATTTTTTTTGTGATGGGCATGTTGGCCCGGGTCGCCTGGCTGGAACGAAACTGGCATCGATTCTATCCCCTCGCCCGTGAGATCTACCGGTCGCTGCTGGCATCGGCAGCGGCGGTTGTCTTTATCGGCAAGGGGGAGATGGCCTATGCGGAAAAACGCTATCCTCGGCTGGCCGGGAACTTTCATTTTATTCCCTTTGCCGTTGATACCCACTTCTGGCAACCAGCTCAGCCGAACAGCGCCGGGGAGGGGAGCGTCCTGTTTGTCGGCAATGACAAATACCGGGATTTTTCCTGTGTGGCCGGCATCGTCCGGAAAATGACAAACCACCGGTTTATCGTCATTTCCCGAAATCCGCAGTTGGCGGAACTCGCATCATGCCGTCACGTCACCCTGGTGGCCGGTGACTGGAAGGATGCGGTGATCAGCGATGCGGAAATGCGGCGCTACTATCAACAGGCGCAGTTGGTCATTCTGCCGTTGCAGAATACCCTGCAGCCGTCCGGGCAGAGTGTCGCCCTGCAGGCTATGGCATGCGGCAAGGCGGTCCTGATGACCAGAACAGAGGGCTTCTGGGAACCGGGCGTTTTTGTTCATGATCGGCACCTGATTTTTATCGAAGAGAATGATCCGGAGCTGTGGTGTGCCCGTATCAATGCGCTCTTGGCGGATGAACCACGATTAATCAAACTGGGCCTGGCCGCTCGTCACTTGATGGAGACCAATAACAACCTTGATCTGTTCGGCCAACGGCTGCTGAAGTGTCTGCATGGGCCAGGAAAAGAAACGCTCTAACATCATCTTTATTCATCACGGCGCGGTGCCGGGGGGGGCGCCGACCAGCCTGCGCAACCTCACTATTGGCCTGGCCTGTTATGAGCGGTTGCAGTTGACGGTCTGCTGCCCCTTTCCGGCCATGATCGCCTTTTTCGCGCAGGTGCCCGGGGTCCGGGTCATCCGCTATCCGCGGCCGTGCAAGGTTTCCGGCAAGGTGGCAATCGGCTGGGCGAATCTCTTCCGGCCGATGACCTTTTGCCAGTTTGTTCTGGACATGCTCTATGCGCCGGTGGCGATTGTCCGGGAAGCGCGTTTTCTCAGGCAGCTGCGTCCGGATATCGTCCACCTGAACTCGTCGATTCTCTGGACATCGGCGATTGCCGCGAAACTGAACCGCTGTTTGCTGGTCTGGCATGTCAGAGAGACCTTTCTCGGCGGCAAGGTGAATCTGCGGCGCAAGCTGTACGCCCGCTTCATCGCCGCCCTTGCCGACCGGGTTGTCTGTATCAGCCCGTCGGAGGCGGCAAGCATGGATGCCTTGCATTCAGCGAAACATGAGATCATTTATAACTCCATCGATTTTTCCGCCTTTCAGCCGGCAGGGTATGACCAGCAGGAAGAGAAAAAGAAAATCGGGTTTCGAGCGACGGATTTTGTCATCCTCAGTCTTGGCGGCACATCCTTTCGCAAGGGCGCTTTTCAACTCATCGATTGCCTGCATTATCTTGAGGAGTCGGTCAAGGTCGTCATTGCCGGCGAGTGGACCGTCACCCGGCCGGCGGCTCTGAACAGCCCGGCCGGCATCCTGCTGCGTGTCGAGGATGTGCTGGTCAAGTGGGGCTGGAAGAAGTTCTTGTCCTGGCTGTATCCCCGGCGGCTGGCCAATCTTTTCCATGGGAATGTGCGTTCCCGTGTGCTTTTTCCCGGGGTCGTCGATCAATTGCCCGGCCTGATTGCGGCGTGCGATGTGCTGGTATTTGCCGGCACCACCCCCCATTTCGCCCGTCCGATCTACGAGGCCTGGGCCATGGAAAAACCGGTGATTGTTTTTGACACCCCTGTCATGCGCAGCGAGGTGGAGGATGGCGTCGATGGGCTTCTTGTTGCCGAACACACCGGCAAGGCTCTGGCCGAAGGCATTGAGCGACTCAGAAAAAATCCCGCCATGGGGCAGGCCTTCGGACAGAAGGGGCGAAAAAAGGCGATGGAACGGTTTGATCTGCACCAGAATGCCGAAAGGATTGCCTGCATGTATTTTTCACTGCTCGGCAAAAAGTGAAAATGCGTCGTCATCTGCGCCTCGGTATTGAAAAGGTCCAGAATGTTGTTTACGGACTCTACTGCCGGCTGCTGGGGGCGACCGGCGCAAAGGTGATCCATTGCCTCGGCGACAGTCATCTCAAGTCATTTCAGTATGTCGCCAGGCGCTACAGTTTTTACAACACCCTGTTGCACTTCTGCATCGTCCGCGGCGCCACGGCAAGCGGCATCCGCAATCCCGGCTCCAGGACGCAAGGGTATGTGACCTTCGCAAACTATGTCGAGCACCATGTCCTTGATCATGACTGGATACTCACCTGCCTCGGCGAGGTCGATTGCGGTTTTGTCATCTGGTATCGCAGCAATAAACACGGGATCTCCGTGGCGGAGCAGTTTGCCCTCACCTTGGCGCATTACCGGGAGTTTCTTTTGATGCTTAAAAAAAAGGTCGGGGAACGGGTCCTTGTCTGCAGCGTCCCGCTGCCGACGATTCAGGAGGGGCGTGACTGGGGGGAAATTGCTCATCTGCGCAGGGAAGTACGGGCAACAATGCGGGAGCGCACGGAGCTGACCATTCGTTTTAACAAGGAATTACGCTCCATCTGCGACAAAGAGCACTTTTCCTTTATTGATTTGCAACACCACACCCTGGATACAAAAACGATGATCGTCCATGACAAATTTCTTCATCCCAATCCCCTGGATCATCATCTTGATCCGCGACAGGTGAAACCAGTGATAATTGCTGAACTGAAGGCCTTGGGCTTTCGCTAGACAGTGGAAGGACGGCGCGTCAGTATGAAAATTGTCTTTAACACCCGGTCTCCCCATGCTCCGGCCTCGCTCTTTTACGCCGATGCCTTTGGCGCGATCGACGGTATTTCTTTTTTTTCGCAGGATTGCTATGAACAGTGCGATATCGCCCTTTTTATGTCATATGAAAAGGATTTGGCCGATATCGTTGCGGCCAGGGCAAAATTTCCCCATCTGAAGATCGGCCTGATCGATCCTCGGGGCGAACACGTCACGCGCTGCCTCGCGGCGGTGGATTTTCTCGTCGTTGATAGTCTTGAGATGAAGGATTATTTTGCCCGCTTTCAGCTACCTATTTTTCTCTATGCCGAGTATCCGAACGTGCGGCGCCAGGTGAAGGTCCACGCCGAAAAGCGGCCAGTTGTTATCGGATATCACGGCAATGTCGTTCATCTTGCCGGCATGTATCCCCACATCACTCTTGCTCTGGAGGAACTGGCCAGGCGCTATCCGATCGAGTTCTGGGCCATGTACAATCTGGAGAATGCCGGGCAGTGCCGTCTCGGTCTGCCCGGTAATATGCCGGTGCGCCATATCCAGTGGTCCATGGAACATTATGAAACATGGCTTTCCCAGGTTGATATCGGTATTGCCCCCAGTCTGATGCCGATCCGCAATATCTCCAGGATCAAGAGAAAGGCCACCTTGTGGAAGCGATTCTTCAATGACACCGAGGATGATTACCTGACCCGCTACAAGATGCCCTCCAATCCCGGTCGCATCCTGGTTTTCGGCCTGCTGGGCATCCCGGTGGTGGCTGATTTCTACCCGTCCGCCCTGCAGGTGATCCGTGACGGCAGCAACGGCCTGCTGGCATGCAGCTGCGGCGGCTGGTACCGGGCCCTGGAAAGTCTGGTCGCCGACTGGCGGCTGCGGCAAAAACTGGCAGACGCCATGGCCGGCACGATTACAGCGGAATTTGATTATGCAATCCAGAACGAACGATTCCTGGCATTTTTACAGATGGTGGTGGCAGGGGCGTTTTCCTCTTTGCAGGAAAACACCATTCTTCCCCAGGAACGGGAGCTCGGGCGCGACCTGCCTTTTTGGCAGGGGATCTCTTCAATGATGTTTTTTAGACTGCGGAAAATGATATCTGCCGCCGGCAGGAGAATGGCGGCCAGACAGGGGCGAATGGCATGAAAATTCTCGGGGTCAGATACGGTCATGATGCAGGGGCTGCCCTTGTTGTTGATGGCAAGATTGTCGTCAATATCGCGGAGGAGCGTCTGACACGGATAAAAAACGATGGTTCGTTTCCCTATCGAGCAATCAGCCGCTGTCTGGAGATTGCGGGAATCGCGGCAGAGGAGATTGACTGCCTGGCCATTCCCGCTTTATCCATACATCCCGATTTTGCCGTTTTTTTTCGCATTCCCGAAGCAATTTACCCCCCGGCCAGTGGCAATCTTCTGAAAAAGATTAAAAAACGGCTTGCCCGCTCTCTTTATGGTCCTGCCTCCCACGGAACGACTCTTCCCTTGTATATCGAGCCGATTCCGCTCTCCCCGCGTTGTGTGATTCATTTGTGCGAACATCATCGGGCCCATGCCGCCTCCGCCTATTACACCTCCGGTCTTGGGCGCGACAACGCCCTTGTCGTGACGATGGACGGCAGGGGAGACGGGGTGTCCGCCGCTGTCTGGAGCGGCGAGGAAGGAAAACTGCGACAACTCTATAAGGTGGATGGCAGCGGGTCGTTGGGATGGTTTTACAGTAATGTGACGGAGGCAATGGGTTGGCGGCATGGCAGTGGCGAGTGGAAGCTGATGGGGCTGGCCCCGTATGGAGAAGCCCGGCCCGGTGCCTTTCAGGGGTTTCATCCCGAATATCGTGACGGCCGGTTGCTTCAGCCGTGTCAATTCGGCGAATTCGGGCGTTGGAATGACCATGGTGCCAATCACTATCATGGCCGGGACGCCGGCCGGCTCAGGGAGATTGTTGAGCGGATCGGCCGGGAAAACGCTGCGGCGGAGGCGCAACGGGTGGTCGAAGAGGAGGCGATGCATTTTATTAAGCCCTGGATTGCCCGTACCGCAGCCACCCATATCTGCTGTGCCGGCGGTTTTTTCCTGAATGTCAAGTTCAACCAGCGACTGTGGGCGGCCGGGGTGGTACAATCGCAATGGATCTATCCTGATTGCGGTGACGCCGGTCTGGCGGTTGGTGCCGCCCTGGACGCCTTTTATAGCGCCACCGGGTCAAAGGAAATCGGCAGGCTCGAGTCCCTCTATCTCGGTCCGGAATTTGCTGATGACGAGATCGAAGCCATTCTCAACGAACGGGGGTTGGCATACCGAAAGGTTGATAATCCCGCGGAAGAAGCGGCGCGTTATCTCGCCGGGAATCTGGTGGTCGGCTGGTTTCAGGGCAGGATGGAAAGCGGGCCGCGCGCATTGGGCAACCGTTCGATCCTCATGAGCCCCCTCAAGCCAGAAAACAAGGACATCATCAACGAAAAAGTCAAATATCGCGAGACCTTTCGTCCTTTTTGCCCCTCCTTGCCCTTCGAAAAGCGGGATGACTATCTGGTCAAGGCCCGAGACGAGTATTTTATGGTCACTTCGTTTTCTGTTCGGCCTGATAAAAAAAATCTCATTCCGGCGGTGGTGCACGAGGATGGCACCGCCCGCCCGCAAATGGTCAGGAGGGAGATTAATCCGCTCTATTACGACCTGATCCGCGCCTTTGGCGAAAAAACCGGTATCGAGGTTATTCTGAACACGTCGTTCAATGTCCGTGGTGAACCGGTGGTCTGTCATCCCCGAGAGGCGATCCGCTGCTTTTTCGACACCGGTATCGATGTGCTGGTCCTGGGACGGTATGTTCTGGAAAAACCGGCGATTGCAAAAGGACAGTAATGGTCCTTGCTGAGAGAGACCCCATCTTGCAAAAAACAACTTCATGTCACCATATAAACGCCGATTCCCAGCTTTCTCCTGCGCAGAAAGGTCTCTATTTCGTGGTCAACGCGATCAACAACCTGTTCCCGATGCGAAATGTTGATCAGAGAATTGTGGTACAATCCTTTCTTCCTGAGACCGGGTACACAAACCATAAACACATGAATCCTCTCAGTAGTCCTTCCCGGTATCTTTCTGATCTTTTTTGGGCTCAGCGAGATTGGCAAAGCATTCAGGATATGCTGGGTGGCGAAATTCGTGTGTTGGATATCGGATGTGGGTCTGGAAGATATTACCCTAAGTTGATGGCGTTTTCCGGCGGAAGGATTGTTTCCTACCATGGAATTGATATCCATCCATTCGCTGAATGGTCCCGGCACCAATGGGGAAATGGCGTGGTGGATTTTTCCGTTTATGACGGCAGGGGGCTGGAACTGCCCCTGTCGCGACGACCAAACCTGATTATCTCCCAGTCAGCTTTCGAACATATTGAAGAGGACATGACTGTATTCAGGCAACTTGCGGATTATTGCCGATCCAGCGGTTTTTCGGTTATGCAAATTCACCTGGTCCCCTCGTCGGCATGCCTGAAGTTATACATGTTGCATGGCATAAGGCAGTATACGCCACGAACCATTTCAAAAGTAACGAGATTGTTTGGGAATCATCATGTATTCACTCTTTATATGTTGGGCGGGAAACGATGTAACGATCTCCATTGGAACTATATCACCAAACCTTTGTTGATGAAGAAGAAAGATGGACGGGACAACAGGTTGTATCCACGGCTTCTGCATGAAGCCGTTTTTGTCTCCACCAAGGCAACATCCTCGCCGTCATTTTATGCGTTAATTATTCAATGACAATTCGTTATTACGATGAAAAACGAAAGGTTCTGGTCTACTGCCGCCAATGTTCATCCCCGCAGATGTGGGATCAACACTGGCAGGGGGTGAGCGGCGCGGCCGACATTACCCGGGCCAACCGTCTTGTCAACACGATGACGGCCCGCTATCTGCCCACTGGGGCAAAGGTGCTGGAGGGCGGCTGCGGAACCGGCCGTAATGTCTATTCTTTGCAGCAGGCTGGTTTTGCCGCATATGGACTCGATTATGCGGCCCAGACCGTTGCCCGGGCGGCAGCGCTTTTCCCGGAATTGCAAATCGTGCTCGGTGATGTACGACGACTGCCGTTTGCCGACAAAAGTTTCGATGGGTACTGGTCGATCGGGGTCATCGAACATTTTTTTGATGGATATGATGAGGTCGCGGCTGAAATGGAGCGGGTGATAAAACCGGGCGGTCTCCTTTTTCTCTCTTTTCCGCAAATGTTTTCGCTGCGACAGCTGAAGGCCCGCCGTGGTAGCTACCCGGCCTTTCCCCCGCAATTTTGTCCGGATCAGGATAATTTTTATCAGTTTGCCCTGGAGCCCGGCCAGGTAGCTGACGCTTTCGCCAGCCTCGGGTTTTCCTTGGTGGAAGTAAAAACGACCGCCGGACTGAAAGGTCTGAAAGACGAAATCGGTGGGAACTGGGGCGGTTTGTTGCAAAAAATGTATGACAGCACGTTGTTGCCGGTCAGGATTGCCAATAAATTGCTCGATCTTCTTTTGTCTCCCCGGTTCGGGCACAGTGCCTTGTTTGTTTTTCGAAAAAAATGTTGAATAGTTGCCGATCGCTCTCTGCCGAGATGTCTCCATGAAAAAGTTGCTGCTGCGATTTTGTCAGTTCCCGGCGGTGGCCCGTTTCCTCACCTTGTGGGCGCTGCGGGGGCATAATTTTTCCTACCGGGTGGCGGGGCGGTTCAGCCCGGTGCTGGAGCCGGATGGAGTGCATCCCAAACACCGGTTGATGCGCTATCATGACTGGTTCACGGAGAGGTTGATGCCGGCGTGGCATGTGCTCGATGTCGGCTGCGGCAATGGCGCCCTTGCCGTTGATCTCAAGGCGGTCTGTTGTTCGGTGGTGGCCATTGACATCAATCCCGCCAATATCGCCAAGGCACAAAAAAAATTTGCAGGGGAAGGCATTTCCTATCTGTGTGGCGATGCCACCACCTACCGGTTCGAAAGGGGTTTTGATGCCATTGTCCTCTCCAATGTCCTGGAACATATTGACGGCCGGGTCGAGTTTCTGCGCCGGCTGCTTGCCATCCACCACGGTGCGGGGACATCTCCTGTGCTGCTGATTCGGGTGCCGTTGCTGACCAGGGACTGGATCACGCTCTACAAGCAGGAACGCGGGGTCGAGTGGCGTCTCGATGCCACCCATTGTATCGAATACCGCGAGGAGGATTTTTTTGCCGAGATGGCGGCCGCCGGTCTGCGGGTCACGGAATACCGTGTCAGCTTCGGAGAGCTTTATGCGGTTGCGGTGAGGGAGATGTCGGTATGAGGTTTCTTTTTGTCGCCCCGCGCTTTCATACCAATCAGCATTTTATCGTCAAGGCATTGCAGGAGAGGGGGCATCAGGTCATGTTTCTGGTTTCGGTCAGGGGCCAGAGTGAGGAGTACAGTGTGTTGACTCCAGAGCTCCTTGCTCCATCCTCTCTTTCCCGCCTGCTGAACAGGTTGGCCTTTCGCAACCGGGATTCGTTTTTTTATAGCCGCTCCATGGTGCCGGATCTGGTTGCCGGCCATCGCTTCCTGAAACGTTACCGGCCGGATGTCGTCATTGTCCGCAACCCCGATTTTCTGCCGTCATTTTTTTTTCTGCTCCTCGCCATGTTGTTGCGGCACAATATCGTCATCTATACCCAGGATGCGAAGTTTCGTCCCCACATTCCCGTGAAAATGCGTCTACTGCGCGCCATCCTCCTCGATATCTGCGGCTATGCCTGGATAACCCCGGTGCTGGGCGAAAAAACGACCTTGAGTCCGAACCGTTCAGGTCTGTACTATCTTCCTTTTATCTATGATGGGAAGAAATCGATCGAGCGGCCTCCGCAACCAGGGAACCGGATCGGCATTCTCTGCGTGGGAAAGTTCGAGCCGCGGAAAAATCATCTTCTTCTGCTTGCCGCCCTGGAAGGAATGTGGTCACGTTATCCTCTGCATCTGTCCCTGGTAGGGGAGAGTTCAATACCGGAACATGCCAGGCAGCTCGATTTGATCACACAATATATCAGGAAAAGAAGGTTGGAGGATCGCGTGACGATTCGAGTCAATCTGTCCTTTAGCGAGATGCAGCAGGAATATGAGAAAAATCAGCTTTTTGTGCTGCCGAGCACCAGGGAGCCGGCCGCAGTTTCCCTGGTTGAGGCGATGGGGCACGGTCTGGCGGTGATCTGCAGCAGCGCCAACGGCACCCGATGTTACCTCAGGGAGGATGTGAACGGTTATGTCTTTGCGGACGGCAATGCGGAGGACCTGGCGATGAAAATCGAAAAGGCGATCTCCTCGCCGCAAAAACTGGCATCCCTGCGGGAAAAGAGTCTGCTGATGGTGCGTAAACATCATGACCCGGAAAAATATCATGCAGCGCTGATGGCTATTCTCCGCAAACATTTTCAGCTGTCACTTCCCGTATGATCCGGGTTCTTTTTTTGATTCAGTCGCTGCACCAGGGTGGGGCGGAACGTCAGCTTGTTACTTTGCTGCACGGCCTTGACAAGGAACGGTTCCAGCCGGTGGTGGTGACCTATTATCCCGGCGGGAAGTGGGAGGAGAGGGTGCGCACCATCAGCGGAGTTGATCTGTGCACGATTCATCTTCGTGGCAGGTTCGATCTCGCCGGCATGGTGATCCGCCTCGGCAAACTGATCAGAAAGATGCGACCGGATATTGTCTATGGGGTATTGGGCGATGCCTGCCTGCTGGCCCTCCTGCATGGGAGGGTGCTGGGCCACGCCCGGGTGATATGGGGGCTGCGGGCGAGCAATATGGATTTCAGTCGCTATTCCCGCACCTCGGCACTGGTGTATAGGCTGAGCGCAAAATTTTCCAACTATCCTGCGAAAATTATTGTAAATTCCCGGGCGGGCCAATCCTATCATCAGAAACGGGGCTATTGCGGAAACCGGATGGTTGTCATCCCCAACGGCATTGATACGGATCTTTTCCGACCGTCGCCGGAAAAGGGCAGGGCGCTCCGCACACAACTGGGGCTTGACACGTCGGTGTCGGTCATCGGCCGGGTGGGACGGCTTGATCCGATGAAGGATTATTCGACCTTTCTTGCCGCCGCCGCGATCCTTGCCAAAAAAAGAAAAGGACTGCGCTTTCTCGTTGCCGGCGGCGGGACGACGGAGAATCAGCGGGCAATGGCGGAGCTGGGGCGTGATCTGGGCCTTGCCGAGCAGCTGATCTGGCTCGGCCCGCGGAACGACCTGCCGGCGGTCTACAGCGCCTGTTCCCTGACCGTCTCCTCATCGGCCTTTGGCGAAGGGTTTCCCAACGTGGTGGCCGAATCTCTCGCCTGCGCGGTGCCGTGTGTGGTGACTGATGTCGGCGATTCGGCTATTATCGTTGATAACCAGGATCTTGTTGTGCCGCCGGCCGATCCGGAGGCGCTGGCCCGGGCCTGTGCCCGCGTGCTGGATTGTTCGGAAGAGGAGCGGACGGTTATCGGCAAGGCAGGGCGGTGCCGTATCGAAAACAATTTCAGTCAGGCGGTGATGGTGCGGGCGACCGAGGCGATTTTCCGCGACGTGGCAACGCGCAAGCCATCGTGCTGATGAAGACCGGCCGCATCTAACACGAGAGGAGAATCCACCAATCATGCATCAGAGTTCACTGGCCAACATGCGATCCTTCCGGGAAAGGTTTCTCGAAGCGCGGCGGGATGACGCGCTTGTCATCTTTGATATCGGCAGCTGCGATGTCAACGGTTCGTACCGGCCGCTCTTCGAGGAGCCGCGCTGGTCTTACCGGGGAGTCGATCTGGAGGCGGGCAAGAATGTCGATCTGGTGATCCGGGATCCGTACCACTGGCGGGAGATCGCCGCTGCGAGCGCTGATGTCGTTATCTCAGGGCAGGCCTTTGAACATATCGAATACTTCTGGCTGACCATGCTGGAGGTGCACCGGGTTCTCAAAAGCGGCGGGCTGTGCTGCATCATTGCCCCGTCGAGCGGGCCGGAACACCGTTTCCCGGTGGATTGCTGGCGTTTTTATGGAGACGGCTTCCGTTCTCTCGCCCGTTTTGCCGGTCTTGACGTTGTTGAAATTGGTACCACCAGTGATTTTTCGCCATTTACCGACGGCAGCAAGATGTGGAAGGATACGGTGTTCATCGGCCGCAAACCGGTCTGTTCTCTGGCGGCGACCTGGCGGGCCAGGGTGAAACAGATGCTGCTCCGGCGGTTGATGATGGCCTGGTGATGTGCTGTCCGCGTGGGCAACGGTGGGGCCGTTGCCCACCCTACGGGCGGCGTGGGTGGTTTGAGCGGAATTGCGAGGGCTCGGGGTTCTGATGGGGCGTGGTTTTTGTATCCCCGCTCCGGGAGAAATGCTCATGCCGCGACCGGCAATGTCATTTTCACGACATAACCGGGGCTGAGAAGCAGCTCGCTGTTCATCATTTTTTCCTGTTCCGGCAGAAAACAGGCGATTGGCAGCCAGTCGATGACGACTGGGTCACAGCCCTTGGCGGCAAAGGTGTCGCACCATTGGTGGTGATCCATAACCGGGCCGCGGATGGTAGCGGCGGCCGGCAGAAAGCTTCCCCTGATCAGGGCGTGCAGCAGGGGGAGATAGGAAAGGTTGGCCATGACGGCACGCACCTCGCCGCCGGGTCGGCAATTGACGACAAGCCAGGCCCAGGCGGCGTCGAGATCCCAGCCCTCCATCAGGGTCAGCGGCAGGACGATGCGCTCAACCGGCACGTCGAGCCCCGGCACCTGCTCCCACAGGCCGCCGACCGGCAGGGTTCGGAGACGTGCCTGGGACAGGGAATCCGCCGACGCTCTCGGTTCGTGGCCGGGCAGGGAGGGGAAAATGATGGCGGTATCGGCCGTCACCATCCTCTCTGAGCAGGCGAAAAGAAAGGCGATGATTTCTTGCCAGGTGGTGGGCGAGAAGTGCATGAGGAAGTTTTTCAGAAGATGTTCCTGCACGGTGCTGTCTGTCGTTTATTTTCAGTTGTTGCGCAACCATCACGGGTTGCAAGTAGTTTTCCGGAGTGCTGCACTCTAACAAAAGGCGGTGCCTCGGTCAATGGAATTGCCCGATCCTGGGAAAAGAGAAAAACGTCATGATCAAATACGACTACATTATCGACCGCAGCAACCCCAACTACGCGGCCAACCGGATTCTCGCCCTGGTCCGGCCCGGAGCCCGCGTGCTTGATGTCGGCTGCTCCAGCGGCTATCTGGCCTCTCTTTTGCGGGACGAGTTCTCCTGCCGCGTCACCGGGATCGAACTGGACGCCGAGGCGGCGGCAAAGGCGGCGGCCGTCTGTGACAGGGTGGTGGTCGGTGATGTCGAGGAGCTGCCAGGGTCGCTGTTTGCCGACAATTCCTTTGACATCATCATCTTTGCCGATGTCCTGGAGCATCTCCGCGACCCGCGGGCAGTGCTGGCCAAAGTCGTCCCCTGGCTTGGCGAAGAGGGTTTTGTGGTTGTTTCCATCCCTAATTTCGGGTACAAAGGGGTGCTGCTCGGTCTGGCCGATGGACGGCTCGAGCGGACCAGCCACGGCATCCTCGATGACACCCATGTCCAGTTTTTCGCCCTGCCGGAGATCTTTACCCTGCTGGCCGGGGCCGGTTTGCTTCCAGTTGTTCTGGATCGAACAGTCAAGGGCATCGCCGATTCCGAATTTGCCCGGCGGGAATTCGCTCTGCCGGATGAGCTGCAAGCACTGATCGACCAGGGGCCGGAAGTGGACACCTATCAGTTCATTGTCAAGGCGTGCCCGGCAGGTCCTGCTTCGCTGCCGCTTGCTGCCCGATTCATGGCCGATATGGTCCTGCAGCATGGCGAGTTAAGCAAAGAATATCATGGCCGGAAGAAATTTCTCCAGCAGGTCATTGATGAAAAAAAACGCATGATCACTGATCGTGACGGGGTTATTGCCGAAAAAAACAGCGTCATCGCCGCCATGCAGGAGACCATTGACGGCAAGAACGGCATGATTCGCGAACGTGATGAGGTGATCAGCCGCAAGAACGAGATGATCCGCGTCCGGGATGAGGCGATCAGGACGAAAAATGAACAGATCGCCCGGTTGACCGAGGAGCTGAATCGGCGCTGGACCTCACGTCTGATCAATGCGGTCAGAAAGAAAAACACCAGATGAAGATATACATCAAGATCGGGGTGCCGCGCTGGGAGGAGGCGTGCAACTGGGGGGATTACCATTATGCCCGGGCCATGGCCAGGGCGCTGGCGGAGCTGGGCCATGACACGGTCATCCAGATCCTGCCGGAGTGGGATCTGCCGGTTGACGCAGACAGCGATGTCACCATTCATCTCATGGGACTCTCATCCTATCGGGTGAAAAAGGGGCCGCTCAACGTCATCTGGATCATCAGTCATCCGGACAAGGCGATGACCCTCGATCTCAACCGCTACGATCTGGTCTTTGCCGCCTCCGCCTCCCTGGCCCGCCATCTGGCCGGGATTATCTCGTCGCCGGTGCATGAGCTGCTCCAGTTCGCCGACACCTATCACATGTATCCGGACGTGCAGGAAGAGAAAAAAACGGATATCCTTTTTGTCGGCAATTCCCGCAAGGTATTCCGCCGGATTGTCCGGGACATCCTCGCCTGTTCCCGACCGGTGCAGATCTGGGGCAGCAACTGGGAGATGTTTCTGCCCGCCGGGCAGATCCGCGGCCGCTATTTCCCCTATGAGGAGGTGCGGAAGCTTTATTCCTCCTGCGCCATTCTTCTCAACGATCACTGGGAGGACATGCGGCGTTGGAACCTGGTCAACAACCGGATTTTTGACGCCCTGGCCTGCAAGACCCTGGTGGTCAGCGATCATGTGGCGGATATCGGCAGGCTTTTCGGCGATGCGGTGATTACCTATCAGGACAGGGACGATCTCTGCGCGCGGGTCGGCTATTATCTTGACAGGGAGGAGGAGCGGCGGGAGCTGGTCGAGAGCGGCTATCAGGCGGTCGTGACGGCCCATGGCGCGCAGCCGCGCATGGCGGAAATGCTGGAAAAATTGAATACCCCCGGTCTGCGGCCGCGATCGGGTGCCGGGCCGTTCCGGTATCTGCGCAAGCTGCTCGGGATGTGAGGAGACAACAACAGACGTGTCGGCAACCAGAATGCAGCAAGTCAAACTGCTCTGCGCCCGAGGCCTGATCCGGCTGCTGGGCACGGAGCGCTTTTATTTTTTCTACAACCGTTACCGGTTGCTGCGGGACGGCCAGGACTCGGTCCAGCCGCCGCCGGTCTCCGCCGGCGCCTCTTCGATCGGGCGCAAGGAAAGCCTGCACGTCAATTTCGGCAAACGCAGCGATCTGCTCCCCTTTCTGCGCCGCAATATTGCCCCCTGTCCCCACAACAGTGAGGTTCCCTCGGTCAGCATCATTATCCTCAACCGTAACGGGGTCGACTATCTCAAGCGTCTCTTTCCGACCCTGCAGGCCCATACCATGTACCCGCGCTTCGAGATCATCCTGGTGGACAATGCCTCCAGCGACACCTCGTGCGCCTGGGCCGAGGGGTATGGCTTTGCCGGGCTGACCGTCATCCGGCTCGACAAAAATTATTCCTTTTCCGCGGCCAACAATATCGGCGCCCGCAGGGCCAAAGGCGATTATCTGGTTTTTCTGAACAACGACACCGAGGTCTGCTACGGTTGGCTGGCTGAGGCCATGCGCTGTTTCGAGCGTTTTCCCAAGGCCGCCTGCGTCGGTTCCACCCTTGTTTATGCGGAAATCAGCTCCCTTGACAAAGGTGGAGACTGGGTGCTGCCCGGTCTTTCCGTCCAGCATGCCGGCTGCGCCTTCCGTTACGAGGGTGATTTTCTGCGGCCCTTCAATGTCGGTAAATACCGCCACCCCCTTCATCTCGACGGAAATGCCAGGGCGGTACCGGCGGTGTCCGCCGCCTGTCAGGTCTGGAAACGGCGGCTCTTTGACGAAATCGGCGGCTTTGACGAGGGCTATTTTTACGGCTACGAAGATGTCGATATCTGCCTCAAGGCGCGGGAGGCGGGATATGAGGTCATCCACTGTCCCACCAGTGTCGTCATCCATCATGAGTTCGGCACCCAGAAGCGGGTCGAGTCAACGGAAAAGCAGCAGAACCGCTTGCGCAACATGGCCCATTTTTCCGCGCGCTGGTATGACGGCCTCCGTCGCGACTTCTGGCGGGAAAAGCTCTTCGGTCTGCCTTTTCTGGCGGAAAGCGGACTGACGATTGCCATTACCGTAACCGAGTACCATCCGCTGACGACCTGCGGCGATTATTTTTCCGCGGTCGGCCTCGGCAACGCCCTGGAGAGTCTGGGCTACCGGGTGGTCTATCTGCCCCGGCGGCCGGTGGATGAATGGCGAGACGTACCTGACGACATCGATGTGCTGCTGGTGATGATGGATGATTTCCCCCTGGACAGGGCGCGGCTGCGCCAGGGCATCATCACCGTTGCCTGGATCAGAAATTGGGTGGACCGCTGGTCGCAACGGCCCTGGTTGCAGAATTATGATATGGTGCTGGCCAGCTCCACCACGAGTCTGCAGACCATAGCCCCGCGTCTGCGGCCGGAGCAGTACCAGGGGGTGCTGCGCATCGCCGCCGATCCCGACCTCTTTCATCCGCAAACGGTTGATGACCGCTATGCCAGCGACCTCTGCTTTGTCGGTAATATGTTTCATGTACCCCGGGACATCGCCGCCAATCTCAACCTGAAAAAAGACTGGCGTTTCCGTTACTGGGGCCGGCTGGAGAGCCCCGGGCATCCCTTCGCCCCCTATCACGAGGGGCGGGTCTCCTATTACGAGGTGCCGGCCATCTACAATTCCGCCCGGATCGTCCTGGAGGACTGCACGCCGATGTGTAAACCGTGGGGCTGCATCAATTCCCGCACCTTCGAAGCCATGGCCTGCGGCGCCTGCGTGGTTTCCAACGATGTCCCGGAACTGCGGGAGCTTTTTGCCGATGCGATTCTCATCTATCGCAATCGGCAGGAGCTCGACGAGCTGCTGACCTATTATCTCGAACATGACGACGAGCGCCGGGCCATCGGCGCGAAGGCGGCGGCGATGATCCGCGAGAAACATACCTACGCGAGACGGGCGGAGGAGTTTCGTACCCATCTGGCCGTCTGTCTGCGTATTGAAAGCCATGAACCGGACAGCGCTGTAACGGTAACATTGTGACCTCCCTGCATTTTCTCAGAAGATTTCCGCTCCTGGCCATCGCTCATCGGCAGACGCTTCAGCTGATGATCGAGCGGGATTTCCGGACCCGCTATGTCCAGTCCATCGGCGGGATGCTGTGGGCCTTTGCCAACCCCCTGCTGCTGGTGCTGGTCTATACCCTGATCTTTTCCCTTGTCTTCAGGCGGGAGGCCGGGGAGGCGCCTTTTGCCCTCTGGCTCTTTGCCGGCCTGCTGCCCTGGCTCTTTTTCTCCGAGGTGCTGAAAAATGCGGTCACGGTCATCGAGAAGAACAAGAATCTGGTGGTGAAAACGCCCTTCCAGCCCGAACTCCTTTCCCTGGTGGTCATCGGCGCCGCCCTGGTCGGTCATGCGGCCGGGGTTGCCATTCTGCTCCTGCTGCTGCTGGCCACAGGCCATCCGCCCGGCATCGGCATTCTTGTTCTGCCGTTCTATACGATGGCGCTTGTCGCCTTTTCCCTGGGATTGAGCTGGATCATCTCCTCGCTCTATCTCTTTGTCCGTGACATCGGCCAGGTGGTGCAGCTTCTTTTGCAACTCTGGTTTTACCTCTGCCCCATCGTTTATCCCGCGTCCATAATCCCGGAAAAATACCGTTTTCTCTACAGCCTCAACCCGATGTATTTCATTATCCGGGGTTACCGACAGGCCCTTGTTGAGGCAAACAACATTGTGGGCGGCGATGTTCTGCTTTTTCTCGGCTGGACAGGGGCGGCCCTGTTGATCGGCGCCTTTGTCTTCGGTCGACTGAAGAATCAGTTTGTCGAGATGCTTTGATTTTGACAAACCCGTAAAAAGTCTTTTTTCACCACAGAGCGCACTGAGAGCGCAGAGAAAACATATTTAATTACAATTAGTTATCTCTATGCGCTCTGTGGTCTCTGTGGTTAATTTTCACTTTTTACGCGACCATCTTGATTTTGTTGGCGTCGCAAACATCTCCTCTGTCCACTTTATGGTGAAAAAGGAAAAAAGCGCCCATGTCCCGTAAAATTGTCGAGGTTGCCGACGTCTCGAAGCTCTACCGGATCTATGCCTCGCCCCGCGATCGGTTGAAAGAGGCCTTTGCTCCGGCCAACCGTTCTTTTCATACGGATTTCTGGGCCCTGCGCAACGTCTCCTTCTCGGTGCGCCAGGGTGAAACCATGGGCATCCTCGGGGTCAACGGCAGCGGCAAGTCGACCCTGCTCAAGATCATCTGCGGCTATCTCCAACCGACCACCGGCAGCGTCACTACCAGGGGCGTGATCTCGGCCATTCTGGAACTGGGCACCGGCTTCAACCGTGACTTCACCGGCCGCAACAATGTCCAGCTCTATTGCAGCCTGATGGGGCTATCCGGCGAGGCGATCCGTGACAAGATGCCGCTTATCGAGGAGTTCGCCGAACTCGGTGATTTTTTCGACCGGCCCCTGCGTCTCTACTCCAGCGGTATGGTGATGCGTCTTGCCTTTGCCTGCACCATCTACGTCGATCCGCAGATCCTCATCATCGACGAGGCCCTGGCAGTCGGGGACATGGCCTTTCAGCACAAGTGCATGCACCGGATCAAGCAGTTGCAGGAAAAGGGGGTGACCCTGCTCTTTGTCAGCCACAGCATGGCAACGATCAAGAGTCTGTGCGACAAGGCGATCATGCTGGAAAGGGGGGAGAAGATCTACGCCGGCGACGCCGCCGAGGTGGCCAACTTCTACCACGATTACCTGGCTCGGCGGGAGGAGAAGAACGCCGGGGAAGAGCGAGCGGTCACCACCCATGCAAAACCGGCAACGGAAAATAACGGGGAGGAAAACGGCGAGGGCCGGGACAGGCCCGGCACCGGCGAGATCCGCATCCAGTCGGTCACCGTGGTCGATGAAGCGGGAAGGGAATTGACCGAGGTGGAATTTGACCAGCCGGTGCGCATCCGTATCCAGATGCAGGCCTTTGCCGAGGCGATCCCCCGGGTGGTCGGTTTTCAGATCCGCGATAAATGGGGCATCGAGCTGCTCGGCTCGAACACGGCGGTGGAAAACGTCGAGCTGCCGCCGCTCGCTGCCGGCGGCCAGTGCATGGTGGATTTCTGCCTGCGGCTGCCGCTGGTGAAAGGGACCTACAGCATCACCGCCGCAGTCGGCCATGATCCGGACCGCCCCCTTTATCATGACTGGTGGAATCTGGCCGCCCATTTCGAGATGGCGCCTCCGGCGCACCGGAAAATCGTCAGCAGCAAGGTCTTTCTGCCGGTCCAAATCGTCGTGCATGGCGGAATGACGGCCGCAGGACAACGGCAGGCCGCAGCCGGTGAATCATGAAGAGGATCCTGGTTACCGGGGCCACCGGTTTTGTCGGTCGCTCTTTCTGCGCCCGTCTGGTGGAAGAGCGGCTGCCGTTTCGGCGGGCGGTACGGATCGCCGACCGGACCGACAGGGACACCATCGCG
Source organism: Thermodesulfobacteriota bacterium (assembly GCA_049323655.1). Taxonomy (GTDB): domain Bacteria; phylum Desulfobacterota; class Desulfobulbia; order Desulfobulbales; family SURF-16; genus DB1. Next base: position 56,612 of record JBMONO010000019.1, on the reverse strand, counting down.
GTGGGGGATATTGACGGGCGGACGGACTGGGGGCGGGCCCTGGCCGGCGTCTCTCATGTTGTTCATCTGGCGGCGCGGGTCCATGTCATGGGTGGGGAGGGGGAGGAGATGCTTGCCGCCTATCGGCAGGTCAACGTGGACGGAACCTGTCATCTCGCGGTCCAGGCGGCGCGGGCCGGGGTGCGGCGGTTTGTTTTTGTCAGTACCATCAAGGTCAACGGCGAGGAGACCCATGCAACTCCCTTTCGTGCCGATGACCTGCCGGCGCCGGCTGATGCCTATGCCGTGTCGAAGCTGGAGGCGGAACAGGGCCTCATGCGCATTGCCGGCGAGGGCACCATGGAGGTGGTCATTGTCCGGTTGCCGCTCGTCTATGGCAAAGGGGCGGGCGGTAACTTCGGCCGGCTGCTGCGCCTGGTGGACAGCGGGCTGCCGCTGCCTTTTGCCGGCATCACCAACCAGCGCTCCCTGCTCGGGGTCGACAACCTCTGTCACCTGCTCACCCTCTGCCTCATCCATCCGGCCGCCGCCAACCGTCTTTTTCTTGCCGCCGACAACGAGGATGTCTCCACGCCGGAGCTGATCCGGCTGCTGGCAAAGGCCCGCGGGGTGCCGGCCCGACTCTTTTCCGTGCCCGCATTGCTGCTCGTCCTCGTTGCCGGTCTCGCCGGCAGAAAAGGGGAGCTGCGACGGCTGACAGGGGATCTGCGGGTGGATGCGGCCGCCACCCGGACAACGCTGGGCTGGCAGCCGCCCCTGACCCTGACCGAGGGTATCCGGAGGGCGGTGTCGTGATCCTCTGGCTCAGTGCCGGGACATTTCTGTTCTCGCTGGTCCTGACCGGCCTTGTTCGTCATTACGCCGGCAGGGCGCGGATGATCGACCATCCCAATCAGCGCAGCTCCCACCAGATCCCGACCCCGCGCGGCGGCGGGCTTGCTATCATCGTCTCCTGTTGTCTGGTTTCCCTTGTCCTGCCTGGCGGCGGCCAGCTCGGCGATCGTTTATGGCTGCCCCTGGTGCTGTCCGGCCTGCCCGTTGCCCTGGTCGGCTTTGTCGATGACCGGGGCGGACTGTCCGCCCGGCTGCGTCTTGCCGTCCACTTCGGCGCCGCTGTGCTCGCCCTGGCGCTGATCGGGCCACTGCCGGCCCTGCCGATCGGCGAACTCGTCTGGCAACCTGCCGGTTGGCCGGCGGCAGCGGCGTTTGTCGTTATCCTTGTCTGGCTGATCAATCTCAATAACTTCATGGACGGCATCGACGGCCTTGCCGCAATGGAGGCCATCTTTGTCTGCGGCGGGGCGGCGCTCATCCTCCTTGACAGACACGATCCGCTTTTCGGCCGGCCGCTGCTGCTTGCCGGGGCCAGCGCCGGGTTTCTCGTCTGGAACTGGCCGCCGGCCCGTATCTTCATGGGAGATGCGGGCAGCGGTTTTCTCGGTCTCGCCATCGGCATCCTCGCTTTGACCACCTCGGCAACCGGAGCGATTTCCCTCTGGTCCTGGCTTATTCTTTATGCCGTTTTCCTCGTCGACGCCACCGTTACCCTGCTGCGCCGGATAGTCGGGGGGGAGAAATGGTATCAGGCCCACCGTTGCCACGCCTATCAGATTCTCGCCCGGCGCTGGCAGTCACACCGAGCCGTTACCCTGACCGTGCTGGCAATCAATCTCTGCTGGCTCCTGCCCCTGGCTTTTTTTGCTGCGCGCGTTCCAGAATATGCTATTATCTCACTGTTTGTATCCGTCGCGCCGCTTGTCTGCGGCGCAGTGCTGGTCGGGGCCGGGAAAAGGGAAGGCGCGTCGGAGCTGAAGGCGCCGGGGGGAGATGAGTTGTGCTGAAAAATTACCTGCGCAGAATACTGTTCAACCGCTGGGCCGCCTTTGTCCACGATCTGCTCTGGGTGCCGCTTGCCTATCTTGCCGCTTACTGGTTCCGCTTTAATCTCAACGAGATACCGGGCGACTATTTTCGCGGCTTCTGCCTGCTTTCCCTTATTGCCGTGCCGGTCCATGCCATGGTCTTCTGGCTCTTCAGCCTGTATCGGGGCCTGTGGCGCTTTGCCTCCCTGCCGGATCTGAGCCGCATCGTCAAATCCGTTTTGTTGAGTTCGCTCATCGTCACTCTGGCAGCCTCCCTCTTTGTCCGTCTCGAAGGGGTGCCGCGGACGGTGCTGCTCCTTACCCCGCTCCTGCTCATCCTCGGCCTGTCGGCCCCGCGTCTCTTTTACCGCTGGTTCAAAGATCATCGCCTGTTGCTGAAGCAGAAAGAGGGGGTCCGCACCTTGATCGTCGGCGCCGGTCATGCCGGCGAGATGCTGCTCAGAGATCAGCTTCATCGTCAGGAATATATGCCGGTCGCCCTGGTGGACGATAACCCGAAAAAGCATAACAGGGAGATTCACGGAGTCCGCGTTTACGGCGGCATTGAGAACATCACCGCCATTGTCCGGCTTCTTGATGTCGAACTGGTGATCATGGCCATCCCATCCGCCAGCAAGGAGACGGTCAAAAGATTCGTCTCCGAGTGCGCCAGGGTCGGTGTGCCGTGCAAGACTCTGCCCTCGGTTCGCGAGCTTGCCGGGGGGCGGGTCAATGCCGCCCAGCTGCGACCGCTTACCCTCAACGATCTCCTCGGTCGGGAGGCGATCCGCCTCGATCATGAGGCCATTGCCGGTTATCTGCGCGGCAAATCGGTGCTGGTGACCGGCGGCGGCGGGTCCATCGGCTCCGAGCTGTGCCGGCAGGTGGCCAGTCAGGAACCCTCCCGGCTGATCATCTTCGAAAACGGTGAATTCAACCTCTATGCCATTGACCAGGAACTGCGGGTCGCCTTTCCCGGATTGAAGATTGTCAATGTGTTGGGGGACATCAAAAATCGCGACCGGGTTGACTGGGTTTTCCGTAAATTTTTACCGGATGTGGTGTTTCATGCCGCTGCCTACAAACATGTGCCGATGCTGGAAATCAATCCGGCCGAGGGGGTGAGCAACAATGTTTTCGGGACGAAAATCGTCGCCGATGCCGCCGATCGCTACGGAGTTGACCGTTTTGTCCTGGTCTCCACCGACAAGGCGGTCAATCCTGCCAATGTCATGGGCACCACCAAGCGCATTGCCGAGATCTACTGCCAGAATCTCGATCGCCGCTCGCGGACGAAATTTATTACAACCCGTTTCGGCAATGTTCTCGGCTCGGCCGGTTCGGTAGTGCCGCTCTTTGAGAAACAGATTGCCCGGGGTGGCCCGGTCACCGTTACCCATCGCGACATCAGACGCTATTTCATGACCATTCCGGAGGCGGTCAGCCTCATTCTGCAGGCCGGGTCAATGGGGGCGGGAGGCGAGATTTTCGTGCTGGAGATGGGAGAGGCGGTCTATATCCGTGACCTGGCGGAACAGATGATCAAGTTGTCCGGCCTGGTGCCGGGACGCGATATCAAAATCGAATACATCGGCCTGCGACCGGGCGAGAAACTGTTTGAAGAGGTCTTTCATGAAAATGAGGATCTGCAGGGGACAAGCCATCCGAAACTTCAGCTCGCCCAGGCCCGCCAGTGCGACTGGCAATGGCTGACCGCGGAACTCGACGAACTGGCCCGCGCCGCCACCAGTCGCGACGTGCCGGAGTTGATCCGCCATCTGCGCGAGATCGTGCCGGAATACAGTGGATTGCACGTCAGTGATCCGAAGGAAACAAAGGCGGCCGGAGTCCCGCCCCTGCGTGTCGTTGCCGGCGGCGGCTCGGATGAAGGGCGCCGGCAGGTCGCGGCATCCGCGCCGCTGTCATGACCCGGCTCACCCGGTGATCTGCGCTCGGGCCGGGAACATCTGCCGATAGAGATAACCGGACAGACCGATCATCAGGCCGAGCAGAAAGAGTTCCTGGTTGTGCCAGTTTTCCGGTTGGAGGAGGGCCAGGAAGGAGAGGATGAAGAGAAATTTGTAGCCGAGGCGGTGAAAGCGCAGGATTTCCCGTAATACATAGATGTTGATGATCGGCACCACAAGTTGCAACAAAAGAAAAAGGTCAAGGGTGCCGAAGGAAAAGGCGACGATCAGTTTCTTGCAGGTCAGAAACAGCAGGAGCACTGCCAGCACCAGGTTGATGGCCTGAAATTTTTTACGATCCCGCGGCAGGGAGCTGTTGTTGAGATGAAACAGCACCTTGTGCGGCTCCTTTCCATTGCCCAGCATTCGCCAGATTTCCTGTTTTTCCTTTCCTTGCCGCAGGAGTTTTTCAATCTCCTCTTCAATCGCGTCCGCCATCAGCTTTTTCCTTTATTTTCTTGGTCGACAGGGGGTGAAAAATTCGCTATAGTATAAAGTTCTTATTTCGATTGAGCCGTGCGGAGGCGCGTCGCTAATCCGATGGTGTTTGAGGTGTTCCTGCAGGAGAAAGCTTTGCGGCAGGTTCGACCATCTGATGATGAAATCGTAAAAAGTCTTTTTTACCACTGAGAGCACAGAGGATACAGAGAAAATATTGTGAATGACGATCAGGTACCTCTGTGTGCTTCGTGCTCTCTGTAGTTGATTTTTAGTTTAGCCATCCTCGAAATCGGCCTTTGCAAGACCATCTATAATACACAGAGATGAAAAATTTACCAGAGAATCAGCGAATCGTCATCACCGGTATCGGCCTGGTCGCTCCGAATGCCGCCGGCCTTTCCGAGTTCCGGCAGAAACTGCTGGCCGGTGTGAGCGGCATAACATCGCTTGATCTTCGTTACATGGGTTCGGCTCCGGCCGGTATCTGTACCTTTGATGAGACCAGGTACCGGAAAAAAAAGGAAAACAAGCGCGGCACCCGGGCCGGCTGCATCGGTGTTTACTGCGCCAATGAGGCGCTGATCGATGCGGACCTGGACTTCGCCATCTATGACCGGAACGCCACCGGCGTCTATATCGGTCTGACCGAGCACGGCACGGTGGAGACGGAAAACGAGGTCTACAACATCAGCCGTTTCGACTACAATGTCGATTACTGGACACATCATCATAACCCTCGCACGGTGTTGAACAATCCGGCCGGTGAAATCACCATGAATCTCGGCATCACCGGACCTCATTATTCGGTGGGCGCCGCCTGTGCCGCCGGCAATGCCGCCCTGATCCAGGGGACGCAGATGCTGCGTCTCGGTGAGGTGGACCTCGCTCTGTGCGGCGGTATTTCGGAGTGTACCGGCTCATTCGGTATCTTTGCCAGCTTCAAGGCCCAGGGTGCTCTGGCCGAGCACAATGATCCGCAAAAGGCGTCCCGCCCCTTTGACCGGGACCGTAACGGCATCGTCATCTCCGAGGGTGGCTGTGTTTACGTGCTGGAACGACTTGATCGCGCCCAGGCGCGCGGCGCCCGCATTTACGGTGAGATCACCGGCTATGCCCTCAACTCCGATGCCCGCGACTTTGTCCTGCCATACGGCCCTCGCCAGGCGGAGTGCATGCGACTTGCTCTGCACCGGGCCGGCCTTGCCCCGGAGGAAATCGACATCATCAACACCCATGCCACCGGCACCCGACAGGGGGATGAAGAGGAGTGCCGGGCCATCCGCGAGGTTTTCGCGGGCAGCAGTCGGACCCATATCAACAACACCAAGAGCATCATCGGCCATGCCATGGGCGCGGCCGGAGTGCTGGAACTGGCCGGCAATCTGCCGGCCTTTGTCGATCATCTTGTCCACCCGACGATTAACCTCGATAACCTCGATCCGGAGTGTGAGCTGCCGAATATTGTCACCAATCAGCCGAAACAGCTTGACAAGGTGGCGACGATCCTGAATAACTCGTTTGGCATGGTGGGAATCAATTCCGTGGTAATTGTCTCGCGTTATGATGGGTGACAATGCCGACTCGCCACCTCGCGGGCGCACGGATGATGGCGTCGCAAAAACAGAAAATCAACCACAAGATCATAAAGTGCTAAGATGTAAATGTTTGTAATTTAAAAAGTTTTCTCTGCGCTCTCTGTGGTAAAAAAAGACCTTTTATGATTTTATCCAGAATGAAACGTGAACGGAGTTGTCAATGACACGTGATGAAATAAAAGATGTTATTGTGGAAATAATCGCCGATATCGATGAAGAGGCGGAGATGGCTGCCATCGATGCCGACAAGCCCCTGCGCGATCAGCTCGATCTCGATTCCATGGATTTTCTCGATATCGTCATGGAGCTGCGCAAGCGTTACAAGCTCCAGATTCCGGAGGCCGATTATCCGGAGCTTGCCACCCTGACCAGTTGTGTGAATTACCTGGAACCAAAACTGAAAGATGTGTAACAGCCGGTGGCTGACTATTCTCTCATCATTATCGGCGGCGGCCTGTCCGGGCTTGCCGCCGGTATCCGTTTTGCCCGTTTCGGCGGTTCGGTTCTGATCCTCGAGCAGCACGCCATTCCCGGCGGTCTCAATTCGTATTATACCCGCAAGGGCTTTCTTCTCGAAACCGGCCTGCACGCCATGACCAATTATGCCGGTCCGGCCGAGAAGCACGCCCCCCTGAACCGGCTCTTTCGTCAGCTCAAGCTCTCCCGCCGGGATTTTGTCACCCATGAGCAGTATGCATCGCTGATTTCCTTTCCGGACGGGGCCGAGTTACGCTTCTCCAATGACAGTGCCCTGCTAAGCGCGGAGATCGCCCGGCTCTTCCCCGGGGAAATGGACGGCTGGCGCCGCCTGGTGGCCTGCATCGACGCCTATGATCCCTTTACTCCGCGTCCCCGGCTTTCCACCCGGACGATTCTCGGCAGGTATCTGAATGACCCGCTCCTGATCGATATGCTGCTGCTGCCCTTGATGGTTTATGGCAGCAGCGAAGAACATGACATGGATTTTGCCCAGTTCGTCATCATGTTCCGCGCCGTTTTCCAGGAAGGCTTTTTCCGACCGGCCGGCACCATGAAGGATTTTCTGGCCATGCTGACCGCCCACTTTTCCTCCTTTGGCGGCAGAATTCGGTACAACAGCCGGGTAGAATCCCTGATTATGGCGGATGGACAGGTCACGGCGGTGCGACTGGCAAACGGTGAGACCATTAGTTGCGAGCGGGTGATTTCCACCATCGGCGTTCCAGGCACCTTTGCCCTGCTCGGCATGGATGATGGCGGCGTCCCATACCGGGGTAGAATGTCCTTTGTCGAATCCATCACCATTCTCCCTGATGCGGCCGGTGATCAGCTTCGGCGCGAGCACACCATTATCTTTTATTCCAGGGCCGGTCAGTGGCGTTACCGCCGGCCGGTCGGGGCCGTTGATCCGAGCTGGGGCGTGATCTGTTTCCCGGAGCATTTTCAGGGGATCGTTCCTTCCGGCCATTTTCAGGTGCGTGTCACCCATGCTGCCAACCATGAGTTGTGGAAAGGTGTTTCCCGGCAACGATACCGAGCGATGAAAGAGGCCTGGCAGGAGGAGTCCGGGGAGATTGTCGCGAAAATTATTGGGAATTATCGGCAAAACATTGTATATGAGGACAGTTTTACCCCGGTTACCATTGAAAAATTCACCGGCAAGGCCCAGGGCGCGGTGTACGGCAGTCCGATCAAGATCAAGGACGGCAGAACCCCTTGCGCCAATGTCTATATCGCCGGCACGGATCAGGGTTTTCTCGGCATCGTCGGCGCTATGCTGAGCGGTGTCACCGTCGTCAATCAGCATCTGTTAAACAGTGCGTGAGCTTCTGAATGTGCGGGCCTCGCATCAGACGATTTTTGCGACCCCATCAATTATGATGATTTCGTAAAATTACAATTTCACCACAGAGCACGCAGAGATCACGGAGATAATTAATTGTGATGGAATCGTAAAAACTGAAAATTAACCACAGAGACCGCAGAGCGCACAGAGATAACTGATTGTAATTAAAGATTTTTTCTCAGTGCCCTCCGTGCGCTCTGTGGTGAAAAAAGATTTTTTACGGGTTTGTCAATTGTGATTCGATATGTTTTCTCAGTGGTAAAAAAAGCCTTTTGCGATTTCATCAATTATTACAGAATATTTTAATTTTCCATGGGTTATCAGTCTCTCGACAAGGCGGATGACAGCTACGATGTCATCGTCGTCGGCTCCGGCCTCGGCGGCCTGACCGTAGCCAATCGGCTGGCGGCAGTCGGCCATAAAATCCTGCTGCTCGAACATCATCACCGGCTGGGTGGACTTGCCACCTGGTTTCAGCGGAAAGGGCATATTTTCGACGTCTCGCTGCACGGTTTTCCCCACGGCATGGTCAAGACCTGCCGGAAATACTGGAATGAGGCGATCAAAAACTCCATTGTCCAGCTCAAGAACATCGTCTTCGACAATCCGCAGTTCTCGCTGAAAACCACCTTTGACCGGGAGGACTTTACCGCCATTCTTCGCGACCGGTTCGGTATTGCCGGGTCGGTGATCGAGGATTTTTTCACCACCGCCCGCAAGATGAATTTTTACGACGATCTCACCATGACGACCAGGGAGCTGTTCGAGCACTTTTTCCCTGGCCGTTCCGACGTCCATCGTCTGTTGATGGAGCCGATCACCTATGCCAACGGATCCACCCTCGACGATCCGGCCATCACCTATGGCATTGTCTTTTCAAACTTCATGAGCAAGGGTGTCTATACCTTCCGGGGCGGTACCGATCGCCTGATCGGCATGATGCGTGACGAGCTGGAGAAAAATGGGGTGACCATCCGCACCAGGGCAAAGGTTGACCGCATTGTCGTCGAGCAGGGCCGGGTGCGCGGGGTCGAGGTGGATGGCCGGGTGATCGGCGCGCCCTGCGTTATCTCCAACAGCGGTATCACCAGCACGGTGGAGGAGCTTGTCGGCCGGGACGCCTTTCCCGCCGATTTTCTCGGGGAATTCAATCAGGTCACGGTCAACAACTCAAGTTGCCAGGTCTATATCGGCATCAGACCGGGAGAACGGATCGACGATATCGGGGATCTGCTCTTTACCTCCACTGATGCGGAATTCGATTCCGGCCGCATGCGCGACATGCACACCGGCAGCCGGACTTTTTCCGTCTATTATCCGGAAACCAGACCGGACGCCCCTCCCGATTACACGGTGGTCGCCTCCATGAACGCCAACTATGACGACTGGGCATCATTGTCCGGCGATGCCTATCAAGCGGCCAAGCAGGAACTCATCGAACGTTCCCTTGACGACCTGGAGCGTTATATCCCGGGGATCAGGGACAAGTGCGACTGGCTGGAAGCGGCAACGCCGAAGACCTTCCAGCGCTACACCCTGCATACCAGGGGGACCTCCTTCGGCACCAAGTTCCCCGGGCTTGATATTTCCCGCCGTATCTTCAAGGTGGTGCCCGGTCTCTTTCATGTCGGCTCGGTGGGCATTATCATGTCGGGCTGGCTCGGAGCCATCAACTATGGGGTTATCGTCGCCAACGACGCCGACGCCTTTCTGCGGAGCCGGGCATGAGCGATTTCTGCGGGCGGAAGGTAGTGATCAGCGGCGCCACCCGCGGCATCGGCCGGGCCATTGCCTTGGCCTTTCTCCGCCGGGGTGCGGTCGTTATCGGGCTGTATGCCGGCAATCAGGAGGCGGCTGCGAGCCTGCGTGATGAAGCGGGTTCCGATAACGGCAATCTCCACCTGCAGCAGTGTGATGTCGCCAGTTATCGGCAGGTGGAGGAGCTTTTCCGTGACATCGAGGAGCGCTTTGACACCATCGACGTCCTGGTCAACAATGCCGGGATCAGACGCGACGCGGTTGTCGCCATGATGCGGGAAGAGGAGTGGCGCGGCGTCATCGATACTAATCTCACCGGCTCCTTTCACATGGCCAGATTCGCGGTGCCGCTGATGATGAAGCAGAAATACGGCCGCATCATCTTCATCACCTCCCCCATGGCCCACATGGGCTTTGCCGGCCAGGCCAATTACGCCGCCTCCAAGGCCGGCCAGATCGGCATGATGAAGTCGCTGTCCAAGGAAACGGCGAAAAGGAAAATCACGGTCAACTGTGTTTCTCCCGGATTCATTGCCACTGATCTTCTCCGGGATCTCACCCCGGAACAGCAGGCGGCCTATAAGAACATGGTGCCCATGCGCCGTTTCGGCACCCCGGAGGAGGTGGCGGCGGCGGTGCTGTTTCTTGCCGGCGTCCAGGCCTCCTATATCAATGGCGCGGTCCTCGATGTTACCGGTGGACTCTAGGGAGTTCATCCTCTCCCGTCTTCCCCACCGCCCTCCTTTTCTCTGGGTGGATGAGGTGGTGATGCTGGAGGATGACCGGCTGGTGGCGACAACCGCCATTGCTCCGGATCTTGACCTGTTCCGTGGCCACTATCCCCACTATCCCCTCATGCCGGGGGTGCTGCTCTGCGAGGCGGTTTTTCAGGCCGGCGCCCTTCTCATTGCCGAACGTTTGCGGGCAGGGCGCGATGGCGTTGCCATGTCGGGAGTGCCGGTGCTGACCCGCATTCTGGGCGCCCGTTTCAAGCGGGAGGTGCGGCCGGGCGATGTCATCCGCATCGAGGTGAAACTAAAGGAACAGGTCGGGCCGGCCTGGTTTCTTGCCGGCAAGGTCCTGGTTCACGAACGGACCGCGGTGATTGTCGATTTCGCCTGCACCCTCAAGGCCGGTGAGACAGGGGCAACGCCATGAGTTTTCTCGATCTTGACAAAAAGATTATCGTCGTCTTCGGCCTGGCCAACCGCAAATCGATGGCCGCAGCGATTGCCGCCGTTCTGGTCGCCGAAGGAGCGGAGGTGATCCACGTGGTGCGCAGCCCGGAGCGAAAAAAGGCGGCGGAAAAACTTTTTCCCGGCTGCCCGGTCTTTGTCTGTGACGTGGAAGACGAGGACAACATCATCACCCTGGCCGGTGAACTGACCCACTGGCTGGCCGGTCGTCAACTTGCCGGTCTTGTTCATTCCATCGCCTTTGCCAACTATGCCGACGGTATCCGGCCCTTCCACGAAACCGCGAAAAAAGACTTCCTGCAGGCCATGGATATCTCATGCTTTTCGCTCATCTCCCTCTGTAACCACCTGAAATATTCTTTTGCCGATGATGCCGCGGTGGTGACGATCTCTATTTCCACTACCCGCATGGCGGCCGAGAATTACGGTTACATGGCGCCGATCAAGGCGGCGCTCGAATCGTCGCTCTGTTTTCTTGCCAAGAGCTTTTCCGCCTTTTCCAGGGTCCGTTTCAACGCCGTCTGCCCCGGCCTGCTCAAGACCTCCGCTTCCGCCGGCATTCCCGGTTACATCGACAGCTATCTGTTTGCCGAAACCGCCATCCCGCGTAAAAAAGCGGTGCGAACCGAGGAGGCGGCCAACGTTGCGGTCTTTCTCCTCTCGCCGCGTTCCTCCGGCATTACCGGACAGTGTCTGGTGGTGGACGCCGGGATGGGATTCAATTATTTTGATGCAGACATTGTCGCAAAAGTGGTAGGCTGAACCGATGCGCTATCAGCGGGTCTGTCTCTATCCACCGGCCTATGTCGCGCCGCCCCGTGTCGTCACCTCCGCCGAACTGGAAAGGCGGCTGGCGACCCTCTATCAACGCCTGAAACTGCCCGAGGGGCGTCTTGAGCTGATGAGCGGCATTCGGGAACGGCGCTTCTGGGATCGCGGCACCAGGCCGAGCGAGGCGGCGGCCCTGGCCGGCGAACGGGCGTTGATCGCCGCCGGCGCGGATCCGGCTGAAATCGACTGCCTGATCTTCACCTCGGTGTCGCGGGACATGATGGAGCCGGCAACCGCCTCCTTTGTTCATCGCCGCCTGGGACTGCCCCGTCGTTGCCATATTTTTGACCTCTCCAACGCATGTCTTGGATTTCTCAACGGTATGGTAATGCTGGCCAATATGATCGAGCTGGGCCAGATTCGCAAGGGTCTGCTGGTGGCCGGCGAAACAGCGGAAGATCTGGTGGAATCGACGATCAGCCATCTCCTGCAGGACCGGGCAGTGACCCGAAAATCGATGAAGGCAAGCTTTGCCTCCCTGACTATCGGTTCCGGTGCGGTGGCCATGGTGCTGGGGGATCGCTCGATCTGCGACAGCGGCCACCTGCTCGTTGGCGGCGCCGTGCAGGCCAGCACCAGTCATAACGAGCTCTGTCAGGGCGGTCAGGGCCAGGAGGCGGGGATCCTGATGGCCACTGACTCGGAAGAGCTGCTCAAGCGCGGGGTTGAAACAGCGACCCTGGTGTGGCGGGATTTTCTCGCGGAACTAGATTGGCGGGCAGCCGACATTGACTGTTTTTGCTGTCATCAGGTCGGCCGCGCCCATGCCAGACTGCTGTGCGACCGCCTGGGGATCGATCCGGCCAGAAATTTCGAGTCCCTGCCGAACTGGGGCAACGTCGGTTCGGTTTCCGCGCCGCTGACCATGGCGCTGGCCATTGAGGAGGGGATCGTCGCGGCCGGCGAACGAATTGCCCTGCTTGGCATTGGCAGCGGCATCAATTGTCTGATGCTGGGCATTGAGTGGTAGGTAATCGGGGCAAAAGGAGCGTTTTTTTACGGAAAAGGAGAATCGCAATGGATGAGCAGCAGGAACGATTCAGGATTCTTTTTGTTGACGATGTGCCGTCAAATATCCGTATTTTGCTGGAGATTCTGCGAACCGACTATGATATCCGCTTTACCGACAACGGTCCTGACGCCCTGCGCATGGCGGCAGAGGATCCGCAGCCCGATCTTATTCTGCTCGATATCATGATGCCGGCGATGAACGGCTATGAGGTGTGCAAACTCCTCAAGGAGAATGAGCGAACAGCTCATATCCCGGTCATGTTCATTACCGCCCTCACCGACGAGGAAGATGAGGAAAAAGGATTGATGCTCGGCGCGGTCGATTACATCCGCAAACCCTTCAACATGGCCATCGTCAAATCACGGATCAGAACCCAGCTCGAATTGAAGCAGCACCGGGACCGCCTCCAGCAGCGCACCGATGAGCTGATCGCCCTCAACGCGCAGCTGCAGAAGGAGATCGAAGAGCGGAAAAAGACCGAGGCCATGGTTCAGGAACATCTTGCCCTGCTCCAGGAAATCATCCGTGATCATTCCTTTCCCTCCGCCGCTCGGCGTCCGGTCGGCGACAAAGACGATTCGCGGCGGGAATGAAAAGTCCCTTTCCGATCCATGACTACCCTTTTACCCCGCGCCGTTTTCAGCTTGCCGACGGCAATTGTCTCTCCTACCTCGATGAAGGGCAGGGGCCGGCGGTGGTCATGCTGCACGGCAATCCGACCTGGTCCTATTTCTACCGCAGACTCGTGCTGCTGCTGCACCGGGATCATCGGGTGATCGTGCCGGATCACCTCGGCTGCGGGCTCTCCGACAAGCCGCGGAACTGGCCCTATCGACTGGCCGACCATATCGGCAACCTTGACGAGCTGCTGACCAATCTCGATGTCGGTCCCTGTTCCCTGGTGGTGCACGACTGGGGCGGCGCCATCGGCATGGGCTACGCCCTGCGCCACCTGAGCGATATCCGCTCCCTGGTCGTCTTCAACACCGCCGCCTTCCGCTCTTCCCGCATTCCGGCCCGGATTCGCCTCTGCCGTCTTCCCTTGCTCGGTCCTTTACTGGTGCGCGGTCTCAATGCCTTTGCCGGAGCGGCAATCCACATGGCGGTTGCCCGACCGATGGAGAAAAAGGTGGCCCGCGCCTTTCTCCTGCCTTACGACGGCTGGGCCAATCGCATCGCCACCCTCCGTTTTGTCCAGGACATCCCGCTCTCACCGACTGATCCGTCCTGGCAGACTCTGACCGAAATCGAAGCGGGCCTGTCCTCGCTTGCCGCTATTCCGATGCTGATCTGCTGGGGAGGCCGGGATTTCTGCTTTAACGATCATTTTTATCATGAGTGGCAACGACGTTTCCCGGCCGCCCGTTGCCATTACCTCCCCGAGGCCGGCCATTACCTGCTGGAGGACGCCTTTGACGAGATTGCTCCGCCGGTGGCTGCCTTTCTCATGGAAAAAGTTCGTCCCGGCTGAAATATCCATGTCCTCCTGCAACATTGCCCTCACTCTGGCCCAGGCCGCGGAAAAGTTTCCGGACCGCATTGCCCTCATCGTTCCCCGCAATGGCAAGGTAACGGAATGGACCTTTGCCGAGCTGTGGGTCAACAGTCGCCGTTTTGCCGGCATCCTCGCGCAACAGGGAGTGCAAAGAGGGGATCGGGTGATGCTCATGGTCCGCCCCTCCATGGAGTTTGTCTGCCTGACCTTCGCACTGTTTCAGCTTGGCGCGGTGGTGATCCTCATCGATCCCGGCATGGGCTATCGCAATCTGCTGCGCTGCATCGCCTCGGTGCGGCCCGAGGTATTTGTCGGCATCCCCCGCGCCTATCTTTTCCATCTGCTCTGTCGCCGGACCTTTGCCACGGTGCGGCGCGCCCTGCTGGTGGGAGGACCGTTCTCCTGCCTGCGGCCGAGTCGCCGGGGCGGCAAAGATATCCCGTCATCGTCGCCACCATGCTGGCAGGCGAGCCGCGACGACCAGGCCGCCATCATCTTCACCACCGGCAGTACCGGTCCACCCAAGGGAGTCATCTATACCCACGGCATTTTTTTTGCTCAGCTCGACTATATCCGTTCCTTCTACCGGATCACCGCCTATGATCGTGATCAACCGGCCTTTCCGCTCTTTGCCCTGTTCTCCACTGCCTTGGGCGCCTGTGCGGTGATCCCGGAGATGGATCCTTCGCGGCCGGCCCGGGTCGATCCGCGTCGTTTCATTGGTTCCATCGAGCAGTATGCCGTTTCCTATTCCTTCGGCTCTCCGGCGATCTGGAATGTGGTGAGCCGGTATTGTCTCGCCCACGGCATCCGACTCGGCATCCGGAAGGTGCTGATGGCCGGTGCTCCGGTCTCCGGCGAGTTGGTCGAACGGGTGCGCGCCGTCATCGACCCCGGCGGCGAGGTACATACCCCCTATGGCGCCACCGAATCACTGCCGATTGCCTCCATCGAGAGCCGGGAAATCCTCGCCGAGACCTGGCCGTTGACCCGGCAGGGCAGGGGAACCTGTGTCGGGCGACCTCTGCCCGGCATTGATATCCGCATCATAAAGCCGGTGGAGGGAGCGGTAACCGATGCCGCCGCGATTGCGGTGCTCGGCCCCAAAGAGATCGGCGAGATCATTGTCCGCGGCCGGGTGGTGACCCGGGCTTATGACGGCAACGACACGGAAACCAGCCTGGCGAAGATTGCCGATGGTGACTCTTTCTGGCATCGCATGGGCGATATGGGGTATCTTGACGACAAAGGACGGCTCTGGTTCTGCGGGCGCAAGGCGCACCGGGTGCTGACCGCGACCGGGGTACTCTATTCGGTCTGCTGTGAGGCGATTTTCAACGAACATCCCCTGGTCTTCCGCTCCGCCCTGGTGGGGATTGGTGCACCGGGGGCACAGAGGCCGGTCGTCATTGTCGAACCGCGGGAAAAGATCACTGACACGGGCCGCCTGCTGGTCGAACTGGCTGAGCTGGCCGGCCGTAACCCACTGACCACCGGCATCAGCGAGTTTCTTGTCCACCCGTCCTTTCCGGTGGATATCCGCCATAACGCCAAGATCTTCCGGGAACAGCTGGCGGGGTGGGCCGAGCGTCAACTGAAGGAGAGAAAATGAAGAGGGCGGTGGTTACCGGCGGCGGTGGGTTTGTCGGCAAGGCGGTGGTTCGTCTTCTGCGCGAGCGCGCCATCGATGTAACCGTAATCGGCCGCAGTCCCTCTGCCGAGGTGGAGGCCATGGGGGCGCTGATGGCCTGTGGCGATATCCGCGACCGCGCCTTTCTGGAAAGGGTCTTGCTCGGCCATGACACCGTCTTTCATGTGGCTGCCAAGGCAGGGATCTGGGGAAGTGGCGGCGAATATTACGCCATCAATGTGCTTGGCACCGAAAACGTGCTGGCTGCCTGCGCAAAAAACGGGGTGCGGCATCTGGTCTACACCAGCACCCCGAGTGTTGTCTTCAACCGGAGCGATATCCGGTGCGGGGATGAAACTTTGCCGTATGCCGACGCCTTTCTCTGCCACTACGCCGCCACCAAGGCGGAGGCGGAAAAAATGGTGCTGGCGGCAAACGGTCCGACCCTGCTGACCACTGCCCTGCGGCCGCATCTGGTCTGGGGCCCGGAAGACACCAATCTCATCCCCAGACTGCTGGCGCGGGGACGATCAGGGCGCCTGCGCCAGGTGGGAGACGGCAGCAATCTCGTCGATATTTCCTTCATCGACAATGTCGCCCAGGCCCATCTCCTTGCCGCCGACAACCTCTCCGGACCGGGCACGGCGGCCGGCAGGGCCTATTTCATCTCCCAGGGAGAGCCGGTCAATCTCTGGGACTGGATCAACGATCTTTTCCTGCGTCTCGATATTGCCCCGGTGAACCGAAAAATCGGCTTCCGGCAGGCCTATACCGCTGGCTTTCTCTGTGAAAGAATCTATCGCCTGCTTGGCCGGCAGCAAGAGCCGCCCATGACCCGTTTTCTCGCCGAACAGCTGGCCCGGTCGCACTGGTTCTCCATCGCGGCCGCCCAGCGCGACATCGGCTACCAACCACGGGTGACAACGGCGGCCGGGATGGAGCGGCTGGTGGCCTGGCTGGAAAAGTAATCCTGACCGGTCGGCACGACGGCAATCAAAAACGGCAAAAGGCGCAACCCGCAGGGGATTGCGCCTTTTGTCATCTGGCAGAGCGGAATAAAATTCGCTTTCCGTCAATGTGTTTCTCAGTGATCGATACTTGCTCCGGCGCCACGGGGGAAGCGGATGTTTTCCACCATGTCCTGGACCTCGGCCGGCGGCGGCGCAGTCATCTGCGAAACAATCAGGGTGACGAGAAAGTTGATGACCATGCCGACGGTGCCGATACCCTCGGAGCTGATGCCGAGGAACCAGGCTGAACCGCCGAAGAATTTATTGTTGATGATATAGTAGGCCGTAAATCCCATACCCATGATCATGCCGCAGATGGCACCTTCGCGGTTGGCCCGTTTGTAGAAGATGCCGAGGACGATAATCGGAAAGAACGACGAGGCGGCCAGACCGAAGGCAAAGGCAACCACCTGGGCGACAAAGCCGGGGGGGTTGATGCCGAAATAGCCGGCAACGCAGACGGCAAGCCCGATCATGACTCGGCCGACCAGGAGCCGCTGGCTTTCCGAGGCATTGCGGTTGATGAGCCGGTAATAGAGGTCATGGGAAATGGAGGAGGAGATGACGAGCAGCAGACCGGAGGCGGTGGACAGGGCCGCGGCCAGACCGCCGGCTGCGACCAGGGCGATGACCCAGGGCGGCAGATCGGCGATTTCCGGGTTGGCCAGCACCATGATGTCGCGGTCGATGAACAGTTCGTTCGGATTGTCGGTCGGGGTATTGGTGACCAGCTCCTGGCCGTAGGAACCCTTTTCGCCGCTGAAGGTCGGTTTGGAGCCGGTGAAGGGATCTTTCGGAAAGTATTCGATAATGCCGTTCTGGTTCTTGTCAAGCCAGGCGATCAGGCCGGTTTTCTCCCAGTTCTTGAACCAGGAGGGTGCCTTGCTGTATTCCTGGCCGCTGATGGAGTTAATCATGTTGTAGCGGGCGAAGGTGGCGATGGCCGGGGCGGTGGTGTAGAGGATGGCGATGAAGAGCAGGGCGTAACCGGCGCTGACCCGGGCGCCGCGGACACTGGGCACGGTATAGAAGCGGATGATGACGTGGGGCAGGCCGGCGGTGCCGACCATCAGGGCCATGGTGATGCAGAAGACGTCGAGCATCGATTTGCTGCCCGATCCGAAGGGCTTGGTGTATTCGGCAAAACCGAGATCGGTGTTGAGCTGGTTGAGGACGTCGAGCAGGTACTTGCCGGCGTTGGCGCCGTCGGTGATGGTGGATCCCATGCCGATCTGCGGAATGAAGGTCCCGGTCATCTGGCTGGAAATGGCAATGGCCGGAATCATGTAGGCAACGATGAGGACCAGATACTGTGCCACCTGGGTGTAGGTGATGCCTTTCATGCCGCCCAGCGAGGCGTAAAAGAAGACGATGGCCATGCCGATCAGCACTCCGGTGTTGACGTCCACTTCGAGAAAGCGGCTGAAGACGATGCCGACGCCGCGCATCTGGCCGGCGACATAGGTAAAGGAGACGAAGATGGCGCAAACCAGGGCGACGAAACGGGCGGTATTGGAGTAGTAGCGGTCACCGACAAAGTCGGGCACCGTGAATTTGCCGAATTTGCGCAGGTAGGGGGCGAGCAGCAGGGCGAGCAGCACGTAGCCGCCGGTCCAGCCGAGCAGGTAAATGGAACCGGTATAGCCCATGAAGGAAATGAGGCCGGCCATGGAGATGAAGGAGGCGGCGCTCATCCAGTCGGCCGCGGTGGCCATGCCGTTGGCCAGCGGGGAAACGCCGCCGCCGGCAACATAGAATCCCTTGGTTGTTTTCACCCGGGAAAGCCAGGCGATACTCAAGTAGAGGGTGAAGGTAATCCCCACCATGATATACGTCCATGTCAGGATCGACATTTGTTGTGATCTCCTTGTTGTCTGTGGTTTGTCGGAAAAGAGATGTCGGTTTGCGCCGTTTCGGCGTGCACCAGGAATTATTCGTGCACGTCGAATTCCTCGTCAATTTTCTTCATACGAAAGTGGTAGATGAAAATGAGAGCCACAAAAATATAGATGGAGCCCTGCTGGGCGAACCAGAAACCAAGGGGGAATCCGCCGATCTTGATGGCGTTGAGCTGTTCGACAAAAATGATGCTGCAGCCGTAAGAGACGATTGCCCAGATCGAGAGCAGGACAACCATCAGTGAGAGATTTTTTTTCCAGTACTGGGCCAGGTCTTTTTTCATTCATTCCCTCCTTGTCGGATTGTTTCTTGGGTGTTCATCTGTCAATGCGGGGGTGACACACAACAGGTTCAGCCGTTTATTCCCGGATGCTCCGCCGCCGTCTTGTTCAAAAAAAATAATAATATCACCTCACGAAAAAATACTCGTGCGTTGTTACGAGCTTTTCAGGAAAAAATCAATAGGTAATTGTACTTATGAGTCAAGACCGGTCAGGCGGTTATGAAAAAATGTCATGTGAGTATTACTACTTAGGTGATGGTCCGCATAATGAAGGAGGAGGATTTTTTTTGGTGTCACAAAAAATATGTCTGATGGCGGCGACATCCCGGCTCTGGCAGCACTCTTTGGTCTCGATCTTCTTCCTTTAGCGGGCGGGAGGAGAGGGGGACGAAAAGGGGTGGAGCGGGGAGTATTTCATTCCCTGATCCCAGGAGATGATTTCCCGCTGCAGGTGAAAATGGGTGATGTCTTTCAGGATGGCGGCGATATCCGCGAGGAGAGCGGCTGAGATTTTCAAGCGGGCCATTCTGGCCGGGGGAAGGGAACGCATCATTCGCAGTGATTTGAGCGCGGCCAGGGAAACAGGGTTCGTTGTCGAAGGCCGCAGGGCGGCGCATGCGGTGCAGAGCAGGCTGTTGTCCGCCAGGCTGAAACGGGGAAAACGACATTCATCCATCGAGACGCCGCAGGCGTGACAATGGTCGAGCTGCGGACTGAAGCCAAGCTGCCGGAGAAGATGGACGAGAAAAAAGACGACGGTTGCAGGACAGTTGGTGGTTCGGGAGAGGTCGGTCATGCACCAGTGGAGAAGGTGGAAGAGATCGGCGGCGCCGTCTTCTTCCCTGGTCCACTGGTCGACCAGTTCGCAGACCAGCATGGCGGCGGCATAACGGTGGTAGTCCTGCCGGAGGGCCGGGAAAGGTGAAAGAAGTGTGGCGTTTTCCACCCGGTAGAGGCTGGAGTGGCGCGATGGAGCCGCGGTGATCTCCAGCAGGGAAAAAAATTCGAGTTTGTTGACGAACCGTTTCTTGCTGCGTTTTGCTCCCTTGGCGATACCGACGAGCTTGCCGCGCTGTTCGCTGAAAAAGGTGATGATCTTATCCGACTCGCCGTAATCAGCGACCTTGATGACGATGGCCCGGATTTCAAGAAAAATCATCAGCACGCCTTGTAGTCCGGATGAAAACGGGAAGAGCCGGATAAAAAGGGGGATAAATCGAGCTATGGACGTTCCGGGGAGCGGGCGGGCACGCCTGGCGTCGTCGTGGCATCGGTCCGGTCGGCGGGCGGGATGTCGTCAGGGAGAGTCAGCCGCAGGGGGGTGCCCGAGGTCCCGGCAACGGTGAGTTCGCGATTGTTGACAAAGACTCGGACCCCGCCGGAGTTGCCGAGGTGGAGCTTGATCCGCTCTTTCGCAGTCCAGCGGTTTTCTTCGCCGGGGTTGAAGAGAAAGTCGCGGGCCGGCTGGTCGTCGATGATCACCTGCAGCCAGGTTTTTTCGCTGAAGACCATGCGCAGCTCCAGTGCCGGCGCTGTCGCCGGATCCTGCCCTGATGGGGTGCTGTCAGGGACGGCGGAAGTAACGCCGGGGGAGACGGCTTCTTCACCTTTGATCGTTTCCGCCGGTTCCGGCGAGACCGGAGGCGTGTCCGGCGCGATATCCGCCGGCGGAGCGAGAGTCTCGTTAACAGGCGGGCCGGCCGCGTCAGTCGGCGATTCGGGGGCGACAGTGTCAGGCAAAACATTGGCGGGCGACTCCGATTGTTCGGGGAGAAACGTCGGAGATTCCGGAAGATCTTGCCCGGCCGGAGTGCCCTTGCCCGGCTGGATCATCGATCGATAGGTGGTGATGGCCGATCCGTAAAAGAAAAAATAGAATCCCAGGGCGAGCAGCAGGGCGACAAAGATGATAACAAAGATCTTGCGGACGTTGAAAATGTTTGCTGATTCGGCCAGTTTTTCATTGTGGAAGACGTCACGACCAAAAATACCATCCTCCTCGTTGCGGGCCATTTCCCGCCGGTACCGCTCCAGGATATCCCGGGCGTCAAGACCGAGATATTCGGCATAGAGCCTGATGAAGCCGCGGGAAAAGACTTCGGCCGGCATCTTGCTCCGGTCATTGCCCTCAATGGCGCGCAGGGTGGCGATATGGATACAGGTCTCTTCCGCCGCCTGTTCGAGGGAGAGGTGCTTTTTCAGCCGTTCACGCTGCAGATAATTGCCGAGCAGGGGCTGATCCGCATCGTGGTCGCCGCCTTCGTTTCCCTTGCCCCGATTATGTGCTGTTTCCTGACTCATATCCTGTCCTTTCGGAGCCGTCAGAGGAGTTCTTCCACATAGGAGTTCTCCCTCAGTTCCCTGACCCAGGAATCAAATTTCTTTTTGAGTTCCTGGTCATAGAGTTCCGCCCGAATCTCCTCGCGGACATCAGCCAGGGGCGGCTGGGTCACCACGCCGTCGCGATTGCTCGCCAGGAGTTTGAAAAACTGGAAACCGGCCGGCGTTTCAATCACCTTGCTCACCTCACCCGGCTTCAGCGAACTGATGGCGTCACGCATGTAATCGGCCATTTCTTCTTTTTCAAGAAAACCGACATCACCACCGTCCTTGGCCGACGGCAGATCGGAATACTGCTTGGCGATGTCGGCGAAATTCTCACCGGCGAGCACCATTTCCCGCAGCTGTTCCGCCCGTTTCAGCGCCTCTTCCCGAGTGGCGGATCTGCCGTTTTCCCCCCAGGTGCTGCCGAATTGCAGGATGTGGTAGCCGCCGACCGGAGCGGTCTCACCCCTGTTCATCGACCGATAATAGGCCTCCACCTGCTCATTGGTGATGACGACCTTGGAGCGGATGTCAAAGGCAAGCAGTTTGGAGCGGAGAATCTGTTTTTTCAGGGTGGCGCGGTACTGCTGTTCGGTGAGCCCGGTTTTCAGCAGCTCTTTTTTGAACTGGTCCATCGTCAGGTTGTTGTCCTGGGCGATTCGTTCCATCGCTGCATCAATTTCCTGGTCGCCGACCTCCATGTTGCGTTCCTTTGCCCGTTGCAGCAAAAGTTTTTCGTCGATCATGGAACGGAGAATATCGAGACGCGCCTTTTTGATGGTCTGTTCCTGCTCGGCCTCCGGCACCTGCTCTTTGATCTTCTCGATGGTCGGCGCCGCCTCTCGTTCCAGTTCGGAAAGGGTGATGACCTCGTCATTGACCACCGCCACGATGCGGTCGACCAACTGTTCAGCGGTGGCCGGCGGAATGATTGTCAGGAAAGAGAGGAGAAAAAAGGCAAGAAAGGGAAAAATACGAAATCTGGAAGGGGATGGATGTCGCGTCATGGGAAATTCGTCAGGTTTAATGAGGTCGGGTGGGCGGCCGCGGCAAAGGGGAATAGCCGGGTCCGGCAACCCTCATATTTGTACGATACTAATGCAGGGCCTGCAAGACTTTTTTAATCCCGAGGAAGATGGCATCCCCCTCCTGGTTGCTCAACGGTACGATTAATTTACCTTCGGGTGTCAGTCGGATGCTGTTTTTGCTCTCTCTGATAAGGGCGAGAATCCGCTCCGGCTGCACCGGGGTATCGGCTAAAAAGGAAAGAACGAGATGGGCCCCACCCTGCTCCATTTTGGCGATTTTCAACTGCCGCATGGCGAATTTGAGGGTAATGAGATGGAGAAGATTGACGGTTTCGGCCGGGATTTCTCCGTAGCGGTCCCGCAGTTCCTCCTGGAGGTCGATCAATTCGCTGTCGTTGCGGATACTGGTGATCTTGCGATAGGCGATATAACGCTGATCGCTGTCCTCGATATAGTGCTGCGGGATGAAGGCGGAAACGGAAAGGTTGATCTCCGGCTCGAAGTCCAACGCCGCATCAAGTGGTTCTCCCTCGCCGCCTCGCCGTTTCAGATCCTCTACCGTTTTTTGGAGCAGATCGAGGTAAAGGTCATAGCCCACCGCCGCGATGTTGCCGCTCTGCGATTTGCCGAGAATGCTGCCGCCGCCGCGGATCTGCAAATCGCTCATCGCCAGTTTGAAACCGCCGCCCAGTTCGTTGTAATCCATCAAAGCGCGAAGGCGTTGCTTGGCATCCTTCGAGAGACCGTCAAGAGAGGGGACAAGGAGATAGGCATAGGCCTGTTGGCTGCTCCGGCCCACCCTGCCGCGCAGCTGATAGATTTCGGCAAGGCCGAACCGGTCGGCTCGGGTGATGATGATGGTGTTGGCATTGGGGATATCAAGGCCGGATTCGATGATGGTGGTGGTGACCAGCACGTCAATCTCCCGCTTGATGAAGCGGACCATGATCTCTTCGAGCTGCTGACCCGGCATCTGGCCATGAGCGACGGCGACCCGGGCCTGGGGGACGAGCTTCTGCACCGTTGCCGCGGTTTCATGGATGGAATGGACCCGGTTGTGGACGAGAAAAACCTGACCCTTGCGCTGCAATTCCTTGATGACCGCCTCCTTGATGACCAGGTCGTCATGTCTGGCGACAAAGGTCTTCACTGCCCGCCGCTGACCCGGCGGCGTACTGATGACGGACAGATCGCGGATGCCGAGCAACGAGAGCTGCAGGGTGCGGGGGATGGGCGTGGCGGTCAGGGTGAGGACATCGACGTTGGTCTTGATTTTTTTGATCCTTTCCTTATGGGCGACCCCGAAGCGGTGTTCTTCGTCGATAATGAGCAGACCGAGCCGACGGAAGACCACATCTTTGGAAAGAAGACGATGGGTGCCGATGACGATGTCGGTTCGGCCGAGGGCGAGATTTTCGAGGCTCTGTTTCTGCTGGGCCGGGGAGCGAAAGCGGTTCAGGCATTCGATCCGCACCGGAAAGCCGGCGAAGCGCTCGCTGAAGGATTCGGCATGCTGTTCGGCCAGGACGGTGGTCGGGACCAGCACCGCCACCTGGAAGCCGTCCTCCACCACCTTGAAAGCGGCGCGGATGGCGACCTCGGTTTTGCCGTAGCCGACGTCGCCGCAGACGAGCCGATCCATGGTTTGTTCCTGGGTGAGGTCGTGCAGCACGTCGTTGATTGCCTTTGTCTGGCCGGCGGTTTCCTCGTAAGGGAAGCTCTCCTCCAGTTCGTTGTAGAGGCTGCCGGCCGGGGTGAAGGCATGGCCGATTGCCAGCTTGCGGCGGGCGTAGATATCGAGCAGCTCCTGGGCTACCTTCCAGACCGCCTCGGTGACCTTGCGTTTGGTCTTGGCCCAGACCTTGCCGCCCAGTTTGTTGATTTTTGGCGGCTGGTCGCCGATGCCCTGATACTTGCTGACCGTGTTGAGGCGGTCAATGGGCACATAGAGAATGTCATTGCCCTCGTAGGCGATCTGGAGAAAGTCGTTGGCCACCCCGTTGAGCGCCATGTTGACGATGCCCTGAAACAGGCCGATGCCGTGGTCGGCATGGACGATATAGTCACCGGCGCGCAATTCGTTGAAACGAACCGCCTCACCATGGGGAGGGCGCTTTTTCTGTTTGCGATTGCCGAGTCGTCTTTCTCCGAACAGTTCGTTTTCCGACAGGAGATGGAGGCCGAGGTCCGGCATGTCAAAGCCGGCGCTGAGCGGAGCTGCGACCAGGGTGACGACCTCGGGGTCGAGCCGGGCCGGATTGACCGGCGCATCATGGCTCTCGATGCGCAGATCATAGTGCGAGAGCATCTCGCCGAGGTGGCGGGCGTTTTTTTCGGAGCGGCAGGCCAGGACGATTCTGCCGCGGTCCTCCTGCCACTGCCGGATCTGACGGGCAAGTGGGGCGATCAGCCCGTCTTGCTGCCGGGCGAGGGAGATCTGCTGTTTGAGCAGCTGATGATTGCCGGTGCTGATGGTCACTGTCTCTTGCCCGTCCGGCCCGCTGAGCTCATAAAGCGGAATCGGCCGAAAGCCGCTCAGGACCCGGTTCAGCTCCTCCTCGGGCAGAAAGAGCGAGTCCGGCGGCAGGCATGGTTTGCCGGCCAAGCGGGACTCCTGGTGGTTTTTTTCGATTCTCTCCCAGGTGAGACGGACGGTGCGACGGGCTTCGTCCGGGTCATAAAGGAGGACGAGAGTGGTGGCCGGCAGGATGTCGAGGGGGGCGGAGAGTTTATCATAAAAGAGGGGAAGGAGGAACTCAATGCCGGGAAAGGCGGTGCGGACCGCCAGTTTTTCCCGGATGGCTTTTGCCTCGGCATACTGCCAGTTTTCCTGGCCGGCGAGCCGGTCATAGCGGCGCAACAGATCACCCAGACGGTCGGAATCGGCCTCCGGAAAGAGAATGTCGCTCACCGGCAGGAAAAGCGCCTCATCCACCTCCCTGATGGAGCGTTGGCTGATGGGATCGAAATAGCGGATCGATTCAACGGTTTCTCCGAAAAAATCAAGACGAACCGGAGCGTCGAGGGATTCGCGGCCGGCAAAAGGGGGGGGATAGATGTCGATGATGCCGCCGCGCAGGGCGAATTCGCCGCTGTTCTGGACCAGGGCCACCTGTTCGTAGCCGTTTTTCACCAGACTGACAACCAACCCGGTCGGATCGGTATCCTCGCCGCGCATGACGATTTCCGCGCCCCGGTCAAGGAGAGAAAGGGGGAGAATCCTGCGCAGCAGGGCCTCGACGGAGCAGAGCAGGACAAAAGGAGAGTCGGCTGTCAGCACCCGATAGAGGGTGGAGAGCCGGGCTGCGGTGGTCGAACTGTCCGGCGACAGGGGGGTATAGGGCGGAATCTCGTAGCCCGGGTAGCAGAACACGGGTGCTGCGGTGAAAAAGCTGACATCCTGCTCCATACCGGCCAGCAGATCTTCGGACGGCAGCACACAGAGAACCGGCCGGCCGGTTCCGGCCACTGCTTCCGCGATCAGCATGGCGGCGGAAGCGGGGCGCAGGCCGCTGACGGCAAAAGGTTTCTTTTCGGAACTGGTCAGGGTGTCGAAGAAATGGTGCATGGCAATGAAAAACGCCATGGCGCAGAACGCCATGGCGGAAAAATGGAAATAAAGCCGGGCGAGAGCGGTGCAGCGATGGGCTAGAACATGCCGCCGATGCTGAAATCCCACATGCTCTGGTCCTCGTCATCCTCTGCATCGAGGTTATAGCCCCATTCCAGCCGCAGCGGTCCCATCGGCGACAGCCAGCGGAAACCGAAGCCGACGCTGGAGCGCAGGTCGGTGGTGAGGCTGTCCGAATCGCGCACCGCATTACCCATGTCGTAAAAGACCAGGGCGTTCAGGCCGATATCCTTGACGAGCGGAAAGATGTATTCGAGATTCATGTAGGCCATTTTTTCGCCGCCGATCTTTTCGTTGGTGAGCGGGTCGCGCGGGCTGATGTCGCCGTATTCGAAGCTGCGGACGGTGTTGAGGCCGCCGAGGTAGAATTTTTCATAGACCGGCAGTCTGCCGTCCTGATCTTCGGTGACGTAGCCGGCGGAAAACTGGGTGTGGAAGGTGGTTGACCAGTAGAAGGGGAAGTACCAGCTGGTGATGCCCTCGTATTTGGTAAAGGAACTGTCGCCGCCCAAGGGGCCGCCGGCTTTCTGCACGGAGATGGTGTGGTATGAGCCCTTGGTCGGACTGTAGCGGTGATTGCGGGAATCGCGGGACAGTCCCACGGTGACCGAGTGGGTGATGTTGATGTCCATGGAATCCCTGATGTAATAGGAGGCAAACTCGCTGACCTCGGAGAGTTCGGAGTCGTCGTAGGCCCATTTGCCCCACACCCGCCATTTTTCCCAGATCGGATACCCGAGGCGGATGGCGGCGCCGGTCGAATCCTTGTCGTAATCGTCGTACTCCCGGTGCCACTGGTAGAGGTCGAACCCAAAGGAAAGTTTGGAATCGTTGAGGCGCGGCTCGGTAAAACTAAGATTGTAGCGCGAATTGGTGCCGCCGATGTTGCCTTGAAGGGAGAGGCTCTGGCCGCGGCCGAGGAAGTTGTGCTGGGTGACGTCGGCCATGAAGAGCATGCCGTCCGCCGAGCTGTAGCCCGCGCCGACACTGAAGGTGCCGGTCGGTTTCTCTTTCAGTTCGACGAGAACATCCATCAGGTTGTCTTCATCGGTGGGTTCGGGGGTGATGTTGATATCCTCGAAGAAGTCGAGGTACTGCAACTTTTCCGTGCTCTTTTTGATGGCAGTGGCGTCATAGACGGATTGCTCGTCAAATTCGAGGTTGCGGCGGATGACCTTGTCGCGGGTCCGGGTGTTTCCCCGGATGATGATGCGGTTGATGTGGACCAGATCGCCCTTGTTGATCTGCAAGGTGACGTCCACCCGTTTTTCCTCTTTGTTTTTCGTGACATTGGGGATCACTTCGGCAAAGGCGTAGCCCTTGGAGGCATAGTAATCGGTCAGAGCCAGGACATCGTCACGCAGCACCTGACGGCTGAAATAGCGTTCATCGCCGATCTTCGTCATCGCCTCCAGGCTGGCCTTGTCGGTGATCATGTCGCCGGTGATTTCGACGACGCCGACCTTGTAGCGGTCGCCTTCGGTGATGTTGAAGGTAACGGACAGCCAATCCTCTTTCTTTTCCACCACCGGATCGCCGACCAGGGCGTCAATAAAGCCTTGATTCTGGTAAAAGGCGCCGATGCGGGCCGCATCCTGCTGGAGGACATCGCGTTTGAGCAGACCGGACTCGGTGATCCAGGAAAAAATGGTCTTGGTTGAGGTGGTGATGGTTTCTTTTATCTCATCATTGGAGAAGGTGGTGTTGCCGTTGATGACGATCTCCTTGACATAGATCTTGTTGCCTTCCTTGATTTCAAAGAGGACGTTGACTTTTTCCTTGTCCGGATAGGTCAGCTTGGTTGTCACCTCGGTATCGTAATAGCCTTTTTCCTTGTAGAGATTGCGGATATTTTCCGCTGAAATCTTCAGTTCACGCGGGTTGAGAATGGTATTCTGGGAGACGGTGAGCACCTCCTTGATCTTGTCGGCGTCGATGTTGTCTTCGCCGGAGATGGTGACGCTGGCGACGATCTCCTTTTCCTCCACCTCGAAGGTGACGTTTTTCCCCTCCGCAACCTCGTCGACCCTGAGACGAACGTCATTGAAATATCCCATTTTGTAGATATTTTTCAGGTCCTCACCGAGTTGGCCCGGATTGTAGCGGTCGCCGGCCCGGTTTCTGATGTTGCGGAGGATGGCGCCGGAGTCGATGCGGGTATTGCCGCTGATGATGATTTTGGCGATCTGGTGCTGCCTGCCGGTATGGGTGACGATGTTGTCCACCAGCCGTTCCATGACAAAGGGCAGGTCGTCGGCGTCGGCGGCCTGTTGATAAAAACTGTGACCGGTTGTGTCGCCGGGCAGATTGTAGGCGATGAGATCGACGCTGAACCGGGCGCCGACCCGGGTCAGGCTGCCGCAGACGACATATTCATAAGCGGCGCCCGCCAGCAGGGGCGCGATGATTTCAGCCGGCGGCGGGCAGGAGGCCGCCGGATCGAGCAGCTCGCCCAGCTCCTCACGCTCGACAAATTTTTGGCCGCGACTGCCGGAAGCAGCCCGGAGAATTTCGTCGATTTTTGTCTCAAGGGCGGCAACATCGCCGGGCGCGTTAATGGTGACCGGCAGAAAGAGGGTGTTGGCCGGCGCTTCTTTTTCCAGGGGGGATTCCGGGGCCGCGGCAAAGGCGGTCGGCACGAGGCAGGAAACCAGAAGAAGAAAAAGGACCTGCCGCCAGCAACGGAGAAAAACAGGGGGAATATGCATATCGACTCTTTTTCGTGAAGTGTACGTGGGGATGATGCGCTGTCTGCTTCACCCCATTTAGTAGAAATCACATAATCTTGCCAACAAAAAAAAATGTCACAATCCAGCCGGAGACCGAAAAGGGTCGCATCAGGCCGACGGCGCGGAAGAATGGAAAAAAATCATTCCCCGCCGGACGGCAGACCGCTGAGGGAGGAAAGGTCGGCCGGCTGCAGTCTCCCTTGATGCAGAGTGAGGCAGCGATCCATCCTGGCGGCCAGGGCATAGTTGTGGGTGACCATGACGGTGGTCAGCCCGAACTCTCTGTTCATCCGCCGGATCAAAGCAAAGACCGTTTCACCGGTCTGCGGGTCGAGGTTGCCGGTCGGTTCATCGGCCAGCAGCAGGGCAGGCCGCATAATGAGGGCCCGGGCCAGCGCCACCCGTTGCTGCTCACCACCGGACAGTTCGCCGATCCGATGGTCGATCCGGTGTCCCAGACCGACGCCGTCAAGCAGCTCCCTTGCTCCGGTCTGCAGTTGCTCCCGCTTTTTGCCGGCAATGAGGCCCGGCATGATGGTATTTTCAATCGCCGAAAACTCCGGCAGCAGGTGGTGAAACTGGAAGACAAAGCCGATGCTCTTGTTGCGGAAATCGGCAAGGCCCTCGTCGTCACGGGAAAAGATGTCTTCTCCATTGAAGAAGACGCTGCCCCGGTCCGGACGATCCAGCGCTCCGAGGAGATGGAGGAGGGTTGACTTGCCGGTGCCCGAGGCGCCGGTGATGGCCACCATCTCGCCGGGCGTCAGTTCAAGCTCCAGATCGTGGAGGACGGTGATCGCAGCCCTGCCGTGCCCATAGGTTTTCGTCAGATCGCGGGCGGCAAAAAGGGAGGTGTTTTGTTCAACTGTGGCCATGGTCAACCTAATAGCGCAATGCTTCCGCCGGCTGGATGCGCGATGCCTGCCAGGACGGGTAAAGGGTGGCGAGAAAGGTGATGAGGACGGCGGAGACGGCGATAAGCGTCACGTCCAGGGGCAGGACCTTGACCGGCAGAGTGGACATGGGGTAGACATCGCTTGGCAGCTTGATGAACTGATAACGGCTCAGCAGCTCGCACAGGGCAAGCCCGCCGGCGACGCCGAGCAGGGTGCCGGTGCAGCCGATGATCAAGCCCTCGTAGATGAAGATGCGCATGATGCTGCGGGAGGTTGCGCCCATGGATTTGAGAATGGCGATATCCTTTGTCTTTTCCATGACCACCATGATCAGCGTGCTGATGATGTTGAAGGCAGCGACGAGAATGATCAGGGTGAGGATGATGAACATGGCGGTTTTTTCCAGTTGCAGGGCGGAAAAGAGGTTCTGATTCATGCTCATCCAGTCCTTGGCGGCAAAGCCGGGCCCGAGTTTTTTCTCAATGACCGCGGCCAGGCGGCCGGCCTGATAGATGTCATCGACCCTGACCTCGATGCCGTGCACCGTGTCGCCGAGGGACATAAGCTGCTGGGCGGTGGCGATGGAGACATAGGCCAGTGAGGAATCATACTCATACATCCCGGTATCGAAAATGCCGACAATCTCGCAGGTCTTGATCTTGGGGATGACTCCCATGGGGGTGAGCGGGCCGGACGGGGCAAGGAGCCGCACTCGTTCGCCGACACCGGCCCTGAGCTGACGGGCCAGGTGCTTGCCGATGATGATTCCCGGTGGACCGACTGCCGCGCTCGTGTCGCCGTCGGTGGCGAGATGGCTGAGGGAGCCGCTGATCATCTGGGCGGAGAGCGAGAGCACCGCGTCGGCACCCGGCGGATCGATACCGCGGACGACGATGCCGGTGGAGCTACTGCCGGAGGTGATCATGGTCTGGGCGTAGACATAAGGGGTGACTGCGCCTACCCCCGGTGTCTCGCCTATGGACTTTTCGGCGAGCTGATAGTCGCTGAGGATACCGCTGACATGCTGGACGACGATGTGGGAATTGACCCCGAGAATCTTGTTGCGCAGCTCGGAGGTGAAGCCCGCCATCACCGCCAGGACGACGATCAGGGCCATGACCCCCACCGCCACCCCGGCTATGGAGATAAAGGTGATCAGTGAGATGAAACCCTGTTTGCGCTTGGCCTTGAGGTAGCGAAAACAGACAAAGGATTCGAAGTTC
Organism: Thermodesulfobacteriota bacterium; assembly: GCA_049323655.1. Taxonomy (GTDB): domain Bacteria; phylum Desulfobacterota; class Desulfobulbia; order Desulfobulbales; family SURF-16; genus DB1. The sequence goes on along the minus strand of JBMONO010000019.1, from coordinate 25,976 downwards.
ACTCGGTTATCCTTTTTCCGGCCGGAGATGGGGAAAGAGGATGACGTCGCGGATGGAGGGTGAATCGGTCAGCAGCATGACCAGCCGGTCGATGCCGATACCCTCGCCGGCGGCCGGCGGCATGCCGTATTCCAAAGCGCGGACGAAATCGCGGTCGAGTTCGGGAAAGATCTCCTCATCATCACCCCGTTCGGCGATCTGTTTTTCCAGGCGCTGGCGCTGATCGACGGGATCATTGAGTTCGCTGAAGGCATTGGCCATTTCCCGACCGGTGATGAAGAGTTCGAAACGGTCGGTGACTTCGGGATTTTCCTTGTTACGGCGGGCCAGCGGCGAGATCTCCGTCGGGTATTCGGTGATGAAGGTTGGGTTGATCAGCTTTTCCTCGACGAGCAGTTCGAACAGTTCGGTTTTGGCCTTGCCGGGGCCGGCGGACGGCTCCAGGGGGATGCCCTTTTCCCGGGCCAGGGCGATGACCTTTGCCGGATCGACGAGAATTGCCGGGGCAATGCCGGCGATCTGGGTCAGGGCCTGATCCATGGTCAGGCGTCGCCAGGGCGGAGCAAGGTCGAGTTCCACCCCCTGGTAGGTGATCTGCATTGAGCCGGTCACCTCGGCGGCGATCCAGGAAATCATTTCCTCGGTCAGGTCCATCAGGTCATGATAGGTGGCGTAGGCCTGATAAAATTCAAGCATTGTGAACTCGGGGTTATGGCGGGTGGAAAGCCCCTCGTTTCTGAAGTTGCGGTTGATCTCGAAGACCTTTTCAAAACCGCCGACCAGCAACCGTTTCAGGTAGAGTTCCGGAGCGATGCGCAGATAGAGGTCCATGCCGAGGGCGTTGTGGTGGGTCTTGAAGGGCCGGGCCGTGGCGCCACCGGCAATGGGTTGCATCATCGGCGTCTCGACCTCCATGAAGCCGCGGTTGACGAGAAAATCGCGGACCAGGCGAATGATCTCGACTCGCTTGCGGAAGGTATCGCGCACCTCGGGATTGACGATCAGGTCGACATAGCGCTGTCGGTAACGGGTTTCCACATCGGTCAGGCCGTGAAATTTCTCCGGCAAAGGACGCAGCGACTTGGTAACGGGTTGCAGGGAAATGGCCTGGAGGGTGACCTCACCGGTCTGGGTGCGAAAGAGTGAACCCCTGAAGCCGGCGATATCGCCGATATCGAGCTTTTTGAAGACGGTAAAGGATTCCGGGCCAACCACGTCCTGCTTGACATAGACCTGGATGCGGCCGGTTTCGTCCTGGAGGTGAAGAAAGGCGGCCTTGCCGAATTTGCGCATGGCGACGATGCGGCCGGCCAGCGCCATGGTGCCGGTCATGAGCGGCGCCATGGGATCGTCGCGGTCGGGCAGGATGGCGCGGATCTGGTGGGTGGGTTTGAAAGTGTTTGGGTAGAGGTCGATGCCCATGTCGGCCAGCTCCCGGGCCTTTTCCCGCCGCTGCCGGAGGATCTGATTCAGTTCTTCGCTCATATGTTTTCCTTGCGCCGTCGATGGTGTCGCGGAGCGGTCTGTCTTTTATCGATTTTTTCTCGATGCAGATCGTTACAGGTATTTTTTGCGCAGGCCGGCGGAGACGGCAGCGGTCAGTTCGAGAACCCGGGAGGCCAGGAGCGCGGTCAGCGCCCCGGTGCCGCAGCTCGGCGTGATGAGGCTCTGACGGAGCAGGGTGCTGATATCTCGTTCGGGAGTGGTGAGCCGACCGGCCTGCTCCTCCCAGCGGGCGATCAGGGTATCAGGGGTTTCCGTCAGGATTTCTTTTTCATTGGAAGTCGGAACGATGCCCCAGGCAATGATACCGCCTCGTTCTAAAAAGGCGTCAAGTTCCTCTCTGCAGGCCGCCAGTTTGTCAAAGAACCCGTAGGCGTCAAAATTAAGGATATCGTAATCGAGGCCAAGCAGCAGGGGCCAGTTCGTGTTGGCGCAGACATGGACCCCGGCCAGACCGCCGGCGCAGTGGATGGCGGCGATCATCTCGCTCTGGTCGGCGATGATATCGCTGTCGGCAACACTGATAAAGGTATTGGAGCCGAGGCCGGCCAGGGCCGGTTCGTCAATGAAGACGATGACCGGTTTGCCCGTCCGCTGCAGAAAGGTGACCTGCCAGGCAGCCTTCATGGCCAGCCCCTTGGTGATCATCTCCCGAATCGCAGCATTGTAGTAGCCGGCCCGGTTTTCCGCGTCGCTCACCCCGGTCAGCAGGGTGAATGGCCCGGTGATCTGGCCTTTGACAGCAAGGATGTCGGGTTTTTTTTGTGCCCGTTCGACGAGGCGATAGAGCCCGCGGGCATGATCCGGGCTGATGCGAAAGCGGGAATCGGGCAGCAGCGCCATGTTGTCGCTGACCGTGAGGTATTCCTCGAAAAAGGCGAGCTGTTCGTTTTCAAGGCGCTCCGCTTCGGTCGCAAAATGGATTTTGTTGCCGGTGTCGTCAAGCAGGGGCAATCCTTCGTTGAATTGGAGCAGCATGCCTTCCTCTCGTCTGCCGGGCAACTGCGGCCAGAGCGGGATGGATGGAGTATATCTGAAAATAAGGTCAAGGGCCTCGTCATGGTCGGCCAGGGGAATGCTGCCGATGAGGGTGGCGTGACCATCCGGCCGGAAAGGCGGGGTATGCTCCTTGTGCACTGGTGACGACATGAAAATATCCTTCGGGTAGTGGAGTCCGGGGGGCGCCGCGCGAAACAGGAGCGGTCTGTCCGGGCGGGAGCATGGGCAGTGGACATGGCCGAATTGCCTGTTGCGCGGGCAAAATAAAAAACGGTAACTTACCTCTAAAAAAGGTAAAGTGCAAAGTGAAAAATGATGTGTTGGCGACAAGACATTTGCGGAGCGCGGATCGCTCACGTCGCAACCGCCGGGCCAGTGACGCAATAGTCTGCAGTGAGAAAAGAAGTGTCGGCCTTGACTGGAGCGGTAAATTTGTTTATTTTCCAGCAATGCGAGAGTGGCGGAATTGGCAGACGCACTAGACTTAGGATCTAGCGCACTTGGTGTGTGGGGGTTCAAGTCCCCCCTCTCGCACCAAGGAGCTTTCAGGTATTTCAGGCTGAGGCAAAGGGCGATCGGATTTCTGCATCTTTGCCTTTTGTGTTTTCAATTCACAAACCGATTGAAAGGGAATTTTCTACCACATAATTAAGGAAGGTATCACATGCAGGTGAGTGTTGAGGATGTCAGTGCCCTTACAAAAACACTGAAAATCGTTGTCCCCCGCGAGGTTGTCGAAAAGAAGATCGATGCTGCCTACAACGAGTTGAAGGCCGAGGTCTCGATCAAGGGATTCCGCAAGGGCCGCGTTCCGCGCCGGGTGCTGGAGAAGGGGTACGGTGACAGGGTGAAACGGGAGGTCGGCGAGAAACTGGTACAGGACACCTATTTCGACGCTCTGGAAAAAACCTCCTGCGAACCAGTTGTCCATCCGGAGATCAAGAGTCATCTTTTTGCCGATGACGGCACCTTCGTCTATGAGGCCGAGGTGGATGTGAAGCCTGCTTTCGAACTTGGTCTTTACAAAGGGGTCGAGGTGGAAATGCCGGCAATCATCGTTACTGATGAAATGATCGACGCCGAGATCGAACAGATGCGACGGGAGATGGCGCCGCTGCGCAATGTCGAGGATCGTGGGGCGCAGGAAAATGATCTGCTGATTATCGACTTTCAGGGCCATGACGAGAATGGGGCGCCGATCAACCATGTGCGGGCGGAAAACTACTCCCTGGAGATCGGCACCGGTCGCAACGGCAGGGAGTTCGAGCAGGCTTGCATTGGCCTGAAAAAAGGCGAGGAGGCGACCCGGCAGGTCGATTTTGCCGCCGGATTTCCCAATCCGGCCCTGGCCGGTAAATCCATCTCCTTTGTCATCACGGCAAAGGAGATCAAAGAGCGGGTGCTGCCGGAGATCAACGACGAATTCGCCAAAGACGTCGGTGAAGAGTTCCCTACCCTCGACGCCCTGCGGGAGGAGCTGCGCAAAAAGATCATGAAACGGCGGGAGAATGCCCGCACCGGTGACCTGACCGACCGCATTATGATGAAGATCCTTGACGCCCATGATTTCGAGGTTCCGAACAAACTGGTCGCCTACGAGGTCAGCGAACAGATCAAACAGCTTGAAGATCATCTGCAGAAACAGGGAATGACCCTGGAATCGGCTGGGTTCAGCCAGGAGAAACTGGTCAACGATTACAAGGAGGCGGCCATCCGTCGGGTACGGGGTGATTTTATCCTGAAAAAGATCGCCGAACAGGAACAGATCAGATTGGCCGATGACGATATCAACAAGGGTTTTGAGCGAGTTGCCTCCCAGTACGGCATGGCGGTGGATGAGGTGAAGAAGTATTTCCGCAGCCGCAATGATCTGCTGCCGTTCATGAACGAGCTGCTCAATGAAAAAATACTTGAGTTTCTCCGCAATAATGCCGTTGTGACGGAAGAAGCGGCCGGCGCGGTCGAAGAGAAGGCAGGTGGCGACAGATGAGTTTGATTCCCTTTGTTATCGAGCAGACGCCTCGCGGCGAGCGCTCCTATGATATCTATTCCAGGCTGCTGAAGGAGAGGATTATCTTTCTCGGCTCCCAGGTCAACGACGACATCGCCAACGTCATCATCGCCCAGTTGCTGTTCCTTGAGGCGGAAGATCCGGACAAGGATATCACATTTTACATCAACTCCCCAGGCGGAGTTGTCACGGCGGGGCTGGCTATCTACGATACGATGCAGTATATTAAGTGTGATATCGCCACCCTTTGCATGGGGCAGGCCGCCAGCATGGGAGCCTTTCTGCTGGCGGCCGGCGCCGCGGGAAAACGCTATGCCCTGCCCAACTCGCGCATTCTGATCCATCAGCCCATGGGCGGTTATCAGGGCCAGGCCAGCGATATCGATATCCATGCCCGGGAGATTCTCCGCATGCGGGAGGATCTCAACACCCTGCTCGCCCACCATACGGGGCAGCCTGTGGAGAAGATCCGAACCGATACCGAGCGCGATTATTTTATGAGCGCTCTTGAGGCAAAGGAGTATGGCCTGATCGACAAGGTGCTGGGCAAACGGGAAAACGTTGAAGAGGAGGTCTGATCATGTCAAAGGACCACGGAAATGATATCACGGTGATCTGCTCCTTCTGCGGCAAAAGCCAGGATGAGGTGCGCAAGCTGATCGCCGGTCCCAATGTCTATATCTGTGACGAGTGCATCGACCTCTGCAACGAGATCGTCAGCGAAGACCGTCTGCAGGAGCTGGAGGAACAGGCCGGCGGCGCAGTGCTCAAACCGCGGGAGATCAAGGATCATCTCGACCAGTATGTCATCGGTCAGGATCTCGCCAAACGCATTCTCTCCGTGGCGGTGCATAACCACTACAAACGGGTTGAATCGAAGTACACCAACAGGGAGGGGGATGTCGAGCTGCAGAAGAGCAATATCATCCTCATCGGCCCCACCGGCAGCGGCAAGACCCTGCTTGCCCAGACCCTGGCCAGGATCCTTAATGTCCCCTTTGCCATCGCCGACGCCACCACCCTGACCGAGGCCGGTTATGTCGGCGAGGATGTGGAAAACATCCTGGTCAATCTCCTTCAGGCGGCGGATCATGATGTCGAGCGGGCAAGCCGCGGCATCGTCTACATTGATGAAATCGACAAGATTGCCCGCAAGTCCGACAGCGCCTCCATTACCCGCGACGTCTCCGGCGAAGGCGTTCAACAGGCCCTTTTGAAGATCATCGAAGGGACCGTCGCCAACGTGCCGCCCAAGGGCGGCCGCAAACATCCCCAGCAGGATTATGTCCGGATCGACACCTCCAACATCCTTTTTATCTGCGGTGGCGCCTTTGTCGGTCTGGAAAAGGTGATCAAGCGGCGCACCGGCACCAAGTCCATCGGTTTCGGCGCCAAGGTGGTCGGCAAAACCCAGAAGAAGATGGGCGAGGTGCTGGCCTCCATTCAGCCCGAGGATCTGCTCCAGTTCGGCCTGATTCCCGAGCTGGTCGGCCGGCTGCCGGTTATTGCCACCATGGAGGAACTGGAGGAAGAGGATCTGGTCAGGATCCTGCGCGAGCCGAAAAACGCCCTGACCAAGCAGTATGAAAAGCTCTTTGATTTTGAAAATATCCGGCTGCGTTTCACCGAAGGCGCCCTGCGCGCCATCGCCAAGGAGGCGATGAAACGCAAGTCCGGCGCCCGGGGTCTGCGTTCCGTCATGGAAAAGGCGATGCTCGACATCATGTACGAACTGCCCTCCGAGGCCAATGTTAAGGAATGTGTTATCAGTGAGCAGGTTATCCTGAACGGCGACTATCCGGTCGTGCTCTACGAGAGCGAGAACAAGAAAAGCGCATGATTCCCGCCGCCGGGAGGCCTCCGCCTCCCGGCGATCCTCTGTTTTTCCGTAGTTTCACCTTCAACGCGAATATAAAAATCAATATGTCGGAATCCGAGAAAAATATCTATCCCATGATGCCCCTGCGGGACATCGTCTTGTTCCCGTACATGGTTGCTCCGCTGGTGGTCGGCAGAACGAAATCGATCAAGGCCCTGGAGCAGGCCATGTCCCGCCGGACCAGTATCTTCCTTGCCGCCCAGATCGACGCGACGGTTGACGATCCGGACGAGAGCGGCATTCACCGGATCGGCACCGTGGCCTCTGTTCTGCAGCTTCTGCGTCTGCCGGACGGCACGATCAAGGCCCTGGTCGAGGGCCGCCACCGGGGGAGAATCGTCTCTTTCCTGGAGGATCGCGACTGTTTTACCGTCGAGGTGGAAGAGTATCCCGAGGTCTCCCTGTCCGACAATCTTACGGTGGCCTATATCCGGGAGATCCTTTCTTCCTTCCGGCAGTATACGAAGCACAACAAAAAGATCCCCAACGAGGTGATCAAAAGCCTGACCAAGATCGACAATCCGGCCAAGTTCATCGATTTTCTTGCCGGTCATCTGCCGGTGAACAGCGAGGAAAAACAGCAGATCCTCAACACCATTCCACTGATCGAACGGATGGAGCTGGTGCTTGGTCTGATCCACAAGGAGAGCGAGATCGCCTCCCTGGAGGAGAATATTCGCGCCCAGGTCAAAAAGAAGATGGAGAAGACCCAGAAGGATTATTATCTGGCCGAGCAGATGCGCATTATCCAGAAGGAGATGAGCGGCGGCAAGGATGATCCTGGCGCGGAACTGGTTGAACTTGAGCAGCAGATCGAAAAGAAAAAGATGCCCCAGGCCGCCAGGGACAAGGCGCGACAGGAGCTGAAAAAACTCAAGATGATGCCGCCCATGTCGGCCGAGGCCACCGTGGTCCGCAACTACATCGACACCATTTTAAGCCTGCCCTGGCAGGAAAAGACCAGGGCGAAAATCGACATCAACAAGGCGGAAAAGATTCTCGACCAGGATCATTTCGGCCTTGGTAAGCCCAAAGAACGCATTCTTGAATATCTCGCCGTTCAGGTGCAGGTAAAGAAGATCAAGGGACCGATCCTTTGTCTGGTCGGGCCGCCGGGGGTGGGGAAGACCTCGCTCAGCCGTTCCGTGGCCAGGGCCATGGAACGCAAGTTTGTCCGGATCTCGCTCGGCGGGGTGCGCGACGAGGCGGAAATCCGCGGTCACCGGCGCACCTATATCGGCGCCCTGCCCGGCAAGATCATCCATTCCCTGCAGAAGGTCAAGGTGAATAACCCGGTCTTCTGCCTCGATGAGATCGACAAGATGAGCATGGATTTCCGGGGCGATCCATCGTCGGCCCTGCTCGAGGTGCTTGATCCGGAACAGAACAACACCTTCAACGACCATTACCTCGACCTCGACTATGATCTGTCCGATGTCTTTTTCATCACCACCGCCAACAACCTGCCGGCCATCCCGCCACCGTTGCGCGACAGAATGGAGGTGATCAAGCTCGAAGGCTACACCGAGGAGGATAAGCTGCAGATCGCCAAAGGCTATCTTGTTCCGAAACAGCTTAAGGAAAACGGCTTTGGTGAAAATGACATCCTGTTCCATGACGGGGCGGTGCTGGAAATCATTCGTCGCTATACCCGAGAGGCGGGGGTCAGGAATCTGGAACGAGATATCGCCAACATCTGCCGCAAGATCGCCCGCGACCGCCTGAAGACGCGCAAGAAGAAGCAGTACCGGATCAACGCCCAGTCCATCAGCAAATACCTGGGGGTGCCCCGCTTCCGTTACGGCCAGGCCGAGGAGCGGGACGCGGTCGGGCTGACCACCGGACTTGCCTGGACCGAGGTCGGCGGCGAGCTGTTGCAGATCGAGACCGCGTTGATGCCGGGCAACGGTAAGCTGACCATTACCGGCAAACTGGGCGATGTCATGCAGGAATCGGCCCAGGCGGCTTTAAGCTATGTGCGGACCAGGGCCGGCAGCCTCGGCCTGAGCCCCGATTTCTATCAGAAACTCGATATCCATGTCCATGTGCCGGAAGGCGCCATTCCCAAGGACGGACCCTCGGCCGGCATCACCATGGCAACCTCCATGGTCTCCGCCCTGCTGAGGTTGCCGGTGCGGCGTGATCTGGCCATGACCGGCGAAATCACTCTGCGCGGCAGCGTCCTGCCCATTGGTGGTCTGACTGAAAAACTGCTGGCCGCCCGACGGGGCAACATCAAGCATGTCCTCATCCCGCGGGAAAATGAACGAAACCTGAAAGAGATTCCGGCCAGGGTGCTGAAAAGCCTAACCATTGAGCTGGTCGATCATATGGATGCGGTCCTGGAACGGGCCATCATCTGTCCCGAGAATGAAAAACTGTTCAAGGACGATCTGCCCGCCGGTTTTTTACCCGGCATCACCCCGGTGGAGACCGGCAGTACCCTGCCGCAACACTGAGGGGGTTGTTCTGTAATCACGGAAGGATAGGCTGATCCGACCAGCACGTTTTTTTCAGGAATGATGCAGTTTTTTTGTTGACGAGACAAGGCGTTACTGGTAAAAAGACGCATCATTTGGGCGGGCGGTTAGCTCAGCTGGGAGAGCATCGGCCTTACAAGCCGAGGGTCACAGGTTCGATCCCTGTACCGCCCACCATATTTCCGGGGTCGTAGTTCAGTCGGTTAGAACGCCGGCCTGTCACGCCGGAGGTCGCGAGTTCGAGTCTCGTCGGCCCCGCCAGGAATACCGAGGGATAGCGGGTGACAACGCTATCCTTTTTTTCTTTGCCAAATCTCTCCATTTCTTTGTTGGGTTATTCCTGTAAGAACTCGTCCGCCAGCCCTTTCAGTGTCGGCACCCCCTTTGCGCAGCCCATCCGCTATCTCCCGCAGCAGCACATTTCGCTGTAGGTGCTGTACTGGGACCGCAACGGTTTTTGCCTGTTGCAAAAACGGCTGGAGCGGGACCGGTTCCGCTGGCCGGCGAGTGGAGCGCAGGTTCTCGAACTGGATAGCCGCCTGCTGCGGTGGTTACTGGATGGCCTGGAGCCTTGTCAACAGGGACATGGAGTGGTACGGTATCGCCAGATTTTCCGAGAAAAAACGGGGGACTCCTCCTGTTTTGTAATGTAATATCAACAGGATATGGCATGCCATCCGCATGGATAAACTGATGCGGCAGATAGATGTCCTGCATGGCCAGGTGCAGCGGGTCGAGAAGGAAAACGACTTCCTGCGGGAACAGCTGCGCCTGGCTCGCCGCCCAGCTCTATGGCCGCAAATCGGAATGTCTGCCGCCGGGAAAAAGCCCGCTGCTGATGCTGTTTGACGAGCCATCCGTCGTCCCTTTGTGGTCGGCAGGAAGAACTGGCTGTTTTCCGGCAATGCAGCCGGCGCCCGTGCTGCCCTCTATAGCCTGATTGAGACAGCCAGGGCCAACAAGCTCGAACCCTACTGGTACCTGCGCCACGTCTTCGAGCGGCTGCCGCTGGCAACAAACGAAGAGGACTTCCGGGCGCTGCTGCCGCAATACATCGACCGTGCCTTGATTGCGGTCAACCCCTCAGCCTGGGAGCTGTTTACTCGGCGCTGACATTACGTGAAGGGAGAAAAGAATTTTCATGGACTCCTGGGAATGGCTTTTCTCACCAAACATCTATTTCAGATCAACACAAAGAGAAGTGTAATCCGCTGGATGTCGAATTGTCTCACAATGTGATAACAGGTTGTTTGTGAAGAGAAGTTGATTATTCTCCATTTTGATTATAAATTAAAAGCATGAAGTACAATTTTGAATGGGACCCAAATAAAGAGAGAATAAATAAGGAAAAACATGGTGTTAGCTTTGAAGAGGCAACCTCTGTCTTTCTTGATCCTTTGGCGGTAACAATATATGACCCTGACCATAGTGAAACAGAGCACAGGTGGATCACATTAGGTATTTCACATAAAGGGAAATTGCTGGTCACATGCCATACATTCACAACTGAAAACGGGACGGCAATTATTCGTATTTTTTCATGCAGAAAGGCGACGAAAATAGAGAGAAAACAATATGGTGAATGATATGAGAAAAGAATATGATTTTTCTAAAGGGGAACGCGGTAAATTTTTCACCAAAGACGCAAAATTAAATTTGCCCGTGTATCTTGATGATGAAATATTATCATTTGTCCAGGGTATTGCCAAAAAAAGAAAGACAGATGTTTCCTCTATCGTCAATCAGATTCTTCGTAACGATATGCAGCTTGCGGAAGTTATAAAATAGTGTTGCCGACCACTGGATAAGAAAAAAAATGGTGGCTTTTCGTGGCTCAAAACATTTTTTGATTGTTTGTAATTGCCTGTAATTATGGAGAATTTGCGCTAGAAAACAACCTGTCACGCCGGAGGTCGCGAGTTCGAGTCTCGTTGGCCCCGCCAGGAAAATCGAAGGATAGCGGGTGACAACGCTATCCTTTTTTTCTCTGTTTTGTCTCTTCATTGCTTTGTTGGGTTATTCCTGTAAGAACTCGTCCGCCAGCCTTTTCAGTGTCGGCACCCCCTTTGCGCAGCCCATCCGCTATCACCCGCAGCAGCACATTTCGCTGTGAGGCTAAAGAGATTTTTTGCGATTTGGTCACATATGATGATTTCGTAAAACGAAAATTTCACCACGATGATGGAGGAAAGAAGGTGACCGCAAGAAGAGGAGAAAAAATCGGCTGGACCGTTGGTTGGCTCGGGGGATTTTTGTGGGTTCTTGTACTGGCTGTCGTCTTTCTTGTTCAGGGAAAAAGCGGGCCGGGGCTGGCCGGACTGGCGCTGACCGCCGCCGCGGTTGCCGGTATCGTCTTTTTTGCGCCCTGGCGTTTTCCGGCAACGCCTTACTGGAGACTTATGCTTTTTCCGCTTGTGATGTTTTTCCTGTCAGTCGTCTGGGCCATCTGGGCTTACGGCGGTCTAGAGGCGGGCGGGCTCAGGTGGTGGAACCTCGGCTGGCTCCTGCCGCCTCTGCTGCCGGTGGCAGGTCTCGGCAGAAGGAGATGGCTCGATGGCAGCGCCGGGTAAGGATGTTCTGCTGATTCCCTTGCCCTTCATGGTTTGTGAAGTTGTTGGACCGCCTCTGTGATCATTCGCGCCAGATCGTTGACCTCCACCGGCTTCAGCAGATAGTCGTAGAGGCCGTTTCGCATTCCCTCGATACCCTCCGACGTCGAACCATGGCCCGTGGCCATGATGACCTGGATGGCCGGATCGTGCTGTTTTATCAGGCGCAGGGTTTCCAGGCCATTGACCTCCGGCATCTTCAGATCGAGCACCACCACGTCCGGCCGCCAGTTGCCGCTCGTCATCACCGTCATGGCATCGCTTGCCCCGGCAACCGCTCTGGCCTGGAAGCCCCGCAGGGCCAGGCATTCCACGATGGTTTCGGCAAAATCGGCCTCGTCGTCAACAATGAGCACCCGGATCTTTTTCGCTGGCATGATTTTGCGTCCGCTGTTCACAGGGAGAAGGTCAGGGTGAAGATGGTGCCGACGCCCTGTTCACTCTGCACCTCGATTTCTCCCTTGAGTTTTTTGACCAGGCCATAGGTGATGGAAAGTCCCAGACCGGTCCCCTGCTTGCTTTTGTCGTTTTTGGTGGTGAAGAAGGGGTCGAAGATTTTTTTCTGCACCTCCGGCGACATGCCGGGTCCGTTGTCGACGATGTCGATCTGGACCGAATCGCCGTTGTGCTGTCTGGTTCGGATTACTATTTTGCCGTTTTTGCCGGCCGCGTCAATGGCGTTGTTGATGATATTGAACAATATCTGCTGCAATTGACCGTGGTCGCTGCTGATAGACGGCAGGTCAAATTGCAGGTCCTGTTCTATTCGAATGTTCTGGTAGCGGGCTTCGCGTTCCAGAAAGCTGATCACCTCGGCGATCACCTCGTTGATATTGACCGGTTCTCGGCGGGCTTCCATTCGCCTGGCAAAGCCGAGTAGTCGATGGGTGATGGTCTGGCTGCGATTTACCGCATTTCTCATCGCATCGAGCTGGGCGAGGAATTTGTCCCGCTGGCTGAAATTTTTCTCCTGCGTCAGCAGGTCCTGCATAAGCTGGGTCTTGGCGCCGATAATGGCGAGCGGGTTGTTGATCTCGTGGGCCACGCCGGCGGCGAGCCGGCCGATGGAGGCCAGCCGGTCGGTATGCTCGGTCTGGGCGATGAGTGATTCACGCGCCTCGTCTGATCTGCGAATGGCGTCAGCCAGGAAGGAGGCGATTCGCACCACCACGAAAATAATGATAAAGGTGCAGGAGATAAGGGTGATGAAGATCTGACGTTTGAAATCCGCCCAGGATATTTTGTCCCAGTACCTGGGGTAATCCATGATCAGAATCCAGGGGGTATCCTTGATCTGGCAGTAGGCGCGGAGAACCTCTTTGTTGCCCCGCAATTCGCGGGTCAGAATGATGTTGTTCGGCGAGCCGATATCTGGCAGGTTGATTTTGTTGCCGTTTTTTGAACTGTAGAATTGAGACGAGCTTTGCGGTATTCCCTCCCGGTTGACCAAAAATGCGTCGATGACGATTTCCGAGTTGATTGCCGCGACAAAACGATCCAGGGTTTCCTTGTCGACGCTTGCCCGCAGGACCCAGTTTCCCTGCCCCTTGTTGGGCATTTTCCGGCTGATCGCGACAACGAAGTGGGGGACGCTGCGAAACCCCATGAAAACCTCGCTGATATGGCTCTTCTGCGCCAGGGTTTTATTGTACCACAGGCTGTCGCCATAGACCTTGCCGACCAGGTTGAAGGGGCCGGCATAGCTGCGTTGCACGCCCTCCGGTCCGATGACGCTGAGATCGACAATCCCCCAGTGTTTCTGTTTGAGTGATTCGAGGACTTCGTCAAGTCGTTCCTGTTTGGTCAGGTAATCGTAATCGTACGCTTCGGCGATGAAAGAGATGGATAACTGCAACCGTTCAAGAAAGGTTTCGATATTCTGTTTGGCGCTGATCGTGCTCCAGCGGGCATTGCTCGCGGTATCCTCTTTGAGAAGCTGGCGATACTGGTGAAAACTGAGGGCCGCGGTAAACAGCACCGGCGCCATGGCGACGGAGAGCATGATGAGCAGAAGGCTGCGGCGCAGGCACTGGTATCGTTCCCGGGCCGGCAGGTTGAGGTCATTGATTCTGGAGAAAAGAAGATATTTTTTGATATTGTCGGCGCAGGCCCATTTTCTGCTCATTGTTTTTTCTCCGTCCGTCCGGCCGGCGCATTGTCGAGCACTGCCCCGCTGACCAGCTTGCCGGACGCCGCCTCCCGCAAGGCATCCGGTGCTGAGGCGATAACCCTGTCGAGCACCGTGATCTTTTTCCACCGCAGGTATTGGTAATGGGTATCTTCGATGCCGCCGCAGACGACGACGTCGATATTTTCCTTGAGGATCAGGGTACAGAGTTCATCGGCAGAGGGACCGGGCAGGACGAATGTTTTGCAGGTATCAGCGGTCAATCCTTTTTCCGTATCGGCAATGAGCACCTTGGTGGAGCAGTCAAAGCGGGGGGCGATCTGTTCCTCCAGCAGCGTCAGCAGGATCTTCATTTCTTTCCCCTTACTCGAGTCCATACAGTTTTATCTTGCGCAGCAGCTTGCTGCGCCACCAGCCCAGCATTTTGGCGGCCTGTGTCCGGTTGCCGCTTGTCTTTACCAGGGTTTCGAAAATTTTCCGTTTCTCAAACTCTGACCAGCTGACCGCCTCGGTTTTACGGCTGCTTCTTTTGGAAAGTATGCCGTCCCCCTTCTCTTCGTTGTGGATGCTCACCCCTTCCGGTGGTCGAGTTGTTTCTTTTTTTGTTTCGTTCTCCGGCCGTGGTTTCATGCTTTCCAGCAGATAGCCGGGCAGGTGGGACGCTTGGATTGTCTGGCCCTGGCAGAGGTTGACGGCATATTCGATAATGTTGCGCAGCTCACGGACATTGCCGGGATAGTGGTAGTGATGGAGCAGGGTTTCCGTCTCACGGTCGAATCCGGTGATTTTTTTGTCCAGATTCTTGCAGAGCTGGCGCAGGAAGAATTCCAGCAGCAATTTAACGTCATCATCCCGTTCCCGCAGGGCCGGCATATGGGCTCGCAGGACGTTCAGGCGAAAATAGAGATCCTCGCGGAACCGGCCCTCGCGAATCAGTTGCGGCAAATCGCGATGGGTGCCGGTAATGATGCGCACGTCCACCTTTATCTTCTTGGAGCCACCGACCGGAAAAAATTCACGGTCATCAAGCACCGTGAGCAGCTTGACCTGGAGGGGGAGGGGCAGGTCGCCGATCTCGGTGAGAAAGATGGTGCCGCCCTGGGCCAGTCGGAACATTCCCTGTTTTTCCGCGTGGGCTCCGGTAAAAGCGCCCCTGACATGACCGAATAGTTCCGACTCCAGCAGCGCCTCGGGCAGGGCGCCGCAGTTAACCTTGATAAAAGGCGATTTTGCCCGTTTTGATGCCTTGTGGATGGTTTCTGCAAACAGATCCTTGCCGGTCCCGGTTTCTCCGGTGATGAGAAGGGTGGTGTCGGAATGGGCCAGGATGGGCAGGAGGTCGAAGAGATCCTGCATGGCGCTGCTGCATCCGATCAGGCCGGTGCTGCCGGAGACTCCTTCCTGGCCGCTTCCCGAATCGCCCTGCAGGGAAATATCCTCGATCACCAGCAGGAAACCGTTATCTATTTCCGGCACCCCGTGGAGTGGGGAGATGGTGACGCGAACCGGCACCTTTTTACGGTTGACGTTGATGATGTCACCTTCTCTGGAAACCCTGTCGCCGTCTCGGTGCGCTTTCTGGAAAAAAGTCGGCCCCAGGCTGAGATTGCTGCGAATGACCTGGTCGACAGCGTGTCCTTTCACCGCGTGGCTGCCATAGCCGGTCAGCGCTTCGAGAAAGTGATTGATTCCGAAGACGATTCCGCTTTCGTCAACCATGGCAATACCATGGGGGATACCGTTGATCAGTGTTTGAACCCCTGTGTCGTCAGGTGATGGCGCGAACTGGTGCATGGTCAGGTTCCTGTTGATCTGTATTGTCCTGTTTTGTCTTTACATCCTCCTTGGCTCCCTGTCAATACAAATCCCATTTTTTCCCGTGCCGGCAATGAATGCGCATATGAGGAGCGACTGCGGTCGCTTTTTTTTGTAATTTTGTGACCTGTTTTGTTCTGTTATGTCCTGTGTTGAGAAGAGGGCGGAAGGCGTGTTCTTTATAATTATTCGATATTATTTGATTTTTTATTGTGGCATGACGGTTGCTATGGAGGTGGATGACATGAGAGAGGCGCCGCCAACGAATGACATCCAAGGAGACTGCCCATGACGCAAAAAAAAACAGAAGCAACGGAGCACAAGAGCTGGACAAGCGCCGTCACCTACGCGGAGGCCGGTGAGTGGGAGACCGCCCGGGAGATGATTCCCGATACTCTGGAGAGCAGAGAAATATCGTCGTTTACCACAACATACATGGCGGCGGCATTTGCGGAAGAGGGAATGCCGGAAGAGGCCCTGCGCATCCTCGATGGTCAGGTAGGGCAATCGCAGCAACGCAATGATTTTATGGAAAAGGTGGGGCTGAGGGGAATCAGGATGACCTATGGCGTCCTGGCTGTTGATGGCAATCGCTGACAGCCGGGAGGAGATCATGGACTCAGCCGTGTTTATCGAAACACCGGACGAAAGCTTTGCGGAGATCATCAGCAGAACGTTGAAAATCAAGGGAATTCCGACGAGATCAAGCGAGGATGGCAGAGACATTCTTACCCATCTTGCTGATTGCTCAATCGGTGTCGTGCTCCTCGATATCCGCAATCACTACGAAAAAGCCCTGAACGTGCTGCGCGCCATCAAGCATGCAGCGCCGGAAACGGAAGTTCTGCTCATCAATCGGCCCTACAACATCTGGATTGCGGTTGAGGGCATGCGGGCCGGGGCCTCTGATGAAATCACCGTGCCGCTCGATACCGAGGCGCTGGCGGCGAAGGTGACAGAGGCCCGTATCCGAGCGGCAAGCGCCAAAAAAGCGGCCAGGAAAAATATTTTTCGGTCTTTCAGCAATGCCATGTCGGCTGCCACCTTTGCCCAGGCCGGTGAGTTTGATACCGCCATCCGCATGCTGGAGGCTGATCGGAAAGAGAATGAAAGCGATGACGGCAGCGGCCAATAACGCAGGACAAATGTCGCTGACGATATTTGCAAGGAGAAGCCATGGAAGACATCAGAATATTGCTTGTAGATGATGAGGAGGACTTTGTCACGACGATTTCAGAGCTTCTTCAGTTGAGGAATCTCGCCAGTCAGACCGCATTCAGCGGCGAGCAGGCGATCGGCTATGTCGGGGAAAAGGAACCGGATGTCATGGTGCTCGATCTGAAGATGCCGGGCATCGACGGCATGGAGGTGCTGCGCCAGGTGCGAAGGCTCTACCCTCATATTCAGGTCATCATCCAGACCGGCCACGGCAGCAACGAGGAAGAAACCGAGGCCAGAAAAATCGGGGTGTTCGATTACTTCAAAAAGCCGGTGGATATCGACCTGCTCGTGACCCGGATCAAGGAGGCGGCCCAGACGAAACGGACCCTCTCCGGGGAGACCGGGGTAAGTGGGCAACTTTCGGAAGGTGCTGCAGCATGATGAAGACGAACATGGACCATATCCTCTTCCTCCGGATGATACTCTCTCCGGAACAGCAGGCCCACGGCCCTCCGTTATGCTGTCGGGGGCGACCCCCGGCCGCCATTTTCGCCCCATCGCTGTTGCAGGTGACGGCTTGACCTGATGAGAGAAAGACGAAAAACGGAATCACAACTGGAGAGGTTAGAAGAAAAGAATGGATACAATTCGTAAATACATGCGCCCGCCGATGCTCGAGACCGGCGTCCTGATCCTGACGCTCATCGTTTCATACGCGGCGATCTTTTTTATTTCCATCGGCGCCGAGGCGCCGGCCGGCGCCATGTCCACCATGCAGATCGGCTTGGTTTCCCTGGGCTTTTTTCTGCTCAGTTTCGGTATCGCCGTTCTGGCGGTCATCGCCGGCATCGGCGGCGGCGTGCTCTTTACCCCGATCATGCTCGCCTTTACCTCGGTGGACAGTCTGATCGTCCGCGCCACCGGTCTTATTGTCGCCATGTTCAGCGGTCTTGTCGCGACTGGCCCCTTCATGCGCTCGGGACTCGCCAACCTGCGGGTGTCGATTCTACTCGCCGCCTCGTACGGCGTCGGCGCCTTCGGCGGCGCCATGGGCGCCATTTATGTCGCCGGTTCCCTTGGACAGGCGGGCGAGGGCATCATCCGGATGGCCCTTGGCTGCATCCTTGCCGCCCTCGGGGTCTATTTTATCATGGGCGGCAAGAAGCTCGAATGGCCGGAGGTCAACAAGGTCGACGGCTTTACCAAATCCCTCGGCCTCGGCCTGCCCTTTTATGAAAAGTCGATCAACAAGGTGGTTGATTACCCGATGACCCGGGCCGGCTGGACCATGCTGATCATCACCGGGGTCGGCTTGCTGTCCGGCTTCTTCGGCCTCGGCGCCGGCTGGGCCATCGTGCCGGTGCAGAATCTGGTCATGGCGGTGCCCCTCAAGGTGGCGGCGGCCAACAGCGGCGTCCTGCTCGGCATGGGCGACTGTATCGCGGTCTGGCCCTATCTGCTGAGCGGCGCGATCATTCCCCTGTTCGCCGCCCCCTGGCTGGCCGGACAGGTGCTCGGCGGCATGATGGGCGCCAAGCTGATGGCTGGTATCAAGGCCGGTTTTGTCCGCATCATCCTCATCGGTATTATGTTTTTCACGAGCTTCGGCCTGCTCTCCAAAGGGGCGACCGTCTACGGCATGATCCCGCCGGTTCCCTTCCAGGTCACGGCTGCTGTTTTCTTTGGCCTGACCAGCTGGGTTGTCTATGCGGTACGTAAGTTCAACAAACAGGAAGCAAATCAATAAACAGGAGGTAACGCCATGCAGAAAGTCGAAACATTGAAGATGCCGGTAATGCCCATGTCCCAGATCGTTTACGGCGAGGTCGTTTACTGGATCACCATCCTTGCCGCCATCATTACCATCATCGGTCCGGCCCTTGCCCTGATCTTCACGGAAAACAACGTGATGAACCCGGTCGGCACCCTTACCTCGATCTTTGCCGGGATGAGCCCGGCGGAAGTCTGGGCGAACAGCAGGGACGGCGCCTTTCCGGGCGGCCATTTTTATCTGAGCAACCTCTTTACCGGTGACGGCTTCACCCAGTTCGGCATCGCCCTCGGCTGCGGCGTCGCCCTGCCGGGTCTGCTTGCCTCTTCGCTGGTCTACATGAAAGACAAGGCCTTCGGCTTCGTCGTTTTGTCTCTCTGGGTTGCCGCCCTGGTCTTCCTGTCAGCCTCGGGACTGGTCAATATTCACTAAGTCGCTTGACGGAACGGCGCGGGATCGTGATACTCTTTTCTCGCGCCGTTTTCTTTTTTCCATTCAGCTCCAGGTGACCCCGTGCGACACTACAGCAAGATTCTCGTGCCCTACGACGGCTCCATCTCGACGGAACACACCCTGCGCGACGCCTGCCGGATCGCACGCTGGAATAACAGCCACGTGCTGGTGGCAGTCCCCTTTTTCTCCCAGGACAACGACAAGGGAGGATTTAAGGACGCCATAATCGACGGGGTTCGCCTCATTTCACGCCAGGAAAAAATCGAGATGGAGGCGCTCTTCCAGGATGGTCGGCCGTCGGACACCATCATCGATGTTTCCCATCAAAAGGAAAATGATCTCATCGTCATGGGCAAGGCGGAGATGAACGCCTTCGAAAAGTTCATCATCAGCAGCTTTACCGGCCGGATCATCGGCCATGCCAAATGCGATGTCTTCATTATTCCGGAAGATGCGCCGTTGCGCTGGTGGAGTCGCATCCTGCTGGCTGCCGACGGTTCACCATCGAGCCTTGCCGCAGTAGACAACGCAGTTGATTACGCCCGGCAGCACGGCGGCGCCATCAATGCGGTGGGGGTAGTCGATCTCAACGACGAGTTTTACGCCCTGTCGCCTGACGGCGCCAACACCATCATCGCCACTTTGAACAGGCAGTTGGATGAAATCGTTGCCAAGGCGCGCAGCGCCGGCGTCCCGGCCGAATCATTTTTGCGGGAAGGGGAGTCGGCGGCAAAAATTCTCGAGGTGGCGGAGGAAACAAAGGCGAGCAGTATCTTTATGGGCAGCCATGCGCGGGTCGGGGTCATGAGTCTGCTGATGGGCAGCGTCGGCCGCAAGGTCGCCATGAATTCTTCCTGTCCTGTTTTCATCATCAAACCATAACGCGATGATGTCGTAACGATTAAAAATCAACCACGGAAACCACGGAGTACGGTGTAACTTTTCTGGTGCTGAAGAGGGTTGCAATATTTGGTCATTGCGACGAAGGGCGGATGCGGCGTACAGGCCAGGATCCGGCTTGCGCCGGAGTGACGAGATCTTGCGATGTTTGCATGTATAAAAAGAAAGGACATCCGCGCCTTGGCACACAATGCCGACAAGGCAGGACTGTACCGGTAACTTGAAAATCATAAACTGATAAAGAATACGGAAATGAATATATCACTGATTGGCAGAATATCCCTTTGTGCCCTGATCGCCGTTCTCGGGGCCTTTGTTGGTCTGGCCGTTCCTGCTTGGGCCGCGGCTTCTCCCGAAACCTCACTGAATCTTACCGGCCACTGGGTCGGTTATGCCGCCATAGTCATCTTTGTGGTGGCCTATGCCCTGGTCATGGCCGAAGAATTCACCCACATGCGCAAATCAAAACCGGTGCTGCTGGCTGCCGGTCTCATCTGGGGCATGATCGCCTGGATCTACGCCGGCAACAACATGCCGCATGCCGCCGAGGTGGCCATTCGCCACAATATCCTCGAATATGCCGAACTCTTTCTCTTCCTGCTGGTGGCCATGACCTATATCAATGCCATGGAAGAGCGGCTGATCTTCGAGACCTTGCGGGTCAGACTGGTGTGCGCCGGCTTTTCCTTTCGCAAGCTCTTCTGGATTACCGGACTGCTCTCCTTCTTTATCTCGCCGGTGGCCGACAACCTGACCACCGCACTGCTGATGTGCGCGGTGGTCATGGCCATCGGTAAGGACAACGCCAAATTCGTCATGCTCTCCTGCATCAATATCGTTGTTGCCGCCAATGCCGGCGGCGCCTTCAGTCCCTTCGGCGACATCACAACCCTGATGGTCTGGCAAAAGGGCATTGTCGATTTCTGGACTTTTTTTCACCTGTTTATTCCCTCTGTGGTGAACTGGCTGGTGCCGGCCGTTATCATGAGCCTGGCGGTGCCCAAGGTCAATCCTGCCACCTGTGAAATCAATGTCCGGATGAAACGGGGCGGTTTCATTGTCATGGGCCTTTTTCTGCTGACCATTGTCACCGCGGTCAGCTTCCACAATTTTCTTCATCTGCCGCCGATGGCCGGCATGATGACCGGTCTCGCCTATCTGAAAATCTTTGGTTATTACCTCAAGAAGACCCACAAAAACGGCGGTCCCGGATCTCCGGGCTGGGATCCGGACAAGGCGCAGGAACAGTTGGGTGATCCGGTTGCCTTTGATGTTTTCCGAAATATCGCCCGGGCCGAGTGGGACACCCTGATGTTTTTCTACGGGGTTATCCTCTGTGTCGGCGGCTTGGGTTTCATCGGCTATCTGGCCATGGTGTCGCACACCATGTACACCGGTTGGGGGGCGACGAATGCCAATATCATGGTCGGTATCCTCTCCGCCATTGTCGACAACATCCCGGTCATGTTCGCGGTGCTGACCATGAACCCGGAGATGAGCCAGGGCCAGTGGCTCTTGGTAACACTCACCGCCGGCGTCGGCGGCAGCATGCTCTCCATCGGCTCCGCCGCCGGGGTGGCTCTGATGGGGCAGGCCCGCGGCATGTATACCTTTTTCGGCCATCTCAAGTGGACCCCGGTCATTGCCCTCGGCTATGCGGCCAGTATCTGGGTTCATTTTTTGATCAATAAAAGCATGTTCTGAAGGGAAAATCTCTCAAACAGAACATGAGTCATCAGTTTTACGGTTTCCAGCCCTGAGCGGCTGGGAAGATCCTCTCTCCCACGAGGAACCTCTCCCACGAGGAAGAAGGGGGTTGCCGGACGTTCCGGCAACCCCTTTCGTTTTGAGAACACATCAATCCTGTTTTTTTTCAGTCCGCGGGATGCAACCCGCGGCTGCCGAAGATGGCGGTGCCGATCCGCACCAGGGTGGCGCCCTCCTCGATGGCCACCTCATAGTCGCCGGACATGCCCATGGACAGCTCATGGGGCCGGTCTTTGGCGAAATAGCCCCGGGCGGCAAATCCGTCGCCCAGTTCCCGTAATCTGCGGAACCAGGGCCGCGCCTCTTCCGGATCCTCGGTAAAGGGCGGCATGGTCATCAGGCCGGCGACCGCCAGGTGGGGCAGCTCCCGCATAGCGGCGAGCAGCGCCTCCGCCTTCTCTACCGCCACTCCTTCCTTTTGCGTCTCACCGCTCACATTAACCTGGACGAGCACCGGCAGGATCCGGCCGGCCAGCCCGGCATGCCGGTCAAGCTCCGTCGCCAGCTTGAGACGGTCCACCGTGTGGACCATGGCGAAATGGCGGGCCGCGTCTTTGGCCTTGTTGCTCTGCAAATGACCGATGAAATGCCACTCGGCCCCTGTCCCCACCGCCGCGATCTTCTCCCTGGCCTCCTGCATGTAGTTTTCGCCGAAAAGGGACTGGCCGGCGGCCAGGGCGGCGCGAAGCAGGGGAGGGGCAACCTTCTTGCTCACCGCAATGAGCCGGATGCGCTCCGGGTCGCGGCCGGCGCGGCGGGCCGCTTTGATGATTTTTTCTCTGATTTCAGTGAGATTTCCGGCAATCGTCTCCATCGACGCATCTCTCCAGGGTCGGTTACGGGGTGATGGCAAAGAGTCGGCGGGCATTGGTCGTGGTCGCCCGCGCCACCTCATCAAGGCTGATGTCCTTCAGCTCGGCGATCTTGGCGGCGGTAAAGAGGGTGAAGAGCGGCTCGTTGGTCTTGCCCCGATAAGGAACCGGGGCGAGAAAGGGGGCGTCGGTCTCCACCAGCATCGAGGCAAGCGGGGTGGCGCGGACTGCTTCTTGCAGAGTTTCGGCCTTATTGAAGGTCACCACCCCCGGAAAGGAGATGAAAAAGCCGAGGTCGATGAAGCGGCGGGCGGTGTCGGCATCGCCGGAAAAGCAGTGGATCACCCCGGCCCGGGGCAATGACGGCCCCTGCTCCAGCAGCAGGAAAATTTCCTCATGCGCCTCACGGTTGTGGATGATGACCGGCAGGTCGAGATCGGCGGCAAGCCGGAGCTGACGACTGAAGGCGCGGCGCTGGACGGCAAGTGGGGCGTAGTTCTTTACCGTGTCGATGCCGATTTCCCCATAGGCGATGACGCGGCTGTCCAGGGCCAGCTTCCGCAGCTCTTTTTCCGTCTCATTGGTGAGGTTGTCGGCATGATGGGGATGGATGCCGATTGCGGCGTAGACCCGGTTGAAGAGATGGGCGAGCTCCACCGCCCGCCGCGAACTGGCCAGGTCGATGCCGATGGTGATCATCGCCTCGATGCCGGCGACCGCGGCGCGACGGACGATGTCGCCGACCTCGCTGTTTTTCTCCATCATGTCAAGGTGACAGTGGGTGTCGATCAGGGTGACGCCCGGCGTCAGAACAGGCAGGGGGATATGTTTTTTCTTGCTGGACACGACGTTGATGGGTATGTAATGGTTTTACGGAAAAGCAGGAGATAACCCGGTTGACGGTGTTTCTTCCATCTAACAAATTATTGAAATTCCTGCAACAAAGGGGTAATGATAAAAACGGCACTGACCCCGGCCAAAGGAGGCATTCTACCATGAACGACGCCGTCCTGCACGCCATCCGCACGCGCAGAAGCATCCGGGAGTTCACCGCAGAACCGGTTGCCGCGGAGGATCTCCGCGAGATCATCCGGGCCGGCATCTGGGCGCCGTCAGGACTCAACAACCAGCCCTGGCGTTTTGTCGTCGTCACGACAGACGAGTTGCGACGGCAACTGGCCGAAACCACCCATTACCGGCATATCGTCCTCGCCGCCCCGGCCCTGATCGCCGTTTACCTCGACCAGGAGGCGATGTACGACGAGGTCAAGGATCATCAGGCGGCCGGGGCCTGTATCCAGAACATGCTGCTCGCCGCCGAGGCCCTTGATCTGGGCGCGGTCTGGCTCGGCCAGATTCTCAAAAACAAGGTGCGGGTCAACGAAATCCTCGGGCTTGCGGCGCGTTTCGATCTGATGGCCGTCATCGCCCTCGGCCATCCGGCGCACCGTAATCAGCAATCGACCCGCAAGAAAATTGACGAATTCATTCTCAAGACACTCTGATGGAGGTGACCATGTCTGACTCGAAAAGAAAATCAACCAAAAGATCCCTGTATTCGCTGATCGGCGCGACCTGCTGTCTGCTCTCCTTTTCGCTGTTGCCCGGCTGCACCCAGTTCCCCGGCCAGAGCAGCGGTCCGCAACCGCTGACCGCGGCCAGCCCCTTCTACCCCAAGGATTTCCGTGAGATCCTCATTCCGGACGGCCTGGAGATGAATCGGGAAAATACCATGTTCGTCAAAACGGAATCCTTCAACGGCGGCATTTTAAGCTTTGACGGCCGCATCGAGGTCAACTCCCTGACCGAGTTCTTCGAGAAATCGATGCCCCAGAACGGCTGGAAACTGGGCGGCTCGGTGAAATCGAAAAATGTGCTGCTCATCTTCACCAAACCGTCGAAAACCTGCATGATCACCATCGGTGAAAACGGACTGACCTACAAGACCCAGGTGTCGGTCTACATCGCCGAGGAGCTGCAGGGTGGTCAGCCCTACTCGGGGGGGAATTCCGGCAGCGGCTATCCTCCCCCCTCTCCGGCCTATGGCGAGCCGCTGACGAATTAACGAAACTCTTACTTTCCGGCATAGCCGTCCCGGCATCTTCTTCCCGATCGGGCAAGGAGGCGCCGGGATCTTGTTTCCACCTGTTGGTAATCCCTTATTCTTTCCGAGGTGCCATGTCCGCCATTTTCGAAAACAAAAACATTGTTTGCGGGGTCAGCGGCTCCATTGCCGCCTACAAGGTCTGCGACTGGGTGCGGGATCTGAAGAAGAGTGGGGCCGATGTCCAGGTCGTCATGACAAAGGCGGCCACCAAGTTCGTCTCACCGCTTACCTTTGCCGCCCTCTCCGGCAACAGGGTGCATGGCCATCTGTTCGCCCTGGAGGATCAGGAGAAGATTCCCCACATCAGCCTGGCCCGCAGCGCCGATCTCATCCTCGTCGCCCCGGCCACGGCCCAGACCATCGCCCGCCTGGCCTCCGGCCTGGCCGACGATCTTCTCTCCGCCGTTGTCCTGGCCAGTTCGGCCAGGGTGGTGGTCTGCCCGGCGATGAACAGCGGCATGTACCTCCATGCCGCCACCCAGGACAATATCCGGCGGATCAGGGGCTTCGGCTGCCAGGTGCTGGAGCCGGACAGCGGCCTGATGGCCTGCGGCGAGGAAGGACCGGGGCGGCTGCCCGAATGGGCGCAGGTGAAGGATGTCGTCCTTCAGGCCCTCTCTCCCCGGGATCTGGCCGGTAAGACCGTGCTGGTCACCGCCGGGCCGACGGAAGAACCTCTCGACCCGGTCCGCTTCATCGGCAACCGTTCCTCCGGCAAGATGGGGTACGCCATGGCCGCCGCGGCCCGCCAGCGCGGGGCGCAGGTCATTCTCGTCTCCGGTCCCACCAACCTGGCCGCCCCGGCCGGGGTCGAATGCATCCGGGTGCGGACCGCGGAGGAGATGTACGGCGAGGTGCTCGGCCGTTTTGACGCCGCCGACATCATTGTCAAGGCGGCGGCGGTTTCCGATTTCCGGCCCGCCACCGTCTCGCCGACCAAGATCAAGAAGGCGGCCGCCGGTCTCGACCTCATGCTGACGCCAAACCGCGACATCCTCAAAAAACTCGGCGAGATCAAGGACCAGCGGCCCCGGCCGCCGCTGCTCATCGGCTTTGCCGCCGAAAGCGACAACCTGCTGGAGCATGGCCGCGCCAAGCTGCGGGCCAAGAACCTCGATTATATCGTCGTCAACGACATCACCGCCGCGGACAGCGGCTTTGCCGTGGACACCAACCGGGTGACCCTCATCGACCGCCGGGGCGGCATGCGGGAATTTCCTTTACTGAGCAAGGAGGAAACGGCCCGGATGATCTGGGATGCGGTGCTGCGGGGGGATGAAAAATCAGAAGACGGCAGCCGGGAGTCTGCGTAACGGCATGGTCTTTCATGCGACGCTCGCGGTGGTAAAAAATGCCCTACCATCCTATCGCGCCAGAAAGGTGAGGATCGCCGCGCCGATGAGGAGCAGGAGCGGACCGTTGGTGAAGTAGATGAAATAGATAAGGGGATAACGCTCGCCCATGATCTCCCTGAGCTGTTTGCGATTGATCAGTCCCGGTACCCAGAAGATCAGGGAGATGATCGTTCCCAGCACGACAAAAAATATCCCGATAATTTTGACGATCATTGGCTTTCTTCCT
>JBMONO010000018.1:0-95110 GCA_049323655.1 Thermodesulfobacteriota bacterium | reverse complement strand
AGTTCGCGCCATCTCGGCAACTCTTCGCGTCGGGCAAGACGTAGTCTGAGATGGTGGTCTGGGGCAGCAGATTGGTTAGGGGCTGTGCTGTTCATGAGAACAGCATAGCATTGTGAAAAGTAAAAAGCCAGCACTATGTGCTTATTGCCGGCTCACAAGACCTTCGCTGACTTTGACGGAGCCCTGCGCGTATCCCATTTCTCCGTTGCTTTTTCCCCCACTCTTGCGACAATAATGAAGAAGAGCAGCTTCCTGCGCGAATCCGGCAAGGTCGCCCATTAAATGAGGCAGACGATCCATGGCAACTCCACAACCATCCCTTCTCTCCGTTCGATCCCGCCATTGCTGGCTGCGGCTGGCCCTGCTCATTCTCCAGCTCCTGCTCGTCTTCGCCGCCCCGGCCCTGGCAGAATCGCCGATCCGGATTGCCGTCAGCGTGCCCGGCCCGCACAACCTGCAATTTCTGCCCGCTGACCTGATAAAAAAGATCGAAGCGGACAAGGCAGAAGGGGCCGAAGTGACGATTCTCCATGTCGGCGGCGGCAGCGGTGCGCTGCGGGAACTCAACACCCGCAACAGCGATTTCGCCATCCTCGCCCTGCCCGGCATTATGAGCCAGAAGGCGAACGGCATTGATGTCGTCGCCATTGCCGCAGTCAATGACAAACCGATCTGGTCCCTCATGGTCCGCGCCGACCTGAAGGAGGAGATCCGCTCCATCGCCGACCTCAGGGGCCGCACCATCGGCGTCACCACCAGCTCGGCCACCATCAGAACCGTTACCCAGCAGATCCTCGAACTGCTGCTGGCCGATGCCGGGGTGGCGCTGCCGGACGTCCATCTGCTCTCCATCGGCAAAAACTGGCAGGACCAATCAGCCAGCATCAAAAGCGGCACGGTGGATGCCGTCATGGGCGATGAACCCTTTGCCAGTCGTCTGGAGCAGGAGGGCAAGGTCTTCATCCTCGCCCACCCGGCCATTCCCCATCTTACCCCGAAACTGGAGAGTCTCGGCTTTCTGTACGCAACCCTGGCCACCAGGCCCGACATCATCACCGAGCGACCGGAGATGGCGGCGACCATGGTACGGATCCTGAAGCGCACCCTGGCATGGATCGGATCACATACCCCGGCGGAGGTGGCCGCTCGCCTCGGCCCGCACGACCCGGAAGCGGAGAAGGTCATCCGCGCCTGCCTGGCCAGATATCCGAATCTTTACAGCCCGGACGGCCGCTTCTCCAGTCGCCAGCTCGTCGAGACCCAGGCTTTTTTCCGGGCCACGGCAACCGGGCCGGCCGCCCGTTCCCTTGACATCGAAGTCCTGATCAACGATCACTGGGTCGGTCGCAAACCATGACCACCCTGCCCCGTCCGGAAAAAACCATGACCCGCCAGGCCATGTTCCGCCTCTGCCTGGTCATGGCTCTCTTCTTTCTGCTCACCGCGACCCTGGCCCGCGTCCTCTATCTCCGGGAGATGGAGGACCGCGCCCGCCAGTCGAAGGAACTGGTCTCCCACTTTTTCATCAACAAGATCGCCCGGATCGAAGCGGAATGGATCGATTCGGCCTCCTATTTAAAAAGTGAACTGGAAAGCCTGCGTGTCCTGGAAAAGACTGGCGAAAGAGAGGCGCGACTGCGCAGTTTCCTGAGCCACAGTCGCTGGGTGGAGCGCTACAACCGCTTTCTGGTCCTCGACCGCCGCGGCCAACCGCTGGCCGACTGTTGCCGTGATTTTTTTTCTGACGGGAACGGCACGCTCTTTCATGACGAAACCCCGGACTGGGCCTTCGATCCGGCAACGGACACCCTTTACCGTACCGTCTCCGTGCCGATCTGGCTCGGCCAGGACGAAGGCACCGGCCGCCTCGTGCTCGCCAAGGCGATGGACAACGCGCTGCTCTTTGAAAACGCCTTTCCCGGCGTCACCCTGCACCTGACCCGGAACAACACGATCATCGCCAGTTCGCTCGGCTCCGCCGGCCGCACCCTGACCATTCCCCCGGACGGCACCATTTCGCACGACACAGGCCGCACCGAGCAGACCAGCATCCCCTGGAACGGCAACACGGTGAACGCGCCCACCCTGGTGGTGCAACTCGAGGTGGAAAGCGCCTTTGTTTTCCGCCACACCCTCATCTTTACCCTGGCGGCCCTCGCCGGGCTCTTCGCCGCCCTGTGGGCCGTGCTCGGCACCTGGCAGATGCGGCTGGGCAGACGGATCATGGCCCTGCACGAGGCGGCCCGCTCTTTCATCGAGACCGGCAGGCTGACCGCCGCCATGCGCCAACCCCTGCAGGAGGCGAGCCGGGACGGCAACGACGAGATCACCCAGGTCATCGGCTCCTTCGAGGAGCTGATCGGCTGGATCCACGACCGCGAGGCCGGCCTGCTGCGTGAGGAGGAACGGCTCTCCGCCCTCCTCGCCCTGACCCAGCGGCCGTTCAGTTCGGAACGGGAATTGACCGACTACGCCCTCGAGGAGGCGGTGCGGCTCACCCGCAGCCAGGTGGGCTATCTCCACTTCTATAACGAAAACAAGGGCGACATCGAACTCTACTCCTGGTCCCGGGCGGTTCATGAACGCTGCACCGCCGCACCGGCGCCGCATTATCCGCTGGAGAGCGCCGGCATCTGGGCCGATTGTGTCAGAGAGCGGCGGGCGGTAATCCACAACGACTATCCGGCAATGGCCGACAAAAAAGGACTGCCCGACGGCCATTTCCCTCTGAGCCGCCATCTGTCCGTCCCGGTCTTTGCCGGCGAGAAGATCGTCGCGGTGATCGGCGTCGGCAACAAGGAAGAACCCTACGACGAACACGATGTCCGCCAGCTCACCCTGTTCATGAGCACCATGTGGAACATCGTCCTCCAGCGGCGGGCTGAGGATGCCCTCGCCTTCCGTTCGCTCATGCTGGACAGCGCCATCGACTCGGTCTTTGTCCTTGCTCTGGACGGCCGGATGATCTACGCCAACCGCGCCTCCTACACCAGTCGCGGCTACACCGAGGAGGAGATGCTGGCCCTGCCCCTGGAGCAGATCGACAGCCAGGAGCAGGCGCACCACATCGAAGAACGGATCCGTCAGATCCTTACCAGCGGGTCGGCGACCTTTGAGACCGTCCATCGCCGCAAGGATGGGACGGTGATGGATGTCGAGGTCTTTGCCCGGCTCATCACCATCGGCGACAGAAGATTCATCCTCAGCGTGGTCCGCGACATCAGCGAACGAATAAAGGCGGCCCGGGAACTGCTGCAGGCCAAAGAGGAGGCCGAAGCGGCGACCCGGGCCAAAAGCGAATTTCTCGCCAACATGAGCCACGAGATCCGCACGCCATTAAACGCCATCATCGGCATGGCCGATCTGCTCAAAGAGACGTCCCTGACCCGTGAGCAGCAGGAATATGTCCGCATCTTCGAGACCAACGGCGAGGCGCTGCTCGCCATCATCAACGACATCATCGATCTTTCCAAGGTGGAGGCGGGTCGCATCGAACTCGATGCGGTTCCCTTCGATCCGGTGGAACTGCTTGAAGGGATCTGTTCGCTGATGGCGCTGCATGTCCACGAAAAGGGCCTGGAGCTGCATCTCGACCTGGCGCCGGAGATGCCGCGGCGGCTGCTGGGGGATGCCGGCCGGCTGCGCCAGGTGCTCATCAACCTGGTCGGCAATGCCGTCAAATTCACCCAGCAGGGCGAGATCACCGTCACCTGTCGGGCCACTGCCGCTTCATCACCGGGAACCACGGAGCTGCTCTTTGCCGTGGCCGACACCGGCATCGGCATCCCGCCGGACAAACAACAGCTCATCTTCGAGCGTTTCACCCAGGCCGATTCCTCCACCACCCGCCGTTTCGGCGGCACCGGACTCGGCCTGACCATTTCTCGCGAGCTCATCAATCTCATGGGCGGCGACATCCATCTGGAAAGTGCGGAGGGCCGTGGCAGCACCTTCTCCTTTTGCATCCCTTTGCAAACTGTTGCCGAACCCGTCTCAACCGAGCCGGAGCCGATCCGGCTGACAGGTCTGCATGCCCTGATCATCGACGACAATGCCACCAATCGCCTGATCCTTCGCAAGATCCTGGAGGGCTGGGGAATGGTGGTGGAGGAAGCGGAGGACGGCCCGCGGGGAGTACAGCGTCTTGCTGAAGCGGCGGCCGCCAGCGCCCCCTTTGACCTGCTTCTGCTCGACTGTCGGATGCCCGGGATGGACGGCTTCCAGGTGGCGCAACAGATCATGACAATGCCGGGAACCGCGCGGCTGACCGTCATGATGCTGACCTCGGACGAACGCCGCCTCAACCCGGAGCGCTACCAGCGGACCGGCATTCACGCCTGCCTGGTCAAGCCGGTGAGACAACGCGAGCTGCACGCCGCCCTTACCGCCCGACGCGATACGATCATGCCGATCGACACCCCGCTGCCGGTCATTCCTCCGGCAGGCGGTCTGCCGGTTGCTTTGCGGCCGGCCCGGGTGCTGCTGGCCGAGGATTACCGCCACAACCGCCTTATCATCGAGCGCTATTTCAAGGAGACGCCGATCATCCTCGATGTGGCCGAAAACGGCGCCATTGCCGTAGCCCTCTTCAAGACCGGTCACTACGATCTGGTCCTGATGGACATTCAGATGCCGGTAATGGACGGCTTTACCGCCACCCGCCAGATCCGCCGCCACGAGGAGGAAACGGGGCAGCCGCCGGTGCCGATCATCGCGCTTACCGCCTATGCCCTGCAGGAGGACATCAAACGCTGCCGGGAAGCGGGCTGCAACCACCATCTGGCCAAACCGATCAAGAAGGCGCGCCTCTTTGCCGCAATCGCCCCTTTTCTGGCGGAGACCATGCCGCTGTCCGCCGAGGCTGCTGCGCCCGATCCGCCGGAAACGCCTCAGGCCACCGGTAAAACAGCCGCCGCCGTTGATCCCGATTTCGTCGCTTTCATTCCCGCTTTTCTCGCTGACGTCGACCACGATATTGCGGTTATGGAAAAGGCACTGACGGAAAGCGACTGGGAGACGATCCGCTCTCGCAGCCATGCCATCAAGGGCGCCGGCGGCGGATACGGACTGCCGCAGGTGTCGGAGCTGGCCCGCAGGATCGAAACAGCGGCGCGGGAACACAACCGCGACGAGGCCCGCCGGATACTCGGGCAGCTTAGCCACCACATCACCACCATCACCATTCCCTGAGCCGGAGGCAGACCTTCATGCGCATCCTGACAATTGACGACTCGCCCCACATCATCACCCAGCTCAAACACTTTCTCACCGGGGCGGGCTTTCACGATCTGCTCTTCACCCCCTCGGCGGCAACGGCCTTTACGCTCCTCGCTCTCGGCGGCGAAAAGGAAAACGAGGTGGGGATCGATCTCATTCTCATGGATATCGACATGCCCGGCACCAACGGCATCGAAGCGACTCGCCGGCTCAAACTCTCGCCCGTCTTTGCCGACGTGCCGGTGATCATCATCACCGGCGACACATCGAGCGACAGCCTGCAAGCGGCCTTTGCCGCCGGCGCGGTGGACTATATCACCAAGCCCTTCAACAAGGTGGAACTTATCGCCCGAATCCGCTCCTTTCTCCGGCTCAAAAAGGAAATCGACACCCGCAAGAAACGGGAAGAGGAAAAGGAACGGCTGATTCAGGAACTACGGGAGGCGATGGAAGACATCAAGACCCTGCGCGGCATCATCCCCATCTGCGCCTCCTGCAAAAAGATCCGGGACGACGCCGGTTACTGGCAGCAGGTGGAGAGTTATGTTATGAAGCATTCCCACGCCTCCTTCAGCCACGGCATCTGCCCGGAGTGCGCAGATAAACTCTATCCGGGCATGAATCTTTACGGGGAAGAGGAAAAAAAATAGCGACCGGGGAAAACCGGCCGCCATTTTTTTTACAGACAGGCTCTGACCGCACTGCGCAGAGCGGCAAGATCGGCTTTATCCGGATGACCGACGGCCGCTGGCGCATCGGCGAGCCAGGCCGGCGGCGGATTTTTGGCGGCCGCCTTTTCCATGACCGCGCTCTGCACCGCACCCTGGCAACTGAAAGTCCCGACAACCTGCGCGCCCTGCGCCAATTGCACGGCATGCTCCATGGCGGCCCGGGCATGGGCCGAGTCCCTGGCCGCGCCGTGGGTGGCAAAGAGAAAGAGTTTTTTCCCGGCGGTTTTTGCCAGAAATTCACTGCTCTTCGGGTCCGGTTTGCCGCCCATCAGCCAGAAACCCACGGCCAACAGATCAGCGTCATCGAAACGATCCGGGGCATTCTCCACCGCCACCAGCTCCTTGATTCCGGGTAACTCCTCCGCCACCGCCTCGGCCAGTTTTTTCGTGTTGCCTGATTGACTTGAAAAGACAATGAGTGATTTCACTTTTTCCTCCTTCCGTTGACATATTACAAAAAAAAGTCACCCCCCGCTTGCGACCGTCTCCTGCAGGTTCCGCCAGATCTGCTCCACCGCTCGATTCGCCGGAGCGTCGCTCGCATAATCCGGCAGGGGGCGACCACAAACGATTGATTCCACCACCGCCCGGTCAAAGGGAATACGACCGAGCACCGGCATCATTCGCGTCTGACAGAATGCCTCGATTTCCCCGCTCTGCTCCGGGTGCAGATCCCATTTATTGATGCATACTCCGGCGCGAATGCGAAAATGAGCGGCCAAGTCCGCCACCCGGGCCAGATCATGGAGACCGGAACGGGTCGGCTCGGTCACCAGCAGGACAAAATCCGCGCCGGAGAGGGAGGCGATGACCGGACAGCCGATGCCGGGCGGTCCGTCGACCAGCAGCCAGGCGGCCTTGCACCGCTCGGCCGCTTCCCGGGCCTGCCGCTTTACCAGGGCAACGAGCTTGCCGGAATTCTCCTCGCCGATGCCGAGCCGGGCATGAATCATGGGGCCACTTCTGGTCGTGGCGACAAACCAGGTGCCCGATACCTTTTCGGCCAGGGTGATGGCGCCTTCCGGACAGAAACGGGCGCATACCCCGCATCCTTCGCAGGAAAATGGAAGAAGTTCGGCCGTCTCCCGCAGGGCGAGGGCGTGAAAATGGCAGAGGTCAACACAGGTGCCGCAGGCACTGCATTTTTCCCGGTCGATCACCGGCTCCACCCCACTGCGGAATTCGTGCCCTTCCAGATCCTCCGGGGCCAGGACAAGATGGAGATCCGCCGCATCGACATCGCAGTCCGCCACCACCCTGTTTGCCATCAATACGGCCAGGGCGGCGGTGACCGTCGTCTTGCCGGTGCCGCCCTTGCCGCTCAGGACAATAATTTCCTTCACCCCCGCACCTCCGCAAGCAGTTCGATAAAGGCACGCCGCAGCTCCGGACGGCTGTCGATCACCGACAGCCCGCCGGCGTACCCCGCGGCTATTTTCCGATCAAAGGGAATTTCAAGATGGATGGGAATCTCCTCGTCCCGGCACCATGTCTTTGTCCTGTTATCGCCGAGATCGGCCCGGTTGATAACGACCCCGAAGGACAGGCCGAGCTGGCGCAACACGCCAACGGCGATCCGCAGATCATGGAGACCGAACGGCGTCGCCTCGGTGACCAGCAGGACATAATCGGCATCTTTGACCGAGGCGACAAAGGGACATGAGGTGCCGGGCGGCGCATCGACGAGGACCAGACCGCCTGGCCGGGCCTCGGCCAGCACCGCGCCAATGAGCGGCACCGCCATGGCCTCGCCGACCCGCAGGCGACCGTGAACAAAATCGATGCCGGCGGCGTCCCCCTTCTCCAGCACGCCGAGCAGCCGTTTTTCCTCGACAAAGGCCTTTTCCGGGCAGACAAGAAAACAGCCTCCGCAGGAATGGCAGAGGTCGGGAAAAACCATAATGGTGCGGCCAAAGACGGTAATCGCGCCAAACCGGCAGAGATCCCGGCATTGGCCGCAATAGCTGCATTGCTCCTCCAGCACCCGGGGCACGGTCAGGGTGATTTCCCGCTGATCGTGGAAAACCGGTTGCAGAAAGATATGGCCGTTCGGCTCCTCGACGTCACAGTCGAGATACTGGACCCCGGCCCCGGCGACCCGGGCCAGGGCCACCGCCACCGTGGTCTTGCCGGTGCCGCCTTTGCCGCTGGCTATCGCTATTTTCATTGGTCGCCGCGACTGCTCAGACATTTCTGCATTGTCCGCGACGCCTGCCGCCGCCCATACCCATGCCGCCGCCCATACCGCGGCCGCCGCCGCAACGGCCCCTGCCGGCGCCGGCCAATCGTTCGCCGCCAGGGCGTTGTCCGGAAATCCGAGGCGGCAGTGGCCGACCGGTCTGGGGGGCGTCAGCGACCTCATAGGCATCGACAAATGCCTCCACCGCCTCCTGCACCGTGCCGCTCGCGCCGTTGATCATGGTAATCCCCGCCTTCTGACAGACGGCGGCGGCCTTGGGACCGATAATGCCGCTCAGCACCGCTCCGGCCCCGGCCTCGGCGATCCGGGTGGCGGCGGCAATGCCGGCGCCGTGGGCCATGGCGTCGGCCTGACTGTTGTCGATGACCTCAACGATGGCCAGTGTGCCCGTGTCAACGATGAGCAGATACGGTGCCCGCCCGAAACGCGGATCAACAGGGGAATGCAGATCTTTTCCAGTGGAACTGACGGCTACTTTCATGGCGATCCTCCTCATTGCAGATGGATAAGTTATGAGCATATGCACACAATATTACCAAACCATTCCCCTGTCAAGGACATCTCCGCAGAATACAAAAAAACCGATACATTCTTTTCTTTCTGCTATAATTTAGAAGAAAGCGCACTGACCACCGCGCCTTACCTCCCTAATCAGGGCAAGGAGAATCCGCCATGCCGGACAGACAGCTTTTGAGGATATTCAGGTTTCTCTTTCTCCTCGTTGTCCTTCTTCCTGTTCTAGCTAATGAATGTTGCGGAGAGCCGCCGGCTGTCACCGACAGAAAGCTGGTGATCCTCAACTGGTCCGACTACCTTGACCCGGAGGTGCTGGCCGAATTCACCCGCAAGACCGGTATCAGGGTCAACGAGGTCTACTTCGAGACGGACGAACTGCGCAACGAGATGCTGGTCACCGCCGGCGGCAAAGGCTTTGACCTGATCCTGGCCAGCGGCATCAGCATTGCCGCCTATGCGGGCCGGGGCTGGCTGTCGCCTCTTGCTGAAGAAGAGATTCCCAACCTGCGTTTTGTTGACAAGAAATGGCGGGAAGCCTTCCCGGCAGCGTCTCGTTTCGGGGTGCCCTACCTTTGGGGCACCCTGGGCATCGCCTATCGCGCCGATCTCCTTTCCGAACCGGTGACGAGCTGGATGGCGCTCTTCCGACCGACCGCCGATCTCAAGGGAAAGGTCCTCATGTACAAGGATTCCCGCGACATGATGGGCATGGCACTGAAAGCGCTCGGCCATTCCGCCAACAGCACCGACCCGGCTGCCCTTGATGCGGCGAAAACTCTGCTTCTTGCCCAAAAACCCTTTGTCCGCAGCTACTCGTTCTATGCCCTGACCGAAGACGCCGATCTCGTCACCGGCAAAGCGGCGATCTCGATGATGTACAACGGCGACGCCCTGACCCTGAAAGAATTTAACCCGACCATTGCCTTTGTCGTGCCCAACGAGGGCGGCAATCTCTGGTGCGATTATTTCGTGCTGTCCACATCGTCGGACAAACACGAGCTGGCCGTCCAGTTTCTCAACTTCATCCACGAGCCGGCGGTCATGGCCCGACTCGCCCGTTTTGCTTCGTTTGCCACCACCAACACGGCGGCGGAAAAACTGCTGCCCGCCGACTTTCTCACCGACCCGGTCATCTATCCGCCGCCAACGATTCTGGCCCGGTCGGAAAGCTACGTCCCGCTGCCCCCGCGGGTCATGAAGCGGATCAACACCATCTTCAACACCGTCATCCGCTAAGGGCGAGGGCACTGATGCGCCTCCAATCGAAAATCATCCTGCTGATCACGCCGGTGGTGGTGGTCAGCATGATCGCCCTGGGAGCAATCTCCTGCTCCCTGCTGCGCAAGGCCACCGAAACCCAGGCCTTCAACGCCATCACCCTGTTCACCGCCCGCACCGCTGATCAGTTCCGTTCCGTGCTGGCCGCGGCCCACAAGGATGTGGAGGTGATTGCCGGCTCGAACGTCCTCCAACAGTATCTGCTCACGGTCGATGACGAGGCGCGCTACACCCTGCTGCAACCGCCGTTGATTCGACTCTTTTCCTCCTATCAGACGTCAAATCCGAATTACTACGAAATGCGCGTCCTCCTGCCGGACGGCTCCGAGGACACCCGGGTGGTCTCCTCGGAGCTGGACAACATCACGGAAGATGAGGGCGACTCCCCTGTCTTTCATGCCATGCGCCATGCCGGAGCCGGCTTTTTTTCCACCTTTTTCATCAATCCGGACAACGGCATGGTCTCCCTGCTGGTCGGCAAAGGCGTGCCACTGCGCGATCCGAACCGGGACGGCGCCACCGCTGCGAAAACCCTGCGCGGCTATCTGGCGATCACAATCAACACCGATTTTCTCGCCGCCCGGCTCGCAGAGTTCCGGGACGATTACTCGACCTCCTTCTTTCTTGCCAATGGTCAGTGCCGCATCTTCTATCATGCCGGCGACCCAGCCATGGGACGGATTCTCGACCAATACGGCCCCGAACTGTTCCGGGCCAACCAGTCCGGCCGTTTCCGCGAGCTTACCGGTAATGGCGAAGGGTATTTTCTCTCCGGCCGGCAACTGATGGATGACTATTTCCTTTACTCGGTCACGCCGCGCGACCAACTGCTCGCCGCAAGCAACCGGCTGGCCCTCTTTACCGGCCTGGCCAGCCTCGCCGCCATCATCATTATTTCCCTGCTCCTCTTCATTGCCTGCCGACGGATGATCGTCACTCCGGTCCGGCGCCTCGAACAGGCGGCGCGGGACTTCGGCGAGGGCAATCCGGGCGGGGACGAGCTGGCGGTCAATCTGCCGGCCGACGACGAGATCGGCGCGCTGTCCCGCTCCTTTAGCGAGATGCGCAAGAATTTACTCGCCTCCCAGGAGCAGATCCGCCAGCTCGCCTACTACGATTTTCTGACCGGACTGCCCAACCGGGTCATGTTCCACGACTTTCTCCAGCGCACCCTGGCCCGGGCCCAGCGCCACGGCGAAAAAGTCGCCCTGATGTTCATCGATCTCGACGACTTCAAGCGAATCAACGACACCCTGGGCCACAAACTGGGCGATGAACTGCTGAAAGAGGTGGCCAAACGGTTGAACGCCGCCACCCGCAGCTCCGACTACCTGTTCCGCGAGATCACCGGCCGTGAGCCGGACATGGTCGCCCGCATGGGCGGCGATGAATTCACCGTGCTGCTCACCTTCATCAGAGACGCCAACGACCCGGCGGTGGCAGCCCGCCGCATCCTGGACGAGCTCTCCGCCCCCTTTTTCCTTGACAAACACGAACTCCACATCGGGGTCAGCATCGGCATCGCCATTTATCCGGGGGACGCCGTCTGCCCGGAGGAGCTGATCAAAAACGCCGATATCGCCATGTACCACGCCAAAGAATCAGGCAAAAACACCTACCAGTACTTTTCCCATTCCATGAACGAGGCGGCCCTGGAGCGGCTGACCATGGAAAGCGAGCTGCGACGGGCCCTCGACCAGCAGGAGTTTTTTCTCCATTACCAGCCGCTGGTGGACGTTGCCACCAATGCGATCGTCGGCCTGGAGGCGCTGATCCGCTGGCAACACCCGACCAAAGGCATCATCCCGCCGAACACCTTTATCCCGGTGGCCGAGGAATCGGGAATGATCGTCCCCATCGGCGAATGGGTCCTCCGGGAGACTGTTCGACAGATCAAAAGCTGGCAGGAAGAGGGGCGCCGCCCGGTGCCGGTGTCGATCAATCTTGCCAGCCCCCAGTTTCGCCACGTCGCCATCGACCGGGTGATCGGTGAGGTGCTGCGGCAAGTCAATATCGATCCGACCCTGCTCAAGGTGGAGCTGACGGAGGGCATCCTGCTGCAGGCGGAAGAAGAGGCGCTGCGCATGCTGCGAGCGATCAAGGACACCGGGGTGCAGATCTGCCTCGACGATTTCGGCACCGGCTTTTCATCACTCAACTACCTGAAACATTTTCCCATTGACGTGCTGAAAATCGACCGCAGTTTTGTCACGAACATTCCCGGCGACAAAAAGGATGCGGAAATCAGCGCCGCCATCATCGCGCTCGGCAAATGTCTCAATCTGTCGGTGGTGGCGGAGGGGGTGGAGGGACAGGACCAGTATGATTTTCTGAAAGGGAAAGGGTGTGATGTCATCCAGGGGTACTATTTCCACAAACCCTTGCCCGCGGATAAGGCGGGAGATCTGCTGGTCCGGGCGGATCAGGATGAAAACGGATCAGGAGGGGTCGCCTGATTTCTGACCGGTAAAGACGCAGACCCGGTCACGACCGCCCTGCTTGGCCTCGTAGAGGGCCTGATCAGCGGATTCGGACAGCATGCAGGTCAGCTTGTAAAGAGGATTGTTTTCCTCCTGGTCGCAGAAGACGGCGCGGGAATTGAGGACGCCTGCCGGCACGTCCTTCCAGGCGATGTCCAGCTCACAGACGCCGATACTTACCCGCAGGGTAAAGGCGATTTCCCGGGGTGGGCCATCGGTTTCCCGCAGGGTAAAAAAGAGGGGCCGTTTCGATATCTCCTGGCGAAGTGTTTCCGCCTTTTTCAGGGCGTTTTTCCGATTGGTGCCAATAAGAAAGAGGGCGAACTCGTCGCCGCCGAGCCGGATAGGTGAGTCGATGCCGGCCCGGCAGTTGTTCTGGATGATGGCCGCCACCTTCTGGAGGGCCCGGTCGCCGATAAAATGACCGTGGTTGTCGTTGATCTCCTTGAAGTTGTCGATATCGATGAGCAACAGGGAAAAAGGCACCTTGCCGTTCTTGTCGAGAAAGGTCTGCACCACCTTGGGCAGCTCCTGATCGAAAAAACGGCGGTTGAAGATGCCGGTCAGTTTGTCGATGAGGGCGTTCGATTCAAGGACCAGCAGGCTCTCCATGGAGATTTCCATCTTCTCCTGGGCCTTTTTCACCTTGTCATGGAGATCATCGAACCCCTTTTTTACTGCCAGCAGAATCTCCTGCCGGTTTCTGATCTCGCGGATAACCTTCAGGGTGTCCCCTTTCAGGGTCTCGATCATGCCGCAGGTGTCGGTGCCACTGATGATGCTGGCCAGCTGGCTGATATTTTTGCTGATGGCGGCAAGCAGCTCTGTGATGAAATCCTGTTCCTCCTTCAGCGCTCTGGCCGCCCCGCTTCGTTTCAGTTTGTCAACCTCGGCCAGAAAATCGCGGCCAAAGCGCTCCACCTCTGTCTCGTTTTTGCCCTTGACCAGTTTCAGATACTCATCAAATGCATCCCGCACCATCTCCTTCTGTTCCGTGGACAGGCAGGTAACATGCTCGATGTTCTTCATAAAATGAGCGATCTGCAACCAGACGGAATGATAGGGCAATCCTTTTTCTTTCATCGCCGCGCAGACGGGATTGCAGGCAATGAGCGGGGAACCGACAAGAATGGTTTCCTGGCTGATTTTTTGTTTTTTGTCAGACATATGCTTTTTCAGGCACGAGGGTAAAAATGGGAATCATACGACTGCGGTAAGGCCTTTTCATGTCCTATCATACCTGCGAAAAAAAAGGAAAGCAAAAAACATGCAGACACTCTCATCCGGCGCTACTGGCCGGTCTGGGCCTTGCGCCGGGCCTCCTCAGCCGCGGCCTTGTCACCCAGGGTGCAGTAGGCCTTTTCCATCAGCATCCAGTTCTGCCGTTGCAGATCTCTGTCCTGGCCGGCCAGACTGTTTGACTTGCGGCACATCTGCACAGCCTGGTCGCAGCTGCCCTGGCTGTAACGGACCCGGGCCATGGTGTGCCAGACCCGGGCATTCCGCGGGGCGATCCGCAACGCCCGCTCCATCTGCTGTTCGGCACAGGTGTAGTCACCGGCCTCCAGGGCCCGTTCCGCCTCCTGCAGCAGTTCGGCCGTCGCACCGGTTTCTTTCTGCTCCACCGCCGGCGCCGGTCGGCCCGGCTCGGCTTCAGGCCCCTTGACCGCACAGCCACCCACCGGCAGCAGCAGGGCGAACAGCAGGAGCAGCCGTGCGCCGTTTTTCCCGATCAGGCCGGGCTGCCACAATTTGCGGGCCGAAACAGGAAAACATTGCAACTCGTTATTTTCACTTTCCCCCCTGCCATGGTTTACGGTTTTTTGCGAAACCATCACACATTGGTTGTTTTGCATCATGGAGAACCTCCTCATTTTTTTTGCCGAAAACAAAACCTCCAGATCACCGGGTACGAAGGCGACTGACCGGTATTCAAAATATTTTATCGGTGTCCGCTGTGATCGCCGTGGCACAAAAAGTTTTCCAGCCTGCTCTTCGCCATTTTTGACAAACCCGTAAAAAGTCTTTTTTCACCACAGAGCGCACAGAAAACGCAGAGAAAAAATCTTTAATTATAATTAGTTATCTCTGTGCGCTCTGCGGTCTCTGTGGTTGATTTTCAGTTTTTACGATTCCATCATTTTTCCCGCGGGATCACCACGGCAACAACTTCCGCAACCGCTGCAGCACCCCGGGCACACCAGCGCTGCTCTCCCGCGCTTCGCCCCCACCAGCAGCAGCCGGAGCGGACGCCACGGCCAAGATGCCGCGCGGAGCAGTGCCGCGGGCAAAGGGCAGCCGGTCGCTTCTGTCGCGGTACTGGCTC
Source organism: Thermodesulfobacteriota bacterium (assembly GCA_049323655.1). Classification (GTDB taxonomy): domain Bacteria; phylum Desulfobacterota; class Desulfobulbia; order Desulfobulbales; family SURF-16; genus DB1. The sequence goes on along the minus strand of JBMONO010000018.1, from coordinate 80,362 downwards.
AGCGGTCCGTAAGCGTCACCGCCCACCCGCGCCCATTCGACCCCCTCCGGCGGGGTCAGATCAAGGGGCTGGGGCTGAAGACCCTGCATGATCCGGCCCCAGACCACCATTGCTCCTCCCGAGCCGGTCAGGCCGGTGGGTCGGTTGTCATCGGTGCCGACCCAGACCACCGCCAGCCGGTCGCCGGTAAAACCGGCGAACCAGCTGTCCTTGAGATCATCGGAGGTGCCGGTCTTGCCCGCCGCCCCGGTGCCGACCGGCAGGTAGCGAACCAGACCGGCGGCGGTCCCCTCGCTGGTCACCCGCTGCATGCCGCTGTTGACCAGAAAAACCGGCAGGGGATCGAAACGCTGCTCCACCGCCAGACCATACCGCTGTACCACCTTGTTGTCGGCAGAGAGCACCGCACTGATCGCCCGCTGCGGCACATGAAAGCCGCCGGCAGCAAAGGTCTGGTACATCTGGGCCACCGCCAGCGGCGTCATCTGCCCGGAACCGAGCAGAAAGGAAGGATAGGCGGGAAAATCTCCCTCTGCTCCCAGTTTTTTTGCCGTCTCCACCACCTTCTTGACCCCGATGGCCATGCCGGTCCGCACCGTGGCTAGATTATAGGAAAAGGCCAGTGCCTCGATCAGCGGCACGGTGCCGTGCTCCCGGCGGTCATAGTTGGCCGGGCTCCATCTGCCGCCGCCGCTGTTCTTCAGGGAGACACGGCTGTCTTCAAGCGGGGTCGCCAGGGTATAGCCGTTCATCAGGGCGGTGAGAAAGACCACGGGCTTGATCAGCGACCCCACCGGCCGACTGGCGTCCAAAGCGCGGTTGAAGCCGTGATCCCGGGGGACGCGGCCTCCGGCGATGGCCTGTATCTCGCCGTCTTCCCGGCCAGCCACCACCACCGCGCCTTGCAGACCCTGCCGTTTTGTCCGTTTTTCCAGCTCGCCAAGGGTCCCGCTCAGACTTTTCTCCACCTGCATCTGCACCTGGGGGTCGAGGGTGGTGAAAATCTTGAGCCCGTTACCGGCCAGATCGTCCTCGCGATAGTCGTGGCCCAGTTGGCGACGGACAAGATCGAGAAAGGCGGGAAAGCGGTTGAATCCACTTAAAATCTGATCAGCGCCAATCAGCGGCGCCTGTCGGGCCTGGACAAACTGCTCGCCGGAGAGCAACCCTTCGTCGCGCATAACGGCAAGCACAACGTCCCGGCGCTGGCGGCAGCGCTCCGGATGCCGGCGGGGGTCATAATAGGACGGCCCCTTGACCAGGGCAATGAGGACGCCAATCTGGTCGTCGCTGAGATCAGCCAGATCGCGGCGGAAATAGAACTGAGAGGCCAGGCCGAAACCGTGCACCGCCCGGCTGCCGTCCTGGCCGAGAAAAACCTCGTTGGCATAGGCGGTGAGAATCTCGTCCTTGCTGTAATGGTATTCAAGGAGCAGGGCCATGACCGCCTCGTTGAACTTGCGCCAGAGGGTGCGTTCGTTGTTCAAAAAGAAGTTCTTGACAAGCTGCTGGGTCAGGGTGCTGCCGCCCTGCACCGTCTCTCCGGCCCGCAGATTGGCATAGATGGCCCGAAGGATGGCAAAGGGATCGACCCCCTGGTGGGAAAAAAAGTTTCTGTCCTCCACCGCCACCAGGGCAGCAACAAAGCGCGCGGGCAGGTCCTGGCGGCTGAGGAGGATGCGGTCCTCGTGCTCCAGGGGATGAAAGCTGCCGATCCGGGCCGGATCGAGCCGGGCCAGGGAAAGCCGGGCGTTGGTCCGGCTGTCACGGAGTTCGGCCACGGCATTGTCGCGGAAGGTGATGATCAGCCGAGCTGATTTTTCCTGCCCCTCGACAAAATGAAAGGCCCGGCTGACCAGGCGGACGGTGTTGCCCTGTCGGTGGAAGCCGCCGGCCGCCTGCGGATCGTCCTCCTGACGGTAACCGGCCAGCAGCAGCTCCTCCTCCAGCATGGCAGGCGTCATCCGCCGACCGACAAAGAGCTCCAGGGGGCGGGCATAGACCACGGCCGGCAGGGTCCAGCGGGTGCCGTCAAACTTGCGGCGGACCAGGGTATCGAGATGCCCGGCATAAACAAAGAGACCGGCAAAGACAAACAGCAGCAAGACCGCTGCCGTTGTTTTCAGCAGCGACCCATTTTTTCTGGAGGAGGCAGCACCCTTGCCTGCCGTTTTTTTTCTTTTCCGCGCCACGAACAATCCTCAACATGCTTCCAATATTGATGGTCTCGCAAAAACCCGCAAACCATGGCAGGCGGGAAAGTGAAAACAACAAGTTACAAAACACAGGCCGTCGGAATCGTGGTTTTTTACGATTCCGACAATATTGATGGTCTCGTAAAACTGAAAATCAACCACAGCGACCGCAGAGCGCGCAGAGGTAAACAATTGTAATTAAAGATGTTTTCTCCGTGTCCTCAGTGCGCTCTGTGGTGAAAAAAGACTTTTTACGGGTTTATCAATATTAACCTGAAAATGCGCCCTTTCCCTTCTCGTCGGATGGGATGGGACTGTACTATCCCATGTTCCTGCGCCAACTTCAACAGATAAATACCGGTGACCCGGCGTTGACGGCCGGCAGCCCGCGGAGTAGAGTGGGATGGTCTGTTGCGGAAACGATTTGCCGCATTCACCGCCACCCACCCAACCCCCTGCTTATGCTGCTTGTTTATCCCCCCATCGCCAAACCCTGCGAGCCGCCGGCCGGTATCGCCCGATTGGCCGGCGCCCTGCGGGCGCGGGGCATCACCGTTTCCCTTTACGACGCCAACATCGAGGGGCTGCTTGCCCTGCTGGCGGCGCCGGTCACGGCCCGTGACACCTGGAGTCGCCGCGCCGCCCGCCATCTGTCCGGCAACCTCGCCGCGTTGCGTGCTCCAGCCCTTTATGGCGATGCCGCCCGTTATTGCCGGGCAGTGGCGGATGTCAACCGACTGCTCGCCGTCACCGGCGCACCCAGGCTCTCCCTGTCGCTTGCCAACTACCAGGACCGGCAGCTGTCGCCGCTCTCCAGCAGCGATCTGCTGCGGGCCGCGGAACGGCCGGAGGAAAATGTCTTTTATCCCGCTTTCGCCGCGCGGCTCACCCGGCTGGTCGAGCACGAACAACCGCCCCTGGTCGGCATCTCCCTCAACTACCTGAGCCAGACCCTCTCCACCTTCGCCATCCTCGGTTTTCTCCGCCGCCGCTTTCCAGGTCTCCCCACCGTGCTGGGCGGCGGGCTCGTCACCTCCTGGCTCAGCAATCCGGTCCGGCGCAACCCCTTTACCGGGCTGGTCGATCACCTCATCGCCGGGCCGGGCGAGCAGCCGCTGCTCTCCCTGCTCGGCGCTGACGACAAGGCCCCCCAAACCGCCCCGGCCTACCAGCAGCTTCCCCTGGCCGACTATCTGGCCCCCGGCCTCATCCTCCCCTATGCCGCCTCGTCCGGCTGTTACTGGAATCGCTGCTCTTTCTGCCCGGAAAAGGCGGAAGGTAATCCCTACCACCACCTGGCGCCAAAGCGGGTGCTGGCAGAGATCGACCAGCTCTGCCAAGAGACCCGGCCGACCCTTATCCACCTGCTCGACAACGCGATCAGCCCGGCCCTGCTGGGGGACCTGGCCGCCTCCCCGCCCGGCGCGCCGTGGTACGGTTTCGCCCGGGTCAGCCCGCAGCTTGCCGAACCGGACTTCTGCCGCAGCCTGGCTGCCGCCGGTTGCCGGATGTTGAAACTCGGCATCGAATCGGGAGACCAGGGGGTCCTCGACGCCATGGACAAGGGCATCGCCCTCCCCTTGGTCTCCGCCGCCCTGGCCGCCTTGCGGCGGGCCGGCATTGCCACCTATGTCTATCTGCTTTTCGGCACCCCGCCGGAAAACAAGGCAGCCGCCCGCCGCACCCTCGACTTTACCGTTCGCCACCACGAGGCGATCACCTTTCTCAATCTGGCAATCTTCAACATGCCTCTGGCCAGTGCCGAGGCAGCCGATCTGACGGTTTCCCCTTTTTCCGCCAATGATCTTTCCCTCTACACCGACTTCCATCATCCGCTGGGTTGGGACCGCCGGGAGGTCCGCCGTTTTCTCGACCGGGAGTTCACCCGCCACCCGGCCATCGCCGCCATCCTCCGCCGCGATCCGCCCCTCTTCACCTCGAATCACGCCCCTTTTTTCACCCCAACACCCAGCCGAGTCTGAATCAACCGGCAGGATAATCCTTGCCCCGCCGGACCGGTCATGCTATTTTCCCACCTTTTGTCAAGGAGCGTTTCCCATGATTCATCTGACCGGCATCAGCAAACAGCACGGTTCCCGCATCCTCTTCCAGGATGCCGCCCTGCAGATCCTGCCCGGCAGTCGCACCGGCCTGGTGGGCCCCAACGGCGCCGGTAAAAGCACCATATTTCGGCTCATCACCGGCAAAGAGGAACCGGACAAAGGGGAGGTCTGCTGCCCGAAAAACATCGTTATCGGTCATTTCTCCCAGGATGTCGGCGAGATGGCCGGTCGTTCCGCCCTGGCGGAGGTGATGGCCGCCTCCGGCGAGGTGGTGCGGCTTGGCGGGGAGATTCGGGCCATGGAGGCGGAGATGTCCCGGCCCATGGATGACGACGCCATGGCCGTCCTGCTGGAGCGGTACGGCAACGCGGTGGAACAGTTCGAGCAGCGGGGCGGCTACGACCTCGATGTCCGCGCCCAAACGGTGCTCACCGGACTCGGCATCGGCCCGGACGATTTCCAGCGGCCGGTGGAATCTTTTTCCGGCGGCTGGAAGATGCGGATCGCCCTGGCAAAAATCCTTACCATCAATCCGGATGTCCTGCTCCTCGACGAGCCGACCAATCATCTCGACCTGGAATCGATCATCTGGCTCGAGGAGTGGCTAAGCACCGACTTCAAGGGCGCCCTGCTGCTGACAAGTCACGATCGCGATTTCATGAACCGCGTCGTCTCCCGCATCGTCGAGGTGGCCAACCGCACCATCACCAGCTACAGCGGCAACTACGATTATTATCTGCAGGAACGGGAAATCCGCCGGGAGCAGCTCCTCGCCAGCTACCGCCGCCAGCAGGAGATGCTGGCCAAGGAAGAGGAGTTCATCGCCCGTTTCGCGGCCCGGCCATCCCATGCCGCCCAGGTGCAATCCCGTATCAAGAAGATCGACAAGATCGAACGCATCGAACTGCCGCCGGAACAGAAGGTTATCACCTTTTCCTTTCCCGATCCACCCCGCAGCGGCGAGGATGTCCTTTTTCTCGATCAGGTCGGCAAATTCTGGGAAAGGGAGGACGGCAGCCGTAAATCGGTCTTCGGCAATATCTCCGGCATGATCCGCCGCCAGGACAGAATCGCGGTGGTCGGGGTCAACGGCGCCGGCAAATCAACCTTTCTCAAGGTGCTGGCCGGGCGTACCAAGCCGTCCACCGGCTCGGTCAGGCCAGGGGCCAATGTCGATATCGGCTATTTCAGCCAGCATGCCATGGAACTGCTCAATCCGGACAAGACCGTCTTCGAAACGGTGCAGGACGCCATGCCCCAGGCCACCATCGGCGTCATCCGCAACCTGTGCGCCGCCTTTCTCTTCCAGGGAGATGAGGTGGACAAACGGATCATGCATCTTTCCGGCGGCGAAAAGAGCCGGCTGGTGCTCGCCACCCTGCTGGCCCGCCCCCACAACCTGCTCATCCTCGACGAGCCCACCAACCATCTCGACATCCAGTCCCGCGAGATACTTCTTGACGCCCTGGGCCGATACAGCGGCACGGTGGTACTGGTCAGCCACGACCGTCATTTCCTCCGCTCCCTGGTGCGGCGGGTTTTTGCCATCGATCACGGCGAGATGCGTATTTTCGAGGGCGACTATCGTTATTACCTGAGCAAGGCCGCCGAGGATGGCAACTGCTGACAAGAAGCAGGCGGCATCATCTGGCATCACCGGGGAGAATGTGCTATAAGGGAAACTAACCGGGCCGTTATCCATCATCTCATTTCATTGACAAAGGAGCCTTATGAAGACCGTGCTGCCGCTATTCTTCGCCCTCGTCCTGCTTTCCTGTTCGCCCCTTTTCGCCGCCGACGAACCGTTCAACCACGGCAGGCAGTGGAGCCAGGCCTCCATCCCGGAAAAGACCCACTACATGGAAGGCTACCAGGCCGGCTACACCATGGGGGTGATGAACGCCACCAAGCAGTTCATGCCGACCACCACCGAGGCGGACAAAGAAAAGGCCTACAAGACGGCGTCGATGATCTTTGCGGAGCGCCGTCTTGGCGCCGACATGCTGGCCACCGTCATCCTCACCATGGATCAGCTCTACAAGGAGCCGGCCAACACCTTCATCGACAAGGGCATCATGCTGGAGCTCGCCCTGGACAAGGTCCGGGGCCGGGATATCGCCGAGGATCTCGTCCAGCAGCGCAAGGCGGCTGTGGCGGAAAACAAATAATTCCATTCCGCCTGCCATTGGGCTCAGTTCCTCAATGGCGGGCAACAACAATCAATAATACCACTGAGCAGTTACGAAGTGTGCTTGCCATGCTCACAGGCAAAAAAACGTCAGAAACTGACCAGTATTACCCAATACTCCACCAGTTTCTGGCGGGCCGCGGCCTGCTCCGATCGAGCCATTTACTCCGGGATCGTCATTTTTATCTAAAGTAATTTCAAACTGTTAGACACAAAAACTGCGGCATTCCGCCTCACCTGCCCCGTCCAGGCACCTTTCCTGCTCTTCTGGCCGACAACTGTGACAATCGCGACCAACGCGAGAGACCCCCGCCGAGCCAGGCGAAAATGACATCCATGTTTATGCAGGAGGACAGGAATGAAAAAGGTTATGAACCGAACCGCAGCATTGCTTTGCACCACCATGGTTACCCTTGGCGCCGCCAGCGCCTCCGCCGGTACCATCACCGGTTGGGACACGACCAACGTCACCACCGCCCCCGGTCCGTACACGGAATATGTCACCTACTACAGCACCCTTTACACCGATGCCAGCAAAACAGCGACCAACGGCGTCATCTCCTGGAAAGAGACGGATGTCCAGGCCCCTGGACTCAAAGTCGTCAACAATGACGACGTGGACGGCAGCAATTGCCTGATGACCACCGGTTTCAACCCCTATGATTTTTCCGACAAGCAGTGCAGCGATCCGCTCCAGTCGAGCAAACGTTTCAAGGTGAAAAACACCGCCAACGGTCCGGTTGACGTCTCATTCAATGTCACCGACAGCGCGATGGAGGTATACCGCAGTCTGCAGAAGCTGACCAACGGCACCGACAGTCGCTGGAGCGGCTTCACCATCCAGCTCGGCTTCACCGTCAATGGCCAGTTCGTGCCCTCCACCGCTGGTGACGGCCTCGGCTTCTCCGACCTGAGCGGCAATGTCTGGACCACGCCGGTTACCACCTATCAGGCAATGCCCGACATCTTCTCCGCCTACTTCGCCCAGGGGCTTGCCGGCCCGGCCGACCAGTACCACGAGGAAACCGGCTACTTCAACCCCACCGAACGGATGAGCTTTGCCATGGTTGCCGACGAGAACACCATCACCAGCACCGGCATCTCGGCCAGCTACTCGAACATCTTCGGCGAGTGGCTGAACAGTGCCGCCGTCCCCATCGGCATCTTCTGGGATAATGACGGCGACATCAATACCGACAACGTGCTGATGGCAAGCTGCGCCAACGCCAGCGACATCACCAAGGCGGGCGGCTTCAGCGGCGACGACATCAACGGCCTGACCTGCGAAGGTGTCTGGGTCACCTACCGCTCGCAGCCGGGGCTTGACGCCAACGGCATCCCCTATCCCTCCGACGGCATCCCAAAGATCATCGATCTCGCCGATCTCGACCCCAACGGCGTCTACACCAGCATCACCGCCGCGGTCGCCTCCGGCAATCCGCAACCGTATTACATGGATTTCATCGAAGATCTGGCCAACCTCGGCCTCAACTTCTGGATCGCGGTGGGCGACACGTCGACCTGGCCGACGCCGGGCAACTTCACCATCCGCTACACCCCGATTCCCGCCGACGGCGAGACTCCGCCGCCGCCCGAGCCGGAAAGCCTGTGCACGGACGGTTTTGACAATGACGGCGACAGCCTGATCGACTGCGCCGACCCCGACTGTTCCGGCGTCTCGGTCTGCGGTCCGGAAGGCAAACTCACCACCTGCTCCGACGGCTTTGACAACGACGGCGACGGCCTCTTCGACTGCGCCGATCCCGGTTGCGTCAAGAACAAATCCTGTCGCTAAACCGTTGTAAATACGAACTATAAGATTCTTAATTCGTGAACGTCATAAGGGGCCGTAAAGATAAAGAGATGAAAATGTAACGGTTCTTTGTTAACGGCCCCTACTCACGGTTTTCCCCGCGGTCGGCAATCCGGCCGGATTATCTTCTCTTCACTCCACCACCCTGTCTTCGGCCAGGGTGGTTTTTTTTATTGTCCTTGTCTCGGCGCCAAATGGCGGCTACTATGATGGATGACCGGCGCCGGAAGGCCGCGGCCTGCGGCAAGGGAGCAAAACCGACGGGATCATCACAAGGAGAAGACATGAGCACCCAACTCTTCGACAAGGCGGCAGCGGACTGGGACAAAAAACCGCTGCGCCTGCTGCTGGCGGAAAAGGTGGTGCATGCCATCAGGGCCGCGGTACCGCTGCACCGGGCCATGAACGTCCTGGAGATCGGTTGCGGCACCGGGCTCGTCACCATCTCCCTCTCGCCCCTGGTCGGACGCATCGTCGCCACCGACACCTCCACCGGCATGCTCGACGAACTGAAAGGCAAGATCCGTGATCTGCAGATCGACAACATCGAACCCCTGCCGGCCGACCTGGCCTATGCCCCGCTCGCCCCCGGCACATTTGAACTGATCTACAGCAGCATGACCCTCCATCACATCAAGGACACCTTGGCCCTGCTCAGCACCTGCCACAAACTGCTCGCGCCCGGCGGCTTCATCGCCCTGGCCGATCTCGAGAAGGAAGACGGCTCCTTCCACAGCGACATGACCGGAGTGGAGCACCTCGGTTTTGTCCCGGCGGAACTGGTCGCACTGGCCGCGTCATCCGGCTTTACCATGCCGATGATCCACCCGGCCCATGTCATTGTCAAACACGATGCGGCAGGCGATGAACGGCGATATCCGATCTTTCTGCTCACTGCACAAAAAATGGAATCTGAAAACAAGATGGTCTCGTAAGCTGAAAATCAACCACAGAGACCGCAGAGCGCACAGAGATAACTAATTGTAATTCAATATATTTTTCCTGTTCCCTCTGTGCCCTCTGTGGTCAAAAAAGACCTTTTGCGATTTCATCAAACAAAGATGGTCCCGCAAAAACCCGCAAACCACGGCGGGCGGGAACGAGAAAACAACGAGCTACAATACACCGCTCGTCGGAATCGTGGCTTTTTACTATTCCGGCAAACAAAGGAAGGGAAAACAGCCATGCAATGTGAAGGAAAAAACTGCGGGGTGGACATCGCCGCCGGCGAGGAACGGATCTGGCATGGCCGGCGCTTGTGCGACGACTGTTACATGGACGCCCTCTCCCCGGCCAGAACCTGTGATCCATGGGCGGTGCGCAGCGCCACCATTGCCAGGGACAGCGGCGACACCATCGACCACGGGGGGCTTCAACAGCGGATCCTGCAACAGATCAGACAAAACGGCGGCATGTCGCTGTCCGAGCTGGCCGATGCCCTTGCCGCCCGCCCCGCGGACATTGAACGGGAGATCGCCGCCCTCCGCCACATGGAGAAGGTGCGGGCCGCCATGCAGAACGGCAGAAAGGTCATCGTCCCCTGGTAGATGCCAAAGGCATCAGACAGATGGACGGACGATGACTCTCACCAGCTTCCGCCTTCCGCCACTGGGGCGACATCAGTGACCGTTTCGGCAACAAGAAGATTCTCAATATCTGCAGCTGGGGCATCGGCATCGTGCCGATCTGCTGGTTCTTTTCCAGCCATCTCGCCTACCTCTGCGCCATCCAGGTGGTGGCGGGCTTTGTCTGGGCCGGCTTCAATCTCGCCTCAGCCAACTTCATCTACGATGCCTGCTCACCGCCGAAACGCGCCCGCTGCGTCGCCTACCGGGGGGTGGTCAACAGCGCCTTCGTGCTGGCCGGTTCTCTGGCCGGCGGAATGACCGCCAGTCACCTGCCGGCCACCCTCTCCCTCGGCCCTCTCAACATTCCCCACTCGCTGGTGCTCGTCTTCGTCATCTCCGGCCTGCTCCGTCTCCTCACGGCGGCATTCATGCTGCGCTGGTTCCACGAGGTCCGCGAGGTGGAAAAGGTCCGCAGCCGCGATCTCATCTTCCGGATCACCCACATCTAACCCATTGCCGGCGCCACCTTCAACCTGATGACCTATTTCTTCCGGGATCAACACCAGACAAAAGAGAAGGAAAAAACAAAAACGGAGCATTCATAAACGGCCAACGTCCGCACGGAGGGGCCCATGCGGACGTTGGCGGCTGGTGAGAGGGAATGATCAGCTCAATTGTTGACAAACCCGTAAAAAGTCTTTTATTACCACAGAGCGCACTGAGAGCGCAGAGAAAACATATTTAATTACAATTAGTTATCTCTGTGCGCTCTGTGGTCTCTGTGGTTAATTTTCACTTTTTACGCGACCATCAATTGTTGTCGCCGGCGAGAAAGCCGCCGAGCCCGCCGAGCACCGAGCCTTCCTCCCTGCTCCCACCGCGTTGGGGAGCGGCCTGAAGCATACGACCCGCCAGCCGGGAAAAGGGCAGCGACTGCAACCAGATCCGGCCCGGCCCCTGCAAGGTGGCGAAAAAGAGCCCTTCGCCGCCGAACAGGGCGGTCTTGATGCCGCCGGCCTGCTGGATATCGAACCCGACATTCTTTTCAAAGGCGACAACGCAGCCGGTATCGACATGGAGGATCTCGCCAGATTGCAACTCCCGTTCGACGATGGTGCCGCCGGCATGGACAAAGGCCATGCCGTCACCCTCCAGTTTCTGCATGATAAAGCCCTCGCCGCCGAACAGACCGGTGAGGATCTTGCGCTGAAGATAGATGCCGATCGCCACTCCCTTGGCGGCGCAGAGGAAGCTGTCCTTCTGGCAGATGAGGCAGCCGCCGATGCTCTTGAGATCAACGGGAATAATATTGCCCGGATAGGGCGCGCCAAAGGCGACATGGCCCTTACCCTGGCCGGCATGGGTAAAGACGGTCATGAACAGGCTCTCACCGGTGAGAATCCGCTTGCCGGCGCCGAGCAGCTTGTCCATGAAGCCGCCCCCGCCGCTGCCGGCCGAGCCGTCACCGAAAATGGTATTCATCTGGATGAAGCTGTCCTTGTACATCATCGCCCCGGCCTCGGCAACGACGCTCTCCCCGGGATCAAGCTCAATCTCGACGAATTGCATCTCCGCGCCAAAGACCTTGAAATCGATCTCGTCCACCCGCCGGCCCGGCCCCGGCGGCGGAGGCGCGCCGCCAACCGGGGCGGCCGGTCGGTTCAGTTCAGCAACCTGACTGATGGGCAGCCATTCCGCGAACCCTTCCCGCCAGGCAAAACCGTTGGCATTGGCCCGGGCCTGGACCTCGGCCTGTTCCTGACTCATCGGCCCCATCTGTTTCCCGTCATAACTCAGATACCACTGGTACATGTTGTCGCTCCTTTTTAGCTGTTCTCTACCCGCAACATATCTTTTTTCATAGCGGAGAAGATTCTCGTTTCATTGGTGCATGCCATTCACAGGCCACTCATGCCGAGCCGGGCATGGATATCATCACGCTCGCCAGCCGACAGCCCAAGCCGGTCGGCGAGGGTCCGCAGATAGAGGCGCTCCGCCTCGGTGTCAACGGTGATCGCCAGCAGGGAAACGGCGTAGAGCTGGCGGGCCGTCTCGGCTGAACGGACGTCGGCAAGCAGGCTGTCGATGGTGGCGGGACTGAGCAGTTCACCGGCGAGGAAATTCTGCTCCTCCGGACTGAGGTCGGCACCGCGAAAGCGTTCCAGAATCCGCTGACGTTCCTCGGCATCGATGACGCCGTCGGCGTTGGCCGCAGCGATCATGGCACGGATGAGCAGAACCGCATCGCCTGTCCGCTCCGCGGCAGGGGCAGGCGGCGGCGCCGCCGGAATCGACGCAGGCCGGGGCGGGGGAGGCGGGGCCATGCCCGGTGCCGGAGGAGGCGGTACAGGTCCGGCCATGCCGGGCGGTGCGGCGGGCGGAGGCGACGGCGATGAAGATTTTTTGCTATAATGATCCATCGCCTCCAGGGCCACGCCCAGCAAACCGAGGCCAACGGTGGCCTTCATGTTACCGGAGATGCCGCCTTTGCCGACACCCCCCTTCAGTAGACTGCCCAACAATTTTTCCGGATTGAACATACTTGTTTCCTTTTACGATTGTGCCGTGGTCGTGCGCCCACAGCGGTGAACGGAATGGCCTTGCTCTTTCAGAGCCGAAACAAGCCGGCGGCAACCCCCTGTACCGCGAACAGCTCATTTTCTATCAGGACACCCATTAGCGCGCCAATGCCTGGCGCACACAGCGCGCCAACTCCTGCCGGGAGAATGGTTTCTGCAGGAAATTGCCACCCTGCCCGTCGGGGCCACGGTCGCCGATGACATCGGCCGGGTAGCCGGACATGAACACATATTGGATGCGCGGGACAACCGCCTGCACCCGTTCCACCAACTCCCGGCCGTTCATTTCCGGCATGACAACGTCGGTGATCAGCAGGTCGATGGCGTTGCGGTGCTTCTCGGCGAGGGTTATGGCCTCTCCCGGGCGGCCGGCGGCCAGCACCCTGTAACCGAGATGGGCAAGCAGCCGTTTGCCGAATTCCATGACCGACGGCTCGTCCTCAACAAAGAGGATCGTCTCCCCCAGTCCGCCGGGCACGTCGCCCGCTGCCGGTACACCCTCATCGGCCTGATCGCCGCAACGGGGCAGATGGATGCGGAAGGTCGTACCCCTGCCCACCTCGCTCTCCACCGTGATGAAGCCGTTGTTCTGACGAACGACGCCATAGGTGGTGGCCAGCCCCAGTCCGTTGCCCTGACCGAATTCCTTGGTGCTGAAAAAGGGTTCGAAGATGTTGGCCATGGTCGCATTGTCCATACCGCGCCCATCATCAGTTACCGCGATCATGACGTAATCCCCTGGCTCGGCATCAGAATACCGCTCGCAGAAGTGCTGGTCAATGGTCACGTTTTCCGTGGCAATGGTCATCCTGCCGATTTTTCCGCCAATGGCGTCCCGGCCGTTGATGCAGAGATTGGCCAACAGCTGATCGATCTGGACCGGATCGATCCGGACCGGCCAGAGATGCGGCCCAGGTTGCCAGACGAGGGTGACATTCTCACCGATGAGACGGCGCAGCATGGTCAGCATGGCAGCCACCGTCGCATTGAGATCAAGGACCCTGGGCGCCACCATCTGCTTGCGGGCAAAGGCGAGCAGTTGCCTGGTCAGATCCGCGGAACGCCGGGCCGCGGTGAAGACCATCTGCAGATCGTCACGCATCGGGTCGGTCGGGGAGAGCTTGTCCAGGGCCATCTCGATATGGCCGAGGATCACCGCCAGCATGTTGTTGAAATCATGGGCCACCCCGCCGGCCAGCCGACCGATCGCCTCGATCTGGCGCGCCTGGTTCAACTGGGCCTGCAACCGCGCCTGCTCCTGTTCCGCCAGCCGGCGCTCGGTGATGTCAAGGGCCGTGCCGCGCAGCCCGTTGACAGTGCCGCTCTCGTCACGCCGCACCTCGCCGCGGGCCTGCAGCCAGCTGGTGCTGCCGTCCGCCCGGGTGCGCGCAAGCTCAATCTCATACGGTTCACCGCTGCGCATCCCCTCTGTCATGGCAGCACGGTAGCGCACGGTCTCCTCCGGCGCAAAGCAGCGATCCAGTTCCGCAAGGGGAACCAAGGGGGTGGCAGGATCAATTTCCAGCAGATGGCACATCTCGCGGGAACAGATGGCGATATCGCTGGCCGCATCCCATTCCCAACTGCCGATATGGGCAATACGCTGCGCCTCCTGCAGGTGTTCCTCCCGTTCGCGCAGCAGCCGCTGCCCGGTCGCCAGGGCAGCAGCCATGTTGTCAAAGGAGCGGGCCAGGCCAACAAGTTCCTCTGCGCCGTCGGTAAGGTCGCTGCGAACGGTCAGATTGCCGCGGGCCAGCTCCTCGGTCGCCCGACCCAGCCGGTTGATCGGTTCGATCAAGGCCCGCCGTCCCACCAATCGGGCGATGAGCAGGGCCAGAACCGTCACCAGCAGCATGGCGAGCAGGTTGCCGATCAACGCCCGATTGGCCGGCTGCAGCACCCGATCCTCCGGCACCGCGGCCCAGACGTACATATACGGAGCGGCGGCAGCGGCAAGACGGATCGGCTCAAAGGCGAAGATGCGCCGCACCCCGTCGGAGCCGTGGCTGGTGAAAAAACCGGGACCAGCGGCATTACGGGCCTGTTCGAAATTTTCAGCCATGATCGGCTGCCCAAGGGGATTTTTTACCGGATTGGGAGGATAATAGAAAAGGCGAATACCTTGATGATCGCTGACGGCCAGGAAGGAGCGGTCCGGCAGATGGGATACATCGGAAAAGGTCGTCAAACGTTCCAGGCCGACGACCACGACCAGGACGCCGATAAGCCGTTTGTTCTCGTCAAAGACAGGGCAGGCAAAGGGGAAAGAGGGTTCCTTGGCGCCGCCGCGCGCCAGCATGTACTCGCCGGCAGTAAAAACTCTGGTAGCCAGGATGTCACGAAAATATTTCCGATCCGCCAGATTCATCCCGGTCGGCAGCCGGTTCGAGGCCACCACCCGCCCCTGGACGTCGGTCAGCGCTATCCCGATATACTCGGGATTTTCCTCCATGACGTTGCCCAGCAACGACCGGGCGGCCTCGGCATCCAGCGCCCGGATGGCCGGCGTGTTGGCCAGGGTAAGGAGCAGACGGCGGGTCGAGGCGGCAAACTCGCGCTGCACCTCGGCCATGGAATGGGTCAGCAGCATGACATCGGCGGTGGCGGCATCAATGTCCCGGCGGCGCTGCTCCAGGCCGGCGTAGAGGAGGATGAGCAGGGCCGGCAGCACCGCAAGCAGCACCAGCTGAATCAGTTTTGCACGTATGGAACGAAAACGCAGGGCAATCGTCATGTTGTCCGCAGGCACCTCGGCATTGATCGTTTTTCCCCTTATCTTATCATATCTCCTTGAGGGAAAAAGGAATTTTCCGGCACATGATGGAGAAAAAAGACATCTCCCCCTTTTTGGTTGCAGCCCCTTTT
This sequence comes from Thermodesulfobacteriota bacterium, assembly GCA_049323655.1. Classification (GTDB taxonomy): domain Bacteria; phylum Desulfobacterota; class Desulfobulbia; order Desulfobulbales; family SURF-16; genus DB1. The sequence goes on along the minus strand of JBMONO010000018.1, from coordinate 65,091 downwards.
GGATTTGAGGTATAGCACAGATATTTGCGGCAGATTGCCCTGTTTTCCCCGGTCTTCTTTCGCACCACCCACCACCTTTCACAAAAAAATTCCCAAGCTAAGGAGACGACATGGATCCGGAAAAAATCATCAACAGCCTGTCCCAGGAACTCGAATCCGCCTTCATGGCCATGGCCAAGGCCAAGACAGTCGAGGAGAAACTTCAGCACAGTCAGATCGTCAGAAACCTCTGCGAATCCCTCGGCGTCTTCTTCAATCTGGCGACGGAGATGATGCCGGAAGACTTTGACGATGAAATAATATGATGGTCTCGTAAAAAGTGAAAATTAACCACAGAGACCGCAGAGCATACAGAGGTAATGAGTTGTAATTAAAGATTTTTTCTCTGCATTCCCTCTGCGCTCTGTGGTGAAAAAAGACTTTTTACGGGTTTGTCAATATAGCACATTGACCGGGCGCAACAAAGAGGAGAAAACACCATGGCAGCGACAGGCCCAGCAACTGAAAAGAGTCTCGATCCCGCTGTCCGGCGGATGATCGACAAGGCAAAAGATCAGGGGATCACCACGGTCTGGGACCGTTATCAGGCCATGACCCCCCAGTGCGGCTTCGGCGACAGTGGACTCTGCTGCCGCCACTGCCTGCAGGGGCCCTGCCGGATTGACCCGTTCGGCGAGGGGCCGACCACCGGCATCTGCGGCGCCAGCGCCGACGTCATGGTGGCCCGCGGCCTCGATCGGGCCATTGCCGCCGGCACTGCGGCCCATGCCGGCCATGCCCGCCACCTGGCCCACACCCTCAAAAAAATGGTGCAGGGCCGGGCGCCGGCCTATCTCATCAAGGATCCGGCAAAGCTGCACACCGTTGCCCGCCGCCACGGCATCGCGGTGGAGGGCCGGACCAATGAGGCCATTGCCCTTGACCTCGCCGCCGCGGCCCTCGCCGATTTTCACGAAAAGGAAACGCCGGTGATGTGGGCGGCGACCACAGTGACCAAAGACCGGGTCGAAGTACTGAGCAAACTGGGAATCGTGCCGGTCGGCATTGATCACGAAGTTTCGGAGATCATGCACCGCACTCTGTACGGGGTGGATGCCGACCCGGTCAACCTGCTGCTCGCCGGCCTGCGCTGCGGGGTTGCCGACCTGGCCGGCTGCGCGATGGCCACCGATCTCTCCGACATTCTCTTCGGGGTGCCAGCCCCGACCGTGAGCCGCACCAACATGGGCGTGCTGCGGGCCGAGGCGGTCAACATCGCCCTGCACGGCCACAACCCGCTGCTCTCCGACGTCATCGTTGCCGTGGCCCGTCACAAGGAGGACGAGGCAAAAAAAGCGGGCGCGGCCGGTATCAATCTGGTCGGCATCTGCTGCACCGGCAACGAAATGATGATGCGGCACGGGGTGCCCTCCTGCACCCATTCGGTCAGCCAGGAAATGGCCCTGGTCACCGGGGCGCTGGACGCGGTAGTGGTGGACTACCAGTGCATCATGCCGGCGCTCGCCACCGTCGCCGAATGCACCGGCACCCCGCTCATCACCACCATGGAGATCGCCAAGATCAGTGGCGCGACTCATATCCCGTTTTCCGAGGAGGAGGCAGAGGTGCGGGCCGCGGCGATCATCGATGTTGCCATCGACCATTTCAAGCGCCGGGCCGGTCGGCCGGTGGAGATTCCGCCGGTCTCCTCCCCGGTGGTCGCCGGCTTTTCGGTGGAGGCCATTGTCGGCGCCCTGCAGGCGCTGGATCGCGACACTCCCCTCAAGCCCCTGGCCGACAGTGTTGCCTCCGGCGCCATCCGCGGGGTCTGCCTCTTTGCCGGCTGCAACAACGTCAAGGTGGCGCAGGATCGCAACTTTGTCCATATCGCCCGCCGGCTGCTGGCCGAAAACGTGCTGGTGGTGGCGACCGGCTGTGGGGCCGGGGCGCTGATGCGGCATGGCTTCATGGATCCGGCCAATGTCAACGAGCTGTGCGGTGCGGGCCTCAAAGCGGTGCTGACCGCCATCGGCCAGGCCAATAACCTCGGCGGACCGCTGCCGCCGGTGCTGCATATGGGTTCCTGTGTTGACAATTCCCGGGCCGTGGCCCTCTGTGTCGCCCTGGCCGATTACCTCGGGGTGGACACCGACAAATTGCCGGTGGTGGCCTCGGCAGCGGAGGCGGTCTCGGAAAAGGCAATCTCCATCGGCACCTACGCGGTGGCGGCCGGTCTGCCCACCCATGTCGGGGTCATGCTGCCGGTCCTGGGCAGCAGGCAGGTCACCTCCATCCTGACCGAGACGGTTCGGGAGCTCACCGGTGGCTACTTCATCGTCGAACTCGACCCGGAGGCGGCGGCGCAACGGCTGCTCGCCGCCATCGACGAACGGCGGGCCGGCCTCGGTCTGGCCTGACATCTTTTCCCGGAGGAGAAGCGATGAAGGAGATGAAAGAGATTTTCGTCCGACCCGAACGCTGCCTGGCCTGTCACAGCTGCGAACTGGCCTGTGCCGTCCAGCATGCGGCCGCTGGCTCGCTGTACCGGGCCATCGGTGAAGAACCGGCCCCGCGCCGGCGCATCTTTGTTGAATGGGTTACCCCGGCGAAATCCGTGCCGGTGCTCTGCCGCCACTGCGAAGAGGCACCCTGCCTGCATGCCTGCATCAGCGGCGCCATCAGTCGCACCCCGGAAGGGGTGGTCCGCACCGATGAAAACCGCTGCATCGGCTGCTGGACCTGCGTCATGGTCTGCCCCTACGGGGTGATCGGTCGCCACCCGGCAACAGGCACCGCCTACCGCTGCGACCGCTGTCCCGGCCTCGACGTACCGGCCTGCGTCGCCGCCTGCCCCACCAAAGCCCTCGTCTATCAGAGCGCAACAGAATGGGCCGGGTCAATGCGGAGCAGGGCGGCCCGCGAAATGGTCGCCGACCAGGACGGCTGACATGGGCGGGCGACGTTACCTGATCATCGGCGCCGGCCCGGCCGGACTGGCCGCCGCCGCCGCGATCCGCCGAACCGATCCCATCGGCCGGTTAACGATTCTCTCCGCCGAATCGGATCGGCCCTATTTCCGGCCGCTGATCCCGTTCGTCGTCAGCGGAAAAAAAACCGGCGACGCCATCACCATTGCCGGCCGCGGTCCCTTTCCGGCCGAAGAACTCGACATCCGCCTGAACAGCCGGGTGGTCGCAATCGACCCGGATCGCCGGATCGTCCAGCTGGCCGACACAGCAAAACTTCCCTACGACAGACTGCTTATCGCCAGCGGCGGCCGGCCGCTGGTTCCGGCCGCTCTGGCCGGTTGTCCCGGTCCGGGAATCTTCACTCTCCGCACCCTCGCCGATGCCCGCGCCATTGCCGCCCGCCTCTTGACGACCAGACAGGCGGTGCTGCTCGGCGGCGGCATCCTTTGTCTCAAGCTGGCCGCGGCCCTCCGCGAAAAAGGGATTGCGGTTACCATCGTCGAATGTGCCGCCACGGTGTTGCCCCGGCTCCTCGACGCCGACGGCGCCGCCATCATCGCCGACGCCCTGAGTCGGACGGGCGTGCGGGTTGTCACCAGCCGCACTATTGCCGATATCAGGCAGGATGGGGAGGGGGTGCGGGAGGTGGAACTCGACAACGGGGAGGTGCTCCCCTGCCAGATGGTCTGTATCGGCATCGGGGTACAACCAGCCCTTGATTTTCTCGCACCCGACCTGTTGACACCGTCAGGGGGACTGGCGGTCAATGAGTTCACGGAAAGCAGGATAGAGGGGATTTATGCCGCCGGTGACGCAGCGGTCAGTCTGGACCGCTGCAGCGGCGAGATGATTGCCGGCGGCCTGTGGACCACGGCGGTGGAGATGGGACGCTGCGCCGGCTTCACCATGGCGGGCCGCCGGGTGGCATACGAGGGGGGCATGGCGGTGATGAATGCCGCCCAGGTCGGCGACACCCCCTTTGTCGCCATGGGAATGGTCCAGGGTGATCCGGACTGCGATCTCATTTATGCGGAGCGCCGGGGCAGAACCTATCACCGGCTCGTCTTTTCCGGTGACGGCCGCACCCTGCGCGGCGCCCTCTTCATCACTGATATCAGCCGGGCCGGCATCTATCGGCAGCTGCTCTGCGGGAAACGGCCGCTGCCACGGGACCGGCAGGCGCTGTGCGACCATCGCCTCCATTACGGCCACTGGCTGGCCCGCTGAAGCCGATCAGTCACGCCGCCCCAAACGCCCGGTATGTCGGCGGCGTACCGGCATACCGATCTTGTTGACAAAACGGCCGACCACCTCGAAATAGAGGGGTCCGGTGACGGCGAAGATGGTATTGTGATCAGCGCCCGGCACGATTTGAAACTCACTGAGCCGGGAGACGCAGCAGGATTGCAGCTCCGCCGCCTCACCAATGGGAATGATCTCGTCGAGCTGGGCGTGGAGAACAAGAAGCGGTCGGCTGTAGCGGCTGATCTTTTTCAGGTTGTTGAAGCACTCCTCCTCCCGGAGGCCGAGCCGGTCAACGTCAAGGCCGAGACAGCGAAGCAGCGGCAACGTGCTGGCAAAACCGCTGTCGATGATGAGCCCGGCCACTGCCTCCCGTTCGGTCACGGCAAGCTCGATGGCGCAGGCGCTGCCGAGCGAACGGCCCATCACAAGAAAAAAGCCCTTCCGCTCCTCTGCAGCCAGCCAATTCCTGACAAAATCAAAAACCAGATGACAGTCACGCATCATGCGGCTGGCCGAAGGCTCACCGCCGCTCCAGCCGTAGCCACGATAATCAACGGCGAGAAAGCTCATGTTGCGGGCGGCAAACGCCGCGCCGATCTCATCGTAATCTTCGACGACCTCGCCGTTGCCATGGAAAAAGAGGATGTTCGGCGCCTCCTTGCCGGCCAGATAAAAACGGGCGCCGACTGTTATGCCGTCGGCGACCGGGATGTCGAGATCACAGCAGCCGGCCGGGGTCTGTCCCTTCTCCTGCCGACGGGGATGAAAGAGCAGCCGGGTCACCTCGGGATGATCAAGTTTTATCTCCAGGGAAAGGCCATCCATAGTCGTCTCCTTCTTTGCCCGTTTTTTCTGGCGGGGCATTGGAACTCGTTGTTTTTATTTTCCCGCCCGCCCGGGTTTGCGGTTTTTTGCCAGACCATCATGTTTTGGACCACCGCCTTTCCAGGCAGAACGGGGAACGGCGCTCCGGCCCGCCGGCCTGGTATTGTCGTTCCGCTGCTGCCGGTCCGGCATCACCTCGATCGCCACCGGCTTGCCGTTGATGATGAGATGACGAAAGGCGCCAAGCACCTGCGGGATAAAACGGCTGTCCGCCTCCAGCAGTGACGAGTGCTTCATGATCTCGATTTTGCCGATCCGGATGCGGGCGCCGCCGACCATGTCGTTGATTTCACCGATCAGCCGCTGGGGCAGCAGGCCGTCCTTTTTGCCGACATTGAGATGAAAGCGGGCAAACTTTTCGCCTCGCAGAGCGGGACCGCGGCCGGCGTCTGTCCTTGCCGACGTATGTCGTCGTTCGTGGGCACGCTTTTCCTCCGGCTGGCCCAGGTCCGGCGCATTCCGATAATAGGCGAGAAAGCGGTCTGCTTCCCTGGCCAGAAAGCGCCTGATCAGCTCGTCCCGGTCAAGGTCGGCCAGTTCGGCGGTCAGTTCGGCAAAAAAGGGATCAAGCGCCGTATGGTCGGTCGAACTCGTCTTCAGGTTGTCGATCAGATCAAGGAGCTGGTTACGACAGATCTCGCTGCCGGTGGGAATGCGCCCCTGCTCGAAGGTGCGGCCAAGCCGCTGTTCGATCTCCCGGATCTTGTGCTTTTCCCGGAGATGGATGATGGCGATGGAGATGCCGTTTTTGCCTGCCCGGCCGGTGCGACCGCTGCGGTGGGTATAGGCGGCGATGTCGTCCGGCAGGTTATAGTTGATGACGTGGGTCAGATCGGTGACATCAAGGCCGCGGGCCGCCACATCGGTTGCCACCAGCATCTGCAGGGTGCGGCAGCGAAACCGGTTCATCACCTGGTCGCGCTGGGCCTGGGAGAGATCGCCGTGGAGGGCGTCGACGCTGTAGCCCTCCTGCATGAGCTTATCAGCCACCTCCTTGGTTTCCTCCCGGGTGCGACAGAAGATGATGGAATAAAGGCCGGGATTGGCGTCAACGATCCGTTTCAGGGCCAGATAGCGATCCCGGGCATGGATCATGTAATAGAGATGGCGGACATTCTCGGTGCCGGCGTTGCGCTGACCGACGGTGATCTCCAGCGGCTTCTTCATGTAGCTTGCGGCAATGGCCGCCACCTCACGCGACATGGTGGCGGAGAACAGCAGGGTATGTTTGCTTGCCGGAGTGTGAGCGAGAATGGCGTTCAATTCGTCCTGAAAGCCCATCTGCAGCATTTCATCGGCCTCGTCAAGGACCACGGTGGTAATGGCGGAGAGATCGGCGACGCCACGGCGCAGCAGGTCATGGAGGCGGCCGGGGGTAGCGATGATGATCTGGGCGCCGCGCCGCAGATCCCGGATCTGCTGTTCAATATTGGCGCCGCCATAGACCGCCGCCACCCGCAGACCCGGCAAAAATTGCCCGAAAGCGGCGAGATCGCGGGCCACCTGCACACAGAGTTCACGGGTCGGGCAGAGCACCAGTCCCCTGGTCTCCGGCGAGGAGGGATCGGCAAGCTGCACCAGGGGAATGCCGAAGGCCGCTGTCTTGCCGGTGCCGGTCTGGGCCAGGCCGACCATGTCATGACGCTCCTCCAGCATCAGGGGGATAATTCGTTCCTGCACCGGGGTCGGTTTCTCAAAACCAAGGGTGTCTAATGCTTTGAGAATCCGTTCAGAAATGCCGATATCTGCAAATGCTGTCATATACGCTCGCTGTTTTCTATAAAGGAAGGGAGGGCGGAAAAGTGCCCATAAAAAAAAAGCCCTGCGGAACGCAGGGCGGTATGATCGAAATTTACTGCCGAATCGTATGCCACTTGCAAATCATTCGTTCAACGTCGCCGTCGATCACTGCCGACGGCTGGGCTGCACTGATAATTTGCAGGTGAGATTACAGCTGAACAACATTGTTCGCCGCCGGACCCTTGGGACCGTCAACGATCTCGAACGAGACGCGGGCGCCCTCGTCAAGAGACTTATAACCCTGGGACTTGATGGCGGAGAAATGCACGAACACGTCACTGCCGTTGTCCTGCGCGATAAAACCAAAACCCTTGGCCGCATTAAACCACTTCACTGTACCTTGTTTCACTTCGACTGCTCCATTACATTCGGTTCCAGAAAGAACCATTAATAAAACGCCGGGCGATTCGACCCGGCCGGCAGCCCCGCAAGTCACAAAAAAAAAACCGCACAGTATCCATTACGGATTGTGCGGCTGCAATTTCTGGTATTCATGACCCATCTAAAGGACTGCACAACTTATGATGTTTCTTATAAACTTTCCCGGCCGGGCACGCAAGAATTATTTTTAATGGACTCGTAAAAACTGAAATCAACCACAGAGACCGCAGAGTCAACCATTCGTAATTAAAGATGTTTTCTCAATGTCCTCAGTGCGCCCTGTGGCAAAAAAAAGACTTTTTACGGGTTTGGCATCATACTATTTGCGAGACCATCACTTTTTGATGCACCATCTGCTCAGAGACAGCCGCACATCTGGGTGAAGGCCTCGCATTCGTTGCGGTTGACAAAAGGACAGACCTCCTTGCGAAACCACTGGGCCTTGGGGCACCAGTACCTTCCTTTGAAGGGCTCGTTGCAGCCGTTGTGGAGAAGGAGCATTTTCCGCTCCCTGTGGCCATAGCGCACCATGTTGTCGGAAATCGCAAATCGCCAGACTGACATCTCGATTCCTCCCGCGTGGTTGAAGGTGTGCCAAAGGCGACCCCAGCCCTCCGCCGGGGCGACCGCCCTGCCTATAAAAACAGGTTTGCAAATTCCGCTCCAAACCACCGGATCATTGACTCAAACCCAGTAAACATCTTGACTTTACATGATAAAATAAGAAAAAAAACATGACGCCACTCTTCATTTCGATGGAGCGACGGTGCGAATGGGTCATTTAACCCAAATCAGACTGACAAAGAGTCGATCGTTCCGACCAGCTGGCCGCAGGCGGCGGCGATATCGGCACCGCGACTGGCGCGGATGATGGTGGTATAGCCGGCCTGGCGCAGCACCTGGGCGAATCGCGCCACGCGTTCCGCCTCAGGTCGCTGAAAGGGCAGCTCGTTGGCAGGATTACACGGCAGCAGATTGATCCGGCAGGGAATGCCGCGCAGCCTGTCGGCCAGTTGGTGGGCGTCCGTTTCCCGGTCATTGACCGCGGCGATGAGGATATATTCGATGAGGATGACGCGTTTTTTGGCGAGGGGATAGGTGCGCAGGGCGGCAAGGAGCCGCTCCAGCGGGTAGGTGCGATTGACCGGCATCAGCCGGCTGCGGGTCTCATCGTCGGCAGCATGGAGGGAAACGGCGAGGTTGACCCGAAGGTCGCGGCCCAGGGCCGCGATGCCCGGCACCAGACCGCAGGTGGAGACGGTGACCCGCCGCTCGGTGAACTCAAGCCCGCGCCAGTCCATGAGAATGAGCAGGGCGTCCCGCACACTCTCATAGTTGGCAAGCGGCTCGCCCATCCCCATCAAGACGAGATTATTAACGTATTCGCGGGGGGTAGGCCGCCGGATGCCGTTCGCCCGCATCCAGCCGATCACCGCCAGCACCTGATTGACGATCTCGGCCGGGGTCAGATTGCGGACAAACCCCATGCAACCGGTGAGGCAGAAGGCGCAGCCCATGGCGCAGCCGGCCTGAGAGGAAAGACAGAGGGTATGGCGCTTTCCCTCCGGAATCAGCACGCTCTCGATCAGCGCTCCGTCCGGGAGACGAAAAACAAATTTGCGGGTGCCATCTTCCGATGTTTCCAGGGCAAACGGCATCAGCCGGCTGATAAACGATCTTTCCGCCAGGATATCGCGAATCTCCCGCTTCACCCCCATATCGGCAAAACCATCGACCCCGGTGCGTTGCAGGGCAACAAAAACCCGGGGGGCTGCCGCTGGCGGCAGACCAAGAGCGGCCATGAAGGCAGTCAGCCGGTCACAGGGCAGGGCGCGCAGATCAGGTCGCTCCATCGCCTCACCTCCCCTGCCTGTCAGCAGCCTCGCGGGCCATGGTCGGCAGGCCACCGCGCTGCAGGACGATGGTGGCAAGCGTCACCACCAGGACACCGGGAAGAATAAGGGGGGGCGGGAAACCATTGCCGAAGCCCCAGTCGATGACAAGGACAAAGGCGGGGTAAAAATAGCTGTAAGCCATCACCCGGGTCGGACCGAGATAGAGGGTGGCGAGATGGGTGAGATAAAAGGTGACGATGGTGGAAAAGAGGGCGAGATAGACGATGCCGACCCACACCTTCATCTCCACCGCCCGCCAGTCCACTGCGGGCAGATGCGGGGCCGCGAGCAGCAGCAGCCAGCCAACCCCGGTGGCCAGTACCCAGAAGGTCATGACCACCATGGATTCACGGCGATGCACCTTTTTGACCAAAGGCGTGTAGGCGGCCATGAGAAAACAGCCGGCGAGGAAAAGCAGATCACCGCCATTGACCTCCAGGGCAAGCAGCCGCCCCACCTCGCCGCGGAAGATCACCCATACCGCGCCCAGCATGCCGAGAACAAGGGCGATCAAACGGGGCCGGCCCAGCCGTTCGCCGAGAAACAGGGCGCTGTAGACCCCGGAGATGCCGGGCACCAGGGTAAAGATGACGCTGGTGTTCAGCGCGCTGGTGTAACGCAGCGAAGCGAACATGCACCAGAAAAAACCGACGGTTGCGGCGCTGATCAGGCTGTAGCCCAGCATTTGCCGAAACGGCGGCCGGATAAAACCATGGCGGACAATGAGGAATGGGGCAAAACAGCAGACCGCGACGAGGTAGCGGAGCAGAGTCAGCACCGCCGGATCAAGGCCGGAGGTGATCGCCGCCCCGACCGTAAAGGAGGTGGAGACGATGGCCGAGGCAACAAACATCAGAGCGTGGACCAGCCACAGGGGAAGCTTTGCCGATTTTTCGTGTCGGTTTTCTGGCATTGTTTTCTGCATCCGGTATAATGGGCGAAAGACGCACTATACCGCGAACAGACCGATTACACCAGAGGCGTTTGTCGCGTCGCGGCCGCTCCGCTGGGCGGCCCGGGCAACGACAGAGAACGGTGAAGGAGAGAAACGACATGGAAAACAACTGGACAGTCGGTGCACTGCTGCGGACCTCGACCGCTTACTGGCGCAGCTGCGCCCTGCAGGCCGGCGTACGACTGGGGATCTTTACCGCCATCGCCGACGGACACCACCACCTGGCCGACATCGCCCGGACGACCAGAGCGGACGAACGGGGCTGCGAGTATCTGCTCAACGCCCTCACCGCCATGGGCCTGCTCGGCAAACATGGGGAATACTACGAGAACAGCCTAGCCGCCAGCGAGCACCTCTGCCGGGGTTCTTCAGGCTACATCGGTCACATCATCCTCCATCACCATCACATCCTCGACGGCTGGGCCCAGCTGCACGAAGCGGTGCTCAGCGGCGGGCCGGTGAATATGCGTTCCCACGGCGAAGAGATCGAGAGGGAGAGCTTTCTCATGGGCATGTTCAACCTGGCCATGGGCATCGCCCCGCAGCTCGCCCCGCTCATCGACCTCTCCGGTTGTCGCCGGCTCCTTGACCTGGGCGGCGGACCAGGCACCTACGCAATCCACTTCTGCCTAACCAATCCGGACCTGACTGCGGTGATATTCGACCGGCCGACGACCAGGCCCTTTGCCGAGCAGACCGTAGCACGCTTCGATCTGGCCGACCGCATCACCTTCCATGGTGGTGATTTTCACCGCGACCCCATCAGCGGCGGCCCCTTCGACGCCGCCTGGCTCTCCCATATTCTGCACAGCAGCGGCCCGGAAGAATGCCGGCGGATCATCGCCAAGACCGTTGCCGCCATGAAGCCGGGCGGCCTGATCATGATCCACGAATTCATTCTCGATGACAGCAAGGACGGACCGGAGTTCGCAGCCCTCTTCTCCCTCAACATGCTGGTCAACAATGAGGAGGGCCGCTCGTATTCCGACGCGGAACTGCGCGCCATGCTGAGTGAGGCCGGGGTGCGCAACATCAGCCGCCACCCCTTCCAGGGCCCCAACCAGTCGGGCATCATCTGTGGCCTGACCTGAGGACGGTTATTTCGAGCAACGCAAAGAGCCCGCCGCTGCTTGCGCCTCGTTCCCGCCGTTGCCTTGCTGACCAAGCCGCGGCATGGTCGCCTCGCGCCGGTCGCTCCGGGCCGAACATCGACAGTGCACATCGGCCGGACAGTCGGCCGCCTCCCAGCAGGGCATCAGCTCCAGCATTTTTTTGATGCCGGCAATCGTAAACCTTTGCCCTGCCATCATGGAACGCAGGCAGCCGAGCCAGCGGATGTCATTGGCGGAAAAAAGGGGGCGTTCCCCGCCATCGCCGGCACCGACCAGACCCGCCGCCAACAGGCGGTCCAGGGTCCGTGGCCCGATCCCGCTCATGCGCGCGGCAACCCCCGAATGATAGACAGCGATATCGGCCCGCAGCGGCACCAGCTTGTTCATGATGTCTTTCATCCCCGTCTCCCCGACCTGATGTTACAAATCGCTTTCGTTTCGCACTGCACGCAGAACAGGTCTGATTTTGAGGTCATAAAAGGTATGCGCCACTGCACAGCCAAGCCAGAAAACGAGAAACAGTACCCCTTCCATCGTCTCCTCCCGACGGCGGCCACCGGCCTGCCGCCTCATTCGTGTGCAACCCGCTCCGGAAATGGCGGTTTCCGGAGCGGACGCCATGACGGTCGCCGCGACCGTCGCCTTTGGCTCCTTGCAAAGCACACACCGTGCCACAATGTATGCAAATAGTCCTATCGACCAAGGCGGCCTCGATCATGACACCACAGACCACCCCGGCTCCTGCACAGATTTTCTTTCTCACGCGTCCTGAAAGATTTTTGTCAATCTTTCCGTTCCTGACAAACCCGTAAAAAGTCTTTTTTCACCACAGAGCGCACAGAGGATTCAGAGAAAAAATCTTTTATTACAATTAGTTACCTCTGTGAGCTCTGCGGTCTCTGTGGTTAATTTTCACTTTTTACGCGACCATGATTCCTGGCGGGCAAAAATTTCTTCCCCCCCCCCCGCGCCCCCTTGCCATCCCCCTTCGTGCCGACACCACCACCTCTATCGGGGCAAATACCCCACTTACGGCATGGGTCATTTGCCCCGCGATTAATTTACCCTCTTCCCTGCAAATGTGACAAACCCGCAAAAAGTCTTTTTTTCAGCACAGAGCGCACAGAGGATTCAGAGAAAAAATCTTTTATTACAATTAGTTACCTCTGTGAGCTCTGCGGTCTCTGTGGTTAATTTTCACTTTTTACAAGACCATCAAATGTGGTAACGTGAAAAAAACCTCCCCGGCTCCGAACCAGTTGACGGTACGCCGGCACAGGAGGCCCTGCCAGGGAGACGCCCATGGTCGACCGCAGCCTGATCGAGACTGTCCAGCGCAACTGCGATATCTCCGACGCCCGGGACAACGGCATCTATTCCATCTGCACCCTGGTGCTCAAACTGCGTAATCGCTACAAATGGGAAAAAGGGATCGAACCCTGGCAGGAGCCGGAACCAGGGGAACTGCTCGACTGGATCGAAACCCGGGAAAACTACTGGAAAACCATTATCGAAGAGGACTATGCCTTCCTGACCGCAGGAGAGACACGCGCCGACCACTGGGACATCGAAACAATCAACACCGTGCTGGCGGACAGCGGCCTGATCTATGGCGCGGGCTATGGCCGCTCCATGAAGGCGATTTTTTTTCTGGCGGAAAGGCTGCAGCAGAAGTCGGTGGATGGCTGTCCAGTCCTGCTCCTCGGCCGCGAATGGGCGACCGAGCTGGCCCGCCCCTTTGCCATGTTGCAGGGAGAACAGATCATCATCCGCCGCGCCCCGCTCCGCTATTTTTTCTGGGATCACATCATGGACCTGCGCGCCTCCTGCCGGTCGCCGATCATGCACGCCCTCCAACAGTATGGAGTTGCCGATAACGGCGATCCCGTGCCGGAGCGCATCGCAGCAGGCCTGGAACGCATCGTTGACGCCGAGATCCCCATCTTCATCCGCCATGAGATCGGCGAGCTGCGCGAATCGACCCTGGACAGCGCCACCCTGAAAACCGTCATCAGCCGTTTTCCCCACTCGGCCATCGAGTTTGTCGGCCGAACGCTCAAGGACATCCTGGCCGACACCCACCCCGATGGGATGATCCCGTTCATCATCACCGAAAAACGCGAGGCGTCACTGGCCTTTTACGTCGGCTTTCTCGACGGCGTCCGCAAGCTTCTTTTTCCGGAAATCACCCCCGCCTTTGCTCGATTTCTCGTTAAGCGGGACTGGCAGGTCATCGAGAAGGCGCGACGGGCATGCAGAAATCGCCTGCAGCACCTGGCAGAGCGAACGCGGACCATCGTCGCCCGGATCGACCAGGTCCCTTTGACGGAAACGGAAAAGCTGCTCCACAGCGAGATCCTGCTTCCCCTGGGGCTCGACCTGCCGGAGAAGTGACAGAGGAGGACTGGCCGTTTCCCTCATCCGATCCGCTCCCGGTCGCGCAGACCGTGATAGACGTGGACCATCCAGACGGTGGCGACAATCGGCATGAACAGATTGACGACCGGCACCAGGCTCATCACGGTGATCCAGAAGCCGTTCCCGTAGACCTCCCTCTTGTGGGCAAGGGCCAGACGGTGCGCCGCCGGTTTGCCGAGATGGTAGCCGGCCACCCCCTCGAAAAATTCCCGACCGAGCAGATAACTGTTCAAGGCAATGGAGACGAAAAAACCGATGCCGAAAAAATAAAGGGGCAAGACCAGGATGTTGAGAAACAGGGCAGAGAGGACAAAGACAAGGTCATGGCGCAGATCACTCCAAAAGCCCGGGGCCTCCTGGCGCACCCGATCCGGATAGGCGACCCGTTCCACCCGGTCAATGATCGTCTCCTGAAAGATGCCGGCGATCAGCATGACCAGCGGCGGCAGCATGAACCAGCCGGCAAGACCGCTCAGACCGGCGACCAGCCAGTTGACCAGGGTATCGAGCCAGCCGGTTTCCAGCTCGACGACCCGGGCGGCAAGCCAGGTGACGCCCGCCACCCCGGCGCCGGCAAACAGGACGGCAAGGCCGGCGCAAATAATGATCAACCCGCCGAGTCGGGCGCTGCGCAGGGAAGTGACGGTCCGGGCCAAGGGAAACATCGACCCACTCCGACAGCAGGGCTCAGTGCCGCTCCCGCAGAGACCGGCGGAAGGGCAGCGGTTTTTTGGCGCCGTCGAGGATGCGGCGCAGCTGGCGCAGCTCCTCCTCGGCCTGGCGCAGTTCCTGTTCCAGCGCCTCCCGCTCGGCGGGCGTCGCCTTGGCGCATCGGGCGGTCAGATCCTCCACCTGCTGTTGCGCCCGATACAGATCAAGGGCTATGAGTTTGATCGACATGGGTTTGTCCTCCGCGAACAGACGTTTTACCGATCATAGTCGATTTTGCCCGGCATGGCCAGGACAACCCATTCAGAGAAACATCAGGCCGGTTGGCCGCCGCTCTCGTCAAGAACCCGCCGTACCTCCCGGGCCAGTTTATTGCCGTCCACCGGCTTCTGCAGATAGCAGGCAATGCCGATCTGCCGCGCCGTGTCCTCGGAGAGGGTCGAGCTGTAGCCGGTGCAGAGAATAATCGGCAAATCGGGCCGTCGGGAGAGCACCTCCCTGGTCAGCCGCGCGCCTGACATGCCGGGCATGGTCTGATCGGTGATGAGCAAATCGAAACCATCGGGATCGGCCAGAAACGCGGCCAGGGCCTCGTCACTGCCGGAGACGGCGGTGACGAGGTAACCGAGACGGGAAAGCATCGCCTCATAAAGAGCGACAAGAGTGCTTTCATCATCAACAACGAGAATGCGCTCCGTGCCGGCGGGCAGAAACTCTTTTTCCCCCTCGCCTTCGCTCTCCCTCGCCTCTTCCGCCACGGCCGGGAAAAAGACGTGGAAGGACGATCCTTTGCCCGGCTCGCTTTCCACCATGATCATGCCGCCGCAATTCTCCACCGCACCATGTACCACCGCCAGACCGAGCCCGGTACCTTTGCCGACCGGTTTGGTGGTGAAGTACGGATCAAAGATGCGCGGCAGGATCCGGGGGTCCATGCCGCAGCCGCTATCGCTGACAACCAGCTCGACAAAGGGGCCGGGGGCGACGCCGGGATGGCCGGCCAGCTCATCGGCCCCCAGTTCCCGCCGTGCCAGTCCGACCGTGACCACTCCGGTCTCTTCTTCCATGGCATGGAGGGCATTGGTGCAGAGATTGACGATGATCTGATGGAGCTGGACCGGATCGGCAAAAATGAATCCGCTGCCGCGATCAATGTCCTCCTTGATCTCCAGGGTAGTGGGCAGGGAGGCCCGCAGCAGCTTCAGCGCCTCCTTGACGATGAGAGAAGGTTGCAATCTCTCCCGGCGCGGGGCGCCCTTGCGGCTGAAGGTCAGAATCTGCCTGACCAGTCCGGAAGCCCGCTGGGCGGCCTGGATCACCTGGGCGACATGGCTCGCGGCCCGGCTGCCTTCTTCCACTTCGAGCTGCGTCAGTTCGGCATAGCCGATGATGGCGGAGAGGATGTTGTTGAAGTCATGGGCAATGCCGCCGGCCAGCACGCCGATCGCCTCCATCTTCTGGGCCTGAAAGAGTTGGGCCTCCATCTTCTTGTGTTCGGTGATGTCTTTCGCGATGTGAACCATGCCGACGAGTCCGCCCTGCTCGCCGACAAGCGGCGAGCTTGTCACATGAAAGATCCTGCCCAGTTTGTTGTGAACCATATTGCCGCTGTGGGTTTTTCCCTCCTTGAGCGTCATCAGGCCGGGGCAGTCGGTGCAAGGGGCGCCGGCAGGGCTGAACAGCTCGTAACAGTATCGACCGCGCAGCTCGTCCTCGCGGGCCTGGAACAAGGCACAGGCTGCCCTGTTGGCGCGGACAATCCGCCGCTCCTGATCATGGATGGTGATGATGTCGGTCATGGCGTCAAAGGTCTTTTCCCATTCCTCCTTGCTCTGCTGCAAGGCGCTGCGCGCCTGGATCATCTCGCTGATATCGGTGGAGATGCCGCACAGGCCGTAGGGAATCCCTCCCTGATCGCACAGGGCGAATTTGACGGTCAGATAGGTGTGCGGACCATCTGACAGGGGGATCTGCTCTTCAAACTGACGGGACGAGAGGGAGGCGAACACCTGCCGGTCATTGGCCCGCAGGATTTCCGCCGTGACCGGCGGAAAGAGATCGTCGTCTGTCTTGCCGACGAATTCGACAGCCCGCACCCCGAAAAGCTGCTCGAAACGACGGTTGACAAGGAGATATCTGCCCTCAGTATCCTTCAAAAAAATAACCGCAGGCGCGTTGTCGAGAATCGCCCGCAATTCGTTCATCTTTTCTTCCAGGACGCGGCGTGCGGCGATCAGTTTGTCCGCCATCCGGTTGAATGTTGCGGCAAGTTCGCTGATCTCGTCGGCACCGGACGCCTCAGCCCGCACGGTCAACTTGTCAGCAGCGATTTGGCGGGCCACATCGGTCAAACGAATAACCGGTCTGGTGACAATGCGAGCGAAGAGATAGGATGCCAGTAGGATGAAAAAGGCGAGAGCGGAAAGGATGGCAAACAGCAAGGTATTCATGGCCGCAAGCGGTGCGAATCCCTCCTCCTTGTCGATCTTGACAACCAGCCCCCAATCAAGATCTGGCAGATACCGACTTGCAACCAGCACCGACACGCCACGGTAATCGACGGATTCGACCACCAGATGCTCTTTTTTTGCCAGGGTGCGTTGAATGGGCAACTCCTCGTCATGTCCGACCGGGACGGGCCGCAAAGCTGCATCCGGATGAAACCTGGTCGGCAGGAGAAAAATGATCTCGCCGGTGGGACTTTTTTTGGCCAGTACGATCTCACCGCTGCGTCCCAGACCGGTATAATCACCGACCGCCGCCAGCATGGCATCCATCGTCACATCGATGAGCAGGACGCCAAGAAAGGTCTTGTCAAGGAAGAGTGGACCGGCCAGACAGAGGGAAAGTTGCCCGTCCTTATCGCGATAAAAAAGATCGACCTGATTGCTTTGGCTGGCCACGGCAAAAAAACCCTGACACACACCATCTTTGACGTACGATTCCGAATCGGTTGCCGCGACCATTTCACCGGCTGCAGAAAAAATGGCGATGTTCTTGAAATCCGGGATCGATGCCCTGGCATCACGGAGAATAGCGACGATTCTGGCATGCTGCTCTTGGTCGCCGGTGGCCAGAAAGCGGGAAAGACTGATCCGCAGCTGGGTGCGGCTGGTGACGAGATTCAACCTTTCCGCATTCTGTCGATTTATCCCCTGGATCCGCTGCTGCTGGAGAGAAGCAACGGACTCCAGTTGACTGAGGATGCTCTTTTTGAGCGCATTGCGCTCACTGACATAGAAAATCAGATGGCCAATGACAAGAAACGGCATCGACAGGGCAAGATAGAGTGCGATCAATTTTGTCCGAATGCTCATCAACAAAAAACCGTAGCGCAACGCCTCATTGATTAACTCCAAGAAAGTTATTGAAAAAATGTCGCATGGAATGGAGATACGGTCAAGAAAAAAACTCTTTAGGGGTCAGGTCTTGACAAATAATACAATATGCACCCTTTCAAGACCTGACCCCAATAAGTTGTCGGCATCGCGCAGGCTGGTGGTGATCCTGGCCAGCTCTTCTCGGGCACCGATGGCGAAAAAACGGGCCAGGCTGATGCGCAGCTGGGTGCGACTGGTGACAAGGCGCAAGCGCTCCGCATTCTGCTGACTTATCGCCCGAATCCGCTGCTGCTGGATGGAGGTCACGGAATCGTGGTGATTGAGGATGTTCTCCTTCAGGGCATCTCTTTCGGTGACATAAAAAACAGCCTGGCTGGCAACCAGAAAGGGCAGCGACAGCCCGAGAAAGTCCACCAGCAGTTTTGCTTGAATTTTCATCGGCGAAACACTACACTGTTGTTGTGTGACATCAGTGCACCTCTCCGGGAAATGACGACACAAAAATGTCGCATGAAATGTCGCAACTGTTCAGGGAAAAGTATTCCAATCGATTGCACCGGGCTTTTTACCACAAAAATCAATCACGAGACTCGGCAATGCACGAAAGGCTCGATACCAGGGTGAAATGGGCCGAATCAGCAGGTCGCATTCTCTCTCCTCTCATCGTCCTTCTCCTCGGCCTTTTCCTTCTCAACGCCCAGGCGGCGCAGGCCGGGACGGAAAAACCAAAACCGCTCGCCGTAGCCGTACTGCACTGCGGCGACGCGGTGAGCTCCTTTGAACTCTATTCGCCTCTGATCCGTTTTCTCTCCGACACAACCGGAAAAAAAATGGAACTGGTCATCGTCGCGGACATGGCCTCCCTGGAACGTTCTCTGCAAAACGGCCAGATCGACTTCGTCCTGCAGGATTCACCTTTCTTTGTCCGCCTCAGCCCCTCCTACCACCGGGAACATCTGCTCAAGACGATCACCGAGGACGGCAAGGATACGGTGACCGGCCTGGTCATTGTCCGTAAGGATTCGCCCTATCTTCGGATTGCCGACCTTGCCGACAAAAGGGTACAGTTCGGCCCTTCGGTCTCCGGGGTTAAATGGGTGGCGGGCCGGAAACTGTTCGCCGAACACGGGGTGCTGGAAAACCTCAGACCGTTTGTCGGGGCCGGCGGCTGCTGCGAGGAAATAGCCTTCAATGTCTATTTCAAAAAGGTTGAGGCCGGCGTCATCTGCGACCATGCCCTTGCCAAGGTTGCCAAAAACAGCAAGCTCAATATCAATGAACTGCGCACCATCGCCAAAACCGACACGATCCCGTCCGCCGTTTTCGCTGCCGGCAGACATGTGAGCCCGGACATTATCAACGCCGTCTTTGGCGGCTGTCTGCTGCTGGACAAAAACAACCCGGACCACGCCGCCATTCTTACCAAGGCAGAGCTCAGCGGCTTTGTCCGCACTGCCGACGCGACATACGACCGGCTCCGCGCCAGTGGATACTGACAGCCCAACTTCTTCCGTCTCCGGGATAATACCCGCATGATCGGCAACAGCCTGCGAACACGGTTAAGTATCATCATTTCCGCGGTCACCGCCCTGCTGGTGATGGCCACCGGCTTTCTCTTCATGATCCGGGAGGAAAATCATCTTCTTTCTCTCGATCACCAGAAATCTCTGACCTTTGCCACCTCCCTTGCCGCCCGCTGCAGGGAGCCGCTGCTCCTTGATGATGCCTACCGGCTGTACACCATCATCCAGAGCGCCCACAACGCGGAAAAGGAGCATCTCCATGCCATCAAGATCCTTGATCCTTCCGGGATGGTGGTCATGCACAGCGATCTCGCCGAGGTCGGCAAGCGCCACTTCGACCCCATCAGTGTCGCTGGCCGCAACTTTGCCCTCCCGGAGGTGATCCACTCCAGAAAAACAACGGGAAAAGGCTCGCACGATGACATCGTCGTCCCCATCATCGTCGGCGAGGCGTGGCTCGGCACCCTCTTTGTCAGCCACTCCCACAGACGCACGGAAACAGAAATCGCCAATGTGAAAGGGCACATCCTCTTTGTCGGGCTGGTGGCTATTGCCATCGGCCTGGCCCTGGCCCACCTTTTTGCCGCCTGGCTCTCCGCCCCGCTCCGGCAACTGACGGCGGCGACCGCCCGCATCGCCCGCGGCGAGCGTGCCATTGTGGTCGATACCGGGCGGCGGGATGAGTTCGGCATTCTGGCCCGGGCCTTCCAGCATATGACGGAGCAGTTGCAAAAAACCACCGTTTCCCGCGATGCGATTCAAAACATCCTTGACAGCGCCGGCGATGCGATCCGCTTCATCGACCGGCAAAAACGCATCGTCCGGACCAACAAGGCCATGACCGACCTGCTGCGCCAGGAAAGAAACCGACCAACGGCTCCTCTTGCCTGTTCCGCCCTGCTCTGCGGCGAATTCTGCACAGGGGAAACCTGCCTGCTGCACCGCATCGAAAAAGGAGAGCAGCAGGTTCGGATTCAGGCGCCGGTCACCCTGCCGGACGGCCGCTCGATATTTGCCAGCATCATCGCCACCCCGGTCTTTGAAAACAATGAGATGGTCGGCATCGTTGAGTCGCTTCAGGATATTTCCGAATGGAAAAAAGCGGAAGAACAAAAGCGCCAGCTGGAAGGACAGTTTCTCCAGGCCCAGAAAACGGAAACCATCGGTCGCCTTGCCAGCGGCGTGGCCCATGACTTCAACAACATCCTCACCGTCATCATGGGCTACAGCGGGCTGCTTCTGGACAATCTCGACGTCAGGGACCTGAGCGCCGAAAAACTCGCGTTTATCCGGGAAAAGATGGAGATCATCTACGATTCCGGGGAAAAGGCCGCGACGCTCACCCGCCAGCTCCTCGCCTTCAGCCGGAAACAGGTGCTCAGTTTTACGGTCGTCAACCTGCGCGTCGTCATCCACCAGATGGCCAAGATGCTGTACCGGCTTCTCGGCGATGACGTCATCCTTACCCTGCACGCCGATGAGGAGGTGCCCGGCGTGCGTGCAGATACAGGTCAGATCGAGCAGGTCATCATGAACCTCGCGGTCAATGCCCGCGACGCCATGCCCGCTGGCGGGGAGATACAAATCACGGTTGCAAGTCGCACCCTTGGCGCCGATTTTCCTCCGTGCATCAGGGGGGAGGTCATGCCCGGCGATTATGTCCTGCTTGCCGTGACGGATGCCGGAATCGGCATCCCCGGGGAAATTCTCGACTCCATCTTCGAGCCCTTTTTCACCACCAAGGAAAAGGGTCACGGCACCGGCCTCGGCCTGTCAACGGTGTACGGCATCGTGAAGCAGCACGAGGGCTGCATCACGGTCGACAGTCATCCGGGGCGCACCGTCTTCAGTGTGTATCTGCCGGTCACGGAAAAACAGGAGGCCGCGCCCGCTCCCTCTGTTACCAGGGGACTCCGGCGCGGCAGCGAAACCGTCCTGGTAGTGGACGACGACGAGTATATCCGCCTTGTCTTCCAGGCGATGCTCTCATCGTTTGGCTACACCGTTGTCACGGCCACAGATGCGCGGCAGGCCCTTGGCATTTTTCATTCCCGCCACTGCGATCTGGTGATTACCGACATGGTCATGGCCGGGCAGACCGGTCTGGAGCTGGCCCAGCAGCTTTGCCGCAGCCGACCTGACCTGAAAATTATTTTCATGTCAGGCTTTACAGATGATGACCGGCAAAGACAACACCTCTTTCCTCAGAGCATCTTCCTGCAAAAACCGTTGCTGTGCGAGACCCTGCTCAAAGCGATTGCCCGCACCCTGGACGGCAACGATTCCAATGGAAATTCTCCGGCAAACCGGCTAGGGTAAGGCCGGACAAGATTTTCACTTTCCACATCGACAACCTCAGCAAAGCGATGAAAAGGGCATGACCAGCGACCGCACCGGCTGGACCGGCACCATTCTGCGCATCGACCTCGACCAGGAAACCTTCAATGTTCTCCGGCCCGGCGACGAGGTGTACCACACCTTCATCGGCGGCAAGGGACTGGCCGGCTTCTTTCTTCGCCCCCATGTCACCCTGCCCTGGGACGATCCGGGCATGCCGCTTGTCATCTGCGCCGGCCCGCTCACCGGTACCGCGGCGCCCACCTCCGGTCGCTGCACCGTCATGTCCCGCTCGCCGCTGACCGGCGCGGTGGCCGACAGCTCGGTGGGCGGCCGACTCGGCTTTGCCCTGAAACGGGCCGGCTGGGACGGCATCGTCATCACCGGCCGGGCCAACAGGCCCTGCGGCATTGCGATCACCGACGACAGGGTCGAGATCACCGACGCCTCCGCCCTGTGGGGCAAAAGCACGAACGAGGCATTCGCCCGTCTTGCCCGGCCGGACGGGTCGCTCGCCGTCATCGGGCCGGCGGCGGAAAACGGCGTTGCTTTTGCCTCGCTCATCGTCGACCGGCACCATGCCGCCGGCCGCACCGGCATCGGCTGCTGCTTTGCCGTCAAACAGATCAAATACCTGCTCGTGCAGGGCAGCGGCCGCGTCGCCATCCACGACAAAGAGGAGCTGCTCGCCGCCCGCGAGGAGATTCTGCGGCTCACCGCTGCCTCACCCATCCTCACCGGCCGGCACGGCTTTTCCTGCTTCGGTACTGGCTCGCTTTACGACCTGATGGATTCCCGGCGGATGATGCCCACCGACAACTTCCGCAAAACCCATTTTTCCAGGGCCGGTGAACTCAACGCCCATGCTTACAAGACAGCCTTTGAGCCCGCCAAACATGGCTGCATGGGCTGCCAGATCCGTTGCAAGAAGATCGCCCGCCGGGGCACCATGGCCGGCCGTTCCATGCCGGAATTCGAGACCATGTCCCACTTCTCCGCCCTGATCGGCAACACGGACATGCATCTCGTCATGCAGGCAAATCAGCTGTGCAACGACTTCGGGATGGACACCATCTCCGCCGCCGCCACCCTTGCCTGCTACCGGGAGATCGAGAATCGGCCCGATCTCTCCGCCGAGCTGCTCGATCTGCTGGGCGAGATCGGCGGCGCCACTACGGAACGGGGCCGGACCCTGGGCCAGGGCTCGGCCCGCTATGCCGCAAGCCGGGGCCAGAGGGAAATGTCGATGAGCGTCAAGGGACTGGAACTGCCGGCCTACGATCCGCGCGGCGCCTGCGGGATGTCGCTCGCCTACGCCCTTTCCAGCCGGGGCGGCTGCCATCTCCGCGCCTATCCGGTCAGCCACGAGATCCTGCGCAAACCGGTGGCCACCGACCGCTTCACCTTCAGCGGCAAGGCGCGCATCATCAAGATCGCCGAGGACCAAAACGCGGTAATCGATTCGCTCATTGCCTGCAAGTTTATCTTTTTCGCCGCCGGTCTCGAAGAATATGCCCGGGCATTCACCGCCGCCACCGGCGTCATGGTTTCCGCCCAGGAACTGCTGGAAACGGGCGAGAGGATCTGTTATCACGAAAGGATCATGAACGCCGCCAATGGCTTCACCGCGGCGAACGACGATTTGCCCGCCCGTTTTTTCCGGGAAGGGGGCAGCAGCGGCAACGCCATGGAGATCCGCCCCCTTGATCGCGAGGAGTTTCTCGCGGCCCGGGCCCGCTACTACCGCATCCGCGGCCTCGACGACCATGGTCTGCCGACCGAGGAAAAAACCCGGCAACTGGGGCTGCAATGGAAGCACTGGTAAACAGATACGCGGCCAGACTGCGCGCCGCCGGACTTGCCCGGGCACCGCTGGTCTGCGGCCTCGACGACACGATCTGCTGGAACCGTGACCACCACGACATCGCGGTGCTGGAAGAGGTTATGGCCGGTCTCAACATCGCCTCGCTAATCTGCGCCGAACCGGCGGAGCCCCATCGCACCATCCTGCGTTATCTGACCGGACAGGCGGGCGCAGCCCTTACCCCGCGCGACTGCGAGACCCGCACCTTTCTCCACGACCTGCCGGTTGCCCGCGCCTTTACCACCGAGACCATCCTCGCCCGGCTCAGGCAGCGCAAATCGGTCATCATCGCCGATGGAGAGCGACTCGTCATCATCACCTTCGGCACCGTCAGCCCGGAACAGGCCTTTGTCACCTTCAGCTCCGTCTGTTTCGCCGCCTTTGTCCTCTTTTTTACCGAACTGCTCGCTGCCGCCAAAAACGGCACCATCAGCCCGGACCGGCTCGCCGCCGCCCGCCAGGTCCTTGCCCTGCTGGCGCCGCCGCGGCTCACCGCCCCATCCCTCCTGTCCGGCCCCTTTACCAGTGAGGAGGAGGTGCACGCCGCCCTCATCGAGGCAGGCCGCCTCACCGTCGACTATGAACTGGTGGACTCCCATTTCGGCAACATATCCTACCGGCTGGACGACACGGTCTACATCAGTCAGACCGGCAGTTCCCTCGACGCGCTGGCCGGCTGCATCGATCCCTGCCCGCTCGACGACTCCTCCTGTGCCGGCATCACCGCATCCAGCGAACTGTCCGCCCACAACGAGATCTACCTGCGCACCGACAACCGGGCCATTCTCCACGGTCACCCGCGTTTCGCCGTCATCCTCTCCATGGACTGTGATACGCCCGACTGCCCTGATCGGGGTTTCTGTCACATCCGCTGCCCGCGGCCGCACGCCATCAACGGCATCCCGGTGGTGCCCGGCGAGGTCGGCACCGGCCCCACCGGCCTCTGCCACACCCTGCCGCCGGCCATGGTGGACCGGCCCGGCGTCATCGTCTGGGGCCACGGCCTCTTCACCGTCGGCCGCACCGATTTTAATGAGGCATTCTCCCGACTGCTTGCCATCGAAAACATGTGTCGCTCCGAATACCTCGCCCGCCTGCAGCGGGTGGGCTGCTGCCTCTAAACCACCGTTCCCCCCTGCCGACCAGGCAGAGCCGTGCCCGTTGTCGCCTCACCAGCAAGCTGTTCGGCAAGGTGCGCCAGGGTCGTGCCGGCCTGCTGGAAGTCAAAGCGGTCGAGCTGGCGACCAAGCTCGTCCAACAGTTTCTCCGTACCGGCGGCGGCCAACTGACGACGCAGGACGCGCAGGCAATCATGGGCGGCGATGTTGTTGTCCCGGATGAGGCGACCGAGTTCCTCAACACACCCCTGCAGGGTCGCCGGATTGCCGATTTCCCAAAAAACCGCCGGCGGGCTGTTCAACGGGATTGTGCCGCCGAGGAGCGGAATGGCGCTGAGCACCTCGGTCAGGGCCGCAGCCAGAGCGGCGAAGTCGTCATTGACATCGGTGCGCCTCTCCTCCGCCGCCTTTTCCAGCACCAGAGCCGCCTCTGCCAGCCGCCTTGCCCCGAGATTGCCGGCCATGCCCTTGACGGTGTGGGCAAGGAGCAGGGCCTCGGAAAACTCCTTTCGGGCGAAAAAAACCTGCAACCGGAACGGCGCATCGCCATAATCCGCCGCCAGATCGTTGAGCAGCTCGACATAAAGCCGCCGATTGCCCGCCAATCGGCGCAGGGCGCCCGCCACATCAAGCCCCGGCAGCGCGTCGGGCAATGCCGGCCTCTCGCCGCCGACCGCCTTCGGCGCACCGAGCCGCCCCGGGCCGAGCCAGCGGTCGAGAACGGCAAACAGATCCTGTTCCTCCAGAGGTTTGGCGAGATAATCGTTCATGCCGGCCGCCACACACCGCTCCCGATAGCCCGCCATCGCATGGGCCGTCATGGCGATGATCGGCAGATGCCGGCAACGGGCATCGGCGCGAATGGCGGCGGTGGCCTCGAAGCCGTCCATCACCGGCATCTGCACATCCATGAGCACCGCATCCAGCCCACCCTGTCGCGCCTCTTCCAGCGCCTCCCGGCCATTGGTTGCCACCCGGTAACTGATCCCGGCATGATCGAGCATCTCACCGGCCACCTTGCGATTAATGGGGTTATCCTCCACCAACAGCACAGTGCGGCC
Organism: Thermodesulfobacteriota bacterium; assembly: GCA_049323655.1. Classification (GTDB taxonomy): domain Bacteria; phylum Desulfobacterota; class Desulfobulbia; order Desulfobulbales; family SURF-16; genus DB1. The sequence goes on along the minus strand of JBMONO010000018.1, from coordinate 39,539 downwards.
GGTAAAGACAGGGCGAGCATCGCCGACAGCCCCGTCGGCAAGGTCGGTTCGAGCCGTCTGTCGTGATTTTTCGCCGGAAAGCTTCAGGATGGCCTGATAGAGGCATGACCGCTTGATCGGCTTATTGAGTACCACCTCGACCGCCGCCGTCGCCGAGCGGGCCAGTTCCGCCTCATGCCGGAGCGAGGCGACGAGGATCACCGGCAGTCCGGCCAGCTCCGGAATGGCATGAATGTTCCCGGCCAGGGTGACCCCGTCCATGCCCCCCATGCGCAGATCGGTGATCAGCAGATCCCAACCGGCCCTCTCCGCTCCAGCCTCCGCCACCAGATTGGCCAGCGCCTCTTCCCCTGAGGAAGCGCTGCTGACCCGGCAGCCGAAGCCGGTCAGCAGCCGCGCCATGGTCTCCCGGGCCAGGGAATTGTCATCGACCACCAGCACAGACAGACCGGCCCGCTCCGGCGGCAGGAGATAACGCGGCTCCGGCCGATCGGACTGCAGAGGAAAGTCGAGGGTAAACGCAAAGGTGCTGCCCCGCCCGGGCTCGCTTGCCACCGTGATCTCGCCGCCCATCATGGTGACCAGCCTGCGGCTGATGGTCAGCCCCAGTCCGGTGCCGCCATGTTTGCGGGTCGTCGAGGTATCGGCCTGGACAAACGACTCAAACAGCGTGTCAATCACTGCCGGATTGATACCGATGCCGCTATCACGCACGGTAAAACAGAGACGTATCGCCTCCTCCATCCGGGCTGAACAGCGCACCGCCACGACAATTTCACCGCTCTCGGTGAACTTAACGGCATTGGAGATGAGGTTGACCAGCACCTGCCGAAGACGAAGCGGATCGCCGATGAGTTGGCAGGGAATCTCCTCTTCGAGGATAACGATCAGCTCCAGCCCCTGTTTTTCGCCAACCCGGTGGCCGAACATGTCGACCAGCTCATCGAGGAGCGCGGTCAGGGAGAAGGCGGTCTTTTCCAAATGCAACTTGCCGGCCTCGATCTTGGAAAAATCGAGGATCTCATTGATGATGCCGAGCAGCGACTGCCCGGCATCGCGGATAACCTCAAGATAGTTCCGCACCTTGACCGGCATCTCCTGCTTCAGAGCCAGACCGCTCATGCCGATGATGGCGTTCATCGGCGTGCGGATTTCGTGGCTCATGTTGGCGAGAAACGCCGACTTGGCCCGGTTGGCGCTTTCCGCCTTTTCCTCGGCCAGTCGGCGCTCCATGGCCTCCTGGGCAAGATGGCGATTGACCTGAAGAAGGTCGGCGGTGCGCTCATCCACCTGCAGTTTCAGCTTACGGGCGTACTCTTCCTGAATCTGCTTCTTCTCCTCCGCCATCAGATGGAAGCGGTCGGCCAGACCCATGAAGAGGATGACCACCTCCCAGGCGGAACCGATCTGCAGGCCGTAGGCGGTGAAAAAATTATTGGGCAACAGACCGAAGCTCTTCAGGGCATACACCCCGACCCCGACGAGGAAGGCTATCCAGGCAACGGAGTAGAAGATCGCCGGTCGATGTCCCTTGATCGCGCAGAAGATAGCGGCATAAATGAGTACCAGCACGGACAGACAGAAGCTCGACGAGGCGCGAATGGAGAGGGAATAGTCGATAAAAGGCGAGACGAAGAGTCCTGCCGCCGCCACTGCAACGATGACGAGCAGCAGTTTGTCGAGGCGGGGGACGAGTTTGGCGGTGTCCAGCGCCTTGCGGGTAAAGAGGGTGGCGAAGAGAAAGGAGAAAAAGATGAAAAAAGGGATGTTGTTGTTGGCCCACCAGATCGATTTTGGCCAGAGATACTGAAAAGCCAGGCCGTTGATGCTGAGCTGGAACAGCATGTAGCCGCCGATGAAGAGCAGATAGTAGAGATAGGTGATGTCTTTCAGGATCAGGTAGAAAAGCAGACTGAAAAAGAGCATGGTACCGAGGATGCCGTAGTAAAGGCCGAGCAGGGTCTGCTCGGTGGAAATCCGTTCGGCAAGCGCGACGGTGGAGAGCAGGGTGAGGGGGAAATTCATCGAGCTGGTCGTTTCGCAACGCAGAAAAAGGGTCTTCTCTTCCCCGGCCTGCAGATCGATCGGAAAAACAAAGTTGCGAAACTGGATGGCGCGCTGGGCAAAGGGCAATGAGTCACCCGCCTCCATGACCGTGAACCCTGCTGCCGATGGGGTGTAAAGGGCAATATGATCGAGCAGCGGGTAGCCGATCTCGACAAAGGTGCGAACCGTCTCTGGCCCCCTGTTGACCACGGTGAAACGCAGCCAGCAGATCGCATCGGTGAAGCCGAAACCAGGGGTATGATCCCTGGAAGGCAGGAAAAAAGCGGTCACCGGTTCCGCGGCCACCTCCTCGACCGTCAGCTGCCGGGTGGTGTCGAAGAGATAATCGAGATGGAGCCCGAGCTCGACGATGTTGGTGTCGGCAGCAAAAAGCACCGGAGGGGCAGCGGCCAGGCATACCCGACAACAGAGGCCGAGCATGCTGGTCAGCAAAAATACCGCGACAATCGCTCGCCGGACAATCCAGCCCGCCGCTCGGTCTGACAAACGTTTCCTGAACAGTCGCTTCATATTGAGTTCCCTTCGTGCAGCAGGACGCCATCCAGGACACTTCCCGACGCGGAACAGCCCGGGAAATTTAGCCGCGGTACCCTTTATCCTCCGCGAGGCCGCTTCCTCGGGCCGCTGTCACTGCAAGCGCATCACAACGTTCGTTTTCCAGGTTGCCGGCATGACCCCGTACCCAGTGGAAGGTGATGTCGCGGCCGTCGATCAGATCAAGCAAGGCGGCCCACAGGTCCGGGTTGAGGGCCGGACTGCCGTCGGACTTCCGCCAGCCCCGCCGCCGCCAGCCTCGCGCCCAGCCCTTGGCAATGCCGTTCACCACATAACTGGAATCCGAATAGAGGATGACCTTTTTGTGCCGATCCTGAATGTGGCGCAGGGCGACGATGCAGCCCATCAGTTCCATTCGGTTGTTAGTGGTGCGGCGAAAACCGCCGCTGAACTCCCGGCGTTTTCCTTTCTCGATGATGACGACACCGTACCCGCCGGGGCCCGGATTGTTGATGCTGCCGCCATCGGTGTAGATGACAACCTCGTCGCCGCCGGCAGCGACTGGTGGCGGCGCCCCTGCCGTCCGTGGCGCGCCGCCTTTACCGCCATATCCAGGGTTTGCCAGCCACGCCTCCGCTTCATCTCTGGTGGCAAATCCTTTGTATATCGCCCCGGCAAACCCCTTAACCTGCGCCTGGGCCTCGGACCAGTTATCGTAAATGCCGGGGGTGTAACCGGCGGCGATTGCGTAAAATTTCCGTGCTGGCATGATTTTTCCGGCGCTTTTTTGGTTTGCTTGATCTAAGTCAAGGCATTTTTTCCGCTCATCCTCTATCCTGTGAGACAGCATACACCATCTCAACCATCCGGAGGCCTTATGAAAACATTCGCATTAGAAAACAGCAGAGAGTTCACCGGAGCAGGCATCACAAAATTTCTGGTGCACGACTCCCCTTTCTTTAAAATCATCAACTTCAACATCAGGGCCGGTGAAACCTTTCCGGTCCATTCGCATCAGGTGGAAGGCCAGCTTTCCATTCAGGTTATCGAGGGCAGCGGCGAATTTCTCGGCACCGACAACACCGCCATGCCGGCTGGGACAGGCGATATACTCATCTGCGACATCAGCGAACCACACGGCGCCCGGGCAATCACCGACATGCGGATTCTGGTGACCATCGCCCCGCCGATCTGAGCAGACCCGAAGGCGCACCGACATCCGCCATGCCGCGTAGAGCGCACGGAGATCACAGAGAAGGTTGCCCCCATCCCCTTCTTTCCCTGGTCTCTTTGTCGATGTTTACTTTTTCATGAACGAGCAGCAGTAATCGGTCAGCCCCCGTACTTTCAAGCTGAATGTCGCGTTGGCCGGTACCTCGAAGGACTCGCCGCCGCTGACGGTTTTCCAGGTCGATTCGCCGGGCAACAGCACGTCGAGATCGCCGGAAAGAATTTCCATGATCTCCCTGTCCGCTGTGTTAAACTCGTAGTCGCCGGGCAGCATGACGCCGAGGGTCTTTTTCGTTCCGTCCGGAAAAAGAACGGTCCTGCTGGTGACCTTGCCGTCGAAATAGACATTTGCCTCCTTCACTATTGTGACATTGCTGAATTCCGCCATCGTTTTTTCTCCATAAGGTGATAGATAACGCGGCCGCTGCCGCCTGTGTGCCATACTCCTACCGGCAAGTCGACAAAATAGCAACAGCGTTTTTTCAGACATCCCGCGCTGACCCCCGGGTGACCAGCGGCGGCAGGAATTTGCGCCGCAATTCTGGACAAACCCTCTTCATTCGAGTATAGTAGATTGTTTTACTCAAAACGGGCCGTAGTTCGGCCCGTTTTGTATTTTACGCTTCCCCAGCAACAGACAAGGTCAAACAGTGAGCAGCAAACTCTTACAGGAAATCTCCCGGCGCCGCACCTTCGGCATCATCAGCCACCCGGATGCGGGCAAGACCACCCTCACCGAAAAGCTCTTGCTCTTCGGTGGCGCCATTCAGATGGCCGGCGCGGTAAAGTCGCGCAAGACCGCGGCCCACGCGGTGAGCGACTGGATGGCCATCGAACAGGAACGCGGCATCTCAGTCACCTCCTCGGTGATGAAATTCAACTACCGTGATTTTGAAATCAACCTGCTTGACACCCCGGGCCATCAGGATTTTTCAGAGGATACCTACCGGGTGCTGACCGCGGTGGACAGCGCGCTGATGGTCATCGACAACGCCAAAGGCGTCGAAACCCAGACCAAAAAGCTGATGGAGGTGTGCCGGATGCGCAACACCCCGGTCATCACCTTCATCAACAAACTGGACCGCGAGGGCATGAATCCGCTCGACATCATGGCCGAAATCGAGGAGACGCTGCAGATCGAATGCGCCCCGCTTTCCTGGCCCATCGGCATGGGCAAAGGCTTCAAGGGGGTCTACAACATGTACCGGGGCGAATTGCGGCTCTTCACCCCGAGCCGGGAAACCCGCCCCGAGGATACGGTGGTAATCGGGGACATCAACGACCCTGGCCTCGACACCCTGCTCGGCCGGCAGGCGGACAAACTGCGGGAGGACATCGAACTGCTGGACGGCGCCGCCAATCCCTTCGACCATGCCCATTATCTGAAGGCCAACCAGACCCCGGTCTTTTTCGGCAGCGCCATCAATAACTTCGGGGTCAAGGAGCTGCTCGACGCCTTTGTCGAGCTGGCCCCGGCACCGGGGCCGCGGGTAACCCAGACCCGTACCGTCCGACCCGAAGAGGATGCTTTTTCCGGTTTCACCTTTAAGATCCAGGCCAACATGAATCCGGCCCACCGGGACCGCATCGCCTTTTTTCGCATCTGCTCCGGCAAATTCACTCGCGGCATGAAGGTTCGCCACCACCGGCTGGGCAAGGATGTTACCCTGGCCAACGCCACCATCTTCATGGCACAGGATCGCTCCAATGTCGAAGAGGCATACCCCGGCGACATCATCGGCATTCACAACCACGGCACCATCAAGATCGGCGACACCTTCACCGACAAAGAACCGCTGAAATTCACCGGCATCCCCAATTTCGCACCGGAACACTTCCGCCGGGTGCTGCTGAAAAACCCGCTGAAGATGAAACAGCTCAACAAGGGGCTCATGCAGCTCGCCGAAGAGGGTGCGGTCCAGCTTTTCCGGCCGCTCATGGGCAGCGACTACATCCTCGGCGCGGTGGGGGTCCTCCAGTTTGATGTCACCATGGCACGATTGCTGGCGGAATACGGAGTCGAGGCAATCTCCGAGGGGGTTGACTACGCCACCGCCCGCTGGGTCAGCTGCGACGACCGCAAAAAACTCGAGGAATTCACCCAGAAGAAACAGGCGAACCTCGCCCTTGATGCGGAAGGCCATCTCTCCTTTCTTGCCTCCAGCGAATGGTCGCTGTCCCGCACTATGGAACAGTTTCCCGCCATTGCTTTCCACAAGACCAGGGAACACACCTGAGCCCTGCCACCCGATCCGGCCGGCAGCATACACTCACCTGCCGTCATCCACAAAAAAATAATGGTCGCGCAAAAACCGTAAACTGCGGCAGGCGGAAAAGCGAAAACAACGAGTGACAATCCGCGCCCGTCGGAATCGTGGCTTTTTACGATTCCGACAAACTGATAGTCGCGTGAAAACTGAAAATCAACCACAGAGACTGCAGAGCACCCAGAGACAACTAATTGTAATTAAAGAATTTTATCTGTGTCCTCAGTGCGCTCTGTGGCAAAAAAAGGCTTTTTAGGGGTTTGTCAAACTCAATCGGCTGTCTTTTTTTCTTGCAATATTTCAGTAATTAATTAAATTATGAAAATACAAAATCGATTTTCCATTTTTCACTGATATTCAACAACAAACGACAACGATGCAGATCAAAGAAAAACAACCCCGCAAGACGATGCAATGGTTCATGGCCGGCCTCGTTCCCCTGGTTATAATTGGCGGCGCTATTCAACCTTACCTCGGTTATGTGGCGGTGAGCATGATGCTTGTCATGTTCATCATGACCCTCTTCCGCGGCAGGTTCTACTGTGGCTGGATCTGCGCCATGGGCGCCTTTCATGAGCGAATACTTTCCCTGATCAGCCTGAAAAGACCGATGCTGCCGGTCTTCAAGGCCGGCTGGTTCCGTTGGCTACTTTTTATCCTGATGATGGGGCTGCTGACCTTTCGTCTTATCGCCTCAGAAGGAGATCCGCGGCAGATCGGCGCCACCTTTGTCATGATGTGGTCCCTGTCCACCGGTCTGGCCGTCTTTATCGGCCTGATCTGGAAACCGCGCTCCTGGTGCAGCATCTGCCCGATGGCGACCTTCCAGGGGGTCATCTCGCCCTGCAACTACCTGCTGCAGGTCGATTCCTCCTGCAAGCAGTGCGGCATCTGCAAAAAAAGCTGCCCGATCGAGACCAACGCCGGCTCGTTCAGGAGCCAGGGGTTTGTACCGGGCAGTGAGTGCATGCGCTGCGGCAACTGCGTGGTCAACTGCCCGAAAGGCGCCCTCGCATTCCAGAAGGAACCGATAAAGGGCTGTTCGATTCTCGGCAATCTCGGCCTCAGAAACAGACAGCTTATCGAGCGGCAGGGCTGACCGGTCCGCTCCCATCCTCATCCTTCCACGGCGTCAGTGGCCAAGGGTGATTTCTGTCCGGCATCCTGGACATGGCCGGCTCACCGCTGCCAAACACCCCATTTCTCAACGGGCTGCTCATACCTCCTCCGGAAAAGGAAACTCCGGATGATCGAGCAGTTTTCGCATACGCTGTTTTTTCTTGGTGTGGGCGTCGTGGAAGTTGACCAGTTTCTCCACTGCCTCCAGCACCTCCGCCTCAGACCCCTTCACCAGAACCCGTCGCCCCTCTTTCGGATACGGCCCACCCTTGCCGCCGGCATACAGCTCGAATCCGGCCCTGGTGGCGACAATGCCGATATCGGTGATTTTCGGGGCCGAACAGCACAACGGGCAGGCGGCGATGGCAATCTTGAATTTCGGTTTGGTCAGCGCCTTGTCCTGAAAGCGGGCAAGAATCTTTCCTGACATCGCTTCCGGATCAATGCCCCCGAGATTGCAATGCTTTTCACCGACGCAGACCCGCGGTATGGGGAATTTCCCCGGCCCCTTGAAACGGACCCCAAGCTCCGCCAGCTCGGCCTTGATCTGATCGGCCGCCTCTTCCGGCACATTGATCAAACGCAAGTTCTGGGCAAGGGACAGATAGACGCCCAGACCATGCCTGGCGGCAAGCTCATGGGCCTTGGCCATGACAGGCAGCGGCAGACGGCCGGCCGGCAGCAATACGGTAATATTCATCTTTTTCCCCCTTTTCACTTCGAATTCATTCCTTACGGTGCAGCACGGTTTTCCCCGCCTCTATACCCGAATTTTCGCCTTGCCGCAACCACTCAGCCTACTGCTTCAGACCGTCAGACATACCCGCCCCCCACTCATTATTCGCAAGCCGATCCATCCCCACCCTGCTGTCACTTTTTTTGCGCGCCGGCAACAAGAAAGTTGTGGCCCTTTCCGCCCGCACCGGTTAAATAAAAAAATTCACCCAGCGACGACGATGACGACAACAGGAGAAAATCATGGGACATCATTCAAGCAATCCTTACCGGGCAGGCAACAAGGCGGTAAGGGCCATTGACCGCAAACGAGAACAGGAGCGCAAGATCATGCTCTCGTCGGCCTACAAATTCGCCGACGAACTGGCCCAGAAACTCGTCCAGCGTCTCCTGGACCAGCACATCATCGAAACCACCTCCGACAGCGCCATCCGTGAGGTTTTCGCCAACCTGCTCCGCAATCTGCAGGACATGGAAGAGTTCGAAATGCAGTACAAAATCGCCCCGTTGCGGCAACTGGCGGTCAACCCGAACTTCATCAGTCTCTTTCTCACTCAGTACATTATCGAAGATCTGGTCAATCACGCCAAAATCGACGAGGTCTTCGGCGACGACGCCGATATCTACAAGGCGGTGGACTCGGTAATGGCGAAAATCCGTCCCGAAGAAGACGCCTGATCCCACTTTCTCTCTTTTCATGAAGCCGCAGCACCCTGACCGTCTCCCCTCCCTGGTTTTCGCCACCGCCACCGGGGAGATCCAGGACTTTCCGGAACTGGAAATGGCGGGCCGCAGCGGCTCCTGGTTCTTCCGGCCCGAACCGGCCGATCTCATCCCCCTGCCGGAAGGCAGTGAACTCTTTGTCTTGCCGGATCGGCTGCCCATCGGCATTGAACGCCACAGCGGCGACCCGGTTCTCCTCGATGCCGACCCCTTTGACGGTCACAGCCCGATCCAGGCGGTGGCAGCCTTCATGGCGCCGGCTCATACCGCTCTCTATTCCGCTGCCTTTGAAAAAGCACGCCCCGATGCGCCTCACCTGCCCCTCTTTGCCTATACTGCAGTGGGCTGGCTCGATGGCCGCTTCTGGGCCTGCGGCTTTCGCAGCGATCCCGACAACCGCCAGGAAAGCGCCGGCTTCAACCCGGTTCGCATCCGCAAACAAACAACGCGGAAGATGAAGGACTTCCCGGCCAACCGCCTCATCCAGCACCTGGGAAAATGCAGCCTCACTTACAGCTGTCCGGCGGCAAAGAACTATTTCCTCGGTCGCCACGAGGCGCCGCTGCCCACCTCGCCGGCCTGCAACGCCCACTGCGTCGGCTGCATCTCCCTGCAACCCTCCGGCTGTTGCCCCTCAACCCAGGAACGTATCCGCTTTGTCCCGAAACCGACGGAAATCGCCGAGGTCGCCGTTGGCCACCTTAACTGCGCGCCGCGGCCGCTAGTAAGCTTCGGTCAGGGATGCGAGGGCGAGCCGCTCCTGCAGCACACAACCATCGCCCAGGCGATCCGCCTGATCCGTAAACAGACGGACAAGGGAACGATCAATCTCAACAGCAACGCCAGCCTGCCGGAAGCGGTAACGGAACTGATCGCCTCCGGGCTCGACTCCATCCGGGTCAGCATGAACAGCGCCCGCAAGGGCTGCCATACCCTTTACTACCGGCCGCAGGGTTTTTCCTTCAAAAACGTGCTGGAATCGATCCTGGCAATGAAAAAGGCCGGCCGCTTCGTCTCACTCAACTATTTCATCCTGCCTGGATTCACCGACGACCCGGACGAGTTCGCCGCCCTCTCCGACCTGGTCGACCTCTACCGGCCCGACCTCATCCAGCTGCGCAACCTCAACATGGACCCGGACTGGTATTTTGAAACGGTGCAACATCAGGCAAAAGAGAAGCCGATGGGCATGCGGGTCTGGCTGGCCCGGCTGCGCCAGCGTTTTCCCGAGCTCCGTTTCGGCTACTTCAACCCGCCGCTGCGCTGAGCTGTTTCTTTCGCAAAAAAAAAAGCCGGAACCCGCTTCGTGCGCGGTTCCGGCTTTTTTATCTTCCGACGGATCGTCGTTATTTACTATCTGCCCATCCTTGTCTTGCCGCTGCCATCAGTCAAGGCATTGAGGAAAGCGACGATGTCATCGATTTCCGCATCAGTGAGCCCCATGCTGCCGGTCAAGTCGGTCAGATTCGTCGCCACATCCGGGGTGAAGCCGGAGCGGTCGTTGATAAAGGCGACCATGTCGCGCAGGGTGGCGAAAAAGCCGTTATGACCATAGGGAGCGGTGAGGGCGACGTTGCGCAGGGTCGGGATCTTGAACTTGCCGTCCTCGCCGGGCTTGACGGCGCCGAGACCGACATCCCCGGGGTTGTTGATCAGCGGGTTTTCCGGCAGGCCGATGTTGGCATAGCCGTAGGTGGTAAAAAGCGGACCGCCGGCGCCATCCACCGTATCCATGGCATGGCAGCCGGCACAGTGCTGGGCGACCAGATCCTTGCCGCGCAACTCCTGGGCGGTCAGGGCGTTACGATCGAATTTTGAATCAAAGGGGCTGACCTCGACGGAGCGCTCGTAGGCGGCGACCATGCGGGCGATCTGCTCGTAGGCGTAATCGACCCTGACATCGAGATAGCCGTCCGGGGTGTCGTCATCGCCGTAGATGGCAAAGAAGTCCGGCCCGAAATAGTTGGTAAACAGTGTTGCATAGGTAGCCGCAGCTACCCGCTCCACCACCGCGGCTGCGGAGGGCATGTTCATCTCCACCGGATTCAGTGGCGGTCCCTGAGCCTGCTCGGCGAGCGGATCACCAAGTCGTTCGCCGGTGGCGCGGCCATCCCAGAACATGCCGCCGATCCACTCGCCATCGGCATTCTGATGAAGAATGGGGCTGAAACCGCAGTAGGCCGAAGTCGGCGCATTGCGACCGCCCCTGGAAACGCCGTCATCACCCAGAGAATTGACAGTGTTATAGGGATCACGGCTGTTGGTCGGATCGGCATAGCCGGCTGAACGGTGATGACAGGTGGCGCAGGACTGGGTGCTGTTGAGGGACAGATCCTTGTCCATGTATACGTGACGGCCCATCTGCTCCTCCACGGTCAGACCGAAGGCGCTGCCCGCGGCGGCGATGGCAGCGGCAAAGACCAGGGACGAAACAATTTTTTTCTTCATTTGATCCTCCTCATAAAAATTTAACAAAAAAATAATACAATTAGACTACCTTTAAATATTGTTATCATTATTACATTATTTCCAGGGAAAGCAATGCGGCAGAGTGCCGCATGCCACTTTGTCGCATCTGCCGAAAAAATCTCGACCGGCTTCGCCCCCTGTGTTACAAGAGATGAACCGGGTGGGGAGAAGAGGAGGCGCGGCATCGATCCGCCATGGAGAATTATACAAACTACACGAAAAAACGGGGCAAGTGGTTCCCTGGGCCGCGCAAAATAACGAGACACCGTGACACCGGAAGGCAACATCACATATTCCGGCCTGCCGCCGGCCAACCGGGACGATCGGGGTCTGTATTTGGCCCGCCCCCCTCTCGCCGGGCAGCCCTGCTTTGTGGTCCGCCAGACCTGCCGGGACGAGGCAAGTGGACTGCTCTTTCACCGCGATATCGCCCCCCTGGGCAACGATCCGCAGCTTTTCATCCACTATCAGGAAAACGGCGGCTACACGATTGACGACCGCCTCATCGCCACGATCGGCGAGACGGCGGGGGCTGACGCAGAGGAGCTGGTGGCGGATCTGCTCTGGCCCTTTGTCCGGCTCGATGTACGTACCCGGCTCGAATCCTTCCGTCACCGGGGGAGGGGAAAGGCAACCACACCGGTCACCCCGGCCGAGCAAGAGGCCATTGCCCGTGAAATGCATGACTTTGACCGGCGGCGACTCCACTATCTCTGGTACGGCGCCATTGACCAGAGCCGGCTGCACCGGATGCCAAACCGGCTCTGCCGCCGGCTGCTGAACCGCTGTCGCGACGAGAAAGAACAGTTCTTCATCACCATGGAACAGAACTTCTTTGCCGACGAGATCAAGCGTTATCTTTACGCGGTGTTTGACCTGCAGCGCCATTTCAGCGAGTCATACGCCCGGATCATGCCGGAGGGCTTGAATGAGGAGCGACTCGACGCCTGTTTTGTCGAGACCATCTGCCGCCTGAACCGGGACCCGAACCTCTGGCAGGGGCTGGCGGAGACGGCAGGGCTGCAACCCTATCTCATCCGCTACCTGATCCTCTTTTTCGATTACGACTTTGCGGCAGGCCAGGCCATTGATGACTATATCCGCCAGTTCATCAACAGCCACCGCACCTTCCGCTTTCCCCAAAAAAAGGGGACAATGTCCCGGGACGAGGCGAGTGCCGTCTTTGGCGAAACCCGGGAAAAACTGGACGGCATGAGCAAGCGGGAACTGACCCGGCTTTACCGTCACAAGGCCAAACAACTGCACCCGGACACCGGCGGCGGCCACGACGAGTTCGTCCGGCTGACCGCGGCCTTCGAGGAACTGCTGCGTCGGCGCTGACGGTCCGGTTCCGGACAACAACCAGGCAATATTTTTTACCAGGCAGGAAAGGATCATGGAGAAAAAAACCATTCGACTGACAGACTGTTTCAAACACTATACCCTCGACCAGGACAAGGTCTGCGATCCGACCGAGACGGTGCGCCGTTTCACTGAACGGCTCAAGGAGGTCAACCTCGACGTTTTGAAAGAGGTGCGGCGCATCGACAACGGCCGCCTCGACATCCCGGTCTATTTCAGTCTCTGCGGCAAGGATGCCCTGGCCACCATCGGCAACAAGAAACAGATGGGCAAGGGCAGCACGCCGGAGCAGTCCCGGGCCAGCGCCTGCATGGAGTTGGCCGAACGGTTCAGTTTTTTCAGTTTCATGAAGAATCCGGACAACTTCATTCTCGACACCTGGGCCAACCTGAACAAGGCTGGCCTGCCCCTGCTCGGGCTCGACAAACTGCTGCAATCGGTCCATGACACGACAACCAGCCTCGCCACCCTGGAGAAGCTGATCGCCGACATCCCGATCCAGTGGACCTGGGCCACCAACCTGGCCAAACAGGAAGAGGTGCTGGTGCCATTCAGCTGGTTCTACGCCATCAACGAATTCAACGGTCCCTGCGCCGGCAACACGGTGGAGGAGGCGATCAGCCAGGGCATCTGCGAGATCGTCGAACGGCATGTCTCCGCCGTGGTGAGCCACGGCAAACTGCCGACCCCTGCCATTGACGTCGCCACCAGCACCGATCCGGTGGTGCGGGAGTTGATGGCCAAATTCACCCGCAACGGCATCGAGGTCTATCTCAACGACTTCACCCTCGACACCGGCATCCCGACGGTGGCGGCGCTGGCCATCGACCGCTCCACCTTCCCGGCAACGAGCGAGATCGTCTACACTGCCGGCACCACCCCGAATCCTGACAAGTCGATCATCCGCGCCCTTACCGAGGTGGCGCAACTGGCCGGCGATTTCAACTCCCAGGCCAACTATGTGGCAAGCGGCCTGCCCAAGCCCCTGGCCATGGACGAGGTCCGCTATCTGACCGAAACAACGACCACTATCAGTGTCCCGGAGATGATCGATATCAGCGACGGCAACATCCGGGTCGAGGTGGAAAACTGTCTCGCCGCCCTGGCCCGCATCGGCATGGAGGTCTACATGATCGATGTCTCCCATCCGGACCTGCGCATTCCCGCCCTCTACACCATCGTGCCCGGCGCCCACTTCCGCGAGCGCTCCCGCATCAGCAATGTCGGGCTCTTTGCCGCCAAGCTGGTGGCGGAAAAAATCAGGGATCCCGGCCAGCGCCGCGCCCGCTTGCGCGCCATGGGCGAGATCCTGCCCGACGCCTACTACATTGAATTTTATCTCGGCCGCGACCTGCTGGAGGAAGGTCGCCTGGAGGAGGCGCTCGTTCACCTGCAACGCTCGCTCACCATGAACCCTGAACAAGAGGATATCCCCTATATCCACTCCTACATCGGCGACTGCCAGAAGAATCTCGGCCTCTTCGACGAGGCGATCAGCACCATTCGTCAGGGCCTGGTCCACGACGAAGAACGGCCGGACATGCATAACATCTTGGGGGTCTGCTATTACAAGCTGGCCCAGTACGACAAAGCGATCAGCCACTTCCACCGGGCAGTGGAGCTTGCACCCAATTCGGCCATCGACTATGCCAACCTCGGGGTCAACTATCGCAAACTCGGCAAGACGGCGGAGGCGGCCAGGTATTTCGAACTGGCCCTGTCCATGGATCCGTCCATCGATTTTGCCCGGGAGCAGCTTGCCGCCTGCCAGGGGTAATTGTGCCTGCCCCGCAGATCATGAAAAATCGCAACCATCCGGCAGCAAGACAAACGGCCATGAAACATATCCTTCCCCGCCTCCTGCCGAGTCTGCGACGACCACGCATCGCCGTGGATCTCGGCACCGCCTACACCCGCATCTACGCCTCCCGGCATGGCGAGGTCACGGAAACGCCTTCCGCGATAAACCTTGCCGCCGGCACCTCAGGTGCGACCGGCGACGAATATCTCCAGCACATCAACGCCCGTCTGGCCTCCCGGCCTTTACGCGGCGGCGTCATTGTTGATCTCCGCACTGCCGTGGCCCTTTTGAAACCGCTGGTCAGAAAATCAGGCCGGTTTTTCGCATCCCCCGTTTCCCTGGCCAGCGCACCGACGGACGCCACCGAGATTGAACGAAATCTCCTCCGCCAGGCGATCATCAATGCCGGGGCGGCGCAGGTGGCCATCATGCCGGAGGTCTGGGCCGCGGCGATCGGCGCAGGCATCGACATCACCGCCCCCCAGGCCCGTCTGCTCATCGACATCGGCGATGGCGTCACCGACATGGCGGTGTTTCGCGATGGCCGGATACGCCATTGCGCCTCTGTCCGGATCGCATGCAGCGATCTGCAACGGACCGTGCGTTCCGCGGTCATGACAAAGCATAAAATGCAGATCGGCGACCGCGAGGTTGAGCAGCTGACATCAGTCCCTGCGGCAATGACTGAAGACCACGAGGCCAGCGACATGACCGTGTTGCTTCCCGGCATCGATATCATAAAACGGCACAGGGTCGAATGTTGCGTCCACAAAAAGGAAATTGCGGATGCGCTGCGACCGGTTATTGAGAAGATCATCAACAGGATTGGATCCAGTCTGAAAAGGCTGCCGCCAAAAATGTACGAAGAAATACGGGACTCAGGAATCTCCCTGACCGGCGGTGGCGCCTGCATTGCCGGCATGGACCGACTCATCGCCGCCAGGACCGGTATGCCGGTGACGATCGCCGCCGACCCGCTGCACGCGGTGATCAACGGCGCCATCATGACATTAAACAGCTGTGACGACAGCAAAGACTGGTGGGAAACCATGGTCTGGCCCCAGCTGCGGTGCGCACGAATCTAGCAGGAGGATCGTTCGCAGCCGAAGGCCTGCCAGGCGGCATCCTGGTCCGCTGCATGGGCAGAGGCGCAAAACAGATCGAGCAGCTCGGCCAGATTCCGCACCTGCTCTGCCTTGAGACCGAGGGTTCTCGCCGCGGCCCGGTACACATCGCAAGGTTGCGCCCCCTGGTTCCGCATGGCCGCCAGGGAAAGGGCATTATCGGATTTGGAGAGTTTGACGCCGTTTGGGCCGGTCAGCAACGGGTGGTGATAAAAGGTGGCGGCGAGAAAATCGCGGCGGCCGAGCACCTTGGCGAGAAAGAGCTGAGCCGCGGTGGAGACGCGTAGATCCGCCCCGCGGACGATGAGGGTGATGCCGTCGGCCAGATCATCGGCCAGGCTGGCCAGCTGGTAGGCGGGCAGATCGTCGCGGCGCCAGAGAACAAAATCCCCCATCTCGCGACAAAGCGGCACCACCGCCCCATTGACCGGCACCAGGGTTCCTTCCGGCACATACACCCGGATGGCATGACCGCCGCCCGACCGGCCGTTGCCCCGACAGGTGCCGGGATAAAGGCCCGATGGCGACGCCGCCCTGATCTCTTTGCGTGAGCAGCGGCAGGCGAAGAGCTCCCCCCGCCCGCGCAGCTCGTTAAGCAGCTCCTGGTAGCGGTCACGCCGCAGGAGCTGCGAGTGACTGCCGAAAAAATCAGCCGGGCCGGCCGGCCCCTCGTCCCAGTCAAGCCCGAGCCACTCCAACTGACGGAAGATATCCTCGACAAAGGCCGGGTGGCTTCGCGCGCAGTCAGCGTCGTCAATCCGCAGTTTAAGCCGGCCTCCGGCCCGGCGCACCAGCAGCCATGTCAGGAGAAAGTTGACCGCATTGCCGAGGTGGAGAAAACCGCTCGGCGTCGGCGCTATGCGGGATCGGACAGTCATGAGGTCACCACTCCCCATTCAGGGTCTTCCGCGCCTGGACGGCCAAGTCATGCATGGTAAACGGTTTCTGCAGATAATGCACGTCCCCCTCCAGGCCGCCCTGCTGGGCGATGACATTAGCCGTATAACCGGACATGAACAGGGTTCTGAGCCCCGGACAAAACATGCGGAGTTGGTCGGCCAGATCCCGGCCGTTCATCTCCGGCATGATGACATCGGTGATCAGTAGATCAATGGCGCCGACCTGTTCCTGTGCCAGACGGATTGCCTCCTGCGGCGTGGCGGCGCTCAACACGATGTAGCCGAGCCTTTCCAGCAATGTCCGGCCAAGGTTCAGGATGGCGGCCTCATCTTCCACCAACAGTACCGTTTCTCCCCGGGCAGGAGGAGGGAGCTCGCCCTTGACCGCCTCAATCATTCTGGCATTTTCTTCCTGGCGCGGCAGATACACCCTGAAGGTCGTCCCGCAGCCGGGTTCGCTATATACATCGATAAAGCCGCCGCTTTGTCTGACAATACCGTAGATTGTCGACAAGCCAAGGCCGGTCCCCTTCCCGATTCCCTTGGTGGTGAAAAAGGGTTCGAACAGATGGGCGAGGATCTCCCTGTCCATGCCGCAGCCGTCGTCACTGACCGCAAGCAGGACGAATTCACCGGCAACGAAATCAGGATGCTGGACGCAAAACGCCTCGTCAATGGTCCTGTTCTCGGTCTCGATGGTGACGGTGCCGACACCGGCGATGGCATCCCGGGCATTGACGCAGAGATTGGCGAGAATCTGATCAAGCTGCGCCGGATCGATCCGCACCGGCCATACCGATGCCGCAGGCTGCCAGATCAGGGTAATGTCCTCACCGATCAGACGGCGCAGCATCTTCAACATGCGCTGGACAGCGTCATTGAGGTCGAGCACCATGGGAGCCGCCTTCTGTTTGCGGGCAAAAGCCAGCAATTGCCTGGTGATGTCCGCGGATCGTTTGGCAGCCTGCAGAATCTCCTGCAGATCGGCGTGCAGGGGACTCGACGGTTCCGTCCTGTCCAAGGCAAGCTCCGTATAGCCCAGGATGACACTGAGCATGTTATTGTAATCATGGGCCACGCCGCCAGCCAGTCTCCCCACCGCCTCCATCTTTTGCGCCTGCTGAAAACGTGCCGTCAGCTCCAGATGCTCGGTGATATCCCGCTTGACCGACACATAGTTGACGATCCGTCCTGTTTGGTCAAATACCGGCGAGATCGTTGCCTCTTCGGTATACAAGGTGCCGTCCTTGCGCCTGTTCACCATGCGCCCTTCCCAGCTCGAACCACTGGTGATGGTTGCCCACAACGTCCGGTAGTGCTGGTCATCCTGCTCGCCGCTTTTGAGAATGCGCGGCGTTTTGCCGATGGTCTCCTCCCGACTGTAGCCGGTTACCCTTGCAAATGCCGGATTGACATAGCAGATCGTGCCGGCCGGATCGGTAATCATGATCATTTCACCGGCCTGTTCGATGGCGGCCAGCAGCCGTTCCCGTTCCTCGTCGGCCCGCTTGCGGGTGGTGATATCACGGACAATCGCCCACATGCCCTCAGGCTGCCCCGCGCCATTACGCAAAAGGAAGGAACGAATTTCCACGGGAAAGACGGTGCCGTCCTTTTTGATATACTCTTTTTCGTAGACATCGGAATACCCCCGCGGCAGAATCTCGGCGGCAATGATTTTCTCCTCCAGAACATGCCACTTTGCCGGGGTCAGTTCCTGAAAACGCTTGCCGCGGAGTTCCTCTTCCCCATAGCCGAGCATCTCCAGAAAGGCATTGTTGACAAAGAGTATCTCGCCGGTCATGGAGGTCTGAACAAAGCAATCCATCATACTCTCGTGCAGTCGTCGATACCCTTCCTCGCTTTTGCGCAGCGATTCCTGGGCCGTCAGCAACTCCCGCCAGCGCTCCAACTCCAGTTGCCGCGAATGGTGCATGATTGCGCTGACCAGCACGATCAACAGACCGTCACAAAGCAGAATGGCCCACTGGACGATATCATGTATTTCGGCCATGGCGAAACTGCCATCCGGCGGAATGAACCAGGCGGCGGCGCCGGCCACCAGCACGGTGGCGATCAGTCCGGGTCCGAAACCTCCCAGGGCGGCGGCAATGATGATGGGCAGCACCATCATGATCAGCAGGGGGCGGTTGGCCAGCGAAACGGCCAGCTCCTGCCGCACGAACGCCATAATCACACAGAGAACGATGGCAACAAGGTAAAGACTCCAGCGCGGCCAAGCGACAAGACCGGGATGTCCACCGTCCATATCCTGACGACAATGGGTGGAGGAAACAAGCATCCGGCGCAGCAACAAGAAGAGCAGGAGAGAAGTGACGATGACGTACAAAAAACCCTTGAGGATGGAAAGGGCCAGCAGGGTATCATGATCGCTCACCAGTAGACCGAGAAGCCGGTCGGAAAAAAGAATCCACAAGGTGGCGAGGGAAGCATAAAGAAGCACAACGCCGAGGATGCCACCAGCGGTGATGGGTGCGCCGACGAAGCCGCGCCGTGGCTGCTGGGCGAACCGCGGGCTCATGACGACACTTCCTCGCCGCTGGCGCGCCGCCAGCCATCGACTGACGCCGGCGCAACCCGAACCCGATACGCAACGCGATTTTCAACTGGATGCATCATCAACCACCCCGCCATGCCAATAATAACCACGGCCGCGCCCGGCAAACATGGCCGGACGTCGCGGCCCTTGCAAGGATCCGCCTGCCCTGGCCCCCGAAACAACCAGGACAGCATGCTTCGTCCACCTATTCTCTCTTTTTCTACCCAGCCCGCAGTCAGGAGTCAAGATGAAAAAAAACGATAGGGTACCCCCACCCGGAGCGTCGGGCCATGCGGGGCTGTCGGTATTGGCGGTTGCGAGAATTACTGGAGGTTACCAGAGTGCGTGCGGATAAAACGTTTCAGGCAAGGGGATTCACGGCGCATAGAGGCTCGCCATCTCATCACTGTAAGCGCCGCCGGGTTTCTCGTAGACAAAGAACGGCGGCAACACGGTCAGCTCCTCGCCGCCGTTCTTTACCACCTCGACCAGGGCAAGCCTGCCCTCGCCGCCCGGATAGCTGTAGACGATGCGGAGCCGCTTCGGTTCAAGACGCGCCTCTTTCAGGGCCGCCAGCAGAGCGGCGAGGCGGGCCGCCGGATAGACCAGGGCGGCGCGGCCGCGGTTTTTCAGGGCATGGGCAATGGCGGCCACGACCTCGGCCAGGCTCGTCCGCAGTTCATGGCGGGCCACGGCGCTCTCTTCCGAATCATTAACGCGGCCGGCGGCCGGCCGACCATAGGGCGGATTAACCACCACCCAGTCACAGCCTTCCGGGGCGATCAAGCGCTGGATTGTTCGCATATCTCCCTCCAGCGGCGCCAGCCGGTCCGCCAGGCCGTTCACTTCGACATTGCGGCGGATCAGCTCAACAAGGCCGGCTTGCAGTTCCAGGGCGGTAACCCGCACCCCCGGGTGCCGGTAACAGAGAATGAGTGACACCACCCCGCAGCCGGCTCCGAGATCGAGAATAACCGCCCCGGGCGCCGGGGTGATAAAGTGGGCAAGCAGCACGGCATCGACGGAAAAGCGGTAGCCGTCCTTGTGCTGCAGACAATGGAGACGACCGTCAAACAGAGTGTCCGCCGTGATCCGTCGCGCCATGCCGATCAGTCGACGGATTCTGCCGCGACAATTTTGTTGATGAGCAGACCGGTGAGAATCTTCGGATAAAAATAGGTTGACTTGTGCGGCATGATAAGACGCTCGTCGGCGATCTTTTTTACCTGGGCCACCGGGGTGTGATTCATGAGAAAGAGGATCTGACTGCGCTCGTCGGTGGCGGCCGCCTCCTTTACCGCGGTATCCAGCGCGGTATCGGGATCGCTGTAATAGGAGATGATGTTCTCCCGGTCGCAGCGTTCATGATCAAGGCCGAGCAGGCGTTCGACAATCAGCTCGGAGAGCACCACCACGTCGAGTTCCCGCAGGGCGGCGGGCATGGTGTCGCCCACCACCTGCTCCATAATGCCGGGTTTGAGGGTAAGGAGAAAACAGCGGTCCGCCACCGGCTCATACATCCCGAAAACGGTTCGGCCCTGGGGCCGTTCATCCATGCGATCGAGCACCTGCTCCATCAGGCTTTCACGGATGCCGCCCCGGATCTCGTCGATCTCAAAGGAATCGACCATCTTCGCCACCAGCTCATCCGCCGTGATGCGACCGGGATAGGCGACCAGGCGGTGGGTGGGCAGCACCGACAGGCCGGGATCCTCCATGGGACAGAGATACATCATGATGTGATTATACGGGCTTTCCGGCGCCACCCTCCCCTCCCTACTCACCATCAGTTCACGCAATTGCAGGGCGGTGGTGTAACGATGGTGACCATCGGCAATATAAAGCGGCCGATCGGCAAAGGCCTGCCGCACCCGGTCGATGGCTTGCTGATCGGTCACCGCCCAGAGAGAATGCAGGCAGCCGTCCTGATCCTCCACCTGGGACAGCGGTGCTGGTGGACAGGCTTTTTCCAGAACGGTCATGATCTCGGCCGTCGGATCGGAATACAGGGAAAAGATCTGACTGAACTGGGCCTGGCAGGTATCGATCAGCCGCAATCGGTCATCGGTGACGCTGCGAAAGGTTTTTTCATGGGGCTTGACAATGCCCTCGTCAAACTCGGCCAGCCCGACCAGCGCCACCAACCCCTTACGGGTGAAGGTCCGGCCATTACTCAGACTATAGGTAGTCTGATAGAGGTAGATGGTCGGTTCGGGATCCCGAATCAGCACCTCTTCTTCCTGCCAGCGGCGGAAGAGATCCCGCGCCGCCTCGTAACGGGCGGCGCCAAGGGCATCGCCGGCATTTTTGGTCAGGTCGAGCTGGATCATGTTATAAGGATTCTTGGCCAGCAGAGCGATTTTCGACTTCTCGTCAATAACATCGTAAGGAGGCGTCACCACATCCTCCATGCGACGGATCTTGGCGGGGTTGAAACGAAGGCCTCGGAGAGGCGCTATTTTTGCCATGGAACTCTTTCTCCTCGAAACAGAAACTCTTTTACCTTTGCCTTGAAGCGATTTTACGTTTACAGTGCATAGCATATTTTGGGTGATGAGTAAACTCGTTAAATAGCCTGCAGCCCAGCGGCTGCTTTTGAAAAAACACGCACGCAAGGAAAAATTCCCATGTTCGATGTCTTCATTAAAACCCATTTTTCGGCAGGCCACCACCTGCGCAACTATCCCGGCAACTGCGAAAAACCGCACGGCCACAACTGGAACGTCGAGGTGACGGTGCGGGCGGAAAGGCTCGATGAACTGGGCATGGGTATCGATTTCCGCACAGTGAAAGCGGCGGTGAAGAAGGTGATGGATGATCTCGACCACCGGGACCTCAACGAGCACCCCGCCTTCCGGGAAAAAAACCCGTCGTCGGAAAATCTGGCTGCCCACATCTTCAACGAACTCAAAAACGAACTGAGATCTGATCGCTACCATCTCCATGCCGTCATGGTCGGTGAGACGGAGAGCACCGGCGTCATCTACCGGGAAAGCGCCTGCTGACCGATATGGCCGCCGCCGACCTTCTGCGGGTCTCCGAACTCTTCTTCTCCATCCAGGGAGAATCAACCTATGCCGGCTACCCGTGCGCCTTCATCCGCCTGGCCGGCTGCAACCTGCGCTGCTCTTACTGCGACGCCCGTTACACCTACGAGGAAGACGGTCTTGAAAAGACCCTTGATGAACTGCTCGCCTTTGTCGACACCCACCCCGCCGCCCTGGTGCAGATCACCGGCGGCGAACCGCTGTTACAGGACGGGGTCTATCCGTTGCTGGCGGCGCTGCTGCGCCGGCAGCGTCTCGTCCTCCTCGAAACCAACGGCAGTATCAGCCTGACCCAGGTGCCGACCGGGGTGGTGAAGGTGATGGACCTCAAATGCCCGGAAAGCGGCATGGCCGGCACCACCCTCCCGGATAACTTCCGCCTGCTCACTCCGGCCGATGAGGTCAAATGTGTGGTCAGCTCCCGCGCCGATTACGACTGGGCGGTGGCCGAACTCCGACGTCACTTTCCCTATCTTCGCCAGCCAGGCACACTGCGACAGCGCCCCAAACTGCTCTTTTCACCGGTGGCGGACCGTCTGTCGCTTGCCACCCTGGCCAGCTGGCTGCTCGCTGACGGCCTGTCCCTGCGGCTGCAGGCCCAACTGCACAAGATCCTCTGGCCCGGCGAAAGCCGGGGAGTCTGATCCTTCTTTGTTTTTCTTGCCGCCCCCCGCCCTTGCGCTTATCAGCGCATTTTTTTGGTTGACCGGCCCGGCGGCTTCTGCTATTAATTGAACGTTGTCTTTATTTTTTTCAATCGAATCGCCATATTGAACGCACATATGCCCAAAGACTCCTTCTGCCGCCGCTCCTTTTTGAAAATGTCGCTGCTGACGGCTGCCGCCCTCTGCACCGGCAGCACCCCAGCCTGGGCCCGACACGTTGCCGGAGAAAGAAAGACGGCAGGCCGGCTACGGCTGCGCAACACCCACACCGGCGAACGATTGGTGGTTACCTACCGTGACCGCTACGGCAATTACGACCAAAACGCCCTGGACGAGCTGAACTGGCTGCTGCGCTGTCATTACAACAATGAAGTGCATCCCATCGATATCCGCACCATCGAATTTCTCAACAGTCTTCACAAAAATATCCGCGGCGAGCACGAGATCCAGGTTATCTCCGGCTACCGCTCACCGGAATACAATGCCCTGCTTCGCAGCAAAAGCCGCGGCGTGGCAAAACACAGCCTTCATCTGGAAGGCAAGGCCCTTGATATCCGCATCTCCGACGTCCGCCTCTCCACCCTGCGTAAAACCGCTCTCAATCTGCGCATGGGCGGGGTAGGCTACTACCCGAAAAGCGGATTTCTCCACATCGATTCCGGCTCCTTCCGCACCTGGTAATCCGATTTCTCATCCGCGCCATTTTCAGGGGGTTCGCACCAGCGGCACCATGCGTCACCTTTCTTCCATACTTTTCGGCTGCCTGCTCCACGTCCTCTTTTTTGCCACTCTCGCCAAGGCCGAGATCTCCACGCTGGATCACAAAGTGGCGGACATCATCGGTCGACACCTTTCTCCGGCAAGCAGCGCACCACCCATCACCATCTGCCGCGAATGCGTGTATGACCGGGACGCCTTGCGGGACTTTTATCAGGCCCGCCATTTTCTGCCAGCTTGGAGCACTAACGGACGGACAGGCAAGGCAAGCCGCGATCTCGTTGACGCCATTCGCCAATCAGACAGCCACGGGCTGGTGCCGGAGCATTACCATCTGCTGGCCATCGAAACCATGCTGGCCACTCTGGCAGACGCCCCGTCCATCGAACAACTCGCTTCCCTGGATCTCCTGCTCACCGATGCCTTTCTCGTCCTTGGCTCCCATTTCTTCAAAGGTCGCATCAACCCGGCAACCATCGACCCCGAATGGCAGGTCCGGCGAGACAACGGCGATCTAACGCAGATCCTGCGCCTGGCTCTGGCCAACGGCAATGTGAAGAACGCACTGGAGGAGCTGCTGCCCAAAAATCAGATCTACGCCGGCTTGCGCCGGGCTCTGGCCCGTTACCGGCAGATGGCGGCAGCCGGGGAGTGGTCCGCCATCCCGGCAGGACCGAAGCTGGCGAGCGGCGACAACGGGCCACGGGTGGCCGCCCTCCGTCGCCGTCTGGCGGCGGAAGATGAGACGATCACCCCGGAAGGAGATATCTTTGATGGCGGACTCGCCGCGGCGGTGCGTCGTTTTCAGGCCCGGCACGGACTCGACACCGATGCTGTGGTGGGTCGCAATACCCTAACCGCCCTTAACATTGGGGCGGAAGAACGGCTGCACCAGATCGAACTCAATCTGGAACGGTGGCGCTGGCTGCCGCGCGAACTGGGACAACGCCACATCATCGTCAACATCGCCGGCTTTGAACTGACCCTGATGGAAAACGACAGATCGGTTCTGTCCATGCGGGTGGTGGTTGGCAAGCCCTACCGTCGCACCCCGGTGTTCAGCGGCGCCGTCTCAACCATCGTCCTCAATCCGACCTGGGAGGTGCCTGCCTCCATCGCCGCCCAGGATCTGCTGCCGAAAATCAAGAAGGACCCCGGTTTTCTCGCCAAGAACGGCTATCGTCTGTTCCGGGGCTGGAATTCGGGCTCAGAAGAGGTCAATCCGGCAACGGTCAACTGGCGGGCGGTCCGCGATAACACTTTCCCCTTCCGGTTGCGCCAGGAGCCGGGGCCGCTCAATGCCCTGGGCCGGGTCAAGTTTCTCTTCCCCAACCCGCATGATGTCTATTTGCACGACACTCCCTCCCGTTCCCTGTTCAGCAGGGACATGCGCACCTTCAGCTCCGGCTGCATCCGCCTGGAAAAACCACTGGAACTGGCCGTCCATCTGCTGCGTGGCACTCCGCTGGCAGACAGAAAGATTCTCGACGAAGCCTTGGCCAGCGGCAAAACCCAGTCGATCCGCCTGACGGAAAAAGTGCAGGTCCACCTCCTCTACTGGACCGCCTGGGCCGACGACGACAACACGGTTCATTTTCGCGGCGACATCTACGACCGCGACCGGACGCTTTGGCAGGCCATGCAACAGCCGCCGCCGGCCGTTGCCGGTCAGCCTGTCCCGAAAAACTCCTGACACCCAGGAGATTCCCACAAAAAGGAGGGCTTCATTTCAAGCCGGCGAAAACAGCGGCCTTGGCGACGAAGGTGTCTGAGCTCTGATGATGTTGACCGCAATGCTGCCGGAAATCCGGACGAGCAGAACGATTATTCCCTCACCCGCAGCTCTCCGTCCGTTAACTCAACAACAGCATCGGCAATCCTCTGAACCTGATCGAGATAATGGGAGACAAGAAGAATGGTGCAACGCTCTCGCAACCGAAGGAGCAATCGTTCAACGCCACCGGCGGCCTGCCGGTCCAGCGACGAGGTCGGTTCGTCGAGCAGCAGCACGTCGGGCCGGAGGATGAGGGCACGGGCAAGACACAACCGCTGCTGCTGACCACCGGACAGGTCGTGGGCCGGCGCGTTTAGCCTATCGCACACCTCGTCCCACAGCCCAACCGCCCGCAGACATTCCTCCACCCTGTTCCGAATGCTCTCTTTCCCCATCCCCCCTTGCAACAGCAAGGGAAAAGCGACATTTTTACCGATGCTCATGGGCAGGGGATTGGGAGTCTGAAACACCATCCCGACCTGCCGGCGCAACGCCGTGAGTGGGTAGCCGCGCTGGTAGATATTCTGAAAGCCGCCATTGACCATGATCTCGACCCTGCCGGACAGTTGACAGTCGGAAATGGTTTCCCAGAGGCGATTGACCGTCATCAGCAGGGTGGACTTGCCGGAACCGGACGGACCGACAATGGCGGTAATCCTGTTTTCGGCAAATGAGGCGGTCGCGCCGCGCAGAATGGTTCTGCCGTTATAGGAAAAGGTGAGACTCTGCAACCTGATTTTAACCCGGCTCTCCATGCCGCTACACTCCGATAAACGCCCGCCAGGCCACCTTTTTCCTGATCAACAGGGCGGGGACAAAAAGGGCAAGGCAGACAGCAAGAAGAATGAGGGCCGCTCCATAGCCGGTCGCCAGTTCCCGTTGATCGGCATACTGCGAAGAGATGTAATAAATATAAAAGGGAAGGGCTTCATAGTGCGACAACAGGGAACGGGGAATACCGGCCGAGGCGACAGCCCCGGTCAGCATGATCACCGCGGTGTCCTCCGCACATCTTCCTATTGACAGAATGATTCCGCTGAAAATCCCGGGCAATGCTTGCGGCAGCAGGACATGGACAATATTCTGCAACGGGCTGGCGCCGAGCGAGAGCGCCGTCATTCTGGTGACGGCCGGCAGACTCTCCAAGGCAATCTGGGTGGTGCGGATGAGATAGGGCAGCACCAGAACCCCGAGCGCCAGGCTGGAGATCAGCAGGCAGGGCTGGATACGGCCGGAAAAATTTTTGTTGAGAAAAACGGCGACGGCAAAGCCGAAAAGACCGATGACAATGGATGGCAAGCCGGCCATGATGTCGAAAAAGACATCGAGCACCGCTTTGCAGCTGGGCCCGGCATACTCGGCCATATAGATACCGGCCGCCACACCGACGGGAATCGCCCAGCCGACGGAGAGAATCACCAGCAGGAAGGTGCCGGCCACGGCAGGATAAAGTCCATCAAGGACATGACGTTTCATCAGCAGGGCATCAAGCGGCGGAGTGGTGCCGAAGATCAGGGAGAGATTGATGGTACGCAGACCGTGCAGCAGCAGATAGCTGATAACGATGAAGAGAGCGCCGAGCAGGATGATGGCGCACAGCCGGGAATAGAGGGGCAGGCCATGTTCCAGGAACTGCCTCACCATCCCCCACCTCCCCGACGCCGGGAAAGCAGTCGAATAGCCACAACCAGCATGGTGGTGCAGAGATAGAGAAAAAGACCGCAGGCGAATACCGCCTTAAACTCCAGGCTGTTATAATCGGCAGCAAAAACCAGGGCAATATGGGCAGTCAGATTTCGGGCTGAATCAAGAATCGAGGAAGGCATCTGCACGGCATTGCCGGCGATCATCAGGGCAATGAGGGTATCGCCCAGGGCCCGGCCAAGAGCCAGGATCGCCCCGACGAGGATCGCCGACCGGCAGGCTGGCAAGGTGACATAAAGGAACCGCTGGATGTCGGTCCCCCCCACCGCCAGAACCGCCTGACCATAGGAGCGCGGCACCCGATCAAAACTGTCGGCAAAAAAAAGAATCATGGTTGGCGAGACAAGAAGGGTCAGGAGCAGGGCAGCGGAAAGCACACACATACCGGAGCCGACGTCAGATATCTCCCGCACCAGCGGCACCAGCAGAAAAATCCCGACAAACCCGTAGATGACGGTGGGAATCCCGGTCATCAATTCCACTATTTTGCGCAGCAGCCGGGCAATCAGCCCCCGACCGGTGACATGGATTACGACGGCACACCCCAGACTTAAAGGAAAGGCAAAGACCATGGTCAGCAGGGAAATCGCCAGGGTGCCGACGATCATCGGCGCGATGCCGTATTGCTGCAGATGAGGGGCCCAGGGCCGGGTCAGCAGGGGCCAAAGATGGCCTTCCGCAAAAAGCGGAAGGCCAAGCACCAGCAGAAAGGCGAAAATACAAATTGTAACGAGTCCGCCAAACACTGCCGCCAGAAAAAAGAACAGCTCAACCGATTTTTCTCGGCAGCGGTTCATTTGACCGGCACAAAACCGTTCGCCGCGACAATCTGCTGGCCTTCGTCGCTGAACAGATAGTCAATAAATTTTTTCACCAGGCCGGTCGGTTCCCCTTTGGTATTGCTGTAAAGCCCCCGCGACACGGCATACGAGCCATCCTTGACATTTGCCAGGGTCGGCGCCACGCCATCAAAGGCCACCGCTGCCACCGACTCGTCGATATGACCCACCGAAACATAGCCGATGCCGAAAGGATCCTGGGCAATCGCCGCTTTCATGGCGCCATTGGACACGACGAAATTGGCACTGGCGGCGAGTTCACCCTTTTCAAGCGCCTTTTCCCAGAAAACCTCGCGGGTGCCGCTCGACTCATCACGGGTATAGAGATTGATGCGCCCCTCCTTGCCGCCAACCTCCCGCCAGTTGGTAATCGTGCCGGCATAAATCCCCTTGACCTGTTCCTGGTTGAGGACGCGCACCCCATTGGCCGGGTTGACGACAATACCGACCCCGTCCACCGCCCACTTGAACAGGACAAGACCGTAGGTGACGATTTCCTTATCGGTCGGTTTACGGCCGGCGTTGCCGATATCCACCAGCCCTTCACCCACCTGCTTGATGCCGACCCCGGAGCCGCCGCCGGCAATGCTGATCCGAATCTCCGGGTTTTTCCCCATGATGCGCGCTGCCGCCGCCTTCATCACCGGGATATGGGCGGTGCCGCCGGCGATCCTGATCTCGCCCGTCTCACCGGCAAACGAATCAAGGGCGTCACCCCACGCGCCCCCGCCACATAGCAGAGCAAGCATCATTGCCCCCCACATCATCCACAATCGTTTCTTCATGTCGTGTCACCTCTTTTTTTCGCATTTCTGAGCCAAGCCGCCAGTGGGCCATCCCTGTTTCCTGTTCTTTACGATAGAATACGCCGACAATTCAACCAGGAAATACCTATATTTCTGCCCGGGCGGATTGTCGCCTGCTATCAAGAGAAGAGGAAATCCTGCCATGACGGGAACAAAACTCCTCAGCCCGTGACCACGAGCTGCTCGTCGAACACCGGATCGGTGTGGCGAAAAACCACGGTGCGGAAGAAATCGATGGTATCGAGACGACGGTTCAGCATACGCACCTGCTCCCGCACCATCCCGGTCATCGGGATGCGGGTGATGGCCATCTTATATTCGATGTTGGAGGCATAGCTGCTGTCAAGATACCAGGCATAGATGAGCCCCATCAGCATGCCGGGCGGGGTGAAGCCTTCGGTGCCGCTGATGAGGCGGGTATAGAAAAGCGGGTCGGAAGCGGCCCGGTTCATCCGGACCAGATGGAGAAAGCGGTGCAGCTCGTCAGGAGAGAAAAAACAGCGCCTCGCCGCCTCCGGCGCCAGGGTGAGGCAATAGACCTTGCCCAAGGAAACGCCGTCCTGCACCACCGGCCTCATTTCCTTTGCCGCGGCATAATTGCCGAGTAGCGACTGGCCGAGGGCGACCAAAAACGAATTTTCAAAGCGAGCGGGGTCCTCCAGGCCATCCTGGCGGATCTTGATCAGTTCGTCCGACGGATCGTAGTAGGAAAAGATACTGTCCCACTTCATACTGCGCTGCCAGTTGTTCTCGCCGACGAGGACGACACCCCGCACCCGGTCAAGATGATCCGGCAGAATATCGCCATGCCGCCAGAAGATGTCGGCCAGAGCGTCGCGCAGTGCTGACGGGCACTCCCAGCTGACCAACCGTTCACCGAAGAGAAGACGGCGGCGGTGCGGGGTAAGATGATCCGGCCGCACCGAGGCGCCGAGCCGGAAGGCGGGCGGCAGCTCCACCGTAATCTCCCGGGGAATGTGGTCGCGCACCGGCCACATGATGGCGATCGCCCGGGCCAGATTGGCCGGATCATGCTGCACCTTGCGCTCCTTGAGGGCCGCCTCGGAGAAGATGCGCGCTTCGACCGGGGTAAACCCCATCTGCCAGACCCGGCCCCGGTCGAGATAGATGGGGACCTTGTCCTCCACCGCGTAGTTCTGCAGAATGCTGCCGGGGATATCCTGGAGGCCGAGCAGCATGACCTGGTCAAAGAGACCGCGCACCCCGCCGGGGATGTTGCGGTGATAGGCGGTGATGAGATCGGAGACGTAAAAACGGCGGCGCGGATCCTCAAGGACGAGATCGGTCTCCCCCTTCTGAATCCAGAGATTGGCGACGAGAATTTTGAGCGCCCGTTCGTTGTTTCGCACCGCATCGGCCAAACCCGGCACCTGAAGGATGGGGATGATGCTGGTGTAGAGACTGCCCGGCGCCAGGACAATGATATCGGCCTTCGCAATGGCGGCAAGAACCGGCGCAGACACCGTCGGCTCGGCGGCGAATTCGACAAAGACCCGGTTGATGGCGGTATTGCGTCGCGCACTGGCCGTCTTGTTCTCGCCGCTCACCACCACCCCGTTGCTGTAAAGCACCCGCAGGCAGGCCGGGGTGGTGGTGCAGGGCAGCACCGCACCGGGACCGCAACCGATCAACTGCCCAAGCCAGTCAATACCGGCCAGCAGTTCAGAGGAACTGATCTGCAACCCCGCCGCTACCTGCCGATAAATTGCGGCGACCAAGAGCAGATTGCCCAGACAGTGAGGCCGCCGGAGCAGGGGGCGCAATCGCAGGTCGGTGAAGAGGAGATCAAGCAGCTCCAACAGGCCGCCGGCCAAGGGCAGCGGCAGACCATCGAGGGAGAGCCCGTCGGCGGCGAGCAGACCGGCGACACTCTCCGGTTCCTCGTTAAAACGGTAATTGAAGAGCCGATGGAGGCTGCCGGCCGTCTGCCGGCACTCCATCCCGTCAAGCCCGTAAGCGTCGCGCAGAACCCGTTCCCGTACGGCGGAGAGCATGACATGACGGATATCGCCCAGGGCGATAAGGGGCAGATCCTTGAGCAACTCTCCGGTGGAACCGCCGTCGTCGGTGACGCAGACAACGGCGGTGGTATGGGGGAAAACCTCCTTCATCCCCTGAAAGGGGTTTGCAGCCCAGCCAGGGCCGCGGCTGTCCCCGCCGATGACGTTGGAGAGACCGGAACCGCCGCCGAGGACGACGACCCGCAGTCCCGAGGTATCGACCTGGCGCAGCTCCGCCGCCAGTTCCTCGAAAGCGGTGGTGACCGCGGGCGGAGCGGGGGGCGGACCGACGAGGACGATCTCGATCAGCTTTTCCACCAGATTGCGGCGCGGCACCAGGTCAAAGGGGACCAGCTTGCTCCGTTCGAGCTGCCGCAACCGGGCTATGACCGGATCATCCTTGCCGCGCGTCGCCATCCCTTTTTCCGCTCCTGTTCAGAAAAACGAGAACCGCCCAGCACCCTTTCACAGACCGGTGGCCGTCATCTGTTTGCGCACCGCCACCTCGGACTGGGCAAGGGCGTCCTTCTCGTCCTCGGTCAGCTCGAACTCGATGATCCGCTCCACCCCGCCGGCGCCGAGCACCACCGGCACGCCGAGGAAGCAGCCGGAAAATCCGAACTCACCCTCCACATAGGCGGCGCAGGGCAGCACCCGCTTGCTGTCGGTAAGAATGGCCTCGGCCATCTCCACCGCGGCCAGGCCCGGGGTGTAGAAGGCGGAACCGGTTTTCAGATGGTTGACGATTTCCGCCCCACCGTGCTGGGTGCGGCTGACAATGGCACGCAGTTCCTCGTCGGAGAGCAGATCGGTCACCGGGATGCCCGCGACATTGGCCAGCCGCACCAGGGGCAACATGTTATCCCCGTGGATGCCCATAACCATGGCGTTGACATCGCGGGGCGCAACCTGCAGGGCCTCGGCCAGAAAGGTACGGTAGCGGGCTGAATCGAGGACGCCGGCCATGCCCACCACCCGGTTGCGCGGAAACCCGGAAACCTTGAAGGCGGTATAGACCATGGCGTCGATGGGATTGGTGACGACGATGAGCACACAATCGGGTGAATGGGCCGCCGCCTGCTCGGCGCATGATCTGACGATGGCCACGTTCTTGGCGAGCAGATCGTCACGGGACATGCCGGGCTTACGGGCGAGTCCGGCGGTGATGATGACTACATCCGAACCGGCGGAGTCGGCATAGTCGTTGGAACCGATGATTCGGCCGGAAAAGCCGTCCACCGGACCGGCCTGGAGCAGATCGAGGGCCTTGCCCTGGGGAACGCCCTCCACCACGTCAAGCAGGACGATATCGCCGAGCCGGCGGCTTGCCGCCCAGTGGGCTGCGGTGGCGCCGACATTGCCGGCGCCGATGATGGTTATCTTTTTTCTCATTCTTTCTCCTCGCTCAGTAGAAATTCATAAAAAAACCAATACACCACGGAGCACACGGAGACCGCCGGGGAATCTTCACCAAAGCAAGGTCACTCCGCCCTCTTTGGACGCTCCATGGCAAAAAAATCACAGTTGGCAGCCTGCCATCATCTGCTCCACCCGGTCGAGATCCTTCGGGGTATCCACCTCGACGGAGTCGTGCTCGGTGAGCACCACCTTGATCCGGTAGCCGAATTCAAGGGCGCGCAGCTGTTCGAGTTTTTCGAAACGCTCCCACTCCCCTTCCGGCAGGCCGACAAAGGTGAGGAGAAAGCCCTTCCGATAGGCGTAAAAGCCAAGGTGCTTATAGTAGGTGGGCGGTGGCGGATTCTGCGGGTCACGCTGGAAGGGGATCGACGCCCGGGAGAAGTAGAGGGCCATGCCGTTGCGGTCAAAAACCGTCTTGACATGGTTGGGATCGTCGATCTCCTCCGGCCGGATGATCCTGTAGATCAGGGTCGCCATCGGCAGGGCCGGATCGTCGAGCAGGGGCCGGGCCACCTGCTCCACCACCTCGGCCGGGAAAAGCGGCTGATCGCCCTGGATATTGACGACCACGTCCTGCTCCGGGATGTCCATAATAGAGACCGCCTCGGCCAGCCGATCGGTGCCGGAGACGTGCTCGCGCAGGGTCATCACCGCCTCGCCGCCGAAGGAGCGGACACAGTCGGCGATCCGCTCGTCATCGGTGGCCACCGCCACCCGGGAAAGCAAGGGCACGGTGGCGGCCCGCTCGTAGACGTGCTGGATCATCGGCTTGCCCTGGATTTTTGCTAAGGGTTTTCCCTCAAAGCGGTTAGAATAGTAACGGGCCGGAATGACGGCCACCACCTTTGGTTCTGATTTATGCTGTAAATCCATGTACTTTTACCTTTATCCCGGCAATTGACACAAACAGATGAACACCCCGACCCGCATCACGATGGTCTGCGACGATCCGGAGCTTCGACCGCGGGCGGAAGCGCTGGCGGCCCGGCTGGGACTCGCCCTGGATCTGGCCAAACCGACCGGCGCGGAGCTGCTTTTGGCAATGACCGGCGACCACCTGGAGCTGCGCTGGGCCGACCCGCGCGCCAAAGAAACCGTCCGGGTCGATTTTGCCGCCGGCCCCCTGCTCTACCGGCTGCGCTGCGGCGGCGGCCGCAAACAGCCCCTGGCCCGGGCGGTGGGGCTCAAGGCCAACCGCTGTCCCCTGGTTCTTGATGCCACCGCCGGGCTGGGCCGTGACGGCTTTATCCTCGCCAGCCTCGGCTGCCGGGTAATGATGATGGAACGTTCGCCGGTGCTCGCCGCCCTGCTGGAAGACGGGCTCGAACGGGCCGCTCGGCAAGCCGAACTTGCCCCCATCATCGCCCGCATCAGCGTGACCACGGCCGACTGCCTGGCGTTGCCGCCTTTTACCCCGGCGCCGGACGTCATCTATCTCGACCCCATGTACCCGCACCGCAGCAAAAGCGCCCTGGTCAAAAAGGAGATGCGCCTTGTCCGCGCCCTGGTGGGCGAGGACAGCGACGCATCACAACTGCTCGACTGGGCCCTGCTCCATCCCGGCAGCCGGGTGGTGGTCAAACGCCCCAAAGGGGCGGAAAAGCTCGGGTCACGCCCCCCCTCCACCGTCATCAGCAGCACCAACAGCCGCTTTGATATCTATCTGCCGGCGTGAAGGGTTTTGAGCGTGTAAACGATGAAGCGTTCAAGCGTTTGAACAGTGAAACGACTCAATACGCCTGTTACACCGCCGCCGCCTTCTTCAGTGCCGCGCGCATCTGGGCGAGCCGCTCATCGGTCAGCAGGACCGGCACCTGATAGACGAGCAGGCGGTCCATCAGGGCGGCGGAGGCGGGCAGGGCTTCCTTGTCGTAGACCACCCGGCGCTTGCCATCCGGACCGTTGAAGGGCCAGCCCGATCGGGCCAGGGTGGCGCCGGCCAGCAGATGCTCCCACTTCGGATAAAAATGCCAGGTATTGGCGCCAAAGGCGATGGCGCCGGCGCCGTTGTCGACCAGCACCCTGTTCACCGCCCTGGCCCGCTCGGCGTCCGGCAGGAAGAAACCGATAAAGGTGGCGGAGTCTCCCTCTTCATCAAGGATGGTGCGGAAGGTGACGCCGGGGATCTGGGCAATCCCCTCTTGCAGGGCTGCCTTGTTTTTCCGCTGGCGGCTGATCATGTCATCGAGCTTGGCCAGCTGGGCGAGACCGATGGCCCCTTGCAGTTCCATCATCCGGTAGTTGAAACCGATGAAACCGCGGCCCTCACCACCCCGGGCCCCGGGATTGGGCACATGGTCGTGGCCGTGGTCATGGTATTCCGACATGTTGCGCCACAGCTTCTCGTCATCGGTGATGATCATGCCGCCCTCGCCGGTGGTCATGGTCTTGACCGGGTCAAAGGAGAAGGTGCCGCAGACGCCGAAGCTGCCGAGCCGCTTGCCCTCCAGGGTGGCGCCCGCCGCCTGGGCGGTGTCCTCCAGCACCGGGATGCCGTGTTTATCGGCAATGGCCTTGATCTCCCGAATGCGGGCCGGGGCGCCCAGCATGTGGACAGGGATGATGCAGCGAGTGCGCGGGGTGATCTTTTTTTCCAGATCACGGGGGTCCATGTTGAGGGTATCGTCCACCTCGGCAAAGATCGGCACCGCGCCGACGTCGAAGATCGCCTCCCAGGTGGCGACAAAGGTAAAACACTGGGTGATGACCTCGTCGTCCGGCCCGATGCCGAGCGCGGCCAGCGCCACCTTGAGCGCCGCGGTGCCGGATGTGACCGCCTGGGCGTGTTTGACTCCACAATAGGCGGCGAAGCGCTCTTCGAAGGCGCGCACCTTGTAGATCCCCTTGCGCTGCTGGGGAAACTCATAGCGGAAAAGGACGCCCGTGTCGAGCACCTCCATGATCTCCCTCTTTTCTTCCTCGCCAAACACCTCAAAACCGGGCATGCTCTTTCTCCCATTATTGGTTCAATTGGTCTGACTGGTCCAATGGTCTCATTAGTCTGATTAGTCCAATTGGTCGCACTGGCCTGATCGGTCTTCTTGCCTTGCTTGGTTGAAGACCAACACGACCAATTGGCCCGGCAAGACCAATCAACCAGACTTACCAGCCCTTGTGGGCAACCTCATAAATCCGGATCACGTCGTCGAGACTCGGCCGACGGGGGTTGTTCTCCACCGGCCGGGTGACGGTCAGGGCAATCTCGGCCATCTTCGGGATTTTGTCCGCCGGGACGCCGATGGCCTCCAGGCTTGCCGGGATCTCCACATCCTGATTAAGTTCATAGACCGCCTCCACCGCGGTGCGGGCCGCGTCGCGCAGGGAGAGGTCGGCCACGTCGTAGCCCATCACCTCGGCGATGCGGGCGAACTTGTCCGGATTGCCGATGATGTTGTACTCGACCACATAGGGCAGCAGGACGGCATTGGCCAGACCGTGGGGAATGCCGAACATGCCGCCCAGGGGATAGGCCATGGCATGGACCAGGCCGACGCCGGCGGTGGCGAGCGCCTTGCCGCCGAGCAGGCTGCCCATCATCATGGCGGAACGGGCCTCGATATTGGCGCCGTTGGCAAAGGCCATGGCCAGATTGGCGCTGATCAGGCTCAGCGCCTCCAGGGCGTACATGTCGGAAATGGGGTGCGCCTGGGTGGAGACAAAGGCCTCCAGGGCGTGGGTGAAGGCGTCGATGCCCGGCGCGGCGGTGACGTGCGGCGGCAGGGTCAGGGTCAGGGCCGGGTCGAGCACCGCCATTTCGGGATAAAGCGGGTCGCCGTTCATGCCGCCCTTGCTCTTGGTCTTCTCGTTGATGAACACCGCGGTGAAGGTCACCTCGGCGCCGGTGCCGGCCGTGGTCGGCACCATGATCTTCGGCACGCCGGGCTTGCCGATCTTGCCAAGGCCGAGATAATCAACCGCCTTACCGCCGTTGGTCAGCAGGATACTCACCGCCTTGGCCACATCCATGGCCGAACCGCCGCCGGCGCCGATGACGCAGTCGCATTTCGCCTTGCCGGCGATTTTCGCCCCCTCGTCGGCCAGCTTCAGGCCCGGTTCCGGGTCAACATGGTCGAAGAGCACATATTTCACCCCGGCGCCATCGAGCGGCGCGACGATTTTTTCCAATAACCCGACTTCTTTCAGGCTTGGATCAACCACCAGCATCACCTTGGTGCCGCCGACATCGGCGACGGCCTGGGCCAGATCGCCAATCACTCCGACCCCGAAACGGATGCGGGTCGGCTGGGTCACGGTAAATTTTTTTGTCGTCATCACGGCTCCTTCCTGGGCAGGGAACAATTATTCTTTTGCGTCCGCAGCAGCTTTCGGGTTAGATAGGGGAAACAGGCGCCACCCCGGCCCGCCTCTGACAAGAGGCTCATAGTACCGTAGCGCCGCGAACCTTAGCAACTAAAATCATGGACTATCAGCTGTCGCGCTCCGAAAAAAAAAGGCGGGTCAAAAACATCGAGGCCCTGGCCGTCGAGCTGGTGGAACTCTCGCCCCAGGACATCAACCGGTTGCCCTGCGACGACTTCCTCAAGGGAGAAATCCTGGCAGCCCGACCATTGAAAACCGGGGCCAGGAAACGGCAGATCAAGTTTCTGGCAAAAAACCTCCGTGAACTCGACGACAGCGGGCCGCTCTTTGTCTTCATGGAAGAACAGAAGGGCTCCCGCCTCAAACACAAAAAAGAGTTCCACGAACTGGAAAATCTGCGCGACACCATCATCAACGAGGCCATTGCCGCCGCCGAAAACGCTGACGATGAGGAGGACGCCGATTCCTGGCCCAGCCCGGCCATCACCGCCGCGGCCGCCCACTTTCCCGATCTCGACACCGATGCGGTGCGGCTCGCCGCCTGGCGCTATACCCGCAACCGCAGTGCAGTACTGGGCAGGGAGATATTCCGCCTGCTCAAGGCGGCGGCGGAACGGCAAAAATGGCAGAACGGCTGATGACAGCTCTCACGC
This sequence comes from Thermodesulfobacteriota bacterium, assembly GCA_049323655.1. GTDB lineage: Bacteria > Desulfobacterota > Desulfobulbia > Desulfobulbales > SURF-16 > DB1. Next base: position 2,723 of record JBMONO010000018.1, on the reverse strand, counting down.
CTGTCCTTTGGGCAGGAACACCCAGGAGACATCCCCATGGACTACCGCAGCGGCACCATCGGCAGAGTGCTCGCCATCCGCTTTGACGACGGCGATGACCTGCTCACCGGCCTGACCGACATCGTAAAAAAAGAAAACATCCGCAACGCCTGGTTTCAGGTCATCGGCGGCATCCGTGAGATCGATCTCGTCACCGGGCCGCGCGAACCGGTCATGCCGCCGGAACCGGTCTGGCGCGAAATGCGCGACGCCCGCGAGACCCTGGGCAGCGGCAGTATCTTCCGCGATGAAAACAACGAGCCGAAGATCCACCTGCATGCGGCGCTCGGCCACCACGGCGATACCGTCACCGGCTGCCTGCGCAAGGGCAGCAGAACCTATTTGCTGCTTGAAGTCCTTCTCTTTGAGATCAGCGGCTTTGCCGCCAGCCGTCCCTGGTCCGTTGCCAAGGGCTTCAACATCCTCACCTTCTCCTGACAAACTCCATGCCAGCAAAAATCGACGAGGTCATCGCCTACGAGATCAAGAGAGACATGGCCGACCGCTACTTCGGCTACCGCAAGCTGATCGAGGAGGACACGCTTGACCTGGAAAACGAGATCCGGATACAGTCCTTCATCCTGGAGAAACGGATCAGCTTCGACCTGATCCGCATCTACATCATCCTCAAGGAGGAGGGGCTGATCGACCGTTTTCTCTCCCTCACCACCTTTGAAAAAAAACAGTTCTACGACCCCTTTTTCGCGGAATCACACACCATCCGGGCGCGGGTCTTCGAGGGCATCAAGGTACATGGCCTGACCCGGCGCGGCCGGTTCACGAACCTCCTGCTCGACTGCTACGACCGCCTTGAATTCCACACCCGCCAGTACCGGCAGAAATTTGCCGAACTGAAAGAGGCCAACCAGAATCTTGCCGAGGAGATCGAACTCTTCCACATGCAGAACGATCTCGGCTCCATGCTCGGTTTTCTCCGCTCCCTCGGCGGCCCGAAAAAAGTGGGCAGCATGGAAGGCGGCATGGAGATCGGCATCGCCCAGAGCCTGGAGAAGAAAATGGCCATCGCCGCACCGGTACCCATCGAACACCATCTGCCGGTCATCGAACCGCTGCCGGCGGCGGACGCCATCGCCTCCACCCTGAAAAAACTGGCGGAGGAGGCCTATCGGCTGCACGACGAGGAAAGCCTGGAATTTCTTACCAGCAAAAAAAAACCGGCGGCACGGTGACCGCCTCCATGTTCGCTTACCAGAAGACCGGCCGCTATTTCGCCCAGATCGCCCGGGACCTCGAACCGGAGGGCGCTGCAGAACTGGCCGCCCTCGGCGGCGACGATGTCAAGACCGCCTTCATGGGGGTCTACTTCTCCGCCGATTCGGCCATCCTCTACCGGGCCAACTACCTGTCCCGGCTCTGCACCCGCATTCTCGCCCCGCTCCTCACCTTTGACTGCCACAGCACCAAATACCTCTACCAGACGGCGCGCAAGATCGACTGGCATCTGCTCCTCTCCGAGCATCAGACCTTTGCCGTCAAGGCCTCGGTGGCGGCAAGCGCCATCAAACACTCGCGCTATGCCGCCCTCTGCCTGAAAGACGCGGTGGTCGACCATTTCCGCGACCGCTGCGGCATCAGGCCGAACATCGACACCACTCAGCCCGACCTCTGGCTCAACCTGCGCATCGACCGCAACAAGGCGACAATCAGCGTCGACACCTCGGGCGGCTCCCTGCACCGGCGAGGTTACCGCCGGGAGAGCGTCGAGGCGCCGATGCAGGAAACCCTGGCCGCGGCCATCATCTCCTTAAGCGGCTGGAACGGAGAGATGCCGCTCCTTGACCCCCTGTGCGGCTCCGGTACCCTCCTCTGCGAGGCGCTGATGCACCACTGCCGCATCCCAGCGGGCTTTCTGCGCCGGCGCTTCGGATTTGAGAGCCTGCCGGACTTTGACGCCGGCCTCTGGCAGCAGGTAAAAAGCGAGGCCAACGCCGCCATCCGCCGGCCCGCCAAAGGGCTGCTTGCCGGCAGCGACATGGACCCGGCGGCGGTAAAGGCCGCCAGGGCCAACCTCAGCCTCCTGCCCCACGGCGACACGGTGCCCATTGCCGTCCGCGACTTCCGCCAGATCCGGCTTACCCAGCAAAGCGTGCTCGTCACCAATCCGCCCTACGGCATCCGCCTGCACGACAAAAAGGACGCAGGACGCCTGCTGCGCGATCTCGGCGCCTACATCCGCCGGGAATCCCTCCTCAGCGCCGCCTTTCTCTATCTCGGCGCCGCTGAGCTGACCGGCCAGCTCGGCGGCAAACCGCTCTGGCAGAAAACCCTCTTCAACGGGGGCCTGGAGGGCCGGCTGCTCTGCCTGAAAAAGGCATGACCTTCCATCGTCTCCAGCCGACCCCTCCCTTACCTCCTCATGTATTTTTCTTGCGTATTTGTCCGGGGAGGGGCATGCTGACTCCAGCTTTTACAATTTATGGATAACACATGAGGAGACACGTCTGGAGACATGGAACATTTCATTGCATATCACAGCGTCAGGAGAATGGGCTATCGCCTGAAAGCGACATCAACATCTCTCGGCTTTCTCAGTAAAAAAATTGGCCTTCTCAAAAAAGCGATCGGAAACAAGGTTTGGCTTGTTCAAGGTGAACCCGATGGAAAAAAAACGACATACACCCTTTGGGGCGCCTTCATTCCCGACAGTATCACTTCAGAATCTC